>JACPAF010000006.1 GCA_016180965.1 Candidatus Aenigmatarchaeota archaeon
TTGTGATAAAGAAAAAATTGGAAGACATGCGCGTGGAAGAAGCGAATATTATGGGATTGATGAAAGAGGCGCAGCGCATGGCATACCAGGAAAAAACAATGTCTTCAACAGAATACCACAAAACAATTTACGGGTATGAAAACAGGTTATCCGAAATCAAGGAAAGCCGTGTGAAACTACGGGCTAAGAGAGTCGGAATAATAAAAATTTCCAAAGAAATGGATAATCTGAAAAATGAAGACGCTGAAATTCTAAACATGATGAAAAACCTCCAGAGGGAATTTTTCGAGAAGCGTTCGATAAACAAACCAACCTATGACAAAAGGATGGAAATGTACAAGCTCAGGAAAACTGAAATAGAAGAATCGCTCGCCGTGTTAGAAACCAAGTTGGCGAAGAAAGAAAGGCTCGGCTACAAATTCAAGCCAACTGACGGAAAATTAAGGGAAAAAATATCCACGGCTGTTAAAAAATTAACCGCCAAACTGGGGGCGTTGAAATGAAACCAACATATCTGGCAATCCTGGCTTTATTTCTTCTAACAGCCGGTTATGCAAACGCGCAAAACGCAAAAGAAAACCAAGCCGCAATAATGCAGGCTGAAAAAGACATAAATGAAATGTACAACTCCGGGTTTGGCGTCGTTTTCGTTAGCGACGCTCTGTTAGACGCCAAAAAAGCCTTTAACGCCACGATCTATTCGGTGGTATTTGAAAAAACCAGCCTGATATCGGAAAGAAAACTTCGGGCGTACAACATCAGCGATTCTATCGGAGCTTTGAAATTCGGCATAGAAGAACTCGAAACTTACAATCTTAATACGTCCCGTGCCAGAGAACTTCTCAACAAAAGCGCGGCCGCATTCCGGAATGAGAGGTACGACGAAGCTGAAAACCTGGTCAAACAAGGCTATACGGAATTAACAAGCATGCGTGCAGAGGCCACATTGGTCCAGGTTAGGATAAAAGCTGTAAGAGAAAACATAATTTCCTTTTTAGTCGATAACAAAACCAATATAACTATGGGGGCAATTGTCCTGGTTGCCGCCGTTTATTTAACTCTCGGCAAAATTTCGGCAAAGCGAATTAAAAACAGGATAAAAGACCTGGAAACTGAAAAAATTGTCCTGAAAAACCTGATGAAAAAAGCCCAGTATGAACATTTCCAGAAAGGAACTTTGCCAAAGGAAAGTTATGGCATCAAAATGGGCAAATACAAGGAACGGATGCTGGAAATAAAAGAACTTGTGCCTGTTTTGAAGGCAAGGCTGGGGAAAAAATGACCAAATTAAAATATCTCAAAAAAACTGAATTGTCCATGATTTTATTGGTAGCCGTCGCATGGAGTCTATTGGCTTATGCATCTGCATTTTATTTTCCTCAGGTTTATGGGCTGGTTTTATTGCCAACATCCTTTTTCGCAGCCATTGTTTTCCTTGTGGTGAAGAAAATCGGCTCTGTCGCCTTGCTGTTTTCCATAACCGGCATAATGACTTTGCCTGTCCCGTTCCTTGGTGTTTTGGGTCCGGATAAAATTCTAATATTTGTTTCTACGGGAATAATCTTCGAATTGGTCGCCCATGCCAATAAAAATATTCTAAACGCAGCAGTTGCTGGAACCGTCTCAAACGCAGCCGTACCGTGGCTTATTTTATGGCTTGGCAAAACCCAATTGCCTGCGGGCCTGGAAAATGCTGTGTTGAATTTCACCTTCGTTTCATCAATACTCGGATTAACCGGTTCGCTGGCTGGTTTGTTTGTCTGGTATAAAATTAAAAATTCCAAAACAATCCTAAAATCCGAATACGGCTAGTTTAAAATTAAAAATGATACGATTGATATTCCAAATAAAAAAACAAGATCGGGCAATAATGCCCAAAAAATAAAATATCGTCTTAACTTTCTAAAGATACGCCAGCTTAGACTGCGCGTTTCTTGTTGAAGCAATCCCTACAATAGACAGGTCTCTTCCCGTCTGGTTTGAAAGGGACTTCAGCCTCGTTCCCACAGTCAGCGCAAGTTACCTTGTGCATCTCTCTGGGTCCGCCGAAATTGCGTCCACCAAATGCCATTTTCCTAATTCACCTTTTTTATCTTATATTTAGACATGTCAAAAAAACTCCCTTTTAGAAAGAGAAGCTTTCCGTATGTCTAGACAATAATAATATAATAGACTTATAAGCTTTTCCTAAGCTTGCCCCATACTTTATAAGGGAAACCTGATTTTGAAACAATATACAGTAGTATCAAAATCATGGCTGCGGCGAAGGGGGTAAACGGACTTGTTTTTTCCTGAACCGCCAGACTGAATTTGGCTGACGTGAATATAATGCCGTTTTTGTAAAAAACGGCCTCTATGTCGTAACTGCCTGCACGAGGGAAAACATAAGTAAAGGCCGCATTTCGATTTTCGGGTAAAAGCGAGCCGGAAAAAATCACCTTGTAAGGGTCGGAGATTCTTACCAAAACCTTTTCCACGTCTATCGGCTGGATCGTAGTGTTATTAGCCAAGCTTAACGCAATAAACGTCTCCTCGTCCTGTACAGGCGCACCGGGTGAGTAGCTAAACTCAACCAGATAATCGCCGATAACCCGGTCTTCCCCGCCGCCGAGGTGTGCTGCGCCGGATTGGGAAAACAAAACCAAGAACAACAGCGTCAGCAAATTTTTCATTTAATCTACTCGACAATTAATTTACCCGTCATTCCGCTGTGGCCCGCGCCGCAGAACACCGAACACGCAAAAGTGAATGTGCCTTTCTTATCCGCAACAAATTGAACAGTTGCTGTTTTGCCCGGGTCAATTTGTTTATTTACGCCGAATGTAGGGATGCTTACCCCGTGTGTTACGTCAATGCTTGTTAGCGTTAATTTCACAGTATCGCCCTGCTTGACTGTGATCGTGTTAGGCTCGAATTTCCATTGGCTGGCTGTAATTGAAAATTCTTTCACGCTCGCTTGTGTAGTTGTTGTAGAACTGGTTGTTGTAGTTGCGCCTGTCGCGGTTGTGGTTGTCGTTGCAGGAATCGTTGTTGTTGGCGCCGTAGTAGTCGTAGTAGTCGGCGATGATGTGCATCCGCTAACCAGAATCGAAGCCGCTAAAAATATAGGCAATAAGAATTTAATATCCATGATATCACTCCACAATTAGTTTTTCAGCTATTAATACATTTTACTTGTTTAACTTGTTAATCATCGCATATCCCACATCGAAAGCCAGTATCGAAGCGAATAAAATCCATTCTCCAGTATAAACGGAAACCGCAAAGGCCGTTAATTCAAGGACAACCCTGTAAGACGCCATCTTTGCAAAAGTTTTATTCTTTATTTTCCTTGCATCGCCCATATTTTTTAGATGTTCATCAAAGTAGGCGGTTATTAAAAATAATGCAATAAGATAAAAATTAAATTGGGGAAAGCCCATTAAAATCAGCACGATCAGCATGGTAAAAATCCCAAACCTGTGCCCGGCTGCATCTATTTTTCCCGCAGCTATGTTCGCAAGCACCGCAGCCATCCACAGATTCGCGACAATCGGGGATTTTATCATCACGTACGCTATCAGGAAGCCGTAAAATATGCCCAACAATGCAGACATGTTTTTCATTTTTAATTTTTTGTCCTCGATCTGGTCAACCAATTTCACAAGAATTCCTGTTGCAAAAGCGGCTGCAAGTATTTCCGGCGCCATGTAAATCACTTTCCACCTTTCATAGCAAACGCAAGCAGGCTAAAAATTATCGTTGCATCGCCTTCAACGCACACGGAATTTGCGTCTTCCTTCAATTTAGACCAGGACTTCGCTTCCTTGGGCCGCGCGCCGGCCACAGAGCCGTCGCCTTCACCAGCTGTTGTCACGTAGACCGCATAATCCAACCCGTCGCGTAATATGTTCACACCGATCGTGTGGTGTTTTGCAACTCCCCCGCCCAAGATTATGGCGCCAGTCCTTTTCGACTGTAAAACAATTTCAGCCAATCGCTGCATATCCGCAGTTGCGTCTATGCCAAAATCTTTGTGGTCCTGTTTGTAAAAGAATGTTTGCAATCCAAACGCGCCATCAGTAATAGCAGGGCAGAAAACAGGTATCTCGTTTTTCGCAGCCCAGTAAATGAACGAATCCTCGCCGGCAAGCGTGCCAAGCTCCGCTATCAATTCGCTCGGTGATATCATCTTTCCCGATCTCTTCTGTTTTTCATGCATCTTTTTGAAAAACGGCTGCAAAACCTTTTCCAAATGTCCGTAACGGTTATTCGGAACCAGGATATTTCCGATCCTGTTGATGCCTTTTTTATGAAGCTCAACATCGTCCATATCAAAACTCCCCAGAAGGAAAGGCATCTTGGATTTTATCAAATCCTCTTCCACAGAACCGACTGATGTTATGATTACATCAACAAGTTTATTTTTAACAAGATAAGCGAAAACATCGCGCAATCCGGAAGAGGCCATGTTTGATGTGAACGAAAGAAATATTGTGGCATTATCAAGCTTCATTTTATCTATTATTTCAACCGCTTTACCGAGGTTCGTGGCTTGAAAACCTGTATGCCTGATTTTTTTTAGGAATTCGCCTATAGTAATGTCTTTTGAGATGTTGAGTCCTTTTATTTCATCCGGATTTTCATTGGCCATAAATTTTCCATTCCCAAAATGCTTAACGCTAAACGGTTATGTGGACACAAAGAAATAAAAGCCTATACTTTCGGGAATGAAAACCTGTTTTGTTCGCTCTTCTTGGTGTAGAAATAAGCCGCTATCAGGACAATAATGACCGTAACTACTATGATTATCCCCGTACCGTCCGTAGTCGGTTGTGTGGTAGTCGTCGCGGCCGTCGTGGTTGTGGGCTGCGTAGTAGTCGGTATCGGGACTGTGGTCGTCGTTGCGCCGGCCTTGACTTTTTCTCCAGTTATCGCAAACACGGAAAAGCCCGGCGATTCAGACTCATAGAAAACATACTTGTCGTCCCCGCCGGCAATATTGGTCGCCAATTTGACCCAATTATTGCTCACTAACCTATTCAGGTTGACGGTAGTCTGGTCTATCTCATTTGCCGTGAACCACGATCGTTCAACCTTGAAACTGAATTTTGCGCTTTTTATCGACGACGATTCAACGTTAACGGTCTTTATGTCAAGATACCTGTAAACCGCGCCGGAAGATGATGAAATTATCACAGACGCGCTGGAAGGCGCTGATGTCGTTTTAACAGTAACTTGCACATTGCTTGCCGCTGCTGTTGTTTCTATGGTGATAGACTCCACCGAAGTTGATTCAGACGCGGGAAGTTTTATTTCAGTTGGCGTATTCGCAATCACTTCTGGAACGGTTTGCGTTACAATAGTCGTTGTCGTCGTTGTGGTTGTTGTAGTCGTCGTGGTTGGCGCAGTTGTTGTCGTTGTCGCTACTGTTGTTGTCGTGCCGCCTCCGCCCGGACTTCCGCCGCTAGGTGTTCCGCCTCCGCCGCTGGAAGGCGCGCTGCTTGCGCAAGTTCCGGAGTTGCAGAAACCGCCCGTACAACCGCATGCATACGTGCATGCTGCTCCATCCGCAGAACGGCTGAAAGATAAATTAAATCCCCAATAAGTCCCGTTTGGATGCGGGCCAACAGACCACGATTGGTTTTCCTGGTTTGCATTTACACCGCAGACCTGGAAACCCACTGATTGACCAGCAACGCCTTCGACGTTCAGTATATAAAATCCCCTATCTTCCGCTGTTGTTGTACTGGTATTATCTTTCAAAGAACCTGTTATGTAAGCTGATACCGGCAAACGGCTTTCCGCTAAAGTTGTGTTTGCGTACACGTACCCTTTCCATGTTCCTGGTGTTGAAGCTCCAGTGGCTGCAAGAATCGAAGATGCAAGCAAAGAAATAAAAACTATCAGTGTTGTAAGGCTATAACCTGCATATTTGAATTTTGCCATACTCATTTTTAGACCTCAAGAG
>JACPAF010000001.1 GCA_016180965.1 Candidatus Aenigmatarchaeota archaeon
AACAGGAGAATAAGAAACCAGAGGATTACGTCCGGTTCTGGAACGAAAAAGACCAGAAAGATTTCAAAAAACTCGGAATTTCCTTTGATATATTTTACAAGACCAGTTCAGATGAAAATATAAAATTGGTACAGCATTTTTTCCAGATGCTCAATGAGAAGGGCTTCATTTTCAAACAGGTTGTTTCCCAGCCATACTGCGAACAGGACAAGAAATTTTTGCCGGACCGCTATGTAAAAGGCACGTGTCCATACTGCAACGCAACAGACCAATATTCTGACGGCTGCGAAAAATGCGGGCGTGTATTTGAGCCGGGCGAAATAAAAGACGAACACTGTGCGTTGTGCAACAGAAAACCGATTACGAAAAAAAGCGAGCATTATTTTTTGAAGCTTTCCGCCTTTTCAAAGGATCTAAAAAACTGGCTGCTGTCTAACGGAAACTTGCAGGAAGACGTCAAGAATTACGTGTTAAAATGGATTGACGAAGGCCTAAAGGAATGGGACATAACCCGGGATATAACATGGGGCGTGCCTGTGCCAAACGAAAATAACAAAGTTTTTTACGGCTGGTTCGACAATGCAATCGGCTATGCTTCAAATGCTATAAAATATTTCGGTTCCGAAAATAAAGCGAAAGATTTCTGGAATTCCTCAAAGATATACCATTACATCGGAAAGGATATCGTTTATCACCATTACCTGTTCATGACTGCCATACGCCTGATAACCGGAGAGTTCAAGGAGCCAGATTACATACCTACGCGCGGATATCTGCTTTTGCAAAATAAAAAATTCTCTAAAAGCAGGGGATGGTACATCTCACTGGAAGATTTTCTGAACGAATTTCCGGCTGATTATTTGCGTTTTTACCTTGCAGCGATAACCACGTATTCGCAACAAGACGTCAATTTTGACTGGAAAGAATTCCAAGCGAGGATAAACAATGAACTGGTTGCGAACATCGGCAACTTCGTCAACCGCACATTGACTTTCATAAATACAAAATTCGGCGGAGTTGTTCCGAAGCCTGAGGATGAAAATATCCTAGAAACTAAATCCGTGGATCTGAAAAACGAATTGGTGGACAAGATAAAATACATAAGCGCAGACGCCGGGAAAGAAATAGAGTCCAACCATCACGACAGGGCGTTGAAAAAAATACTCGAATTTTCAAGCGCATGCAATTACTACCTGCAACTGGAAGAGCCGTGGAAGAATAAGAACAACAAGACCTGCTTGTATGTGTGCGTTAACGCGTGTCGTACGCTGGCCGTGTTGTTAGAACCGTTCCTGCCGTTTACTTCGGAAAAAATAAATAATATGCTTGGCACGAATGCGACGAACTGGAATTCGGCGGGCGAGATTGCGATCAAACCGGGCCACAAAATTAATGCTGCAGAAATACTTTTCAACAAAGTTGAAGACGCGGCGATAGATGCGAGATTAAAAAAATTGGGAGGTGCTAAAGACATGGTTGAGATAGAAGATTTTTCAAAACTGGACATACGCGTCGGGAAGATATTGTCCGCGGAAAGCGTTCCGAGATCTGAAAAATTATTGAAGTTGTCTATAGACATAGGAAATGAAACGCGCCAATGTATTGCAGGAATGGCGAAATTCTACAAACCAGACGAGCTTATCGGAAAAGACGTGATTGTGGTTGTTAACTTAAAACCAGTCAAGTTCATGGGGCTTGAATCGCAATGCATGATGTTAGCCGCGGAAAAAGACGGCAAGGTTGTTGTGTTAAAACCGGACAAGGATGTAGGGACGGGCGCGCTAATACGATGATAAAAAATCATTTCTTGACGTAATTGGTTCCTGTGTACCCGCATTTGGCGCATGTGTACAATGTGTTTCCGGTTACCGGGCTTTCCATAGATTTCATCCCGTTGCCGCATTTCGGGCAGCCAAATGTTGAACCGTATGCACCGCCGCCACCGCTAGAAAGCAATGATAACATGCTTTCGGTCCGTTTGGCCGGCTGTTCAGCCTCTTGCTCAAGCGGCGTGGCCGGGGCTTCCTGCCGGCTTGGCGCAGGCCCAGGCGACGAAGAGATTCTATCCATGTCCAAACCGGCTTTCAAATCCCCGGCAGGTTGCAACGAAGCGTCGAAAAATGTTCCGCATCCTTTGCAAAGAAGTATTACAGTTGGCGAGGATTGGACTAGATGTATGCTGTTTTGGCAATTCGGGCATAACTGCGGCATGCGATCAATATAATTATTTCCTTGGTTGCTTAAATTTGTAAAGACTTGTGAAAATGTTAAAGATATTAATTGTCCAAGATTAATTATTTCACGAAGCTGCATGAAAAAAACCAGGAAAAAAATTACAGAATACTGGGATAATCTGATTTCCAGCAGATTGCCGCCGTTTGCAACTTTCAAAAAGATCGAAGACGAGCTAAAGGAGCATTTCAGCTTTGCTGCATGGGCCTTTAAGCGTTTGATAATCCCCCTGATAATTTTTTATCTGCTGGTAGGCATACTCCTGGAAACAAGAATACTGGCACCTTTACTGATATCGCTCCTAATATTTTTGTACAGCAATTTCCTTCCCGACATAGGTTACATAGTAAAAAAGACCAGGCGCAAAAGCAACGAGTGGAAATGGCACGAAAAATATTCGCTGCTGTTCTTCGCTCCCATATTCCTTTATTACGCCATCGCCGGAAGGGCCCAGCCGCTTTATTCCACCGAAAGCAGGCCGTTCCACAATTTCAAATCCGCAATAGCATATGGATTTTTCCTGCTTTTTGTCGGTCTAATTTTGTGGGAAGAGCTTTCGAAGGCTCTGATACTGACATCGTTCGGCCTGCTGGGCTTCGTGATACACCTTCTCGTTGACAAGAATTTCAAGATAAATTAACTAGACGCATACATAGTATGCGTCAGTTTGTTTCGATGGGCACGCTCGGATTTGAACCGAGGACCTTTCGATTATCAGTCGAACGCTCTTACCAAGCTGAGCTACGCGCCCACATTAATTAGAAGCATATGCTATTCGTATGCACATGCTTCAGTCTACTCCGCACGAAGTTTTGTTTTTTATCTTAAATAAAAGGTGTTTGGGTATTCGATTCAAATTCTTAACCGTTTTAATAAAAGGATGACATACAGACAAGTTTCCGTTACGCCCGCGGAATTTATCGAGAAGAACTTCCTGCACCCGCTTTACGGTGATGATCTCAAAGAGGCTGCAGAAGGCCTGAAAATTTTAAGGTCGATGAAAATCGCGGAAAGAGAGGGCTGTTTAGCGCAGCCGGGAGTTGTTTACAGCCGTGTCAAACACGTGGAAGATCTGGGCAACGGGCATGAACTGGACATACGAATTGCGACACCCGAAAATTCTTATAACATCAGGAAAAAGGTTAAAGGTGCATGGGTTTATCATCTCCACCCGGACACCAGAAAATACACCGCTGCCACGGAGTACAGGGTTTTACTCTGTGAAAATGTTGAAAGGTTGCCCAATGATTTTATGCTGTTTGACGGAAAATCGCATGGGCTGGAACACATGAGCGCCGGCTCCGAAAATCTTCCGCTTGGTCCGGATAGCCACCTTGTTTTGATGGTTACCGACAACGACATGAGGTTCCTGCAATTTTCCGCTACTGCGCCTGAATGGGAAGATCAAATTATCGATTACTTATCCCGGCCAGTAGCGGTTCGCCAATCTTATGGATTTGATATGTGGCAACTAAACGGCGTCTGGTCCAGGGGTGCTATGGTTACGATGGGAAGGAATTTCAGCCTGTATCTAAAGCGTCCGGAAAAGAATGGAAAATAATCAAGACTCTGCATTTTTGGTTAAGCTTTTCGGAAAAGCTTGTTTGGACCGGTCGGGATTCGAACCCGAAGCCTCGACGATGCGAACGTCGCGATCTACCGTTGATCTACCGGCCCATTGTATGCACATGTTTCTAGTTACAACGCATGCTTCAGTCGGCTTTTCAGCTAGAAACATACCGTATGATTGTATCGGTATGGTCCAACCAACAGCCTACTAACTTTCTTCCATTGTCCGATTTAAGTGTTATATAATTGTCCCAAGAATAAGCTTTTAGTGATTCGATGGTCAAACTTGTTTTCCTGGGCAGCGGCGGCGGTCGGTATGCCATGGCAACCCAGGCTCGTGCAACTGGCGGGTTCAGGATAGACATGGACGGCGTTAATATCCACATAGACCCGGGGCCGGGCGCCTTAGTCCGCGCAAAGGAATACGGAGTAAACATCAAAAACACCGATGTTGTCATGGTTTCACATGTCCATTTGGACCATTCAAACGACTGCAATGCCGTGATAGACGCGATGACCGAGGGTGCGAAGAACCCGAAAGGCATACTGCTGGGCAGCGTTTCGGCGATACAAGGATACGACAATAACAGCCCGGCGCTGCTGAAAATCTACCTGAAATCCCTGGAAAATACTGTGGTAATGAAAGCCGGCGATTCCACAAATTTAAAAAGCATAAAAGTCAAAGCCACGCCAACAAAACATTCAGATCCAATGTGTATCGGGTTCCGCATCGAAGGCTCCAAAACCATATCATACACATCAGACAGCGAATATTTCCCCGAATTAAAAAAATATCACAAAAACGCGGATTTGCTGGTAATAAACATGCTGCGGCCTGACAATGACACGTGGCCGATGCACATGAATCTTGACAATGCCATTACGCTTATAAAAGAAACCGAACCGAAGCTATGCGTTTTGCAGCATTTCGGGATGAAAGTCATTGAGCGCGGACCGGAAAAACAGGCGCAAAAAGCGGCGAAAGAAACCGGTGTTAAAGTAATCGCGGCCGAAGACGGTATGGTGCTGGACCTGGATAAAAACTCGGCTCCGCTTGGCAAATATATCCGGAACGACGTTAAGGAAGCTTAACTAACCTTTTTAACAAAAGGTTTATCAAATAACCTCTCAGGAAAAGTTTAATAAAAAGATGATGAAAATGGAATTACAAAAAAGGTACGAACCGAAAGAATCGGAAAATAAATGGCAAGTATATTGGCAGGAAAATAAAACTTACAACTTTGACCCGTCGGCCGAAAAAACTTTTGTAATAGACACGCCCCCGCCTTTCACTTCTGGCGTGCCGCACATGGGCCACGTTCTCTGGTGGACATGGAACGACATAATAGCCAGGTTCAAAAGAATGCAGGGTTTTTCGGTCCTCCTGCCTCAGGGATGGGACTGTCACGGGCTGCCGACAGAATTGAAAGTAGAAAAAGATTATAAAATAAGAAAAAACGAGAGGGAAAAATTTTTAACAGCATGCAAAGAATGGACCGGCGTATGCATATCCAGCATGAAAAAATACATGTCTTCGATAGGGTATTCGTCGGATTGGAATTACGAATACACTACAGACTCTCCGGAATACATCGGATTTGTACAAAAAACTTTGGTAAACCTTTTCGACAAAGGTTTAATTGAACGCGCCGAGCATCCGATAATGTGGTGCACCAAATGTTCGACCACGCTTGCGAAGGCTGAAGTCGGTTACGTTGAAAAGGACGGCGTCCTTTATTACATAAAACTTGAAGTTGAAGGCGGTAAGAAAATAACCATCGCAACAACGAGGCCGGAGATGATGGCTGCGTGCGTTGCGATTTTCGTAAACCCTTCTGATGAAGAATATTCCGATTTCGTGGGTAAAACTGTAAAGATCCCGATTTTCGGGCAGGAAGTTAAAATTATCGCAAACCCGGACGTCGACATGGAATTCGGCACTGGTGTGGTTTATCTTTGCACATACGGGGACGAGATGGACATAAAATGGCAAAAAAGATACGAGTTGCCGTCAATAAACCTGATAGACAATCATGGAAAATTAAATGAAAATGCAAAACATTTTGCGGGAATGAAAGTTGCGGATGCGCGGATAAAAATAATTGAAGAACTGGGTATGCTCGGATTGATTGAGAAGGAAGATAAATTCAAGCACAATGTCTTGTGCCACACGGAACGCGCAGCATGTTTAAACCCCATCGAATTCATACCGATGAAGCAATGGACCATAAAAGTCAAAGAGGCTTCGAAAGACGTTTTGAGACTGTCCAACGAGATCGGGTGGTTCCCGGAACACATGAAGATACGGCTTGACAACTGGGTAAGCTCGATGGACTGGGACTGGGTGTTTTCGAGGCAGCGCGTTTACGGGACGCCGATACCGTTCTGGTACTGCGACAAATGCGACAAGGTGTATCCGCCGGAAAACCTGCCCGTAGATACGTCATTGGAAAAATATAAAATGGAAAAATGCGAATGCGGCGGTTCAATTGTCGGCGAGAAGGACGTATGCGACGGCTGGATAGACTCTTCAATCACCCCGCTGATAATTTCAGGTTACTGGAAAAACGAAGCGCAACTTCACGAAAAGCTTTATCCGACGGACTTGCGGCAGCAAGGGCATGACATAATAAGGACGTGGTCTTATTACACTATTCTCAGATGTTTCCTGGAAACCGGGGAGAAACCCTGGAAAAACATACTCGTTAACAGTTTGATACTCGGGCCAGACGGCAGGGAGATGCACAAGTCGCTGGGCAATGTCGTATTGCCTGACGAAATATTGATGAAACACGGCGCGGACACGCTTCGGGCCGGGTTAGTAATGTTAGGTTTGTATTCAAGCGACGCCGCATTCAACTGGCAAAACATGGAATTTGCATACAAGTTTTCTACAAAATTCTGGAATATATTCCGTTTTTTCACGTCTAACTTGGACGGGTTTGAAAAACAAACAGCCATAACAAACCCGATGGACAAATGGATAATTTCCAAATTAAACAGGAAGATAGGAGAGATAACGAAAAACATAGAATCGTACCAGTTCGCTTATGCATTTGAGACTTTGCACGATTTCATATGGCACGAAGTCGCGGACAATTACCTGGAGTTTGTAAAATACAGGCTTTACAACAATATCGAAAAAGAGTCGGCGCAGACGACGTTATACAATGTCATTTTCAGCTGCGTCAAGATGTTATCGTTATTCATGCCCCACATAACCGAGGAGATGTACCAAGTTTATTTCAAACAGCTCGAAAAAAACGAAAGCGTGCATAAAACGGAATGGCCGGTTGTGGATAAAAATTCGATGGACGAAGGGGTGGAACTTGCCGGTGAGTCTGCCAAACAAATAGTTTCGACGATAAGGAAATTCAAGACTTCAAACTCCATGCCGTTAAATGCGGAAATAAAACAGCTTATTATCCAATGCAAGGACGAGGACTTGGGCAAAGTCTCCAAAGTGTTAAAAGACGTCAGCGGCGCAATGAACGTCAAAGATGTAAGGTTGGGCACAATAATCGAGGGAAAAAATATCGTAGATATGGCTGACATGGGCGCGAAACTGTCTATTATTTTATAACAAAAACCAATTCTTAGCAAATAGTGAGTGATTTTTATGGTAAATGAAACCAAGATCGTCGAATTGAAAAAGCTGATACGCATACTCAAAAAAATCAGGGGGCGCCACACGGAACTGGTTACGGTTTACGTGCCTGCAGGCTACAATCTGATAGAAATTATAAACCAGCTCAAATCCGAAGGCTCGACGACGCAGAACATAAAATCCAAATCAACACGAAACAACGTGCTTGATGCGCTAGATAAAATAATCCAGCACCTTAGACTTTATCGTGAAACGCCGGAGAACGGGCTCGCACTTTTCGCGGGAAACGTTTCAGAAACGGAGGGGGCGCAGAAACTTGATTTATGGGCAATTGAACCTCCGGAAAAAATGCAAAATAAATTGTACTGGTGCGACCAGCAATTTGTTGTCGAACCTCTGGAAGAAATGGTCAAGGACAAAGAAGTTTACGGCCTGTTGGCTGTGGATAAATCCGAGGCTACCATAGGGTATTTGATCGGAAAAAAGATTGTCGTGTTCAAACATATTGAATCACTTGTGCCCGGGAAGACTGCAGCTGGCGGGTGGTCGCAAGCACGTTACGACAGGATACGAGCAGGCCTGTTAAATGATTTTTTAAAGGAAGTTTCTGACGCCGCGACTCAGGCATTCCTTGGCAAAAAAGAACTTATCGGCATAATTGTCGGCGGTCCGGGTCCCGTAAAGGATGATTTCGTCAAAGACGGCTACATGCACTATGAATTGCAGAAAAAAGTCGCGGGCGTCATTGACATATCTTACACAAACGAACCTGGGTTGCATGAACTCGTAAACAGGGCGCAAAAAATACTGGTAAGCGCTGCGGTCACGAAGGAAATAGAATTAATGAAAATGTTTTTCACAGAACTTCAGAAGGATACAGGCCTGGGAATTTACGGCTGGGTGAAAATTAAAGAAGCGCTGGAAAACGGAATGCTCCAAAAATTAATAATATCCGAGGATTTTGATTGGCTCCGTTCTAAGTTTAAATGCGGTAGTTGCGGCAATGAGGAGACAAGGGATTATAAACCGAATGATAAACAGCTGTGTTCAAAATGCAGGATGGAGATGCGTACAGTCAGCAGTGAAGACCTAATCGACGTTGTAATTACAACTGCTGAAGATTTCAAAACCGAATACCACATTGTTTCGTCAAGCACCAGGGAAGGCGCGCAATTAAAAGAGCTTGGCGGGATCGGCGGGATATTGAGGTACAAGACGAAATACTAGGGACGTGGAAACAGGTAAAATGGATCCCGCGAAGTGCACCGGACAAAAAAATCCGCATGCATGCCACCGCCATCTTCCGTAACAAATGCGAAATTTCTATCCCCATCGATCCGAGCATTTCTACATGATCAGGCGCATCCACATACAGCGTATTGCCCTGGAATATTTGCGCAAGCCCATTTCCAAAATTGTTTTAGCTTCGGCTATATCAGGAAACTTTTTGGTTTTGTAGCCCATGATACCAGAATACAGGCAACCTATTTAAAACATATCCTGCTGCCCAGTGTCAAATAAAAATTATTTCCGTGTCAAATCCTCGACGTGGTCCGCGGCGTTTTTTAGCGCTATTGAAAAGCCCGGCTCCGATCCCATTACCACGGTCTCTTTACCTTTTTTCTTCGCCTTTTGTATTATCGGCAGAAAGTCCGTGTCGCGTGAAACCATTACGATGACGTCTATGTCCCTGCTGTAGGAAGCTTCCATTATTTCTGCAGCCATGTAAACGTCGATATCCTGGTCCTTCTCAACGCCCAACGCTATCAAAGGCTCAAAACCTTGGCTCGACACGGCTTCAATTAATTTTTCGGATGCAAACTGGTTCAAGAAAACCTTCCCGTAAATCAAGCGGCCGTATTTTTTCGCGCGCTCTCGGACCTCCTTGAGGTCGATATTAAACTCTTTCCTTATCATGTTCGGGCCGTCTATGAATACGGCTACGTTTTTTCTGTTTCCCCGGAATATGCTTCCTAAAACCAAAATATCGCCCGAAATTAATCTATGATACCGAAGTTAAATATGCTAACCGGCCCGTTTGAACCCATTCGTCAAATTAAGCCGTTTTAATGTCATGTGCGTCTATCGGCAGGTTGAAAGCACGTATGGCGTTTTTGGTTGTGGCTTCGTCCGACTCTGCGATTTTTATACCTTTTTGCGACGCGATGCTTTCTACGACTAAACGCACATTCTTCGGCACATTATCTTGCCCGTGAACGGGGTTAAGAAAAGGCGAGTCCGTTTCCGTCAATAACAAATCCAAAGGCATTTGTTTTGCGATTCTTTTGTGCTTGTTTGAACGGACAATCAACGTAGGTATCGATGCGAACCATTTGTTTTCCGCCACACGCGCAGCGAAAAGCTCTGCCCCGAAACAATGCATAATGACTTTTTTTGCGTCGTTATTTTCCAAAATCACAATTGCTTCTCCGTTGTCCTCGCGTGAATGAATAACTAAAGGTTTGTTAAGCTCTTTAGCCAGCTCTATGAATTGTACGAAAACGTCGCGGCATTTTTGGCGGTCCGGTTCATTTTTAACGTGAAAGTTGTCTATCCCGACTTCGCCTATTGCGATTATTTTTTCCGAGTTTGCTTTAATAAATTCTATATGGGAGTCGATTTGCCGCGCGCTAAGTTTGGGTATCTCCTCCGGGTGCAAACCTATACACGAAAAAATAAAATTTGGGTAATTCTCGGCCAGCTTGATCGATTTTTCCGAATCTCCTATGGATGGCGCGCTGTCAATAACTGCGTCCATAGATTTCATTGAATCTTTAACTATCTCACCGCGCCTGTTGTCAAAGTTTGAAAACGTCAGATGGCAATGCGCGTCTATCATGCTGATAACCTCGAAACTATCACACGATAACCGCCGCTTTTTTTGACGTAATCCTGGTTACCGAAAACTTCCTTCATCCGTTTCGCTATAGATTTTGCGCCTTGTTTTGTTTGCACGACCAGGTACAGATAACCACCGGGAATCAAATGATCGACGGCGCCTTCGATAATTTTGTTAACCACAATCCTCCCTGCCCGTATTGGGGGGTTGCAGATTATCTTGTCAAATTTCCCTGCTTCCAGTCCATCGTACAAGTCGCATTGTACAACTTCCACATTACGCAACCCGTTCAATTTTACGTTAATTTTCGCAAGCTCAACTGCACGTTCGTTTATGTCTGTCATCAATACGCTATTGGCGTGTTTGGAAAAGGCAATCCCGATCACCCCGTAACCGCAGCCCAAGTCCAGAATTCTGTCACCTTTTGAAACGGCGATTGATTCTACTAAAAGCAATGTTCCTCGGTCGACTTTATACTTGGAAAATACACCGCTTGCGGTTGTGAACCTGTAATTTGTCCCGTTGATCAGGGCTGTTATTATCTGTGTGTATTTTTTCGAACTTGGCGATGCGCTGAAATAGTGTTCCACTCTAAAATTATCGTACATATTAATAGTTATCCTTGATTACTGATGCATATGTCCGGCTGGTCCGCGGGAATTATTTCGTTCTTAATCATCCTTATTATAACCCCTGCACTGCTGTTGTCAAATGTGTCGGCCAACGAAAAAACCTCCAATGGAGAAAAAGAAAGCCAAAAGGGCGTATTCGCTCCCGGTTCCGGTGTCACTGCGCGGATACTACCTATAAAATCTGAATATTCGACTGCTCCTTCAAATACACCCGGCAGAACACAAAAACCAGTTGTTTTGTCGCAACAGGCCGCATGGGACGAAAACGATGAATATCACCACAGGTCGCACGCGCAATCCGTAATAGAGGCGAACAAAAACCTTCTCGGAATAGGCGAAGAGAATATACGGCTTGTCAGCGGCAATTACGATGGTCCTTCTTATGCGAACCACAATTCGGGCACTTCTTATGTATTTTACGAGCAGATGCACAACGGCATTCCGATTTACGGCAGCTACATAGGCTTGATTTCGGTCAACGGCGAAGATGTGCTGATAAAATCCAACGTTTATCCCGGCATTTCCGTTGGAACGGAACCATCGATAAACGCGGATGATGCTGTAAAACTTGCACAAACAAACCTAGGAACGGACTCCGATCCGCTAAATTATTCCCTGATGATATTCCCCGTAAATTATGAAAAAAACGACTATGTACTGGCGTGGAAGATCCAGTTTTCAACGCTACATCCGCCGGCCGCATGGGAAATTTTTGTCGACGCCCAAAAAAGAAAAGTTATTTTCAAGCAAAACAGGATATTGGACTTATCAGTGTCCGGCAATGTTATAGGTTTCGTCTACCCTGAAAATCCCTCAAGGCCAAAGGCCGTGGTAAACTTTTCCGGATTGAATGTAAGCGCTTTCCAAAACGGCAAAATTGTCGGGTCTTCAATAACAAATGCAAACGGGTCGTATAATATTACCGGCGTTTCAGGCGATGTATACGTAATTTCAGAATTGAACGGTCCGTTCGTAAACGTAATTAATGAGGACCAATCAAAGGCTAACCACAGCCTACTTGTAAGTACGCCTTCTGTCCATAACTGGAATTGGAGCGCCAATGACACGTCATACAAACAGGAAGAATCGAATGTTTTCTACCATGTCAACCGCATACACGATTTCATAACAAAAGGCAGCCCGTTCGACATATCCCAGATGAATTACCAGGTTCCCGCCAATGTCGAATACGGATCGTCTTCGTGCAACGCATTCGCAGATCCGAATGCGGGATCAATAAACTTTTTCGGCCCGGACGGGGGTTGCGAGGCGACTTCGCTGGGAAGCGACGTGATTTACCATGAATACACCCACTTGGTCATTGACAAAGTCATGAACATCTTAGACCCGTCTCCCGATGAGAACGGAGGATCGATCCACGAGGGTGTAGCGGATTATTTCTCGGCCACATTAAGAAATGATTCTGTGATAGGAAACGAAATTTTGCCAGAATCATCAATAAGATACCTTAACAACAGCCTGAAGATGCCGGAAGATTTCAGTGAGGAGGTCCATGACGACGGCAGGATAATTGCCGGCGCTTTGTGGGATCTTAGAGGATTGTTAGGCAACAGCACAGCGGATAACCTTACAATACGGACAATGAAACTACGGGGGCAGACATTCACACAGTTCCTCGCCGACATGTTCATTGCCGACGACAACAATGGAAACCTTGCAGACGGAACTCCTCACACAAGCGAAATTTGCAGGGCTTTCTACGTCAACCATGGAATATTCAATTCATACTGCCCCGTCACACCTATCTACGGAAAACCGGGAGACAAAATATATTTGCTGGAGAACAACACACCGACGATTATCAACGATTATCCGCTACCGGGCAATTCCAGTTCCATAACCGTTCCAAACCAATTGTCCGGTAATGTTAGCAACATCTCAGTGTTCGTGGGAATAAATCACACATACATAGGCGATTTGAAAATACAGCTCCAATCGCCTTCCGGAAAGTCCATATTTCTCCATTACCTCACAGGAGGCCCTACAAATAATTTGTTCACGTGGTACGGCAACGAAACGGTTCCAAAAACACCGGAGGGGTTGCATCAATTTCTTAACGAGCCTGCCAATGGAACTTGGCTGCTGAAAGTTGCAGATCACGCCGAAGTGGATACGGGCACAATAACAAAATGGAAGCTATTAATTACGGTGAATATGCTCACACCGCGATGGTCTCTGAATAATTCCTACCTGCATGAAACTTATGAAGCAAAACAAAATTACAGTTTCAAGATCGCCTGGAACGATACGGAAGGCGACGGCCCGTCAGCAATATCGCAAGCGGTTTTCGAGCTCAACTCCATGAATTATACCAAATACACCTCGCCTGCCGTGGCCAACGATTCCCAGGGAATTTTTTGGATAAACTTGACTGACCTGTCCGCTGGTTTGTATTCGTACAAATGGTACGCCAACAACACTCTCGGTATGTGGAACTCCACAGCATCACTCCAGTTTTCGGTACACAAGCAGCCGACAAACACGACACTCTTGCTTAACAGCACACCAGGCGATTTCGCATACAACATTTCAACGTTTGCGAATTTCACAGCTTTTGTAAACGTGACCGGAAAAAACGTGACCCTGACCTCTGATATTCCGGGATGGCTGGACCAGAACGCCACCGACAAATTATACAACACTACACTGCTGGTTAAAAAAGGCGCATACAACATAACCGCATATTTTGCCGGCGACCAGAATTATTCCGAATCCTTACAAACCCATTTCGCCATAATAAAAAATACGCAAGCGCCGTTAATTTTGGGCAATTTCAGCCTGCCAGAAAGCGGCGCGGATTACAATCCAACCAGAAATTATACGTTTAACGTGACCGCAGAAGATGATATTGGAATAGAAAACGTAATATTTCAATTCGACCTGTTGAATTACACGGCGTCCGTTTATTCAACTGGGTCTGCGCCACCCTTGAAATCCGGAAACTGGTCGGTCACGCTGCACGGCTTGGGCGCCAATGAATCCGGCCACAAACTAATCTGGTACGTAAACGATTCGTACGATAACTGGAACAGGACCGGAGAAATTAATTACGCGATAAAGAAAAACACTTCCGCGTACACAATAATAAGATTAAATAAAACTCCTTCCGATGACAGCGAAACATTCGATTTCGAAGTCGGCGAACCTTTTTACATATACGTTTCAGCATCGGACCCGGCGATAACATTCAACATATATGAAAATTTATCCACCCCGGACACGCCAGAACTTGCAATTTCCCAGAATGGGATCCTTGAAGCCGATACCTACATATCTTCCGCGGGCGGTTATCATGTTTGGATAAACTCTTCTGAAAATGAAAATTATACTGCAAACAACACGCTTTCGCACATCTTCATCAGGTCTAAAGACACCATTACTCCCAGATTAACAGAGTCGATAATAGCACCAAGATCCATCAAAAGAAATTCAAACGTGACTTTCATGACAATCTCGGAAGATTACAGCGACACAAACGCATCCGTCAACATATACAATAAAACCAACCCAAGCTCGATGCGTGTATACATGGGCCAAATAACTTGGAAAGGCAATACGCTAACAAACCTGATAACTTTCAATTCTTCAATACTAGAAACGGGCACATTTTATGTAAACGTATCGCTTACGGACGCAAGCGGAAATTCTGCAAACTATTCCATCGGGAATATTACGGTATCAGATTCTGTGGGGTCAAACTATTACAGCAACACGTACCTGCCAATCGAGGAAAAAATAGAACTCAATCTTTCTTCGGAGTTGAACATATCACTTAACATAAGTTCAAGTTCTTCAGGATCCACGGACTCTCTTGTCGTATCTTCTTACAATACAAATCCCTCCAATGATAACACAAATGGTGTTGCAATAAACAAGTTTTCGGAAATATCCGCGGGAGGTTTCCTATCAGATGTGTTAAACTGGGTTGAGATGAGAATATTTTATTCCTCTTCTGATATACCGGCGGGCTATGACGAGAACAATTTAAGAATCTATTACAACCATCCCAACGGAACTTGGCTGCCGTATGAAGGTTCCGGTTCGGGCGGTGTTAATACAACCGAAAAATATGTTTGGGCAAATTCCACGCATTTCAGTATTTACGGTGTTTTCGTGATGCCAACATGCAGCGACGGCATACAAAACCAAGACGAAAGCGGGGCAGATTGCGGCGGAACATGTTCGGCGTGCGCGTCTTCGGCTCCTCACATAAGCGGCGGAGGGGGTGGCGGAGGCGGATCTTCTATAACCACGACGACAACTACGACCACATCAACAACCACAACTGCTGCGACTGTTTCGGTCAAAAAAAATAATGAAACCGCAATTCCAAACATTACACAACCCGATTCAAAGGCGACTAACTCCACAAAAAACCAGGCTAACCTGAACAACAGCATTACAGGTGCGGTTACATCCAGAACAAACAGCTATCTGGCCCCGATAGCAGTAATAGGATTGGCTTTAATCGCAATAATTGCATTCAAAAAATTAATCGGCCATAAAAAACCAAAATCCGCTGGGAAAAAATTAAAATTTAAATAAAATTCTAAATCACTTTTTCTGCTCGACCAGAACAGCATTCACGACACCGGAACGGCTTGGTCTCGACGTAACACGCGCCTTTCCGGCTTCCGTGTTTACCGTAGAACCCCGAGTTATTATGTTTCTCCTAATGAAGTTCGGGTTCGAGGGGCTTTCAACAACTGTCAATATCCTGACTTTTTTTGTCTTTCCAGTGGACGGGTCTGTAACATTGGCCATGTTTGTTGACAATGTAACGTAACTAACAGCTCCGCCTATGGATCTTTTGGTCTTTCTAACGAGTTCGCCGAGCCTGGTGAACAACGGTTCCGGTCTTCGGTCGCTTCTTGTTTTCTTGCCTAACCGATTGAGTTTACCGCCGGTCGGTTTCCTGTGCGGCCTAAGGTTCCATTTCGTCATTCAGATCTCACCATAATTTAGAGTATGCATATTAATTACTTAGGAGAATAAGCAGATTTATAAGCATCACTATTTTATATTACATGGGGAATTAAATGGGCGACAATGATTCATCTAGCAGGCCGTTCAACGAGTTGGACCAGGCCAAAGGAAAACGAGTAATAATCAAATTGAAGGGCGGCGAGGAAATCAACGGTATTTTGAAATCTTTCGACCAGCACCTGAACATATGGCTCGAGGACGCGGATGAAAATTCTGCGCAGAAGAGCAGAAAACTGGGCGATGTGCTGGTGCGCGGGGACAACATCATTTTGATATCGCCCTCCAAGTGATGGGCTAGATTCTTTCGGTGAATTAATTGACAAAAGGAACATCCTCTTTCGGGAAACATAATAAGAAAACGCACATGCGCTGCCGTCGCTGTGGCAGATACACATATCACTTGCAGAAAAGCAAATGCGCGGCATGCGGTTTCGGGCGCTCTCCGAAATTACGAGATTACTCATGGCGCAGAAAAACCATCCAAAGGAAGAGAAAGCTTTAGATTTTCTTTATTTTAATAGCTGTGTTTATTGTATAATTTTGTAGTAGCAAACTGAAACAGATGCATACCAATAGCATCTGTTTCTAGTTGCGACGGGCCCATAGCTCAGCCTGGTAGAGCACCTGACTCTTAATTGAACTTTTGTTCATCGAGATATCAGGGAGTCGCGAGTTCAAATCTCGCTGGGCCCAATTAAAGATGTTTTACTATGATCTCCATAAACTACACGTTCCTGGGCGATGAATCAATTGTTAAGGAATGGGGCAAGAAAGGAACTTCATCGGATATAACGATCTACGACCGCAAAGACACGGGCATTGTTAAAACATGGACACTGCCTACCGGATTTCCGGACAAAATACAATCTTTATTCCAAGCCATACAGCTTGGCGAATATGTTATTTTTCATGTATCCAAATTGGACAAGTTCACGGGCGAGCAAATAATCGCGCTTGATGCTTTGCGAAAGGAAAAAGGTTTGTTGTGCCATTCTTACGAAGTTGATAGAAGCCTGCTGTTAACAATGATAAAAGGAACTGTTGTTGAGAATTACAAGCTGGTGGAACTTGAGAATTTGAAAACGGAAATGGATTCGCTGGCTGCTATTCAAAAAGAAGGCGAGGCTAAAGTTGTGATAGACCATTCGTTCGAAGTTAAAGGCGTTGGCGCTGTGCTTCTGGGTAAATTGGACCGCGGAAAAATAAAAACTTACGACAATATGAAATTGTTGCCCGCGGGTTCCGAAGTAATGATAAAATCAATACAAATGCACGACGATACCGTAACGGAAGCATCGTCTCCAGCGCGCATTGGGTTAGCGATCAAAGGTGTTGATGCAAGCGCTGTACAGCGCGGCGACGTTTTATGCAATTCTGCAGATTCCAAAGTTTCACAAGAAATAATTTTGGATTACAAACAAAACAAATATTTTAAAGAGGATGTTAAAGAAGGCCAAACTTTCGTAGTTAATGTCGGAATGCAAATGAAGACCGCGAAAATAATTTCATCGGCTCCCATGAGGTTACAATTCATGAAACCGGTTGTTTTTGAAATCGGCGAAATTGCCGTAATATTAAGGCCGGAATCGCAGGGCGTTAGGATTGTCGGAAGTGGAAAGATAAGTTAAAAGTTTTTGACCGGATGTTTTATATATTTATTTGAAGAATAGCTTTTTTCATGGTAGACCCCTACGTAGATAAGTTCAAAGACTTAAGTGTACTGGACATAGAAACTGGGAAATTCGGTTTGCGTATAGGCTATGTAAACGGGAGCGGAAGGGCATTCATAGAGACGGATGCGGGCGAAGAACGCGTGTCTTACGTTAACCTGGGCATGCCTTCCGGCGGCTTATCTGCAGCATATGTTCTCAGCAGCCAGCTTAAGCGAGATCCGGGACTTTACAACTTCGGCAGAAGAAAAGAAGAAACACACGCCTGATTCAATATTTCTATTCCAGATTTCAATTACTACAATGGCGCTTACTGAAGGATTGTTGCTAGCATTAGTTTCAATGTTTTGCTGGGGAATTGCGGATTTTATTGTCGTAGGGCCTGTAAGGAAAATAGGCAATATCAAAACTCTGGTAATCGGCCAGGCTGTAATATTTGCCGCAATGATCTCCTATGTTTCTCTTTTTCCTAATAACATACATTTCACCCAGCAGGCTGTATTGCTTTCGTTCCCGCCTTCGGCGCTGATCATACTCGGTTTTCTTGCACTGTACAGGGGAATACAGGTTGGAAAGGTTTCGATTGTTGTTCCGATAGTTTCAAGCTGGTCCCTTGTTGCCGTAATCATAGGCTTTCTGGTTTTACGCCAAACGCCCACCCCACACCAGATTGCAGGTGCTTTGCTCATAGTCTCCGGAATAATCTTAGTTTCATTAAAGCTGTCTGATCTCAGGTCGTCGATAAGAAAACATAAATTAAAAGGCGTTAAAGAAGCTTTGTTGTCAATGGTTTTTTTCGGCTCTGCGCTCGCGTTCAACAAATTTGTGATCGAATACGTCGGGTGGCTTTCAGCCAGTTTCCTGTTTTCGCTGTGGCAAACCTTAATTCTGGCTGCCCTGTTCTTCGTAAGCAAGCAGGGTAAAACAAAAACCGCGGGCAATTATTTGCTTATTGCGGCTGCTGCCGGACTTTTGAACTGGTTTGGGGGATTGTCTTATAATCTTGGCATAAGCGGCGAATATCTTTCCGTGGTTTCTCCCGTTGCGTCGGCGTCCGTTTTTGTCACAGTAATACTTTCATTCATACTGTTGAAGGAGAGATTAACAAAACCACAATACGTCGGCGTGTTTTCCGTGATATTGGGAATAATCGCGATTGCCGTCTAATGGTTTAAATACTTTCTGCACATCTGATTACTGATGGCAAAACGCATACAACCTGAATACGCAAAAGAATATTGGAATGTTTTGCAAAGAGGTTTATTTTTTGAAAGTTCCATGCCTGAGATATGGGAATTTGAAAATCTGCAGGAATCCAATGATTGGATGAAAAAACATCACGCGGTTAAAAAACGTGTATCTCTGGGCTTTCTTAAGCCCGCGATAACTTTTCAGTATGAACCGATGCCGTCCGCAATACCGGGCGAATCCAGCTTCATGTTACCGGCAACGGAAAAAGAAGTCCTGATGGCCAGGGTTTTGTACCAAAACGGCAAATTATCAGAAGAGGCCATCATGCAAAGAAATTTTAAACACAAAGAAGTTTTTTCCGGCCAATTGATACTTATTCCCACAGACGGCGCAGAAACTGCTGTCAGACACCTGGAAAGCGGCGGTTACCATGTACCATCAACGGCGATGGGAAGGAAAATCGGAATAATACACGAACTGTGCGAGCATGCAGCAACTCACATGAATCCTTCTTACACATTTGTAGTAAACTCCAAACTTGAGCGGGCGCATGCGCTTTCGCAAAATCCCAACGCGGATCAGGATTATGCAATACTTGAAGGTGCGGCTGCGCATGCGGCACAAGGCCACAGGCATACGATGGTAAACATGATAGAGACGTGGGCGTTGGACCAGTTTGGCGAAGATGGTCGTAAAATTGTGCGGGCTCAAAACATGGGCGTTCTCAATATGTTTGCTGATATTTTTAAAAAATACAAAACCCCCGAAGACATCAAGAACAACTACGGAGTTTACGTGGGTGAAATGATGGCATTTATGTCGTCGTTCCACGAATACACACTATTAGGCCAGCTTCTAACTGAACCTGCGTACAAAGGCGGCGTTAGGAATGCCGCTGATGAGCACATAAGAGGCGCTGTGTGGAGAATGTCGCATGAACAGCTCCAAGACTTACAGGCAAGATCAACAAAATATATGGAAACCAGAGGTTTTAGAAATGTGACGCCCGGAAAAAATTGATTATAATTTCTTTACCATGTACGCGCCTTCCAAGGCGTAGCCGAGTTTCCTATAATATTCCCGCGCTCCAACGCCTGAAATGACTGCGATCTTTTCCATGTTGTTTTCTTTTGAAATTTTTTCCGCCTCTTCCAATAATTTTTTACCGAAGCCGCGGTGTTGGAATTGGTCTGGATCGAAGCTGTTACCTATACCGGTTTCTTTTCCGAATACGTGGATCTCACGAACCAATGAAGTCGCAGGTGTTATCTCCGGCCTGAAAGGGCGGGACGGGAATCGCAGACGCAATAAACCCAATAATATGTCGTTCTTCGCGTCCTCGAAGCTCAAAAATATTTCATGCCCGCCAGATGCCTGATAGTCTGTTCTCGTCAATTTTATTTCATTTTCGTCGATATGCTTTCCGTGCAACAAATTGTAACCGACTTCACGGCACCTTGTGCATACACATTTTTGATTGTCCTGTTTCATCCGGGCTTTAACTGCGTCGCGTAAGTGCGAATATTTCGTACCGCCTACCACATACTCGGCGGGTATGTCGCGCATCACACGGGATATTCTCGCATAGCGCGGAACTATAAGTTTCAATTTTGCCAGCAATTCTATCAACTCGTCATTGGTATAGGCGTAATGTTTATCCTCATTAAACCATTGCTGCAATTCCGTATTTTCCAAAACAAGGCAAGGATAAATTTTCACACCGTCCGGCCGTAAATCCGGTTTTTCAAATAAAATTTTAAACATTTCCAAGTCTTTTTTTAAATCGGACCCGGGCAGGTTGCACATGTAATGGTAATAGACTTTGAATCCAGAGTCTTTCAACAATTTCGTGGACTCTATTACGTCCTTAACAGTGTGGCCGCGTTTGGTCAATTCGTAGTTTTCATCGTCTGGAATTTGCACGCCCAATTCAACTCGTGTGGCGCCGAAACTTAACATTTGGTTTATCTGGTATTCAAGCGCCCAATCGGGCCGCGTTTCGATGCACATCGCCACACAGCGATTGTCTGCGGTTTCATTGTAATTTTTCGCGTCTTCAAGCGATGCAGAAACGAAGCCGTTCAACCCGTCGTAACAGCCTTTGATGAAATCGTGGCGGTAATTTATGGGAGTGGCCATGAACGTTCCGCCCATCACAATAATTTCGACTTTGTCCGTTATGTGGCCCATCGATTTTAACGCATTTACACGCGACTCAACTTGCTTGTATGGGTCGTAAGCGTCACGCATTGCGCGCATTACGACCGGAGATTTAGGC
Organism: Candidatus Aenigmatarchaeota archaeon; assembly: GCA_016180965.1. GTDB lineage: Archaea > Aenigmatarchaeota > Aenigmatarchaeia > JACPZZ01 > JACPZZ01 > JACPZZ01. The sequence continues at coordinate 21,026 of JACPAF010000001.1, forward strand.
AAATAGCTTTTAGGCGTGGGTATCTCCTTGTCAACCCCGCCCGGACAATAAATGCATTTACCCGGGCATGGAAGCGGTTTCGTCATTACAGCTACTATGCTCACGCCGGATATTGTGCGGACTTTCTTTTTAACATTCAACTCGATCATGCGATTAAATACATTCCCAAAGCAAGATAAGCTTATGCGATTAACAGACGAAAACGTGGAGAATGTTTACGATTCGATAGCGGAAGGCTGGTACCATGTACGACAGGACCCATTTTACATATTCAATCCCGAATATTACGCATCGAAATGGGTGAAAGGCAAGATATTGGACATAGGTTGCGGAAATGCTATGCATTCCATCATTTTTGCAAAGCATGGTTTTGATTGCGTCGCAACAGACGTGAGTAAACAAATGCTTTACTGGGCGAAGAAGAACTTGGAAAAGAATAAAGTTAACTTTCCATTAGTCAAGGCGAATTGCTTGGATCTGCCCTTTAGAGCTAACACGTTTGACTATGTAATTTCTGTCGCTGTTTTCCATCACCTTGACTCGGAAGAGAAGCGATTAAAAGCTTTCAAAGAGGTTTTCCGGATCCTTAAACCGAATGGGATTGCGCTAGTCACAGTTTGGAATAAAACACAACCACGCTTTATACTGGGCAAAAAAGACCAATACGTGGCCTGGAACCACAAAGGTGTGGTTCACCAAAGATATTACCATTTATTCACTTACAGAGAAATGGAAAAAATGGCCAAACTAGCTGGTTTAACTGCTATTAAATTGTTCCCAGAAGACTCCTACAAACTGCCGGTCAAGATGTTTTCAAAGAACGTGTGCGCGCTGTTAAAGAAACGAATATAAATAACCTTGTCTGTTTAAGAAAAGGTTAATCAAAATATATACAATCGGTGCCTGGGTGGCTCAGTGGTAGAGCGCCAGAAATTTGGCGAAACTCATAAGGCGATGTATGAGTGTTGAGCTTATGCTATGATAACTAAGACATCTGGAAGTCGTGAGTTCGATCCTCACCCCAGGCAATCCAAATAATTTAGTTTAATAAAAACCAAACTCAAGTGTTTTTATGCCAGAATACGTTTTCAGATATGCCGATTCTTATTTGGATGTTGCCAACAGCAAAGACAGTTACATAATAGCGAAAAACGGGAGAAAGTATCTCGATTTCTTGATGGGCTGGTGCGTTGGGAACGCGGGCTGGAATAAAAAAGCTATTACGGATTCCATGAAAAAATTCAAGGGCCCGACCTACGTTAGTCCGACGTACAATTACGATGGATGGGAAAGGCTCGGAGAGAAGCTTGTATCCATAACGGGCCTTGATGCAACATGTTTCCGCGCTACCGGCGGAACGGAAGCTGTAGAAATAGCGCTAAAAATTTCCAAAGCTTACAACAGGAGAAAAAATTTCATAGCTTTCAAAAACGCTTATCACGGGCAATCTTTTGCATGCATGGCTTTGGTCGGGCTGCATGAAAACAAATTCGGTCCATATCCGGACAATTATCTCAGGATAAACCCGCTTTCCATAGCCAACTGGGACAAATTGACAGAGTCTGTTGTGAATAACATAAAAAAGAAAAACATCTGCGCGTTCATATCCGAGCCGATAATATGCAACCTCGGCGTTGTCGTACCGCCGAAATCTTTTTTCCAGTCTGTGCGCGAGGCATGCGACAAAACAGATACTGTAATGATACTCGACGAAGTGACGAACGGATTCGGGCGCACAGGCGAATGGTTCGGGTTCCAAAATTATGGAATTAAACCGGACATTATTACAATCGCAAAAGGTTTCAGTTCAGGCTATGCGCCTATTGGAGCGACGGTTGCAGATGCAAAAATAGCTGAGTCCATGCGGTTCGATTTCAGCAATTATTCAACTTTCGGCTGGCAGCCGTTAGCCGTAGAGACTGCTATTGCAAACATAAACTACATAGAAAAGAACAAGCTCGTCGAACGGGCGAAAAAAAGCGGCGAATACCTGATGTCAAGGCTCACTGAATTTTCAAAGCCGTCTGGCAAGGGCTTGTGCATAGGCATGTGGGTAAAAAACACAAACGTCAAAAAGAAATGCCGCGATGAAGGGCTTCTTCTCGACGCGTTCCTTTTCCGGGCAGTTTTATTTCCTGCGTTGGATGTAACTAAACAAGAAATGGACACGGCTGTAGAAATAATAAGGAAAAATTCAAAATTCTGAACGTGATTCAATGGCCGACAAAGAACAAATATTGGCAGAGATAGAAAAACTCGTCAAAGAGCGCTGCATTGATGACGCGACGGGCCATGACTGGAATCACATAGATCGTGTGCGCAGAAACTCGCTGAAGATCGCGAAAAAAGAGGGTGGCGATGCTTTCATAATCGAATTGGCTGCTCTGCTTCACGACGTAGAGGACTGGAAGACGGAAAATTACAAAAGCGGAATTGTTGCCAAATGGTTGGATAATTATGGTACGAATAAAAACGACAAACAAAAAATAATGAACATAATAGAAAGAATTTCCTTCAAAGGCACAAACCACGATGATAATATGGACTCCATTGAGGGGAAAATAGTACAAGACGCAGACCGTTTGGATGCTATAGGCGCGATAGGTTTGGCCAGATGTATAGCTTTCGGCACGAGCAAAAATAGAACCTTATACGACCCGTCAATAGAACCGGACATGGGAATGAAACGCAACACAACCACGATAAACCATTTTTACGAGAAACTGCTTTTGTTGAAAGACAGGATGAACACGAAGACTGCCAAAGAACTTGCCAAAGAAAGACACGAATTTATGGATATGTTTTTAAAACAATTCTTTAGGGAGTGGAACAAATGAAAATTATTTGCCTTGTGGGGATGCCCGGCTCCGGGAAGGGTGAAATAAACAAGATACTCGAATCTGAAAATATACCGACCGTGGTCATGAGTTCAATTGTGCGTGATGAAGTCAAAAAACGCAATTTAGAGTTAAACATTAAAAACCTTGACAATGTTGCAGTTGATTTACGCGAGAAATTCGGCAAGGACGTGGTTGCGAAGCGTACTGCAGAAAAAGTCAAAAAAATAAAATCCGGCATTGTTTGCGTAGACGGTGTGCGCAACATTGAAGAAATACACGCGTTAAAAGATGCCGGCGATGTTTATATTATTTCTGTAACAGCCCCGGAAAAAATACGTTTTGAAAGGCTATTGAAGCGCAACGAACAGAGGGATCCGAAAAATATTGAAGAGTTTAAATGGCGCGAACAAAAACAAATCGATTTCGGCATTTCCAAGGTCATTGAGGCTGCGAATTATGGTATAACTAACGACGGCGACCTGCAAAGTTTGCGTGATAAGATAATTAAAATTTTAACAGATATACGTCATGTTTGAAACCAGATCCCCGCTTATTCCGAATTTGTTTTTGAAACGTAAAGTCAACGCTGCCATGTCGCTTGGTCTGGAATCGATCTCGCGCAGCGCGTATCCGTCGGAGAAAAGCAGCTTTGCAGTGTACACGCCTTCTGTTATTGAATCTATTTTTGCGTAAATTAAATTGACCTTGAAAGCGCCTGAGGTTTCGAAAAACAGGTCATGGGTCAATGGGCGCGCAAACCTTTCCTTGGTAAGGCCTTCCTCTATTGAGAATGCCTGGTCGTTTGTTATCCCCATTTTTATCCCGTCGCAACCTCTGGAGAAATACAATACGGGGCCGGGTTCGTATCTCATGTCTATACCGTCCAATTCTACAGTGTTGTTTGAGAATTCGTGCACGATTTTGTTGGCTGTGTATGACTTTGCCAGAAATGCCGCCAACAAAACCAAAAACAATACAGCCAGGAACGCGTTTTTTGTGTTTCTCCTTTTCCGGGATGGCATAACAATAAAATAGCCTCCGGAGAGATATTAATAAACTTTCCTTTAGAAAAGAAACAAATGACAGACCGAAACGGACGCATACACAATGACGTCCGTTTCTAGTTAGGATCGCCTCCGTAGCTCAATTCGGCAGAGCGAGTGCTTTGTAAGCACTAGGTTGCGGGTTCAAATCCCACCGGAGGCTTATTATTTAAATCCGCCTAATCCTATTATCGAGTGATTGACATGGACGCAGTTTATTTCATTCCAAAGGACAAGTTTCAGGACGTGGAAAACGCATTGCTTAAAGATGACGTTCTATCGCGACAATCGCTAACGTTCAGAAATGCAGCCATTTTCGGGTCCAAAGAGGACGCGGTGTGCGTTAAGATTTCAGGATCCGAAGAAGCAATGGACAAAGCAAAAGAGCTGATAGGCGATAACGGCAAGCTTGTAGAAGGCAAAGAAAAGGAAAAGATTTTGAAACAGATAACCGAAGAAGAGGATGCTGTCGCACAGGGCTTCGGAAGCATTTTCGAGTGATTTTTTTGAGGCGTCTGAAAAGGCTGTGGGATATAATCAACGACAAAAATATCAAGATCGACTCGATTTATCTGCCAAATGTTCCTGACGAAAATTTTTATTATTTAACCAACTTAGAAGGCCCGTTTGAAGGATGTTTCGCGATGGTCTCGGATGGCGGCATGGAAGTGGCTGTTTCGGAACTGGATTACGAAACTGCGAAAAAACAGGGAATAAAAAAACCCACATTAATAACGAAACGTTCTGAAAAAATTGAAATGATAAAAGGTCGCGCGCCCACGGGCAACGTTGGAATTGTTGCAAACAAACTCCCATATCTGACGGGTAAAAGGCTTGAATCTTTTGGATTGAAGTTAATTGATGTGTCCAAGTGTTTCGACGAATGCCGGATGACCAAGGACAAAGACGAGATAAAATTGATGAAAACCGCGGTTAATACAAGCAAAAAGGCGCTCGAAGAGTCAACCAGCGGTATGGCGATTGAAAATGATCTCGCAGTGAAAATAGAAAACATCATCCGTTCAAAGGGGTGCGGCATTGCTTTCCCTACAATATGCGCTGCGGACAGGAATTCTGCACTGCCACATTACACGACCGGCTTTGCCAAGATCAATGATATGGTACTGGTCGATTTCGGCGCGCGTTACAAAGGATATTGCGCGGACATAACCAGGTGCGTTTTCAAAAGGAAAAATGACTGGTTTTTGAGAACAGAAAACAAGGTGATGGAAGCTTATGAGAAATGTTTATCCATAGCCAATAACAATGGAACGGGCGAAGAGATGCAGAAGGCCGCACAGTCCATTCTGGGCAAAGGGTTTATACATTCCATAGGGCATTTTCTCGGGCGCGACGTGCATGAAAATTCGTTGAGTAATTTTAAGCGACCTTTCGAAAAAGGCATGGTTTTCACAATAGAACCAGGCCTGTATGATGTAAAGCGGGGCGGGGTCAGGTTTGAAAACGATTTTTTAGTTACGAAAAACGGGGTCAAAGAGCTCTAATCTTTTTGTAGTTTTTTCAGCCCATGCCACCAAGAAGTGGGATCAATATTTTCCAATTTGTTCGCTAATTCCTTGGCGCTTTTTGTTTTTAACGCGGCTTTGGAGTTTTTCATCCAATTGTCTACGGATTGGAACGCCCCTGATTCCCTGTACTCCTTTGCCTGGATAAAAACCTCGAGAATGTCCGCGTCCTTGGCAACTATGGCTTCCTTGGTTTTCTGGGCCTCTCGCTCGGAAAATATTTCCACAAATTCGCCCTCGAAAATTTCGGAAAAAATGTCGGCAAATGCTTTTGCCTCACCCTTGCTTTCTATGTAGCGGTCGTTAACGCGGTTTACATCGCCTGTTCGTGTTTCCGCGAAATCGTGAAGCAAACACATCTTCACGACCTTGTTTTCATCAACGTTTTCCATTTTTGCAAGGACAAGCCCTATCAAAGAAGCTCGCCAGGAGTGTTCGGCGACGCTTTCCGCGTTTTTTACGCCTGCCAAAGACCATCCGCTGCGCGGCAACCGCTTCAGTTGCCCGGCCTCGAAAAACAGTTTTGATATGCGTTCGTTGTTATCCATTAATTTAAAACACTTTTCCGATTATTAAGCCTTACCCCGAACATTAAAATTTAACCTCCGAACTTAGTTCATGAACGACTGGGAAAAAATGAACAGGATAAAGGCGATATTCTTCAATCTTTTCAGGGGCTGGTTGGAAGGTAGCCCGACAGAACTCAAAATTAACCATGGCAAATTGTTTGACATGCTTCACGAAGGCCTGGTCAGGAATTGGGTGAGCCTCGAGAACCAGATGAGGCCGGGATTTATACCGATGGCGAGAGGAATTCTCTACGAAGTTCTTTTTTACTGCTCCTGCATGCGATTAAGAAGTTTTTTCATTTACAGGGGCATGAAATACAAGTTCGAGATATTCCCATTTTATGACCTGAGCCCGAAAAGCGTTGTTAATGACGTCACAGACATGAGTTACATAAAACCGGATTTTTTCCTGAAATACAAGGGAGAAGGATTCTTTCCCCCGATACTTGTGGACGTGAAATCTTATGAAAGGTCTGATGAACAACTAAAGAAACAGGCGAGCCTTTCGATGAAACACGGCTTTCTATACCAGATAGCGTACCCAAAAATTAAGTATCCGAAACATTTGGGCGATTGGAACATACGAAACGTATGCCCGCACTGCGGAAAGTTGAATGAATACACTTCTTGCGAAGGCTGCCACAATCAGATATTTTCCGATTTTGGCGGTTGAATGCGGTTACCGGGATTCGAACCCGGATTAAAAGCTGTCTCCGTTTTCCCCAAATTCAAGGAAAAGGCATGGGAAGCTTTTGTCCTGCCATTAGACCATAACCGCACGGTTTTTATCAATGAATCGTTTAGATTAATATTGTTAGATATGGATTATCGAAAGATATTCTGCGCTGTCGGCATCCACAGCTGGGGAAGCAAAACCATACACCCGTCAATTGGTTCGAACGTAACGGATTATTCTCAGGCGTGCAAAGTGTGCGGAAAAACGAAAAGATGGGTTGAATGAGGGCCAAGACAAATTTATATTAGCCCAAACTAAATGTTATTATATGGTCTGGTTTGTAAGAAAGAAACTCGATGCGGCGCCAATTGAACCAAGCCTATCTATGGAAAGTGAACAGGCTTTGATGACGCCAGAACCGATGCCGAAGCCTGTGATTGAAACGCCCCCGATGCGAGAAGCTCCACTGTTTATTAAAGTCGACCGTTACAAGGAAATGCTTTCTTATTTTGGTGCTCTGAAGAACGACATAGAGACGTTGCGGCAGTTAAGCTCGGTTTTAAACAGCACCCAGGAAATGTTCATGGAAACGAACAAAGCGATAAGTTCTACTCTGGAAAGAACGGATAAGATCTTGGAATCGCTGGACTCGGAAATGGGTCGTCCTGCTGGCTTGAACATAAACATGGACGCAGAGGCCAAAAGGGCGGAAATGAAGGTTTCTTTAAACGAACTGAAAAACCAGCTGGAAAAGCTAAAAAGCGAAGTCAGGTCAATTTCATCCTAACTTATTAATATTTCTGAAGCAAACAGATGCTAAGTAAACTGAATCATCGGTGGCTAGAAACATACGCTTAACAGCTAGAAGCATACCGTATACTGTATCGGTATGCTTCAGTTTACGACGCGTATGTTTCAGTTTCTCGATGATTCTAACTGTAACGCGGGGGTAGCCAAGCCCGGTCAAACTTGAGTGATGAGGTTAAGAAAACTGGCGCAACAACAAACTGACACATACATAGTATGTGTCTGGTTGCAATGCGCCTGTCTGAACAACCAATGACTAGAGGCGTCAGACTCAAGTTGAACTTTAGAAAAAAGTTTGATAGAAGAGGGAAATCTGATCTCCTAGCGAGTTCGTCGGTTCAAATCCGGCCCCCCGCACTTTCCTTTCACTGAAAAAGCCATATTTAAACCTTGCAGAAACTCATTATTCAGTGAAAACTCAGATAGAGTTGCGGAATTGGTGTCCATGAAAGCATACCTAGGCTATTCGGTTGTCGGCGTGTTTGCGTTTAACCCAGCCGGCGCGCTATTGGACAAGGAGTTTTTCAAGAAAGACGCGAAACAGATCTCCATCAAATTAAACAACGTAAAAAACGAATTCCTGGACGAAGAACTTGTATTACTTAGAAGACTTGCAAAGAAAGGCGTAAACGAATTTTTCGGTGCATATCCCAAATCAGGCGAGTTCCAAATTGACCGCGATCCCGAATCTTTGGGCGAAAACAAAGCCAAAGGCGTTTTTCGTGAAATTGCGCTCACGGATAAGTGGGTTGTTTCGCAGGCCGAATTAAATAAAATCCTGTCAAGCGTCGGATCTGAGAGTTCCAAAGAAGAACTGCGCAACGTAGAAAAGGATAAAATAGGCATGCGCGTTGTCGGAATGATAGACGAGTTCAGCAGGAACATAAATACGCTTTCAGAACATTTGCGCGAGTGGTACGGTCTTTACTTCCCGGAGATCAACGGGCTGCTGAAGGACAATGAAAAATTCGTAATTTTCGTGGCGGATAAGACATTGCGCGGAAATTTTGAGCGCGACGGCAAGAAGTTAGACATAGAAACCGCCGGCATGGAATTCGACGAGAATGATTTAGAAAGCGTGAAACAAGCCGGTTTGACATTAAAACAAATGTATGTTGAGCGCAGGAATTTGGAAAATTATCTTGAAATACTGGGCAAAAAAATAATGCCGAATATGTCTGCAGTCGCAGGCGCATTGTTAGCGTTCAGGCTAGTATCACAGGCGGGCGGGTTGGATAAGATTGTAAAACTACCGTCGTCCACAATACAATTGCTCGGTGCCGAGAAAGCTTTATTCAGGTTTTTAAAGAAGCAGGGCAAGGCTCCGAAACACGGCATAATTTTCTACCATCCTGCCGTAATTTCAGCGCCGATACCAATACGCGGAAAAATAGCGCGTATTGTTGCGTCGAAAATAACCATGGCGGCAAGGATTGATTTCTATTCCGGCAACGACAAAAGTGCGGCTATGAAAGAAGAGTTGAACCATCTGGTAAATAATGCTTTGGCGCATTTTAGGGAAAAGTAGTTGGTCAGATGAAGTTAAAGGAAATTTTTCCGGGAGTCTTCCGTATAGACGGCCAGCTGGCTACAAAAAACCTGGTTAATGGAAGATCGTATTCCGAAAAAATAATAAAAATCAACGGCGAAGAGTACAGGACCTGGAACCCTGAAAAATCCAAAGCTGCTGCAGCAATTGAACGCGGGATAAAAAATTTCCCGATAAATAAAGGCTCAAAAATCCTATATCTCGGGATTGCACAAGGCCAGACGGCTTCTTATTTTTCCGACATAATAGGCAACGACGGAATAATTTACGGGGTCGAATTTTCGGCGCGCGCGGTTAGCGATCTTGTCATCGCGTGTGAAAAAAGGGGAAATATAGTCCCCATAAAAGCGGACGCACGCAAGCCCGAGGATTATTCCTGGGTCGAAAAGGTCGACGTAATCTACGAAGATGTCGCGGATTCGGAACAAGTCGCTATATTGCTAAGGAACGTTGAGGCGTTCCTGAAAAAGGGCGGTTATGCAATGATAGGCATAAAGTCGAGAAGCATAGACGTAACGAAAGACCCAAAAAAGATTTTCGAAGAATCCCTGTCTGCCATAAAGGAAAAGATGGAAATACTTGACTATGTTACTCTCGATCCGTTTGAAGTCGATCACGCATTTATAGTATGCAAATTAAGTTGATAAAATGAAACTGCTCCCCATTTTGGCAGCGGGTCTTCTTTTAATTCCGTTTTCTTCCGCAAGCTATATCACCATTAATTCGCAGTTGCCTGAAATATTTACCAATGAAAATTCCACTCCCGTGAAGCTCACGATTTCCAACACCGGGGACGAGGGCGCGTTCTCCGTGCAAACTTCATTCAAGACGCCGGATGGGATAAATTTCCCCACGTTATTTGAAGCAAAAATGGATCCGGACAGCCGGGTTGATAATTTTTTCAATATGAACATGACAGCAGAGTTAAAGCCGGGCAAATACCCGATCGTCACAATAACGGAATATTCCGATGCGAACAATTACCCGTTTTCCGCTATCTCTTACACATTTCTTGTGTACAATCACAGGACTTCTTCGGATGTCAACGGGCTCATAGATGACGTGCAAATACCCAAGGGCGGCAAATCAGGAACCAAATTAAAAATTGTTAACAGCGGACCTTCCGAAAAGGACGTCAAAATAACTTTATTCCTTCCAAAGGAATTATTCACATCCTCTTACACTGAGAATGTAACTCTGCACCCAAGCGAACAAAAATCGATCGGGATAGAAATATCTTCACTGTCCGCACTCCCAGGCAGCGCTTACACCATACTGGCGTCGATAGAATACGACGATTCGGGATTGCATTACTCGTCATTTGCGCGCGGGCTTGCCACAATTTCCAAGAATGACGGGCTGTTCTCGAATTCTATAACCGCAGTTTCAATTTTCATACTATCAGCATTAATTCTTTTGAAAAACCGAAAACCTAAGAGAAAGTGATCCCATGGGCAAGAATTTTTTCATCGGAATAGCCTCATTTGCCATAATATTTTCTTTTTTGTTTACACATTTTAAACCTGACCTGGTTTTTTCGGATACGACCGTCACCGGAGGCGATACAGGATCGCATAATTACCTTTTTTATTACATGAAAAACAGCCTGCTGACAAACCTAAAATTAACGGGCTGGAGTCCGGACTGGTATTTAGGATTCCCGGCTTTCCAGTTTTATTTTCCCATTCCATATGCGTTAGGTTCCATACTTTCTAATTTTACACACATCAACATTGCGGTGAAAATAATAACACTTCTGGGAACTTTTCTGCTGCCCTTGGCTGCGTATTTTGCGATGAAGGCCATGGACTTCGAGGAGCCTGCTCCCTGCATAGCTGCGTTCCTTTCACTGATATTCCTTTTCATCGAATCCAATTCGGTCTGGGGAGGCAACATACCCAGCACGCTTTCAGGCGAGTTTGCGTACAGCATCAGCTTTGCGCTGACGTTTTTATTTATTCCATCCATGTACGGTTCGGTGTCTCGGGGAAAATACGAGGTAAAGAATTCCATACTATTTTCACTTATTGTTCTGACCCACATTTACACGGCAATATTCTCGGCAGCGGCTTCTTTCCTGATTCTAATTTGCAACAACAAAACCAAGATGAGGGACAAGTTTCTAGTTCTGACGAAAACGTATTTCGTGTCCGCTTTGCTGGCCAGTTTCTGGGCGCTTCCTCTCCTTAATGACATACATTTCAAAACAGATTTCGGTTACAGGTGGACCATAGAAAGCATGTCCACCATATTTCCGGCAATTTATCTCCCAATAATTATATTTTCCATTTTAGGAATAAAAAATGGTGCTGCTAAAAAAGACGCAAGGGTCCTGTTCCTAATTCACATCATGCTGCTAGCGGCAATTCTATACCTGGCTTCGCAGCTCATCGGGCTTGTTGACGTAAGATTTTTGCCGTTCATGCAGTTCGCGGGCGTACTGTTGGGCGCTTACGGATTGTCGCAACTGGTTAAAAATATAAAACCCAAAATTGCGGCCGTGTTGATAATAGGACTCCTGACAATATTGTGGGTCAACAACAACATCTCCTACATAGATGGGTGGATAGACTGGAATTACAGCGGATCCGAATCAAAAACTTCGTGGGCACAATTCAGCGAAATAAACGGTTTTCTGAAAAATTTGCCTTACGGAAGGATGTTCCACGAATATTCGCCGTCACATTCAAAATTCGGCACACCGCGCGCGTTTGAACTGTTGCCTATGTTTACGGGCAAGCCCACTATAGAAGGATTGACAATAGAATCCGGCCTGCTGGCCCCTTTTACGTTCTATCTGCAGTCCGAGCTTTCTGAATCGCCAACTTGCCCCATTCCAGGGCTAAAATGCTCCTACTTCGACCCAATAAACGGCACAGAGCACCTGGAATTGTTCAATGTAAAATATGTGATAGCCACGTCGAATAAATTAAAAAATTCGTTGGACAATATGACACAATACGAAAAATTAAAATCTTTCGATGACATATCGGTGTACGAATTGAACGACGGCCGTTATGCGTCTGTACCAAAATATGAACCGGTGGCCGTGATAACCGACGACTGGCGCAACGTTTCAATGTCATGGTTTAAGGACAAGTATATGCTTGATGTGCCGTTAGTCTTCATTAAAGAAAAGGACGACAGGTTTTCACAGATAATTTACGATTACGAACCAGAGAAAATAAAAAAGGTTTCTATGAGCGATTGCCCATTGAATGAGACTTTCATGAACGAGAGTATAAAAATAACTACATCTTGCATCGGAAAACCAGTGCTGGTAAAGATTCCGTATTTTCCTGACTGGTCTGTGGTTGGTGCGGATAAAATATACCTCACGTCGCCAGGTTTTATGATGGTTTTTCCTGACCAAACGACGGTTGAATTAAAATACGGTTCAACTTCAAATGTTGTTGGAAATGCGCTCACAATGTCCGGATTGGTTTTTGTTGGAATATATTTATTTTCTACCGTATTTAGAAAAGAGTTTCAACAGTACGGCAGCGGCAAGCATGTTAAAAAGCATAAGCGGAATATTTAGGTAACTAAAGCTGGATTTTTTAATGTGTTTGGGCCGTACAAAAACTTCCTTTATACTCATTCCGCCCTTTTTCATCCTGTACAATATTTCTGCGTCAAATTCGAAACCCTTCCCAAAAATACGCCCGATTTTTTTTATCGCGCCCGATCGAAACAGTTTCAAGCCCGCTTGCGTGTCGTCGAATTCCAATCCCAATAGGAGTCTTGATATCGTGTTCCATAAACGCCCGAAAATTTTCTTTGGAAAGCTTCCATCGACCTCACCGAATTTTTTTCCTTTCCATTTGGATGCGATCACGCAATCATAACCGTTTAATTCGCGTACCAGTCTGGACAGGTCCGCAGGCCCGAACGCGCCGTCGGCGTCGGCGAATGCCACTAATTTTTTGGTCGCGTGTCTGACGCCTTCCATTACGGCGGCGCCTTTCCCTGATTTTTTTGGAAGGCGGATAACTTTTATTTTTTTGCTGCCCATTGATTTGGATATTCCATAAGTTTCGTCTTCCGAACCGTCGTCAACAACAATTATTTCAGCTTTCGGAAAGCTACGGGAAAATTCCAAGATTGTTTTTTTAATCACATCCGCTTCGTTGCGGGCGGGTATGATTATAGAAATTTCCATGCGCTCACTTCTTTAACGGGGCAGGATACCTGGTGTTATTGTTTATCAACGCGTTCTTGAAAGCGACCCAGTCGCTTTTGCGTATCGAAGCTGCCGCGGCCTGGGGATGCCCGCCTCCGCGCGCGTCTTTCAAACCTGCAATACTTGCCTTTACCAAGCCGCCCAGCTCGGCTGTGCGCTGGTTCCTTAAACTACATCCTATGCGGTCTTCGGATTCGCGACAAACAACTATTGTCATGCGCTGGAATTTGTCGGATATTATCGACGCAACTACGGATTCAATCCGCCGGTCCGTTTTTATAGTGTAGATTGCTATGTTTGCATTCGGGTTTAGCTCGGAATCTTTTTCGAAGTTTTGCACGAAGCGGCCGATAATTGCCTGCATTTCCGTGTGCCATTCTTTCAGTGTTTGCGCGGACAAGAACGCGTCAACATTGATTGCGCGGTCCATCACAATTCTCGCGGTTTCTATCCCATCTTCGTCCGAAGCTTTAGCAGACATGATATATTCGGAAGCTTTACCGTACTTTGTTTGCGAAAAATCTTTCTGGGTAGATGCTATTCTCCCGTAAATTGATGAGAAATCTTTCACTAAATCCTGGCAATTGTCGATTCCATGATCGCCTATGGTTCCTATTAAAGAAACCCACGAATAATCTTTCGCAAGTTCTGCGCTTATTTTTCCGGCTATCTTGTGCATGATGTACGATGCCGGCAAGTACGCCGTCGCGTCCGCGAAGCGGGTGTTTATGTGGGTTATGTCCAGCATATTCAAATCCATGGATGCGGGGTGGTGGTCTATCACGATAATTTTCGTACCATATTTTTGTCTTATCATAACCAGCGGGTTTGCGTCTTGGTCGACGGCCATGTCAACGAATATCAAATAATCGGGCTGCAGTTCGGACAACGAACGCATCAACGGAGGCGTGATTGCCGGAGTTCCGGGGTCGCATGGGATAATTTTAACTGACCCGCAACCAAGATGTTTCAATATCTTCGACGCCATTACAGCGGAACAAACGCCGTCAGAATCACGATGGTATACAACTACGGTCAAAGCGTTTTTCCTTATTTGCTTTAACCAGTTAGCAGCTTCCGTGTACAACGAATCGAGGGTTTTCACAATTGCCACATACTCCATTAGGAAAATTTGTTAATATATTCTTTTTTTTACGGTTTTACCAGATCAAACCCGAGGAAAATCTTCACGCCTTCAAACTCCAATGTATCCGAATTACCGTGTTCGCCGTATTCTATTTTCGCTGCGCCAACTGACTTCATTATTGTTTCTTCCCATTTTCTCAATGACCGCTCGGTTTTTGGATCGGAACGGATGAACAGCAAGATCGATTCGCCCACTTCCAGTTTTTTATCCTTTCTCATTGTTTGCACCTTGCGGACCAATTCCATTACCATGCTTTCCTCGATAAGTTCGGCGTCCATGCGTACGTCCAGGAATATTTCCGTACCGCCCGCGGATTTTGATGCCATGTCCTTCTGCGGGTGAGGAGAAAATAACAATTCTTTTACGTTTCCGGAGTTCTTTATCACATTCACCGCGCCTTCGGATATGCTGTTCTTTTGCACAGAATCGTTTTCTTGTATAACCGCCTTTCTAAGGGGCCAGCGCAACCTGACGCTGTTCTCCTGCCGCAGCGCGTTTATGGATTCCACGGCCGAACGGACAAATTCCATTTCATCCTCTATATTGGAACTCGCGCCCCCATTGGATTCGGGCCAATCCTCAAGATGCACCGATTCCTTTTTGCCTGAAACCGATTGGTAGATTATTTCAGAGATGAACGGGCATATTGGAGCTAATACCAACACGAGCTTGCCAAAAACGTAATACATAGTGTAGAACGCAGCGTTTTTATCCGCGCCCTCGTATGTAGGCCACGCACGGTCTCGGATTAAACGAATGTACCATCTGCTGAAATCTTTCAATACGAAATCCCGAATTAACCGGACGGATTCCGATGCATTGTACGATTCGTTGCTTTTTTTGCACGCCGCGACGACATTGTTTATCCTGGATATTATCCATTCGTCTTCAAAATTCAATTTATCGGGTTTGGGGACTTTTTTGCAGTACGACTCCATGAATGAGAAACTGTTCCACAATGTGTTCATGATATTCATGGATTCTTTTACCGATTCCATGTTAAACGCGAAATCTTCGCCCGTCGGCAGGCCCAAAAGGTACAGCCTCAAAGCATCTCTACCGTATTTTTCTATGACCTCCTCGGGCGTTATTACATTTCCCTTTGACTTGGACATTTTCGCGCCCTTCAAATCCAAAACCTTGCCGTGCAGGAGGACATTCTTGAAAGGCGTTTTGCCGAACGTAATCATGCTTGTTATTATCTGGGAATTCCACCAGCCTCGGAATTGGTCGGGCCCTTCTATGTTCAAATCCGCGGGCCATTTTTCCTTGAATGTTTTTTCGTCTTTCGGAAACCCTATCGAAGCCCATGACGCGACTCCGGAGTCGAACCATACATCAAGCACGTCGGGTATGCGTTTCATTTTATTTCCGCACGTGCACTTGAAAAAAACTTCATCGATGTAAGGCCTGTGCAAATCCTCGATTTCGACATTGAGCTCTTTGGACGAGCCTATGACACGAACGCTGCCGCATTTTTCGCATTCCCATATCGGAAGCGGTATACCCCAATATCTCTGCCGGGATATGGGCCAGTCGCTCAGCGTGTTTAACCAACTGTCAAAATTATTCGATGCGAATTGCGGATACCAATTGACTTTCTTATTTTCTTCGATAAGTTTTTCACGTATCGCGCTCACGCGAAAAAACCATTGCGGAACCGCGATAAATAACAATGAAGAATCACAGCGCCAGCATTTCGGGTATTCGTGCGTCGTCGGCTCGACAGCGAACAACGCATTCTTTTCCCTGAGTTTTTCTATAATTTCCTTGTCAGCGTCTTTTGCGAACATGCCTTCCAACCAACCGGCCTCCGATTTAAATTTACCTCCCATAGTCAGCGGGGATAAAACGGGTAGGCTGTGTTTCATGCCTACGAGAAAATCTTCCTTTCCGTGTCCGGGAGCCATGTGAACCAGGCCCGTGCCTTCTTCCAATGTAACGTGCTGGTCAGACGGTACGACACGACCGACGATATTTTTCTGCAACGGCAAATCGTTTAACGGGTTATCATACTCCATCCCTACTAATTGGCTGCCTTTAATGGTTCCGATAATTTCGAAATATTCTGTTTTGCCAACGAGAACTTTCTCGGCAAGCTCTTTTGCCAGGATTAATACATCCTTGCCGGACTTTGCGCGAACGTAATCGTAATTCGGGTTGACCATGATTCCCGTGTTTGACGGCAGAGTCCACGGAGTTGTTGTCCATATTAACAGGCTGTCGTTGCTGTTTTTCACCCTGAATTTCACATAAACCGAGTTGTCGCGTACTTCTTTGTGTTCTATTTCGTTGAACGCCACAGCGGTTTCACAATGAGGGCATACATGGACCGGATAAGAACCTTTGTAGAGCAACCCGTTTTCGAAACCTTTCTTGAACGTGAACCAAGCGCCTTCTATATAACTTTTGCTCAATGTCAAATACGGATTATCCCAATCCATCCACACGCCCAAATTTTTAAATTGGTCGTTCATTATACCCATGAATTTTGTCGCGAATTTTTTGCATTCTTCATTGAATTTCCCTATCCCGAATTTTTCGATGTCCGACTTCGTCCTAAAGTTAAGCTCTTTTTCGATTTTATTTTCTATCGGCAATCCGTGCGTATCGTAGCCCGGTTGCATCGAAACTTCATAGCCTAACATGCTGAAAAACCGTATGAAAAAATCCTTCAGCGTTTTGTTCATGGCTGTTCCGAGATGTATGGAACCTGTTGCGTAGGGCGGGCCGTCGAGGAAATAGTATTTTTTTGCGCCTTTCCTATTTGAAGCGTACTTCCGAAAAATATCGGATTTTTTCCATGAATCCATTGTCTGCTTTTCCAGTTCCAGCGGATTGTAGGGCCCTCTTTTCATAGGTGGTCACCGAACGAATAAAATAAATGGGATGAGTTTAGATTAATCTTTGACAATTCGACTAAAAAACTGGATTTGCCGACTGAAGCATACCGTATACTGAATAGGAAACCTTGGTTTCCTATTTGAGAAAACCGTAGGTTTTCTCAATATCGGCATGCTTCTGGCTGCGCATCATCCGAATCAAGATGATTTGGCTTATAAAATATAAATATAGCGAAAAACATCACTTCTCAGATACAATGAAAAAATGGGTGCCGGATACTTCTGTTCTGATTAATGGAAAACTGGCTAATCTTGTTGAGACGAACCAGGTTGAGGGAGAGATTATTATTCCCGTCACTGTGATCGATGAATTGCAGGCGCAGGCCTCGCGAGGCAAGGATATAGGTTTCCAGGGGCTGGAGCAGTTAAAATCCGTGCGCGTGATGGCCGAAAGCGGAAAAAAGATAAAATTAATATACACGGGACGCAGGCCGACCATGGAAGAAATAATGATGGCCAAGAAAGGGCGATTAGATGCGTTAATACGCGATGTCGCAAAAGAAAACGCAGCCACGCTGATAACCGCGGATTATGTGCAAGCGCTCGTGGCGGAAGCAGAGGGCGTTTCAGTCATGTACATACAGAACGTGCGCTCGACAAGCCCGATTAAACTGGAAGACTTTTTCGATGAAAACACTTCCTCCGTCCACTTAAAGGTTGATGTTTTGCCGATGGCGAAAAAAGGGAAACCCGGACAGGTTAAACTGCTAAAAATACGCGACACGCCCATGAAAGAGGAGGAGATAGAATCGATCGTAAAGGAAATATTGGACCGTGTAAGGCACGAAAAAAACGCGTTCATCGAAATGGGTTCTGCGGGCGCGATGGTAATACAATTTGACAAGTACAGGATTGCCGTGGCGCGCCGGCCTTTCAGCGACGGGTTAGAGCTGACTGCTGTCAGGCCGATAACCAAGCTCGTGCTTTCTGATTACAAACTTTCCGAAAAATTAATGGACCGCTTAAAAGAGCGTGCGGAAGGCGTAATTATCTGCGGGCCGCCGGGTTCCGGAAAATCCACGTTCGCCGCTTCAATCGCGGAATATTACCTGTCTCTTGACAAGATCGTAAAGACCATTGAAAACCCAAGGGATTTGCAGGTACCTCCTGAAATAACTCAGTACGGCGCGCTGGACGGGAGTATGGAGAAAACAGCTGACATACTGCTGTTGGTAAGGCCGGATTACACGATTTATGATGAAGTGCGAAAAACCAAGGATTTCGAATTGTTCGCTGACATGCGCATGGCGGGCGTTGGAATGGTTGGCGTGGTTCATGCGTCGAATGCGATCGATTCCGTGCAAAGGTTCATAGGCAGGATAGAAATGGGCATGATAACGAGTGTTCTGGACACGATAATATTCCTTAAGGGCGGGGAGATTAAAAAAGTTTACGAATTGCAGCTGCTTGTGCGGGTGCCGACGGGCATGATGGAAGCGGATTTGGCCCGACCGCTGATAGAAGTGCGCGATTTTGAGACCGGCAGATGCGAGTATGAAATATACACGTACGGCGAGGAGAACGTGGTTGTTCCTGTCAATGAGACTAGCAAAGAACAGCCTGTCAGGAAATTGGCCAAAGAAAGGATATTGCAGGAGATTAGAAAGTTTGATCCGCAGGCCGAAGCTGAGGTCGTGAGCGACAATAAAGTGATAGTCCGCGTGGATAATGAAATGGTTCCGCATATCATCGGCAAAGAGGGTAAAACCGTGATGGAGCTTGAGAAGAAGCTTGGCATATCCATTGATATTGAGCCTTTAGCGAAGAACATGGGAAAACTTGTTTCACACAACATATCCGAATCAGGCGCATACTTGAATATTGGGTTTGATACAAGGTTATCAGGCAAGGTTGTTTCCGTTTATGTGGACGACGAATTTTTATTATCCGCCACGGTCGGCTCGAAGGACGTAATAAAAGTTTCCAAGGACTCCGATATAGGATCAGCTTTGATGCGGGCCGCCGTAAACAAGAAAAAAATAAAATGTTACATGTAATTTTATCCCGCACTCCGAAACTGTCATTTTATTAGGGTTTCCGACGAAATAATATCATGATAGAAGACTTGGGCAAAAAACAATTTATCCCGGTTTCCAGGCTAGTCGTTATTGCTGCAATGGTTGCCATGGTCATCCTGGTCGGCAACGGCGTAACCGGATTTACAACTTCTTTGATAAAACTTCAGGAGGCCGCGGCAAACTCAACCCATACGACTGCCGTGCTACAAGACCTGCAAAAGCAGGCTGGGGAATGCACGAACACGCTTAACTCAACGTCCCAGTTGTTTAATTCCTGCAGAATAGAACTGGAGGATAAAAAATCCGAGAACTCCAGGCTTTCAACCGAGACTTCCGTGCAGGAAAAAAACATAACAATTTACGTGAACACGATAACGACGCTGCAGCGCGAATTACAAAGACTAACGAGCCTGTCGGACAGCATGGCAGTCAGCATCTGCTGCCTCAGGCGGTATGTGCTGGAGGATGATTCCCTGAGATACTATTATATCCAGGACAACAAAACGTTCTGCGTAAGCCAACCGGAAGATATTCTAGCCACGAAAGAATTCTCCTGCTGAGGAAAAAATTAGTATTTAACCGCACGCGATCTAGCTAGAAATATGTGTTGACAGTAGCACATATTTCAGTTAGTAGCTGAAAACAGTCACATACAAGATGTGACTGTTTTAGTTGTAGCTAGAAACATATGAATACCAATTGCATATGTTTCAGTTAGTTACAGCTAGACTCATACTTCGTATGAGTCAGTTTACAACAGGATCCGTAGCTCAGCCTGGACAGAGCAGCAGCCTCCTAACGAGCTTTTCCAAAAAGCTCGACCAAAAGAGAATGGAGATAGTTGAAGGTCGCGGGTTCAAATCCCGTCGGATCCGTTGATAAAAGCGCATGTTCTGGTTTTGGCGGGCTACAATATATTATATATCGCAAAAACGGCAAATCTTAAACCAATGAGTATCATTAAAAGGCTGCCGCCTTACTTGGTTTTTGTTTTGTCGGTTTCCGGCCTGGTTTTGTACGCCGGCGGTTATGTGTGGAGTTCTTCGATTTTAGAGTTCAACGTAACTTCCGAAGCCTATTACGCCAATTGGACACAATCAGACTGGGTTGACCCGTACGCTTTCAATGTCAGCGTCGGATACCTTTACATCAACACGCCTGGAGTGGCTTGGATTTTGTTAAATGCGACGAACAGCAGTTTTATCCGTACTTCGGCCTCGGATTTTGCGGACATGATACTGGTCAACAATACTCTTTTATCCAACCAGGTAAACGTAAGCAACAATTCTTATGCAAATTTCACAATACGCTTCAACGCCTCGCTATTGAAACCGGGGCGTTATACTGGAAACTTGTCATTGGCCAATGCGACCAACGCGAACGCGGCGATTAACAACATTACAATAAGGCTGGACATACCGCTTACTACGAACCAGACTTTTGCGCACTCGAACAATTTCTTCGGAAATTTAAGCGTATTAAACAGCTTCGATGTTTTCTATTTCAATTCCACATCGACGAGCGGGTTTTACGCCAACGTAAACAGCAGCTTAATCGACCTTTTACTTTTTGATGCGAACGACAACCTAGTCGGCTTAAACAACACGAACTCAACGTCGGGCAATAAAACTTTGCTCTACGCTTTCCCTTCATACAACAGTTTCTACCAGCTGAAAGTCTTTTACAACACATCGAACGCGTCTAAATACATACCCTACAACGGGATAATCGAATTTTCTTACATCAACTCCAGCTTGAGTTTCCTCAATTTCCTAGTTAATGCGACTCCGGATGCGGCGACCGGGACAGGCATAACGCTCAATTTAAACAACACCGGCCAGGTTAACTATTCGACATTAATCGAAACGGAGCAGGTCTATAAACTAGATCTGTATGTGAACCTGCAAAATTCTACGAATATAACGATACCAATTGCCGGTCACTATGTTTCGATTGACACAACAATAGAGTGGAACAACGCGTCAGCGGACTTCAATTTGACTATTTATAATTCTTCCACAATTTCCGTAGCGAACCAAAGCAAAAGGACTGATATGTTTAACATAACGGGGCTGGGCTTCAACAGGATATTTTCACGGTCCACGGCGGGCGTGAACGAATTCAACAAAAGCTGGGCCGTGTCCGTAGTAGGGGATAAATTAGTTTACTACAATCTCACGATAAAAATAAATATCGACAACACATGGTTGAACAGCTCGTTTGGAAATTATACAAGGCAATATGTGTTAAACGCAACCCAGAACGGCACATCAATAAATTTCAATGTGACTGTTCCAGCGCTATCTACGGACGGGATTTACAACGGCACGATAACTTTCTTCGAGAATGGAGGCCATTATATGGCCGTGCCTTTCGGAATAAACGTGACCGAGCCCATGCTGGTTGTAAACAACACTTTGTCAGGATTGTTGTTGTACGTAACGGACAACGTCGGGACGAACAAAACGCTTGATTACACACTTACAATAAACAACACCGGAACTTTTTCGCTTTTGTTAAACGACTACAATTCCACGTCCTTGAATAGTTCAGGCGGGAATTTCGAATATTTCAATTACTCATTTGAAAATCCTGTGACTGCCAGAAATTCAACGCTGCTTAAAATCAGGATCAACCAAACCACGCTGACATCCGCGACGGGAGAATCAATTTATTTGGGCTGGATAAAATTAAACTCAACCAGCGCGCATCCGTACAAGGATTTCCTTGTAAACATAACTTTCAACCTTACCGACAAATTGAATGTTTTGGTCAGTAATGTTGCGAACCAGACTGACAGGGGCCTGTGGATAAACCCGATAAACAAGACCGAAAATTATTCGACGATCCCCAGCAGCAATCCAGTGTTTATCAACGTCACTGTAAACGTGACTTACCAGAACGGGACTTTTGTAAGCGTGTTGAACGCGACCAACTTTACAGTTTGGCTGCAAAACGAATTTCCGTATGAAGGCTCCAATTACACAATCAATTTCACCACCGCAGGCGTGGCGAATGTGATACGCGCCAATCCCTCGTTGAATAATTACGTGCTCAACGTGTCGGTGCCGTCGAACATTTCCGGAGGCAACTATTCAGTGTATGCGACTGCGTACGATTCTTCTAACGGGCCGAGGAACGGCGGCACTGCGAAATTTAATTATCTCTATGTGAACAGCAGCGCACTGGCCATCGACGTGTACAATGGCACGCATGATAACGACGATTTCACTAACATCGGATCGAGGAGCATATTTGTCAACGTAACCAATGTCGGCGGGGGCGCCATTTTCAACGCCTCACTGTCGTTAAGCTTGTCCGGATCCTGTTCGGCCGTGACCAGCGGATATACGGCAGATTACGACATCGGAAACATTTCCGGATTCAGCAGTTACACAAACAGTTCGGCCACGTGGAAAATAGAAATATCTTCCAATTCAACATGCACGGCAACTATCGTGGGTAAAGGCCCGTCTGGCGTTTGGGTATTAAACGACACGCTGGTTTTCATTTACACCGGCACTGTGATATCATCGGGCAACAACCCTTCGAATACAGGAGGAAGCGGGCCGGGCAACGCGCTAGCATTGACAATCGTGACCGGCGATTCGGTATATTTCAAGGGCAAGCCCGTCTCGTTTAATTTCAGCGTATCATCGGGCGGGTCGGCTGTGAACAGCGCAAATGTAAAATATAATATAACAAACTCTGCAGGCGCCAAAGTTGCGGAAGGATCTTGTTCAACGGGCTCGGGCAAATGCGACGGATCCTACAATTCAGACCCGAATGCGATAGGAACTTTCACCATATCCGCAACCGCAACAAAGGACGGCTACACATCCGACAATAAGAAAAAAACATTCGAGATCCAGGGGTACAACGCCACCATACCGACATACACAAAAACAATTTACATATTGCAGGGAAGCGCAAACTCAACAACTGCGACGATTAAAAACAGCGGGATCTTTGACGGTGCAATGTCGCTCTCGATAAAAGATATCGACGCATCGTGGTGGAAAATAAATCCCGACAACGCAACGTTAAGCGCAGGACAAACTGCCAGTTTCGGCGTGAATTTCAGCGTACCCGCGGGCGCAGTAGTCAAAAATTATACGGCAAAATATTCCGTGACCGCAGACACGGAAATACAAAACGAATATTTCTACCTGGTTGTCACGCCCACTGAAAAAACCAAGTCTGAAATAAACGCGACCGTGCTGAATTACACGGAACTGCTGAACGGGCTGATGGCAAGGCTAAATGTAACCACATTCCCGGCTTTCAACAGCACGGAACTGAAAATAGCTTCGGACAAGCTTAACCTCGCTTACTCGCTTCTTTCACAGGCAAATGACTCGATATACAAAGGCGATTACGTGAAGGCCAACGAATTCGCGATACAATCTAAAGCCCTTCTGGATTCTGCGGAAACTTTAATAAGAGCCGCGGAAGCCGGGCAAGGCAACAAAAAATTTGAAAACGTTCTCGTTGTCGCCGGAGTTGTGGCCGGTGTAATATTCGCCGGCCTGCTCGTCTACACCATGCTGCCTGAGCCGGGATATTCTTCGTCAAAAGGGTATACGGTACCCGAACAGGCCGGGTCTGCGGGTGCGGTGAAACAAAAATTCAAAAAAATAGAGAACATTGTCCAGGAAATTGTTGACAAGCTCAAGGAACTTGTTAAAAAGATCTCGGGAAAGAAAGAAGAAGAATTCAAGGTCGTTAACTAGAAGCCTTCAGGTCAGAAAGGGGAAAACTACATTAATCCAAAAGGATAATTCTTAGCGGTCAAGATGGCAAAGAAATCTTATTTTGTGTATAAGGACAGCCTGACGGGAAAAATAAAGAGGACCTTGGACGACCAGATACCGCAAAAGGCTATCCTGGAAAAAATAAAGAACATGCACGTAGAAAACCTGATCAAAGGGCCGGCCAGCGAGGCCAAGAGGCAAATGCTGACTTTTGTGACTACGGCATTCTCGCTGACCGCGGCGTTGTTCTGGAACGACGCAATCAAGGCCATGATAACCAACTACATACCAAAAGAGGGCGGATGGCCTTATCTCATGCTGGCTGCGGCCATTGTGACAGTAATAGCGGTCACAATCACATGGTTAATTTCCACGACCATGGAAAAAAGATAGTTCCTTCCAAAAATAAAAAATTAAGTTACCGTGTGCACGCCAAGCCTTTTCTCGATGTATTTCAACGGCCTTAAGATGAAAAGTATCACTGCTGCTGATAATATTGCTACTTCGTAGTCTCCCATCCCGACCAATACGCCGACGGCTGCAACGCTCCAAACGTCCGCGGCTGTGGTGAGTCCGCGCTTCTCCCCTTTTTTCGACTGGAATATTATACCGCCTCCGATAAATCCGATGCCGGTAATTATGCCTGGCAGCACGCGGGAGAAATCTGCGAAACTGCCAGAGCTAAGGCCGATGATTGTGAATAGGCACGCGCCCAGAGAAACCAATGCCTGGGTCCTTGTTCCAGCCGGGCTGTTGCTTAAACTTCTTTCCAGCCCGATTAAAATTCCCAGCAAAGCGGACAGCATGATCTTGATTACAATTGTGTAATCCACCATTACCATGATTAATTTTTGGGTTAAGTCCGTTAAATACACTTAGACTGCTGATATTATATTAAAAATAATGTAAATGGCAAGGTCACATCTTTTCAAGTGCGTCAACGCCTATCAGGCTTAAACTTTTTTCAAGTACGCTGACGAAAGCGCGAACCAAATTCAAACGGAAAGTTTTAATCGGTTCTTCAGCGTGAAGCACGGGAGAATCCTGGTAAAACTTGTTGAACAGCGAACAAAGATTAAAAGCATAGCGGCAAATTTCCTGGGGCGATAAAGTAACTACAGACTTATCCACGATTGACGGGAAGTCCATCATGCTCTTGATTATTTCAGATTCCGTGTCCGTGACGGATTTGACAGGCTTCAACTTCGGGATTTTACCGGCCTTTTCCAGTATTTTCAGCGACCTTGCGTATGCGTATTGCAGGTAAGGAGAAGTGTTTCCGTCGAGGCGCAACGATTCTTCGGTATCGAAAGTTATAATGTTCTCGCGGCCGACCTTGACCATTTCGTACCTTAATGCAGAGCGGGCGATTTTGCGGGCGGTCCCGATTAACCATTTCTCTGTTGCGCTGTTATTGCGCTTCTTGGTTTCTTCATAAGCCTTCTTTTCCAGTATGTTTAACACGTCATCAACGTTGATGAAAAGGCCTTTGCGCCCGGACATGTTCGTCGCTGAATCGGCGTCGAAGCCGAGCTGTTGCGCCGCGTTTTTGCTCAATGTGACGACGCCGTAATCGTAATGGTTGTAATCTACTTTTTTACCAGCTAGCATTTCCAGTGCCGCAGCTACAACGTCCTGCGCATACGACTGGCGCACGTCGACTATTGCTATGGTTTTATCGGCGTTGCCGAATTTTTTGGCCGGTTTTCCTTTGCCTGAAGTAATCCATGTCCTGCTTCCGCTTGAAAATAATTTGTAGTTGAATTTGTCTTTGACCATCCCATGTTTCCACATCGCGTACGCAATGTCCTTGCCCGTGTATAACACTGTACCGTCGGAACGCGAGAGTATTTTATCGCCGCTCTCTAGGCCGGAGAATTCCGGCCTATCAGATAATTTTAACAGCCAGCAACCTTTGTTTTTCCCGTCGGTTGCGTTGTAAACCAAACCCGCCTTTTTTAACGCGCCGAAAGCCTCGTTCCACATGTCGGAGCGCAATACTGCCGTCTCCGAAACTAAAAGGTCAAAACTTATCCCCATGCGCGCCAAAGTTTCAAGCTGGGCGCGCAATATTTTTTCAACAACACTGTCCGCAATTTCCGATGTGGCATTGTTGCCCTTTTCTATCTCGCGTATGATTTCCCCGCGCTTCAACTGAAGCTCCGGGTTTGTCTCATAAATTTTGTTGACGCGCACGTAAACCTCGTTGCCGCAGTACTGGTCAAATTTCAGTTTTGTTTCCATGGGCATGTTTAAAAATTTAAAACCTACGATAATATCCGCAAGCTGCGAACCGCTGTCGTCGATGTAATTTATTTCCTGGACCTCATTGCCGGCAAATTTTAACATCCTAACAAGCGCGTCGCCGAGACACGAATTTCTTATGTGGCCAACGTGAAGCGCTTTATTGGGATTCACGGACGTGTGTTCGACTATGACATGCCTGCCCTTTCCCGGGGTTTTACCGTAATTTTTTTTCACAGTTTCACGAATTACGATGTCGGCCAGTTTAGCCCGGTTAAAGAAAAAATTTATGTAGCCCGCTTTCGCTTCGACGCGCTCTATTATGGAATTTTTCGGGATTTTGACTGAAGCAACTAACTGTTCCGCGATCTTCATCGGCGGCATTCTCCGCTCGCGGGCGAGGTTGAAGCATATCGTGGATGCAATGTCGCCAAAAGAAGGGTCTCGCGGCGCCTCAAGCGTGTTTTCTATGTTTTCCAGCCGAATCAATTTCCGTATCTCGGAGTAAATTTTAAGCATGTTGCGCACCACTAGAGTAAATTAACTGTGTTGACTGTTAAATTTAGCTTTAGAATGAGTTAAGCTATTTCGGGAACTTGCGCCCGCGGATAACCTCGTTCCTTTCCACTTCTTTTATGCCGAAAGCGCTTGACAAAAATGCTATCGCCTTGTCAGAATCGAAGTGGTTGCACGAATAAACGTCGGCTGTTAAATATCCTTTCTCCGGGTATGTGTGTATGCTTATGTGCGATTCGGCTATCATTACGAAACCGCTAACGCCCCAGTCTTCGGGTTTTTTGTCCCCGTCATAAGGTATCACGTAAGGCGTTGTTATTTTTTTCATGCCTATTACTGAAGGAAGCTTATCCAGAACTCTGAAAACAGTTGCTACATCGCCCAACCTGGTACTGTCACAGCCGTAGCCGTCAAGCGTTAAATGCAAACCGTAAGCGCTTTGCACCGCCAGCTTTGAGGTTTTCCCAACGAGTGGAACATTTTTTTGATTCATTTTCTTTTCTGCTCTACCAATTATGTAATACTAATTTAAATATTATTATTGCGTCGCTTCCTTTTAAGTTTTTTTATTTTACAAGCTCGGTTTCCAGAGTTTCTTGGGGCGCCAAATTAACGTCCAGTTTGTCCAGCAACTCGCAAACTTTACAAATTTCGCCGGAACATGGCTCTCCGCAGGTTTCGCATTCGGTTATTTCCGGCAACCCGCTTCTTGTTGCGGTCTCGCGTAAAACGGGCAGCATGGCGTCAAATGTGCGCAGGAAAGAGAATTTTGTGCCGGAGTGTTTTGCCTCAACGTCGTTTAGGAAATCGCGGACCTCGAACCGGATTCCGGAAACGTACGGGCATTCGCCCCAATAATTGCCGGCTTTCGTTATGAGTGCGTACAGGGCGACTTCTTTTTCCGGGATGTCGCGCAGCGGCTTGATGCGCGGGATAAATTTGGCATTTTTTACCATGGCAGGGCTCGGTCCCATGCGCGCAAGCCGTTTCAAATCGCCTTTTAGATAATTTATTAAAACCGCCTGCGCCTCGTCGTCCATGTTGTGGCCTGTGCAGACCTTTGTTGCGCCCAGCTCACGGGAGGCGCGGTTCAGCAAATAACGGCGGAAAACCCCGCAAAACGTGCAAGAATTCAGGTTCTTGTTCTCGCCTCTGGCTCTTGCGGCCATTACGTCGTCGATGCTTTTTCCCAGATTGGTTTTAAAACTAACAATGTAATGGTCGACGCCCAGCTTTCGCGTGAGCGATTTTGTCACTTCAAGGCTTTTGTCGCGGTAATGTTCAATGCCTTCGTCGATGCTAACCGCGATTATCCTGATGTCTGGCCGTTCGCCGAATATCTTTTTCATCAGCGCCAAAGAGACAGAGGAGTCTTTGCCGCCGCTCAAACCGACGACGATAACTTCGTTTTTTCCCACCAAACTGTGCTCCCTGATAGTCCGTTTAACGCGCTTTTCGAACTGGTCTTTGAAACACGACGCACAATAAGAATTGCCTTCATACTTGCGGGTGTAAATCGCTCGCGCGCCACATGAACAGTTATCCACCGGAAACAACCTTCAGAATTTCAACATAATCGTTTTCTTTTATCGGCGAGTCGTCGGGCACTATTTCGTTGTTTACGGAAACTAAAACAATTTCGGGGTTTATTTTTAACTCTTTTAATATTCCCAAGACTGTCTTGGAGCTTGTTTCCATCTCCTTGGCCTCTTCCAACCAGGCGATCTTGATCTTCATGGCGTCACTAATAAGATAGTCAGATTTAAATAAAACTTCCGATACTTATCGGAACTTTACAGCCGAAAAGGATGATGTATTACAAGTCCATATTGGTTTGTGTGCCCGAATAATTCTATCAAACTTGATCCCAACAAGGACGTACTAAAAGCTAGATTGTGCGGTTTTTTGGCTGCCGACGGCAGCGTTTTCATAAGAAAGGAGACCAGAACAGGAAAAATTCACCACTCTATGAGATTTTACCCTGACAACTTAGTACTAGCTCAACTTTTCAATGACGTGCTAAAAGGCGTTTACGGCAGAGAGGCGGCGATAAAGAGTATGGGAAATTATTACGCTCTATCTTTAACTAGCAAACAAGCTGTCACAGATCTTTTATCGATAGCCAGTTTCACGTCCAAAGGTTGGACATTTCCTGAAACCATTGTTACCAAAGATGCAAAAATCGAGTGGCTAAGAGCTTATTTTGATTGTGATGGTTATGTTGGTAAAAAATACATCCAGCTGCAATCGGTCAATGAAAACGGTATAAAAGTGATACAAAAACTGTTAGAAGATTTCGGAATAGAGTCCAAAATATACGATTATACGAGAAAGAACAAGTCCTGGAACATAAATTATCTGCTGAACATAAACAAGAGGGAAATGCGTATTAAATTTTTGAGAGAAATAGGGTTCAATCACCCATTAAAAAGGAAGAAATTGGAAAGTTTAATCAATGCCGAGGTCGCATAACCAGGTCAGTGCACCAGATTAAAAAAGGTGATTCTCGAAAACTGGCGGGCGCAAACAGCTAGAAGCAACAGTAAACCGAAACATGTCATAGACATGTTTCAGTCTGAACCTGCTTCAGTTGGCGATTGCCCATGAGGGTTCAAATCCCTCCCTCGGCGCTTTTAATTTTATTCGACCATTGGTTCGATAATTTGAACCGCCAATCGGTCTTACATCCTCCTGAGTGATCGCCTGCACCCGAGGGCCAATGCGCGTGTATTTTGCCATCTTCTTGTCGAATTGAACGCCACCACGCTGTTTTGAGAAGCCCGCTGTTCAAAAAACTTAAAAACCGCATTTTTACCAATAATCTATTAGGTGTTTCCATGATAGCTGTTGTCGGCATTGTAGAGAATAACGGCAGGATACTGGTCGGAAAAAAGGTTTCCGGAAACAGTTTTCTTGCAGGCAAGTGGCACATACCAGGAGGCAAAGTTTTGCCCGGCGAAACGGATGAAATTGCGTTAAAGCGCGAGATGAAAGAGGAATGCGGAATAGATGTTTCCGTAGGACGTTTTCTGGACGAATTTTACGAACCTGTCGCAGATATGCGTGCGAAATGGTTTTTGTGCTCTTGCGATGATGACAAATTAAAACCCGGCGGTGATTTGGCTGATGCCAAATGGGTTGATAAAAAAGACGCAATGGAAATCTGCGATAAAGACGCAATCGCGCGCTGGCCACGCAAAATCAAACGGTTTTTTGGTTAAGCTTTTTATCAAAAAGGTTATTTTGGTTAAGCTTTTCAGGAAAAAGGTTATTTGGTTAAGCTTTTTATTAAAAAATTCTTCATTCCCAAAATTCCTTGATTATTTCCTCGGATATCCGCGTTATGACGCGCTCAGGCACGAAAATTTCCATTGAAATGGTCTTGCCGTATTTTATTTTTTTCAATTCTTTCACGGTCCTGCGGAAATCTATTGACGCGATCCCGACCGGCAGGTGCTCGTCCATTTTCCCGTGGTTGTCGTGCATGTGTATGTGCTGGATGCGTTTACCGAATTTTTTGATGTGGTTCGAAATAGATTTCATGCCTCCGCCTATGAACGCATGGCCGATGTCAAGATTCACAGCGAGCCCGTCGACTTTTGAAATTATTTTTTGGAAGTCCTTTATCGATGACATTTCTGTGGTGTTTTCCAACATCACGACCATCGAATCACCGGCGTAATCCACCAGCTTCTTCATGTTCTCGATGTAGTTTGATATAACCTCTTTCAGCGTGCCGCGATCCGATAGCATCATGCTCTGCGAATGTGCGTGGAAAGTTATTTTTTCTATATTTATCCTCTTTCCCGCGTCTATGACCTTTTTACATTCTTCTAACCACGCGTCGCGCACTATTTCGTGCGGGCTGCCAAGATCTATCCACCACGCCGCGTGCCCGAGCGCGAACATCCTATGTTTTTTGATTATCCTGTTTATTTTGCCCGCCCTATTCGCGATTATTTTCGGCGACCCTTCCGGCTCCTCAATCCCGATTTCTACGAAATCAAAATTAAGCGCCGCGATTTCACGTATTTCCTGCATCAAGTCCAATGAGGGATTTGTAGTTGTGCCGAACTTTGGCAGGCCTGGTTGATTGAAACGCATCTTGGATGCGTTTCTGTCTGTCTCTACCATGGAATTAGTTCTCCTAAAGCCAATTTAAATAGAAGCCTACAAAACGGTTTGTTCGGTATGTTGCAACAGACGCTTGGAGTATGCGTCTGTTTCGGTCAACCGCTGAATCATATGCATTTGGGAACTAGACTCGTATGATAGTATGAGTCTTGTTACGACGGGTCCATGGTCTAGTGGTTAGGACGTCGCGTTCACATCGCGGAGATCGCCGGTTCGAATCCGGCTGGACCCAATAGTCGATTGAAGCATACCGATACAATCATAGGCATGTTTCTAGTTACTGACTGAAACTTTCTTCAAAGAAAGTTTGTTATAATTTGCTCGAAAGGCTCATCTTCGACGATGCTATTTCCTCGCCAGTTTCCGCGTCAATTACGGTAGAGATCACGTTAAAGTTTTTCAGGAATATGTTGACCTGCCACGTTGGCCCAGTTTCGGCGTTAGCGTTAGTCGATGTTCGTAAAACTGAAACCACGCGCGAAATGGATTCTTTTGGGGCTTTTGCCAGGCATTTTTTCATGGCTTCCTCCGGATCCATTTTGGCTTTGTCAATTTCCAGGGGCATTATTTCAGTCTCTTTCATAGGCGGCGATAAACCGGAAAATTCCATCCCGTTTTCCGTCGCGTTGAACGATGCTATTTCATTTTTCTCCCGATTGTAGAAATTTACGAGCGCAGAATTGGCTTTTGACTCAAGAGCGCTCGTGACCAACATAACTGACGAAAAGAAATAGTTTTGCTTATTCAGCTCTGAGACCCTTTTATTGGTTTCGACAAGGCTTTTAATCTTTTGTATATCCATTTAGACCTACGAACTAATAATTCAAGCGTAGAAGATAAATAAGTTAAAGTCGACTGAAACGGGCCTATGGTCTAGTGGTTAGGACGTCGCGTTTACACCGCGAAGACCGCCGGTTCGAATCCGGCTGGGCCCACTGGCAGACTGATGCATATCTCGGATATGCGTCTGATCGTAACCGCCCTTTTGTGATCAAAAGCGCTGGCGGAAAAAAATAATTATACGAATGCGTGTAAACAGGAAACGTTAGGCTGTGGGAAAGCAAGTTTTGTAATACAAAACTGCTGCAGTTTATCTGAAGATAAACTTGCAAACCTCAGGTTTTCGTGGTCGACTGACGCAGAGGTAAACTGAAGCATATCGATAGTGCATACGGTATGCTTCCAGTTGTGACGGGCCGGTAGATCAACGGTAGATCGCCACATTGGCATTGGAAAGAGACCAAAATTGTGGAGGCTTCGGGTTCGAATCCCGACCGGTCCAAATAACCTTTTAAAAAAAGGTTAATCAAAACTTAAGCTTGACCAAAATTCGTAAGACCCAAGCAAAGCTCATAAAACTGCTGCAACAATTCTAATTTGCCCGATGAAGACACCCAATGGGCGGACTGAGGGCGCTATTTTTGCGTACCAGACACAAAACATGTTTTATTAAGAGTTTTGGATAAAAGTTAATCAGGGAGCCTTATGGAAAGTTTTGCTGTTTTGCTTATAGCTTCGGTATTGTTCCTAGGATTCCTGTTTTTAGGAACTTACGCAATGGACGCCCAATATAACAGCGCCAGCGGCGGGTTCTGGGGCGGGCTATTTGGGCCTGCTCCTAAAAAAACATCGCTGATGAGGATCGATTTAACCTCGTTCCCGCAGTTCTTTATCGGATTTACCAAGGAAGACAAAGCACGCACAGTCAGTTATGAGGATTTTTCCCTGGGCTCAGAATCGTCGATGAACATCAAGAATATTTTGTCACAAGACATATCGAACGGGCTGTTTTCTAACGACGAATTATCACTGGATGTAAAGCTCGAACAGGCTACAGTTAGCGAGGCGACTGGAGCGACACTGGTGTTTGAAGTTGTGGATACTAACAATTACGGCAATCTTGTAGCCTCGTGGAACGGTAAAGAATATTTCAACGGCAAACCTCCCACGGGCAAGATTTCGTTAAAGCTTCCCAAAGAGTCGCTGAAGAGTGAGAATAAACTTGAAATAAAATCCACGGGCCCCGGCGCAAGGTTCTGGGCCAACTCCGTGTATTCACTGAAAAACATCAAACTGGATTTGCTGACAGTTTCCAAGAGGACCCTTTTCTTCGAGGTGTTCCCGGAAGAAATGTCGTCGTGGAGTTCTGGCGTACTCAATTTTAAGCGCGCGGATTATTCTTCACAGAACGGAGTGATAAAAGCCTACGTGAATGGAAAACTTGTTTACAACAGATTTCCGAATGAGGGGGATAAAATAGAAATCGGACCCAATGACATAAGGTCCGGAAGCAACCTGATAAGCTTGGAATCTTCAGCCGGGACTTTCAACCTAAAAAATATTTTCTTAAACGTGTTTTTGTGGAAAAACAGGACATCTGGCATAACCAACTCGTTTGTCTTGGATGAAAGCGATGCAATGCTGTTAAACAAAACCGGATATACAGGAGTCATAGATATAACGATGGGCGAGATCCTGAAAGCCGCTCCGCTGGAAATAAGATTTTCCGAGAACAAGACGGTCAAATCTATATTCATTACGGAATTGAAAGACCGCGTTGTCGCAACTTTCGACGAGGACCAGGTTGTGGCTGGAAACAACACGATGACATTCGCAACTGACGGTTCCATGAGGATAGCTTCTGTTGACGTTTTCATCCAGGGTCGATAAAATTGGTCACGAAAGAAGAGCTGATAGAAAGATTCCGAGCGAAACAAAACCCTGAGAACCGCGAGGAACCTGCGCCCGCGGAGAGCCCATGGAAAAAAATTTTATTCCATTTTATTCTGGCTCTCGTTTATTTCATAACAATTTCCTGGTTCAAGTTCTGGACATTCGGGCTTTTCTGGATAATAATTTTCGTGCTAATCGGGCTGTGGGTATTTTCGATAAATGTTCCGAGTGTTTCGGAATTGATTATGTGGTCCATCATGATTGTTGTTGTGGTTGGCGGGATATTATGGCTATTCACATTAAGCCCGTGGCGGCCTGCGATAAACACCCAAGTCAACGCATTCATGACAGGTTTTAATAAAATTTCGGATACTATCGAAGAATACAAAGCCGGGCTTGATTGCATATTCAACCCGGGGCTGGAAAGATGCTTAAAAACTCCGGAAGCCGGCACGAAGCAAAGCTCGAGGAAAGGACTGGAAATAACAACGTTATCTTCCGAGTCTTCGGTGAGCGTCGGCAAGACAGCAAGATTATTCGCAGCCGTAAGAAACGACGGCGAGTCCGACGCGATTGTGAGATCGGCGCGAATGTACGGCGGGGAAGGCAGAACGTTCATGATGGCCGGCGCTCCGGAATGCACAGGCTGTGCGATAGGCATAACAAACGAAAAAATAATTCCAAATTCCAGGCGCGATTTGACAGCAGACTTGATTGTGCCATGTGAAAAAACGTCCTCATTCCCATTTAGTTTGAACGTGGAATACGGATACAAAGTTACCGCGTCCATGCCTGTCGATGTACTAAATTCAAAAGATTACGATGATAAGACCGCTGCCAAAGAAGCTTTCCTTTCCCAGCCTTCGGCAAGCTCGTCGAGCGGGCCTGTCATAGCAAGCATAGTCATAGGAGTGGAAGGCTACCAGCCGATAAAGGGCGGGACGAAAAACATACTGTTTGCCAAGTTAACGAACCTTGGACCGGGCACGTTCAAGTTGGAGAATGCGAAAGTTTCCGTACAACCGGAAACTCAATTCATTGTTAGCAACTGCAAAATCAACGGCGCACCTGTTGGAAAAGACATAACAAACCTCGTTGACCCGTCAGATAGATCTTACTCTACAGAGAAATTTATTTCGCTGAGCTGTGACATGGACGTCAAAGATGTGGACGGGCAAAAAAGATTTATCGCGACAATTGACGCCAATTACTTTTACAACACAACAAGATCGTCGGAAATGGGCGTGGATCCGGCTGGCTATGACGAATGCAGCGCATCATCAAAAACTTCCACAATTGATACGACCGAACCGCCAACTCCGTAACGCATAGCAGCCAGAAGCATATCGCAATCTTCCAGTTAAGTTAACACGGATAACCTTAAAGTGTCGCGCAAACCCGGAGCGAGGCCCAGCATCAAAACTATTATTTTGAAAAATGAACGGGCCTGCTTGTCTTTTATCTCCCTGTCGAAAGAATAAAGCACGAATCCTATTACCAATAGTTTTAGCGGATACATCACGATCGGCCCGAAAATTCCCATCAAAAAAGTCGGGAGGAAATGCTGTTCCCTGTAGCCGAAAAATGCTATCGAAACAAAAGTTGACGAAGCATCGAGCATGTGAGCGGCCAAAATGTAAAAATTTTCTTTTGTTATTAATTTCGGCAGCTTCTTGTGAAGCATGTATACCAGATACGACGATGCCGCGAACGATGCGGCTACATAAAAAACGCCGATAAGATTTTGGGCGCGCGAAAAAATAAAATATGTTATGATGAATGCGGGTATAAGCGCTATCGCGGAAAAGGTTTTCCAATATTCCACCTTGGCGTATTTCTTAACGAACATTGAAAATGCGAAGGATGCGAGGAACAAAGACAATAACAAAACATAACGAAGCGGCGTTTCCAGTATTGTAATATTGATCGATCCCATGTCCTGCAATACCCGCACAGCCGCGGAAAGGAACATGAATGAAGATAATGCAAACGCGAGCTTCCGGTCTATCCCCACATATTTCCTGAACACAACGTACAAAACATACGCAACGGAAATTATCAACAATGTGTGCACAAATGTTACGGACGGGCTGAAAGAATAGGTCGGTGCTGTCAGCGGATTCACTATGTAATTATCAATTAAATCTACCAAAACGGGCATGGTTTAATATTTGGGCGCGGACTTATAATATCATGAAATTTTATTCGGTGACCGCGATTTTGCTGGTTATTTCCACTATCATGGTTTCCGGCTGCACGGACACAAACGATGGAACTCCAGCGGTAAAAAACAATGAAATTGTAATACTGGAAAATGTCGAGGCTGTGCCCAACGAAATAAAACCGGATAGGAACTTCGCGGTCAGCGGGTTTGTTACCAACAAAGCCGCGGCAAAAACCAGCAACGTGCAAATTTCGCTTGCGGATTATTGTTCTTCGGTTTTTGACGTCAGCAAGACGTCGTGTGCGTTGACGCAGTCAAACGGATATTCTGCGTGTTTTTTTGACCTCAACCTGGACGCGAGTAAAAAATTCCAGTGGGATTTCAAGGCGCCTCCGGCAAGCCGCACAGCCGGCCAGGATTTCGATTGCAACATAATTGTTAAAACAAATTACTCCTATACAAGCCACGGTTCTGTTGGAGTCGTTCTAGCCAACGACGCGGAGATAGCTGCGCGCGAAAACGGGCCCGCGCCTGTAACGGGCGACGGGCCGGTTAAAATTCATATCACGGTGGATTCGGCGCAACCGATCGGGAAGGATGAAACGTTCGACGTCAAAATAATACTCAAAAACGAAGGCGAAGGCGAACTTGAAGGCTCGATATCAGAAGGAAATTTCAAGTACACGGCGCCGCCGGACTTTACCGGAAGCTGCGACACACCAGCGGAAATAATCATATCGGACGCTTCCAAAGAGTCCGATCCTTTCTATTGCACTTTCACGACGCCGAACTT
Organism: Candidatus Aenigmatarchaeota archaeon; assembly: GCA_016180965.1. Lineage (GTDB taxonomy): Archaea > Aenigmatarchaeota > Aenigmatarchaeia > JACPZZ01 > JACPZZ01 > JACPZZ01. The sequence goes on from JACPAF010000001.1 coordinate 57,565, forward strand.
GCTCCCTCCGCGGGTTACGAAATTTATAACGGCCGATGTAGTATATTCGTACAAATTCACAACCATGCTGCCTGTGAAGCTGAAGGTAACTAAGCAATCTTAAGGTTTAAATAAGTGTGAATTAAATCATTATAATACGGATTATTTGGTGCGATAAATGAAATTGGCTCTATTTGGTATCATTTTGGCTGTGATAGTTTCTGGTTGTACGGGTACAGGTGATTCAGGCAACACAGGAACAGGCGGATCGGTTATCATAAAATCATTTTCTGCCGACGAAACAAATTTACAAGGCAACGACAGGACAACGCTTTCAACTGAAATTATCAACACAGGAGACTCAAAAGCCACCGCTGTTAAAATACAATTATTAGATTTGGATACGGCTTGCGCGCAACCTTCATGCGATTCGACGGAAACACAGTGGGGGTTGTCCAGCGGAAAGACGAGCGATGTACTCACCGATTTGAGGATAAACACGCCGGGTGAAGAGGCCATAGCAAAACAATACAACTGGCGCGTGCAATCGCCAAAATTGCCGGCTAATTTGCCACAGACCTACGATGCCAAAGCGAGAGTTTCATTCGGATATTCGACCACAGCTATCAAACAAATAAAAATTGTCACCCTATCTGAATACCAGAGGTTAAAAACGAACGGACAGACGTTGCCTGTTACTACAGCACAGCCGTCTAACGGGCCTTTAAAGATCGACGTAAGAGTGGCAGAGCCCGTCAGGATTGAAGAGGGTTCCACTACGTTCTTGCTTGTCATTGAAGTTACTAACCTGATTGGCGGAACCACGTTCCTGGCCGATAACCCGAACGACGTGTCAAAATGGAACCTGGCCAATTTGAAATTAACGCTTCCTTCAGGGCTTGCGATGGCAGAAACGAGCGGGGATTGCGCAGCCATCACAAGCAGCGTCACCATCGAGCTTTCAAAGGGCAAAAGTTACAAAACGCAATGCGAAGTCAAGACCACAACAAACATCCCGGTTTCGGTGGACAAGACCGTCAACGTTAAAGCTGATTACGGGTACTTTGTCGAATCCAAACTGTCCGTGCCTATATCGGTTATAGGAAAATCCAATTATGTCCCGCCTTCGGGCGGCGGTGCACCAGGACAGGCCGGAACAGGCACAGTAACACCTCCCGCGTCCGGCGGCTCAACTGCACCGGATACCGAACCGCCTAACACGGTTAGAAATATACAAGTCCAAAAATTCGCAGGACAACCCGGAACAGCGAGCGCGGGCAAGTGGCAATACACAATAAGTTTCCTCGAGCCATCCGACAATGTGGGCGTTGCGGGTTTTGAAATATATGTAGGCACAATCCAGCCAGCCACAGGAACTTGGAATACTGCTACTCTGGATGCCAGCAATGAAGTTAAGAAACAAGGCCTTGCATCCAATATACCGCTCGGTTCGAGAACACCTCAAGGAGGAACTGTGGAATCATTCCCACCCAACGGCGTGGCTAGATTGCTTTTAGATCCGAATACATCATATTGGATAGGCATTCTTGCTGTGGATGCCAGTGGAAACAGGGGAGACTTGTCAACATCCGCGGGTTCTGTAATCCAAATACAAACAGGTTCTTTCTAGAATTTTTGTTTTGCGAATTCGCCCAGGCCTTTCTGCCCTGATTTTTGCATCTCAAACGAGCCTTCGAACAACGGAACTCCGTAGACGCCGTCGTAGCCCGGCTTAAATTTTAGCTCCCCATTACGCGATTTTATTATTGCGTTTGCGATTTTTTCGTGCGTGATCTTTTTTAACTCGTTTTCAGGGACGTTCATCAACACGTTTAACTCTGTGCCAAATTGCGAGATTATTTTATCGTGTTCTTCGGTGACTTTTTTAGAGTATAATGCGTTGACACCGGTGACGTGCGATATTATCTCATACAACGGCAATAATGTTTTGAATGGTATCGCGTTTTTAGGAACAAAACCAACAGGACGGTCGGCTAATTGTTCAACACGACTGAGAACGCCTATTGTTAATCCCCGTTTGCAGCGCGGGCAAATACCATTTAATTTTTTTGTTTCAGACGGCTCTAAAGAAACGTTACAGTCTTTGTGGCCATCTAAATGGTATTTTCCATAATTCGGGTCGCACTCAATTGTATATAAAAACTTTTCCTTGTCCTTGTTTTTTATTGCATCGAAGATTTTGTTGTATGTGGGGTTTTCAATATCAAATACGTTCGCCTCTCTTCCTAACCTCCAAGGCCATGGTGAATGTGCGTCGGAATTTGAGATTAATGCAAACTTGTCCAAACTTGAAATGTTCCAGCACATCGCGGGATCCGCTGATAGGCCTGTTTCGATCGCGAAAATGTTTTTTGTCTGATCCTGAAAACATTCTTCCACTGAGTTAAAACCGGATTTCGAACCGAAAATTGAAAACCATGGCGTAAACGAATGGGCTGGTATGATAAATGCATCTTTAGATATTGACACCACCAGTTCTGTAAATTCCGGACAGGTTATGTTTGTTAATATCGGACGTCCGTCTGCGGAAAGGTTTCCGTATCTGCTTAATTTTTCATTAATTTGGTCTACGATTTCGAAACTTGGAGCGAAAATCATGTTGTGGACTTTTTTGCTCACGCCGTTGACATAGTAAATCAGCGAAACTTCCGATGTCAGCATAAAAGCTGTTTTCGTTTTGTTGTCCGTGAACAATCCCGTGCCATTAATTTCCTTCAATGAAGATTTCAAATCTTCCAAATGTTTCGGGTGTGTGAAATCGCCTGTTCCGAGAATGTCCAAGCCTTTCGTTTCTGCGAATTTTCCAAGCGTGTGTATGTTCATCTGGGGTGATGTGGCGCGGCTGTATTTCGAATGTATCTGGAGGTCTGCGATAATTTTCATAGAGAATATTCCTTTGCCAGATGTAAAAATAGAAGTGGGCCCGACCGGATGATCGGCTGACACATCGCAGCTAGGCACACACAAGATGTGTGCCGATTTGCCGTGTGTCAAGCTTTCGAACCGGCGACCATGCCGTTGCTATCCATTGCAATTACGGCGTCTACGCAGCTTAGTTTCGCAAGCAAATGCTTGCGGGCCTTATAAGACCGTCGCTCTACCAAGCTGAGCTACAGGCCCACTTTGTCGACCGAAGCATACCGATACAGTATACGGTATGCTTCTAGTTGTAACTAAAACTGGCGATTTTTGAATGCGCCAGTTTCTATTTACCACGCTTTAATCATTTTTTACGCAAGCTTAAAAAGATAAAAGCACGCCGTCTCATTGTAAATGTATGAAACAGGACGTTTTGGATTCGGTTGAAGCTGAATTTGAAAATGCTGATTACAGAATCGCGGAAACAAAGGGGCTTTTCGACATGGTTGCCGCGGGCGAAAATTCTATTGTTGTTAAAATATTGAACAACATAGATTCTGCAACAAAAAGCGAAGCACTTCGATTGTCTGCGGCCGCCTCATCGTTAGATGCGATGCCGGTTTTTGTAGGCGCGAAAACAAGGAAAGGCCCAATAGAAAACCGCGTTTACCGCAGGTTTGGAGTTCCTTCTGTTTCATTGCAAGGTTTGGGCGGAATCATACACGATAAGATGTTAAATTATGTTTCGAAAGGCGGCTCGGTTGTTTACGTCGACGGCGAGAAAATGAGGCAGCGAAGAGAACGTTTAGGTTTATCATTGGGCGCAATTTCACGCAGCGTGGGGGTTTCGCGCAAATCCATAGCAGAATACGAGAACGGCGGGCGGGCAAGGCCGGAGATTGCAGAAAAAATGGAAAACGTTTTGGGCACCAAGATAACTAAAAATGATTTGCGCGCCATGACAATAGAAAATGACAAATTCAGGGCGCGCGGACTTGAGGCATTCGTAAATAAAAAATTAAAAACCTTCGGGTTCGATACAACAATAATCTCAAAATCCATTTTTAACCTGGCAGCGAGGCACGGCGAAGTTATTATTGCGAACGTTTCCGAGAATACCAGGAATTTGCATAAAAAGGCTGCGATGCTCCATGATATTTCCGAGGTTACCAACAAGCGGGCAGTTTTGGTTTACAAAAGGTTCCGCAAGAATAACGTCGAAGGCGTGCCGGTGATAACCAAAGACGATTTAAACTGTATGGGCGGGCTGGAAGACTTTGAGCAAATGGTCGGGAAAAAGGGCCGATGATAGATGCGCGCTTTTATGAAAGGTCAAATGGAATCAGCACTCCTTGTTGCGATAGCGCTTTGTTTGATACTATTCGCTTACGGGGTTTTCACAAACACACCGTCTTTCAAAATACTCGGCGCAGTTCTTGCGGGCATTCTTGCAATCGCTTTTGCCACAGGCAAATAGGTCGAAAAACGGGTTCTGTCTTAAATACGGTTGTTTTGGCTAAAACTGCGGTTATGTCAGGAACGGTTGCTAATTAAATGACGCCGTTCAATTTAAGGAAAAACACTACGTTGACTATTGACAACACACCGTTAAACACGGCGAACCCCATCATTGTCGAGTTATAGGTTTTCACTGTTTTTTGAAACTCTTTGTCCATTTCCAAACGCTCTATGCTTGTAGCCGCTTGCACGTCTTTCGTCATAGTTCCTCTAATTTCGGCATCCATTATGGGTACAGTGTTGTGTATATGGATAAGTTTCTTTTTCCAGTGTTCTTTCTCTTCCTTCCACTCCGCAGCTTCTTCGGGTGTGGGATTCGGATATTCGTCTACCATAATTCATTAATTATGCTGCCGACGATAAAAATACTTGCTACATGGTTATGGTAAAACTTTATTAGCGTATGGGATAAATTAATCTTGAATCAGCTTGGAGAGTTTTTCTGATTTCACGATCGAAATACCTCTCCAAGCTGGCTATTTTTCGCAGGCATAAATTTAAAAGCAAAGAATTGCATAGATTATAAGTTCGGTCGTGAAAGTTGGTGCGTATACACCAGCTAAGGATTGTCAGAAACAAGCGTGACAAGAGCCATAAAAGGTAGTCGTCATGTTCATTGGTTTCCCAGATCTTGAATATTCGTAAAACTGATCAGTTCTGGTTAACTCCGATGAAAAAATAGGTTTCCTCCCGGACTCCTATGCAGGATGGCTACCTGTGGCCACTCAAACCCGATTGGATTAAAGTGGGTTTAATCTGATAATACTAAGTATTAATTGAAATTCTATTTAAAGTTTTAGTTAAAGTTAAACTTTAATTCTTAGTTTAAATTCAATTTAAATTCGTTTTTGCTTCAACAACCCCATCCATCGATTCGTACCGAGTCTTAGATCTATACCCGACGCCGCCGCCGGTGTCATCCCTAACGCCATGTGCGGACGGATGAAGTTGTAGTAGTTGCGGAAACCAACCGAGAAGACCGCCTCACCGCCCTTGAACCCACGCATAACCTTATCTCGCTCTCGGAACGTGCCGTGAAACCGCTCTACGAGGTTGTTGTCAGGCTTCTTGCGGATGCTCTCCAGCCTGATATGCTGAACCCTATCGGGGTGTCGTCCGTGAGCATGATATTCGTCCTTTAGGGCTTGGTAGTAGCTTTGCAGACCATCCGTAACTACGAACTTTGGTAGTGTGCCAGCCGTCTCTTTGGCTAGCCTTAAAATCTGGCTCGCCTCACCTATTGTCCGTCCGTTGGTTACGTTGTTGGCTATCAAAAATCGTGTCTTCTCGTCAACCATGTTCCAGACCCATCTCTCCCTGCCTTCGGACTTGATAGCCTGCTCATCCAGATGCCATGCTTCGCTTAATCTCGGTTTTAGGTCTTTGGTGTAGTCGTTGATCTTCTCTGTGAACTTGGTTATCCATTGCCTTACGGTTTCGTGGCTGACGACCACACCGTAGAACTGCTTTAGCGTGTCCGAGATCTCACGCAATGACAAACCCTTGTAATACAAATCCATAGCCAGCATTGCTATTTTGCTGTCAACGCTAAGGCGAGCGAAAACGCTGTCTTTGATAAACGTCTTTTTGCAGTCGAGGCATTGAAACCTCTGCTTAACACCATTGGTTGTTTTCCTGTTTCCGTTTTTCTTAATGTTGGTTGATTTGCAGTATTCGCATTTCGTTTTATCCTCGTCCGCAAACGGTATTGTGCTGTCGTCAACTTTCGCCCTCATTTTCAATAAAAACTCAACAGCATGGATGTGTTTGCATTTTTCTTTCCTATGAATAAAGTCGGGACATTCACACAGCCAACGCTTCTTTAGGACTACTTTATATTTCCTGTCCGAGTTCTGCGAAGGGACTAAAAACGTCTCCTTGTCAATAATCCTTGGCGTGTCGCCTTTGGCTATAATAGCGTAGCCCCTGATCTTTCTTGGGTCATCTTTAGGTTGTCTATTTGTTAACATCATGTTAACTATTATGTAGGCTTAACTATTTAAACCTATGTTAACAAGACTTTAACATGGAAACGAGCGACACGATTGAGAAAGGGATAACGGTAACAATAAGAGACAGAGTTAAGAACAGATCAAAGTCGTTTACGGTTTATTCGGACGATCTGAACAAGGTATATAAGATTTTGAAGGATGCCGCGGAGAAGGCGGAATAATCTTATTTTTCCAGGAAAAATTTAGCGAACAATACTATCAACACACCTATGATTATCATTACAAAATATGGATCCCTGAATAACAACATTACTAAATCAACAATGGTCATTTTTTACTTCTCCTAAGAGCTTGTATAATTCTGATATCCGTTCTGATTTTATTCAATGCTTCATTATAAGTTGACAATATCATCAATAAAGTTGTTATGAAAATGAAAAACAAAAAAGGCAAGCCAAATCCTGTGTTGCTTATTGATTGATTGTTTCCTAAAAAAATTGTCATACCAGCAAACGCGGAAAAACTGCCTGCTAGTAATACCCTAAATATTTCGATGGTTTCCTTGTGCTTCATTTCTCGTTCTTTTTCCGAAAAAAATAATCGCCTATTACAGTTCTCACATTTAAGATCTGTAAATCCGATGATTTCTCCATATAATTTTTTGGACAACCATGGAAACTTTTTTATGGTGATTATCATGGGTTCACCACCGCAGAAAGGACATTTATAAGAAATATTTGTTTTTTGCCTATACTCTTCAGAGAAGAAACATTTAATGTTGTCCCATGCAGGCAATTTAAAACAACCTTTGAAAACCATAATTTAATCTTAGAGTATATCATAAAAAACAACCGCTCTTGACAGTCTCCGTAGCAACCGCCGACTGGACAATACCGAAAAACGATAACTATTTATATACGCGCATTTACATAGATTTAGTGATTTGATAATTGAGGCTGATAAAGTCAGCTTCTGGATAATTACAACTTTTGGAGGTTGAATTTGTATGGTAAATGCAACAATGGGACAGATTGGCGGACAGCCTGTATTGATATTGCCCGAAGGCGCGCTGCGCTCGACTGGAAAAGATGCACAGCGCAATAATATTGCTGCTGCGAAAGCTGTCGGTGATGCTATACGAACTACGCTAGGCCCGCGAGGAATGGATAAGATGCTTGTTGACTCATTAGGCGATGTCGTTATCAGCAACGACGGCGCCACGATTTTGAGCGAGATGGAAATTGAACATCCCGCTGCAAAAATGATGGTTGAAATTTCAAAGACGCAAGACGAAGAAGTCGGCGACGGCACTACAACTGTTGTAGTTTTAGCTGGCACAATGTTAAAGAAGGCTGAAGAACTTCTAGACCAAGATGTCCATCCTACTGTCATAACGAAAGGTTACCGCACAGCAAAGGAAAGGGCGTTGGAAGTTGTGAGAAACATTTCGAAATCTATCTCGATCAACGACGAAGAGAAGCTTGTGCAAATCGCAACAACAGCGATGAACAGCAAGGCTGTCGGAGAAAACACGGACAAATTGGCGCGGGTGATTGTCAAAGCTGTCAAAGAAATTTCCGAAACAACTGATGGAAAAACTTTGATCGACGTTGAAAATGTAAAGCTTGAAAAGAGGCAGGGCGGCGGGATCGTAGACACGGAATTGATAAAAGGAATTGTCATCGACAAAGATGTGGTCCATCCGTCGATGCCGAAAAAATCCGAGAATGCAAAAATAGCATTATTGGACGTTGCGCTTGAAGTCAAGGAGTTGGAAACTGACGCCGAGATAAGGATAACGTCGCCGGAGCAGATGCAATCATTCCTTGCAGAGGAAGAGAGAATGCTAAAGGATATGGTTGAGAAAATCGCCGCTACCGGAGCGAATGTTGTTTTCTCCCAGAAAGGTATCGATGATGCTGCGCAACATTACATGGCGAAGAAAGGTATTTTGGCCTCGAGGCGGGTTAAAAAGTCTGACATGGACAAATTGGCGCGCGCCACTGGAGCGAAAGTTACGTCAAGCATAAATGACCTGAGCTCAAGCGACCTGGGTTTCGCAGGAATTGTCGAAGAGAAAAAAGTTTCCGGCGAGCAGATGGTTTTCGTGCAGAAATGCAAGGATCCTAAAGCGGTTACGATTTTGATACGCGGCGGTTCTGAGCATATCGTTGACGAAGTCGAGCGTGCGGTTAACGATGCTATCAAAGGCGTTGCTGCGGCTGTTGAGATGGGCAAATATGTTGCTGGGGGCGGGGCGCCCGAAGCTGAAATCGCGAGACAATTGAGAAAATTAGCAGAAAGTTTCCCTGGGCGTGAGCAGTTGGCGATAAACGCGTTCGCCGATGCCATGGAAGTAATTCCGCGCACGCTTGCAGAGAACGCGGGTTTGGATACGATCGACATGTTAGTTAAGTTGCGCGCAGAGCATGACGCAGGAAATGCGTCGGCTGGTGTGGATGTTTTGAACGGCAGGATAAGCGACATGGAAAAATTAAATGTCATTGACCCGCTGAAGACAAAGATACAGGCCATAAATTCCGCTTCGGAAGCTGCGGAAATGATATTGAGGATAGATGATGTCATTTCGGCGAGCAAGTTAAACAAGGGCGGAGGCATGCCTGCTGGCATGCCGGACATGGGCGGGGAATAGAAAACCGAAGGATTTCTATTTGAGAAAATCCAAAGATTTTCTCAAAAATGTAGTATAATTTTTAGTAATTTCCTCGTTACCCGGCGATTAATAAAGTATATATTGGTAGAAAGCAAAATCTACATTAATGAGCGAAACATCTGATTCTGACGAATATGAAATTGTGGCGATGACCCCTCTAAGACGTTTGGAGAGGCGGTTAGACCAGATAGAAGGCGGAACTTCTGCGAAGGAAATAAACAAACTAGTCGACGAAATGATAGAACTGATAAAAGCCAACCAGCAGATTGTCGATGATTTGGTCCGCGCTAATCTAGATTTACGCAATGAAATTTCACGATTACCCGGAAAAATGGACGAATTGATGGGGACGTTAAACGAATTCGTTTCTCTATTGAAGGCTGCGTCACAGGAAGAGGTTTCCGGCAATTCCAGCGAAGCCATGAGACCGCTTGCGGAAGGCATCGGGCAATTGGTCGAATACGGCAAAAAGACCGTTGAATCAAACCAAGCGATAATAGGATCATTGGATGAAATTGACAAGAGGTTAAAGAGGTTGTATGTGGTGCCTCCGAGGCCCACAATTGGCACGACAACGAGTACACCTTTAATAAGGAGATAAAATAAATTATTGAAAAGGATTTTTATGGCTAAGCCCGCAACGCTGAAAGAAAATGTTTTCGTCGATGTTTTTGTTGTGGTTATTTGCGCCATATTGGTTATCACTGGTTATCTGGTCATGGTTTTGATGACTACACTACAACAAGATAACACCGCGAGGGGCGTTTTGTTGCTTGCCTTATTGGTCATCGTTTCGAGCATGATACAACTGGCTTCGTTGGCAATGCTTGGCAAGATCAGGCAGAATTTAAAGGGTGGTTCAAGATGAAGGGAATTACACCTGTGATCGCTTTAGTCATGTTAATGTTAATCACAGTCGGCATGGTTGGCATCGCTTATTCATGGTTTTCCGGTTTATTGTCCACACAGACGGAAAAAGGCATTTCGATCCCGCCGGGCGGATCGTATTGCGTGGCTGGCCTGATAAGCGTTTTGATACAGAACAATGGCGCGTCAAGTGATATTAGTAAAAATGATTTGATCATCGTACAAGTCGATGGGACTGATGTTCCATATGTTGCGGACACATTACCAGCCAATGGCGTGCTAGCTGGGGATGGCAAAACCCTGTTGGGCGACGGCTCGGATTATCCATTAATAACTTCGGGCAGCGGCGGAGTTTTCGTAAGGAATTATGACTGTAATATAGCAGTCGCAGGCAACCCGTCAGCTCCGACAACGACTTGTGCTTCTGGTTCACACTCAGTCCGCGTCGGCACGCGTACAGGTGTGGTTGAATCCACGGCATACTGCAAGTAAGGGGAATTAAATGATTAAACCGCATGAACGAAGGACCATAACCAATTCATTTGTCACGGCCGTCGGTGTTTTGTTAGTGGTTGGCGGTTACCTGCTCATAGGCGTGATGAGCGTGCTTCCGCAGGGCGACAATGTTACAAAGGCGCTGATAATGCTGGCCGTCCTAATTATAATATCATGCATCACACAATTGGCGATGTTTTCAATGATGTCCGTGGAAAAGGGAAGATAAATGGGATATAAAAAAGGCATTACACCGGTAATCGCTTTAGTCATGTTAATGTTAATCACAGTCGGCATTGTAGGATTAGCTTACACCTGGTTTTCCGGGCTTGTATCTACGCAGACGGAAAAAGGCATTTCGATCCCGCCGGGCGGGGCTAGATGCTACAAACAAGGCGCAAACAATTATGTTTCTGTTGTTATCCAGAACAATGGGGCTACCGCAGCTGTATCAAGAAGTGATATTATTCTTGCAACAATAAACGGCGTGGATTGTACTGCTGGAACGTCTTGGACCACTGGAACTTCTGGGGAATATTTCCCGTCCGCGGGTATAGGGCCGGGATCAGGAAGCACAATAATGTCTGGAAGGGGAAGCTCCGCAAGCTGCGCCAACGGAACAGGCTTCGCTGCAGGAACATACCCTGTTGCCGTAGGCACACGGACCAATGTTGCACAGACACAGGTTATCTGCACGTAAGTTCGCCGGAAGAAATTTTTTGGACGCATACGAACTAAGCTAGGGCTGTCAAAATTTTCTTCGTTATATATTTAATTTACCCGACGCGAATACTATTACTAATGGCAATTAACAAAGGTCAAAGCGAAGTCGTCACTTTCGTCATGCTGGGCGGCGTGGTCGTTGCGTTAGTGGGCGCAGCTTACATGTGGGGAGCGCCGCTGACTGAGAAAAGGAGCTCATTGGCCGAGTCGGAAAGCACAGTTGCATTTTTTAACGCATTGGATTCCAGGATACAACAAATCGCGCAGACATGCACTGGAACGTGCATCGAATCTATAGATATTTCGCCGAAAGGCGTTTTCAGCTCGTTCAATTACGAACAGTATTACAAAGGCCTCGGCGCGGGCATGGCCAACGAACTTAACAACAGCATAGTGTTAAACGTGACTGCGGCGCGCAATGTTTACGCTTTAGACAGGTGGATAGGTATTAACACCGGCAACCTGCAATGGTATGCTAACTTTGGCGAGAAGGAAGGAGTCACGATGGTCAGGATGATCAAGACGCCGAGAAGCGAATATGAGGCTGTCTACAAGTTGTGGTACAGGGAAGTTGATACGCCGAACAAGGGCTTTCTCATCGAGTTAGAAACCGGCCCTGTAAAAAGCGCGACTTCCGGAAGAATAACCATAACTTACACGGGCCGTTTTGTGATTACCAGCGGCGCGGCCAATGGCAAGGATTTGGAAATAAGCAGGTTAAGAGTAGATTTCACATAATTCTGTTTATCTTTTTCCCGATAGAAGATATTCTATGGTCAAATTTTTGCGCGGCCAATACCAAGTACTCGAACAGGTCGTGCTGTTCGGCATAGGCCTGATAATATTAACAAGCGTCTTTTCGATATTCAGCCTGCTCGGCAACAGGATAGACCTTGTCGCGGGGCATGACAGTTTCCAGGAAACGAACATGTTTTTGGTTTCAAACGCGATAGAGGCGTACGGCCAGGGGAGGTTTTTTTACAACGTGAGCATAACATTACCCGCGCCGCGCGTAATCGGCGGCAACACATATCAGATCAGTTTAAACAAGAACGGGATACACATCAGCGCCATCGGTTCCAGCGCGTACAACACTTCTTCGGGCGTGTACAACGCAAATAACACGGCTGTAAATATGAACGGGGTTGAATTGAGCGCACAGTCCCCATTAAAAATGATTTTTTACAACAACACGAGGGAATTTTTCCTGCGAAGATAAACAAAAAACAGTTAAGCCGGGAAACACAATAAAAATATGGGATAATTTGATCAAACTAAACTCTTTGATGAGAAAAGCCGCGGCAAAAAAGCAGTCGATGCAGGAAATAACCGAAACTGTTGAAAAAAACGAGGACGCTTCGAAAGCTGTGGGAAAAATTGTTTCTAGGGCGCTTGCTGTGAAACCGGAAAAGGGGTTCGTCGTTCCGAAATCAAAAGTTCGGCTGGTTGTTAGGAAACTCATAGGCGCATCAGGTTACAAACAGGAACGCCGGGAAAATCCGATAGAAGAAATAATTAACAACCCGCAAAAACTGAAAAAAATCGCGGAGAAATATGGCGTTTCCGAATCTTCCATAGAGGATATTTACCACAGGCTGACAAGGCTGGAAGACCGCTCACGGCCAGGCATGTCGCCCGAAGACATGTTATCTTTGCGCAACGATTTGGCATCGGTCAAATCCGCGCCGGATTTTGGAAGATTAAACGACATAGATGAAATACGCCAAAGCCTTTCCGGAATTGAAGAACGCCTTGAGAATGGAACTTCGAGCGCGGAGGACAAATTGCGCGAGGCTGAAATAGAAAGAGACAGCCTGGTTAAATCAAAGGACGAGGTCGAACGCAAATATTACAAACGGGAAATAGACGAACAAACTTTCAAAAAAATGATTTCGGATTACGAACAACAATTGATAAAAACCGAGGAAAAAATAAAAAGTTACCGGGCGCAAGGAACTAAACTGGGAATACCGAGGCCGGGCATAAAAATGGATCGCGTGTTCGAAAAATATGCCAAAGGCTTCAAAGCGGTTTATTTTCCAGTCTACGGCCAGGCCATGCAACAGCAGATGATGCAGCCCGTGCAAGCTGTACAGCAAAACACAGAATCTCTGCGCCCTATTATAGCGATTGAAAGCAAAAACGTGATATCAAAAAGCGTTATCGACGGGATAGAAATACCGGACATGTCCAAGAAGGCCGAGCCGATTGACGCGGAACAAATTGAAAACATAATGAACATAAATGTAGTTTATCCGCTGATTCCGAGGGCGCCCGCAAAAGGCGAGACAGTTTATTCGTACACCAACATCAAATGGGACCAGCCGGACAACGCATTAGTTTACAACGTATTCGAGCCCGGGCTGACAGCTGAGGAAAAACACATACTTTCCAAGAGCAAAGAACTTCTTGAAGAGCGGTTAAACATAGACCTTCGAAAACTCCGAAAAGCCGAGGCGGTCAGCTATCTGATGAGACAAACGGATGACGTTTTTTCATTGATGGGCATCAAATTGGACCAGAAAAGGGTCGATGTGCTAAAATATTACATCAAAAGGGACTTTGTCGGACTGGAAAGGATAGACCCGATGATGAATGACCCGAACATAGAAGACATAAGCTGCGACGGCACGAACATACCGATTTACATATTTCACAGAAACCCGCTGATAGGTTCGATAAGGACAAACGTGAAATTCACCGACCAGAGAACACTGGACAATTTTGCGGTCAGGCTTGCGCAACGCGCGGGCAAAAATATATCCGTTGCTAATCCCCTGTTGGACGGCACACTAACAGACGGCTCGCGAGTGCAAGCGACTCTAGGAACTGATATAGCGAGGCGCGGGTCGAATTTCACAATAAGAAAATTTACCGATATACCATTAACTCCGATTGACATGCTGAATTACGGGACGATGAATGCGACAGCGCTTGCCTACCTTTGGATGGCTGTGGAAAACGGCAAATCTGTTTTAATCGGCGGATCAACCGCATCCGGTAAAACGACTTTGTTGAACGTGTTGTCCCTTTTCATAAAGCCCAACAAGAAAATAATTTCGATTGAAGACAGCGTGACGGGAGACTCCGAAATACTGGTTAACAGGAACGGGTCGTTTGAAAAATTGCCGATTGAAAAATTGGTTGACGGACAGATAGAGAAGTACGGCAACGAAAAAGACGTCTTCGGCACGGAGTACTGCCAAACGAATCCGGAGGGCGTGCAAACTTTTTCAATGGATACAGAAGGAAAAATAAAACTCTGCCCGGTCAGGTCCTTTGTCAGGCACCGTGTAAACAAAGACGTTCTTGAGGTCACAACAAGGGCTGGCAGGAGAATCAAAGTTACGGGTGACCATTCACTTTTTTCCTTGGACACGAATGGGAAAATAATTCCGGTAGAAGCGAGGAGCCTGCTAAAGGGAAGTTTTATAGCGACGCCAAGAACCTTACCGCACGATACTAGAAAGCTGGAAAGCATCAACCTGCTTTCCGAAGCAAAATATTTGGAAGGCGTGTTCGTGGAAGGGGACGGATTGAAACACATACCAATACCGGAGTTGGTGAGGGCGGGCGCGAATGGGCGTCAAAAAAATAAATGTATTACGGACGGCCTGATTCCGGTGGAAATTTTCAACAGACTTAACAACGCTGAAGAATTTATCGACGCACCAGGCGGGCTTTCGATAAAAGCCGGGCGGGGAGGCAAGGCTGTGAAAGCCGTTCTCAAACTGACTGACGAATTTTTAACATTGGTCGGCCTTTGGCTTGCAGACGGATGTTATGACAAAAATTCCGTTTTGATATCCGCTGCGAATGACGCTGAATGTAAATACTCCATAGAGCAGGCGGCATCCCAATTGGGGCTGGACTGCAAATACCACAGCGACGGGATAACGTACATGATAAACTCAACCGTACTCAAAAAGGTGATGGAAAATATTCTCGGGATTCGCGGGGACGCGTATACGAAAAGGGTTCCCGACTGGGTTTATAATCTAGGGATCGAGCAGATTTCCTGCCTGCTAAAAGGTTATTTCAGCGGGGACGGTTCGGTTTCAAAGGATGAGATAGAGGCAAGTTCTTCGTCCATCGGACTGATTAAAGACGTACACACCATGATGCTAAGGTTGGGAATAATGTCAAGGTTCACCACAAAGATCAAGGAGCGCGACAAAACCTATAGGATCCGGATAAGCGGATCTGAAAACCTGAAGATGTTCTGCAAAAAAATCGGCTTTTTACAAAAATACAAACAGGAAAAATTGGCTAATCGGTCGTTGATATTTGCAAACCATACAATTACCGATGTTATTCCTGTTACGAAAGAATTTTTGAGTGCATTGGCCGAGGAGGGCGCAATTTTTAACA
Organism: Candidatus Aenigmatarchaeota archaeon; assembly: GCA_016180965.1. Lineage (GTDB taxonomy): Archaea > Aenigmatarchaeota > Aenigmatarchaeia > JACPZZ01 > JACPZZ01 > JACPZZ01. The sequence continues at coordinate 73,024 of JACPAF010000001.1, forward strand.
GCAATTCATATTGGTACGGCAGCAAAATAGGCAGGAATGCCATGGGTAAAGCTGTTTTGCAAGGCGAAGGTAAATTCTTGTCCAAAGCCGCGCAGCTTGCAAATTCGGATCTTCTTTGGGACGAGATACTGGAAATACGAAACCTGGGCAAAACAGAACTTTATGTTTATGACCTCAGCGTCCCGAATTTCGAAAATTTTGTGTGCGAAAATGTTATAGCGCACAATACGCCTGAATTACGTTTACCGCACCCTCACTGGGTGCCCGAGGTTGCGAGGACCGCAATATCGGACACCGAAGGCAGGAAGATGGGAGAGGTAGACATGTTTGACCTGCTAAAAGAAAGTTTAAGACAACGGCCGGATTACATAATAGTCGGCGAAGTGCGAGGCAAAGAGGCGTACGTTTTATTCCAGCAAATGGCGTCGGGCCATCCTGGCATGTCCACGATACACGCCGACAGCATATCCAAACTTGTTGACAGATTAACAACGCCGCCGATAAGCCTGCCGGGCAACCTGATACAAAACCTTGACGTCCTGATATTCAGCGACACAACCAGCTTCAAGAGCAAGAACGTCAGGAAGATAGACACGATAATGGAAATTGTCGGATATGAAAACGGCGCGCCGGTAGGCAATGTCGTTTTCAAATGGGATCCTGTGAAGAATTACCTGCGGGTTGTCGGGAAAAGCGCGCTTCTCAAAAAAATCGCGTACAGCAACAACATGTCGGAAAAAAACGTACGCGAGGAAATTTCTAACCGTGTGAAAGTTTTGGAGTGGATGCAGGACAAGGGGATAAACGGTTTTTCATCGGTCGCTAAAATGTTCAACTTGTACACATCGGACCCGGAAAAAGCCCTTGCCATGGTCGATTAAAAGCAACGCTTATACGGCATTAAACACAACACTCTATGGCCGGCTGGTGTATGTTTATTATTAGAAAATACCAACTCGTTTTGCGGGGATGTCATGCTGAATAAAATTGCATTCAAGTATTTTGGAGACATAGTCAAACCCTACCTAAAACATTTCGACCCGCTGAAAGAAAGTCTGGTAAAAGCTGATATACGCGTCTCGATACACGAGTACGTATCCAACATGGCGTTCGTTTCCTTTATGATCATACTTATCGGGTGGCCTACGATTTCTCTGCTGCTGGGGCTGGCGTTCGGATATGCCAAGATAAGTTCGGTGGCGCTTGCTGTCACACTTTCATTCACGATCTCCATGACACTTGGAATCACGGCCGCGGTGGCGCTTTTTTATTATCCTTCCGTGTCTGCCGGCAGCAGGAAAAGGAAGATAGAAAATTCGCTGCCGTTTGGAACGATGTACATGGCGACCATTTCAAGTTCGGGCGCGCCGCCCGCGAAAATGTTTAAAATAATAGCCGACTTCTCGGAATTCGGCGAACTATCCAAGGAGGTGTCCAGGATTTACACGGACACGGAAATATTCGGCATGGACATTAAGACCGCGCTGCAAAAAGCCGCGGAACGCACGCCGTCTGACAAGTTCAAGGATCTGCTGTGGGGATTGTCCACAATAATAAACACCGGAGGCGACATGAGCGGATATTTGCGCGAGAAGTCAAAGGCTTACATGGCCGATTTCAGGCGCAGCATAAAAGATTATTCTGAACAGATGTCCCTTTACATAGAAATGTACATAACGCTGATCATCGTCGGCTCGGTTTTTTTCCTCGTGCTAAGTGCTGTCATGACTGCCATTTCCCCGTCGTCGTCGATAATATCGGTACAGTTTTTCGTGATATTCATTTTCCTACCGCTCGTATCGGTCGGTTTTATTTTCCTTTCGAAAGGGATCTCGCCAACAGAGGAATAATATGATAGAGAAATTAAAAAAACACCTCCCGAAAATGACTGATGAAAACTCCATTGCAATTTATCCGATGATGTTTGCGCTGCTGCTTCTGATCATCGGCATATTTTTCGTGAAAACCGAAACGGGGACGCCGGACATCGGGGTCATAGGCAACCTGGTTTTTCTTTCCGTGCTGGTTATCATAGGGCCTTACCTGATCAAAAAATACCTGGACTATTCCTGGATAAAAAGCCTTGAAGACCAGTTTCCCAGTTTCCTTCGGGATCTTTCGGAATCGCAAAGGTCGGGCATGAACTTAATACAGGCGTTAAGCTCTGCGTCAGAGTCCAATTACGGCAAATTGACACCTGAAATAAGAAGGATCGTAAACCATTACACATGGGGCGTGCCGTTTGAGCGCATAATAGAAATTTTCATAAGCCGCACAAAGGATTCGGAATTAATGACCCGTTCGATGCGCATAATAAAAGAGGCTTACGCGTCGGGCGGAAACATAACTTCAACCTTGGAATCCGTGTCAAGGGACGTTTCCGTAATTAAGGACGCGGAGAAGGAAAAAAAATCTTCGCTCGGGCAGCACGTAATGATAATGTACGCGATATTTTTCATGTTCCTGATAATTGTGTTATCATTGACGAAAATATTGATACCGATGTTTAAGCAACAGGGCGTATCATTGAATGGTTCAGGTTCATTCGGATTCAGCGACCCGTGCAGGCTGTGTTCAAGCATCAACAGCGATTTGAACTGCATGCCGTGCTCCATTTACGGCATAGTTTGCAGCATGTTCGGCATTAATGCGGGAGTCGGCTGTTATTACACTTCATTGTTCTTCTCCATGCTCATGCTGCAGGGGATTTTCGGCGGGCTCGTTGCAGGCCAGATAAGCGAGAATTCTGTAACGAGCGGGTTAAAACATTCCATGATAATGGCCGGTTTGGGATTTGCAACGTTCAGTATATTCATAAGAATCGGTTTCATCGGGTTTTGAGGATGTACGCCAACTACAAAGGACAATTTACCGTTGAATTTATCATGGCAGTTGTGTCATTCATAATCATCGTAGTGTATGCCATGAATTTTGCCAGCAACGAAATGACCCCGTTTTCTTCGCAGCACAACTCAAATATTATCCAAGCCCGCGCCTACCAAATATCCGAATTCCTCATCTTCGATGACGGGTCATGGGACGGGCTGCCGGCAGATTTTGCCAACGAAAATCCCAACCCGCTAAATCCTGCCAGGATCGGGCTCGGAAACGGGTACCATATACTGAACGGCACGAAGATAAAATATCTCAACACCCTGTGTTCCAGTGAAGCTGGCTACAGCAGGATACTGTCGAAGTTAAACATAAACAACCACGTTCCTGTGGAGAGCTTCAAAGATTTCAAAAGCTACCTGCTGTCCGAAAACAGGTGTGTGGATATTTCAATATACGACCCATATTCCCAGCTTGTTTCATGCCCGCCGAAAGCCGAGTCGGAAAATTGGGAGTGCGTAAAATCCAAAACGTCCGCGACCGAGAGGCTGCAAATTGTGCGTTACTCATTGAACGATGCCGGCGAAATCATAAACATGACTGTGGGTGTATGGTAATGAAAGGTTACATACATACTATGGAAATCATAATTTCGACCCTGTTGATACTGCTTGTGCTGTCGCAATTTTCATCGCTCTACACCAGAGACCCCCAATGGACAAAAAATTATCTATCGTTGTTATCAAGAGATCTAATTTTCACGGCGAATTCGCTTGGCAGCGACTGGCAAAACTCTTCTTTTGTTTCATCTTCCATAAATAAAATATTATTTTCAGATTTCATCGAATACGAATTTGGGCTGAAAAATTCGATAAAAAGAAATATTTTCGTGGGATGCGCCTGCGATCCGCCGGAATTGACGAAATTGCAGCAACAATTGAACGGTTTCTCGTTAAACGGGCATGCAATGAATTTTCATGTCTTGGACTTGGCGGGTGTGCAGGACTGGAGCTCGCTGGACGTGATAATTTACGGGCACTACCAGGCCATGGACAAGCAAAAATTATTGGACTTCCTAAGATACGACAAAGGTTTAATTCTAATATCCACAATAACGCAAGCACAAATAAGTTCCGATGCTGTCCTCGGGGAGGTGTTCGGGTTGAAATGGGTATCGAATTCTGTGACAGGCTCGTCTTCGGATGATGTTTTCGTGCCCGGCCATCCGCAAAACAAAAGTTATGATATTAAAAAATATTTTTATGGGTTTAGATATACAGGCGCAACTTCAACGCGCACTTCCGAAAGCGATTTGCCCGGCATAACCGGCATACAGGTTTCCGGCGAACCGGTTTCATGCACCAACAGCACGCACGAAGGCACGTTAAAAATGCGCGGCCCGGAAAAGAAATTCTGGATAATCGACGGATCGCAAAAACCGGGCGGAGGGACGTATTGTGATTATGTCCTTTACTTCGATGAAAATTCCAACAGTCTGGCTGATTCAAGCGAAGGTCCGTACGTTGAAGGGTCTGCTATAACCATGAATGGGTTTGCTTCCAAGCTCAGAGACTTGAATATACAAAATTACAATGAGATGGCCGAAGCTGAAACTGGATCTGGTTGGCCGCTTGCTTCTGCGCACAGCCTGTGCACCGGCGACGTGGATGACATATGTTCGGAAGGAGACGCGCTGTGGACGGACGACAGGGACGATGTTGCTACGATTAGTATCAATGTAAACAGGCCTGACCGCTACGAATTGTGGCTTCGTTCCTACAGAAGCGACGACCCGACAGAAAAAGAAAGGGAATATTTCGTTTCCGTAGATGGCGGCACGGAAATTTTAATTGACCCGTTCACGCAAAAAGACCCAACATTTGCCGGCCCGTGGGGATGGAACCGCGTCGAGAGCCAGGCAGGCTCGACAATATTGCTTGATTTGGGAATCCATACTATAACTTTGCGCACGCCGAAAAACAGCGAAGAACACGAATGGGAAAGTTCGGCCGTCGATTGGATATTTTTGCGCAACACAACATTCAACGTAAAAAACAGCGCGGGTTTCATTTTTGAAAAGAATTACAAATTCGTGGACTTTTCGGAAGCTGGACCGTTTCCCGACGATGATAAAGTCGCCAGGATAGCAGTGGGAAGCGAGAAAAAATATTCGATGCCGCCTGATAATGCGCCGGTCGCTTCGGTCATAGTAAAGGACGGCATTACTGACAGGAAAGCCGGCCGGGCAGTTTGGATCGCGGCTAACAACGAAGGGGAAGATTCCAGGACGCTGATGCGTTCCATCGTTGTGTGGGCCTCACAAAAGGAATTTATAAGCATACAAAACCCCTCATTAAGCGGAAGCGCAACCCAAACATACACCGTGTTTGAAAACGGGGACATGCTAAACCCGTACCAGATTTTCATAACGCTGTGGTATTCGAGAAGGGTTGGCTGAAAAATTTCGGAATGCATGATTATGAATTTTTGTCCAAGATGCGGGAAAGAAGATAAATTAATTGACGGGCTGTGCCTTAATTGTTTCAAAGAAACGACCGTGTTAGCCGAATTTACAGGCAAGCTTGTCCAATGTTCCATATGCAAGCGATGGCTCTCCAAAGGCACGTGGAAAACTTTCGAAGAGGCTTTACAAGACGGCATAAAACATAAGGGCTTGTTAATAGAGACTGACACAACAAACCACGGAAATTATTATACCATAGAATATTCCATAGACTACAAAAAAAATATTTTCAAAGGCGTCATTGAGGTACACTCTTCTGTCAGAAAAATAGCGTGCACAAACTGTTCGCGCACTCGCGGAGGCTATTACGAGGCCATGGTACAGTTACGCGGCAACTGGCGAAAACCGTTTGAATACGCCAACTGGGTGGGAACATCGAAAGTGGACGAAAGGAAGGAAGGCGTCGACCTTTACGTGATCAAATTCGCAGAAGCCGGTAAACTTGTGGGCATGCTGAAAAAGAAATTCAAACCAGAAGTGAAGGAATCTTCATCGATGGCCGGCATGAAAGACGGACAGCACATCAACAGGAAGACTATTATGCTTAGGTTCAAATAATATAGGTGAGTGAAATAATGGAAGAACAACAACCGGAGCGCGTACGGCTGCAAAGGCCCGGAGAAATCATGGGAACCGTAATGGAATTGTTAGGCGGGGACCGCTTTCGTGTCGATTGCAACGACGGCAAAGTGCGCATATGTAGGATACCGGGCAAACTCAGAAAAAAAGTATGGATACGCCCGAATGATGTTGTGCTGGTCGAGCCGTGGGTGGCACAAGGCGACGCGCGCGGCGATTTGGTGTGGCGTTACACCGGCACACAGGTGCTGTGGCTAAAAAAACAAGGTTACATAAAACAATAATATTCCCGTAAAATTTTTGGAATTGTTTTTACATGATGGAGTTTGTTAAAATCCCGGAGGAACGGAAAGCTATTGCAATAGGCAAGAATGCTGCGGTGAAAAAACAGATTGAATCTCTGACTGAGACGGAAATAACCATTGGCGACGATGTAAAAATAGAGGGCGACGACCCCGTAAAAATTCTGGATGCTAAAAATATTATTACTGCGATAGGGCGCGGGTTCGCGCCGGAAAAGGCGATGAAACTTTCTGACAACGATAACATACTTGAGATAATCAGCCTGAAAGGTTTCACGCCCAAAAAAAGGCCGACCCAGAAGGGGCGTTTGATAGGAACCAAAGGCAAAACGAGAAAATTAATAGAAGAATTTACAGGCTGCGATATTTCCGTGTATGGCGACACAGTTTCAATCATTGGAGGCTGGGAATCTTCCAACGTAGCGAAACAAGCCATAGAACAAATACTTGAAGGACGCTCGCACCAGTCCGTTTACAAATTCTTGGAAAAAAACCACACAAACAACTCTTCATAATCGATGAATTTTATATACTATAACCGCAAATAATTAAGGGATTTCTTTGAGTGATAAAACGGCTGAAAAGATCGAAAAAGTAAAAAGTGCGCAGGAAATGTCAAGAGACCAGCGCGACATATCGGTTTCCGAATTCTTTGAGAAAAACCGCCACTTATTGGGTTATGATAACAAGGTCAAGGCTCTGCTTACCATTGTAAGGGAAGCCGTCGACAACTCGCTGGATGCGACGGAAGAAGCCAGAATAATTCCCGACATAAAAATTTCGGTAAAACCCGCGAAAGACCTGAAAGACCGCTACATAATTTCCGTGGAAGACAATGGACCGGGAATAATAAAAGAGAATATCGGACGCGTATTCGGAAAACTTTTATTTGGGTCTAAATTTCATAGGCTGAGGCAGTCATTGACTGCTGACGAACCAGTGTTTTTAATAAAAGACGGCAAAACCGAACTTATGCCAATAGGGCAACTGGTAGATTCCTATTTATCGGCAGGGGAGGGGGAAAAGGATGTATCCGAAAGAAGCCTTTTTGTGCCAGCTTTTGATCCAAAATCTTACAAGTACAGTTTCCGAAAAGTCAGCCACGTAATCAGGCACAAAAGAAACAATGAAATAATCAAACTTTTCCTGTCGACAGGCAGAACAATAAAGATAACCGGCTGCCACAGCGTGTTTTCCATAAACATGAAAAGCGGTAAACTTGAAGAAACCGAGGCTAGATTATTGAAAGAAGGGCGTTATATAGCGATTCCCAAAACACTACCTTCTTTGAATATATCAGAAATTAATATTTTAGATTATCTTGGCTACGAGGATGTAAAAGACAACTGGGCTTATGTGTACGGTGTGCCGAAAGAAATTTTAGACAAGATAGTTGGAATGTCTCAAACCGTCCACAAAAAAACTGACAAGAGCAGGAAATACTATCGACTGCTTACCGATGAAGGCGAAACCATTGACATACTCGACGACAGCATGAGACAATATTACAACAAGAAATTCCTCCCGCTTCACATAGTACTCAAATTAAAACTAAAAGATTTTGTAAAAGAGTGCACAATAAAAACCTACTATCATGGACGAGAAACAAGGTTTCCCGTTTCGATAGAAATAAGCGACAAGTTAATGAGATTTTTGGGGCTTTTTGTTGCCGAAGGGCATTCAGACAAACGTCAAATAGGACTCACGTTTGGTAAACATGAGGATCACCTGATAGATGAGATGCTCGATTTTGCCAGAATTTTTGGAATTAATACAACCATAGAAAACAGGAAAAATTCGATAAGAGTAAAGTTGTTTGGCAACATCTTTGTAAAACTGATTTCCAATTTATGCGCAAGGGGCGCTCACAACAAAAAAGTTCCTGAATTTGTATTCCGCGCCGGCACGGAGATGAGACAGCACTTTATCGATGCCCTTTACCAAGGAGACGGGCATAAGGTGAAGGGAAGAAACTGTATCATGTTGAATACTGTAAGCCGAAGACTGGCTAATGAAATCATGTATCTATGGTCGATGCAGGGCGTGACGGCCTGCATAACCAGCAGGAAAAACAAAGGTTTAGGCAAGAATCCTTCCGTCTGCTATGTTGTCAACGTTTATGGAAGTGACATAAACAAATCTTTTGTTTTTTCCACATCGCAGAGAGAAAGAACAAGAAACGTGGAATATGATTCGGCTAGTTATATCTCCACAAATTCCAGTCAGACTACCAAAACCGAGTTACTGGAATCGGACCTGTGCTTTGCCAAGGTTAAACGTTTAGAAATTATTAACGACGGTTATGAATTTGTATACGACCTTTCTGTGCCCGAATGCGAAAACTTCGTTGGTGGGTTTGGTGGAATCGCATGCCACAACTCAAGAGGTCAGCAGGGCATAGGAATATCCGGTGCCGTTCTTTATGCGCAGTTGACAAGCGGAAAACCCGCAAAAATAGTTTCTTCCACAGGGGACGGAAAAACACACCACATAGAATTAATGATAGACACGTACAAGAACGAGCCGGAAATACTGAAAGAAGAAATAAAAGAAGGAAAAATTTGGCACGGCATTAAAGTCGAGCTGGAAGTGGAAGGGAAATACGTAGAACACCAGCAATCAATACCCGAATACATAAAACAAACCGCAATCTCAAACCCGTACGCTGAAATAATTTACGACGGACCGGAAAGCAAAATAAAATTTGAACGTTCAGTAAAAACTTTGCCGGAAGCGCCCAAATCGATAAAACCGCACCCGCACGGCGTGGAAATAGGAATACTCCGGAGAATGTTAAGAAACACCGAAGCACGCACGCTTACGGGGTTTTTAACAACTGATTTTTCGCGCGTCGGGCAAAGTTCGGCCAAGGAAATAATCAGGGTTGCAAAATTCGACGAAGACGTGAACCCGAAAAACATAGACGGGCCGCAGGTTGAGAAATTATTCCAGGCCATACAACAGGTACAATTAATAAAACCCCAACTTGATTGTTTGTCGCCGTTGCGCGAAAAATTGGTCGAGGAAGGTCTGAAAAAGCAATTAAAACCGGAATACGTGGTTGCGATAACGAGGCCGCCGGACGTTTATCGTGGAAATCCGTTCCAAATCGAAGTCGGTCTGGCCTATGGCGGGGAATTGCCCGTTGACTCTGTTGCAACATTATACAGGTTCGCCAATCGTGTGCCATTAATGTACCAGGCGGGCGATTGCGCACTTGCGAAAGCGGTCAGCGAAATAGAATGGCGGCGTTACGGGTTGGAGCAGGCGTCTAGCGCAGCGCTACCTACGGGCCCGATCGCAATATTCGTTCATATCGCGTCAGTGTGGGTCCCGTTCACTTCAGAGTCCAAGGAGGCGATTGCATCTTATCCGGAAATAATAAAAGAGGTCAAGCTTGCGCTACAGGAGGCCGGGCGCAAAATAAGCATCTACGTTAACAAGAAAAGAAAAGCCGGCGAGGCTGCGATGAGGATAAGTCTTTTCGAAAAATACATACCGGAAGTTTCTGATGCGCTCGCCAGATTAAGTGGCGGAGAAAAGAGTAAGATCGCGGCTAAACTTGAACTCATGTTAAAGAAGGGAAAAATCGTAATAGAAGATACGGAAGAGCCGGAAGAAGACGTTAAGCAAAAAGAGGACGAATAAAATGGCGGGCGAAGCTGTTAAAAAACTCGACAACCTTGGAAAGAAATTAGTAAAAGACATCGAAGATGAAAAAAATCCGTCGATGACGATCCCGCTTAGAACCCTATCCAACGTTGTGTTTGACCGCCAAGACAAAACATTGAAGATAGGGGACAAAACGTTTGTAAGATCTTTTTTCAATGTTGCCCATGCGCGCAAATTTTTGCAGACGGTTGAAGTCGGGGCCATAAGCAAAGACCTGTTGAATAACAATAAACACGCGTCACTCAGAGACGTATTCTATATGGCCAAACGCACTATACCGAACACAAAAATAAACGTAGTCGACGAACAGCAGGAATCGGACAATGCTGTTGAAGACTTGGAAATGATAACCGGTTCGTGGCGCGAACAGCTGCACATCAATGCCAACAAACTGGGCGCGGTCGCAGGAAACGTAGTTGTGGAAGATGCAGGCGACACGATAGACTGGTCCAAACTCGGATCAGGGGGCTGGTCGATACCTTCGAACATAGAAGAGCTGAAATTCAAGAAGGTTGACGCGAAATATGTCATATACATGGAAAAGGCCGCTGTGTGGGAAAGATTAAACGAGGATAAGGTCTGGAAGAAATTAAATTGCATAATAATATCGTCGCAAGGACAGGCCACCCGTGGCATCAGGAGGATGTTACAAATACTTTCGACCCAATACAAATTACCCATCTACGTACTTACAGATTTTGACCCGTGGGGGATCTACATCTATTCCGTTTTAAAATTCGGTTCGATAAACCTGGCGCACATATCCGACAGGCTGTCAATTCCCAACGCGAAATTCCTGGGCATAACAGCTGATGACATAGAAAAATACGACCTGAAAAAACATTTCATCAATTTCAAGGACGTCGATTTTTCGCGTTTGGAGCAGATAGGCGCGTATGACTGGTTCAAGAATAACAAGGACTGGCAAAGGCAATTTAAAATGATGAAAGACTGGAAGGCTAAGGCTGAAATACAAGCGCTATCCGCACGCGGAATATCTTTCATCTCGGACAAATATTTGCCCGACAAGATAAAGAACGAAGATTGGCTGGATTAGCAAAAACTCATTCCAGCCCGCCGACAAATTTGATAAATACCGGCGCCAGGATAAATGATACCAATATGACCACCGCCATCATAAAAATAGTGTTTGAGTTTGTTTCTGTCCGGCTCCGCACCACGAAAAATTCAAACGTGGCGTTTCCTTCCACACCGGCTCGGGCCGCGCTGAAACTTATTTTGTAATTGCCCCCTTCGGGAAAGGTGTACATGAACATTGCTACGCTGTCTTTTTTTGCATTGAAGGAAGTTGGGGGAAACAAAGGTGTGTCCGATTTTGATATGGTTACATGCAACTTGTCCGGTGTTATCAATTGCCCGGTCGACGAGTTAAACACAGACAGCGTCATCAGGGCCGCGTCCAATGATTTTGGCTCAGGATTCACCATTCCGAATTTGAACAGGAAACCGTTGGATTCTTTTGTGTATTCCGAACCGAAATCTGCAGATGCGTAACCGGCCAATAAAAGAAACGCGACCGCGATGGCCGGTATTCTCATAATACCCATATTAACACGGATACGGTTATTTTATTAAATAAAGATAATTAATAACGGACAAATTTCATGAAACGCGTAACCCATTACGGCCACCTGAGCATAAAATTCCTGGATGTCATGTTTGGCGCCATTATCGCGCTTGGTTTCGGCCAGTGGTTTTCTGTACCTGAACGCGAAATAATTTTTTTCATAGCGTTTGTTTTCGCGCACACGATACTGATAGACGTATGGATAAACTACGACCCAACCATAAGAAAATTCCCAACAAAGAACCCGTATTTCCTAATTTTGGACCTGGCCCTGATATTCACGATGGCGTTCCTCGTCTATTACAGCATGTTCAATCTCCAAAGATTTTTGGTTTCTGCTGCAGTTCTAAGGACGATCGGAATTCTTTGGTCTGAAAGGCCCCTCAAGGAGTACAAAATCCGGGGGTCGGACAGCTCTTACCTGAAATATGTACGCAAAAGAAATTTTTTTGAGGCCGCTGCTTTCGCACTCTTAGCGTATGCCTATGCTGCGATCGACCCGTCCGCAGCCACGGTCGCCATGATACCGGTGTGGGTGATTTTTAGGTTGTACGATTCCTCACACATAAAAAATATAATAAAATCCGATTCGTAATAAGACAATCTACGAATTTGGTGCGAATACAACCTATTTAACTTTAGTGCGGACAAACAATTTCTAGTGTTGCCCCGGTAGCTCAGTAGGTTGCTTGATGTATACTCCGTATACTCAGTCTGCAAAGAGCGCATGGCTGTTAACTACTAAAGTCGAAAAATGACGTTTGGTTGGCTGCGACCATGAGGTACTGTTACCGGATTACCGGCAAACAGGCATAACGGTTGTTCGAGTCAACCCTGGGGCGCACTTATTTTTTTTATTTTAGTCGCGCCTCTGTTAACTAGAAGCAGGTATATCGTAAACTGAAGCAGGTTTAGGTTGAAGCATACCTTGGGTATGCTTCTTTTTACCTCTTGCTTCCAGCTGCGAGGCATCTGCTTCAGTCTGAACAACCGAACGAATTTAAAGCGTTTTGCGTATAATATCCTTTGACCTTTATGAACAAACCTCACATCAACGTAGTTTTTGTCGGGCACGTCGACCATGGAAAATCCACTTTAGTGGGACGTGTTCTTTACGACTCCGGAAAAATACGCGAAGATGAGATGAATAAGTTAAAAGCGATTGCGAAAGAAGTCGGGAAAGAGACTTTTGAATTTGCATTTGTAATGGACGTCACTAAAGAAGAAAGAGAGCGCGGCGTCACTATCGAGATTAACTGGAAAGAAATAGACACGCCAAAAAACCATATCACAATAATAGATGCGCCTGGCCACCGCGATTTTATCAAAAACATGATAACGGGCGCAAGCGATGCCGACGCTGCTGTTTTAGTCGTTGATGCGGATGCAGGCCTACAGCAGCAGACGAAAGAACATTTGTTTTTGACGCGCACGTTGGGAATAGACCAGCTGGTTGTTGCGGTGAATAAAATGGACAAAGTCGGCTATTCGAAGGATAAATTCGACAAGATCAAAAACGACATAGATAAATTATCCAAACTCGTCGGTTACCAGAACGTTAATTTTATTCCAGTTTCCGCTTATGTCGGTGACAATGTGGTGAAAAAATCCGATAAGCTGCAATGGTATTCCGGACCGACGTTATTCGAAATGCTCGATAAATTGAAAGAGCCCGAGAAGCCGACGGATAAGCCGTTGAGAATGCCTGTTGACAAAGTTTATAGCATCAAAGGCATTGGTGTTGTTCCGATAGGCCGCATAGAGACGGGAAAATTGAAAATAGGCGACACGGTTGTTTTCGAACCGTCTAACGGCCGGGGCGAAGTAAAATCCATAGAGATGCACCACAAACAAATGGTTGAAGCGGGACCGGGCGATAACATTGGTTTCAACGTCAAAGGGATCGATAACAAACAGGTTAAGCGCGGAGACGTGATGGGAACGCCTCAGAACCCGCCGACTGTTGTCACTCAAAAAGATTGGATTGAAGCCAAAATAGTTGTTTTGGACCATCCAAACGGAATCTCCATCGGGCATGTCCCGTCAATGTTCGTGCATACCGCGGATGTGCCGGTAAAAATCATTGAAATAGTAAGCAGGATAGACCCGGCCTCGGGCCAGCAAGTTGAAAAGAGTCCCAAGGTTGTTAAAACCGGCGAGGCTGCGATAATAAAACTGCAGCCTCTGGTTCCGGTCGTGATAGAAAAATCTTCATCGATACCGCAATTGTCACGCTTCGCATTGCGCGAGGGCGGGATGACCATTGCGGCCGGCGTCTGCACAGGAATTAATAAAGGTTAGATCAATAAAAACAGATGCTATAAGTATGCATCTGTTTCAGTTAGTTAATGGTGGTTGCAAACCGAAACATACGCCATACTAAAGGCGTATGTTTCTAGCTAAAAGGGTTCGTAGCTCAATCCGGGAGAGTACACGGCTGAAGCCCGTGCTGTTGGGGGTTCAAATCCCTCCGAACCCACTCAAAGGAAAAAATTAATTGTTGTCAGCAAGAAGCCGATTAAAATCAATTTGAAAAATAAAGATGCCAACTTCTCCGAAGGTTTGAAAAAAATTATAACATACATGGCTAAACAAGCGGCCATGTAGAAGAAGGTTATTTTTCCAACTCCGGCGAACAGAATCACAGCTGCCGTGGCTATTACGGAGAATAGCGCGGCGTACCGCTTGCCGAATACGACGGCAAAGGTTTTATATCCCGCTTTTTTATCTGCACCAAAATCCATTATCGTAGAGAACGCGTGTATGCCCATCACGAAAAAAGTTATGAAAAATATCCGCGCTGTTATGTTTACGTTGCCGAAACTCGTCCCCATTAAAAAAGGAAAAAAATAATATGCCAGGCCGTTTGACACAGAATCTAACGGCGGTTTTTCTTTGAGCCTTACAGGGGGCGTGGAATAGAAATATGCCAATAAAAGAAACCCCGCCATCGCAGCCATGTTCAAGTAGCTAGAGGTCACCAACGCGCTCAAAATTAACAGTGCGGCTGAAAAGATTGACGCGTTTTCTACCAGCCTGCGATTTTTAGCTTCTAATATTACGCCTTCCACCCCTCCTTTTCTGTTATTTCGCACATCCGAATTGTAATCGTAAATGTCATTTACCCCGTAAATGAAAAGGGAGGCGGGAAATGACAAAAGGATGGCCTGGACCAATGATACGACGTCCAGTTCTGCGCCGGACGCCAACAAGCCCCTTGCAAAAATAAGCGGTACTACAACCCACCCCAACGGCCTGCTAACCAATACCAAGGCGCGCAATTTATTCATAAACGAACCCAACTGTATTTATTAAACAATATTGGGAGATATTAATGATCGAAATGCCGAAGAACATGAAAGACGATGAAGACTTGAACTCCAATGCCTACGCAGAGGACAAGGATTTCTTGGAATTGGGAAAGGCTGAACCATTAAGAGGCGAATTGATAGAAAACAGGGTGATGGTTTTTTCGCACCCGTTACTAAACGAATTTTTTGAGCGCGGTTACGGCAAATTCGCGGAAAACAGGCTCGAATTGTCGTTTGTAGAAGCGTTATACCTAGTCGACAAAGGTAAGCTTGTTGTTACCAGCAAAAATAAAAAAACAAATTTTGAGGAGCTAATTAAACTTGCGAATGAAACTGACCGAGAAATACACACAACGTACGTGGTTTACAAGGACCTGCGCGAACGCGGACTAACCATAAAGACCGGTTATAAATTCGGATGCCATTTCCGCGTTTACGAACGCGGTGTGAAAATAAAACGCGGTCCGAAAGAAGCGCACGAACATACAAAATGGATCGTGCACGCAGTCGCTGAAGACTACACGTGTTCATTTCCTGAATTGTCGCGGGCTGTGCGTTTGGCGCATAACATACGGGCAAAAATGTTATGGGCCATCGTCGACCAAGAAAACGACGTTACATACTATCAGATTTTGAGAATAAAACCTTGAGAGGAAAAAAATGAAAGCCGAAGACGTCATGACCGCAAATCCCGTTACTATAGATCATAGTGCTACGGTGTCGGATGCTATAAACCTCGTGAAGGAAAACCGTGTACACGAGCTGGTTGTCGTCAGGGATAACAAACCGGTCGGCATGTTAAGCCCGCGCGCCCTTATCGAACGTTCTGTGAAACTTGAAGAAAAAATCTCAAAGCTTATGTTTGTTTCGCCCACACTACAAAAAAAGGATGACATAAGCCGCATAGTAGAAATATTCATGTTATCCGGGTCGAGAGATCTGCCAGTGTTAGACGGCAATGAACTTGCCGGAATAGTTTCGGAAATGGATGTGCTAGCTACGGTTGGCAACGGCAGAAAAGCCAGAGACGTGATGCGCCCAATAAAATATTTATCTAAAATCGGCGAATCCGCGAACGACGCGAGAAAAAAAATAATAAACCACAAGATAAACAGGCTGCCTGTACTTGACAATAACGGAAAGCTTGCCGGTATTTTATCGACCGTCGATTTGCTGGATTTTGTATTGCCGACGTCAGCCTGGAGGAAAGGAGAGAGAAAAGGGGAAACTACAAATGAAAAATCAGGCAACGTCAAAATAGAATCCATAATGCAGGACAAAGTTTATTGTGTGGAGCCGGATGAAAGCTTAAACGATGTCATTGTTAATATGAAGGACAAAGGCATATCTTCAGTCGTTGTGACAGAAAACCAGAAGCCCGTCGGGATAATCACACCTAAATGCATCCTTAGCCTTATGATGCCTGTTTCGGAAAGTTTAACTAATTTAGTTGTTACCGGGCTATCGGACAATTACATAGACAAAAAATACCTCGTTGAGAACGCTGCAAGAAAGGGCATCGACAAAATGGGCAGGTTAACCGAGATCATATCCTTTGCCATGGATTTCAAGGAGCACAGAAAAATTGAAGGGCAAGAAAAGACTAAATACGAGATAAAAGCACGTGTCAAATCTTCTGCGGGAAATTTCTACGCCACTGCAGTCGACTGGGACATCAACAAGGCCGTAAAAGAGATTACTGAAAATCTGGAACGTGGAATAAAAAAGAAGCTGGGTAAAAACGCTTAATCATCCTTGCGAAACCAGTTCTGTTATTTTACGCGCCAAATCCTTTATTTTAACGCGCTCCTGTTTTTTCGTGTCCCTTTCGCGGATGGTTACTGAATTGTCCGAAGATGTTTCGCCGTCGATAGTAACGCAAAACGGTATCCCGATCTCGTCTGCGCGTGCGTAGCGTTTTCCTATGGAATCTTTTGTCTCGGTTTCCACATCCAAACCTTCTTTTTTTAGTTTTTCGACGACCTCGTCCGCTTTTTCCGGCATACCGTCCTTGTTGATGAGAGGGAATATTGCAACGCTGGCCGGGGCTACATATGCCGGCAACGAAAGATAAACGCGTTCTCCGTCCTTTTTGTATGCTGTTTCCATAACACAATAAAATAAACGGTCGATGCCCATGGAGATTTCCCAAATATGCGGGATGAATTTCTCGTTAGTTTCCGGGTTAACTACACTAACATCTTTGCCGGATATTTTCCCGTGTGCGGACATGTCATAATCCGTGCGGTTATTGTTCGCTACGATCTCAACCCAACCCAAAGACGTTTTTATTTCCGTATCCCACGATTCTTTCGCGTAGAATGCGCGCTCTTCGTCATCTAACTGGCGGTTGCGTATTTTTTCCGCAGGTATACCGCATTTCAAAAGGAATGACTGTAAAATTGAAATGTAATAAGCCGCAAATTTTGACATCATCTTCTTTTCGATTGCTTCTTTCGCGGTTACCGCCAGATAATCCCCCCTGTCTTTCATGGATTTAAGGTTCAACACGCAATCTCCAACGTCTTCAAAATTCTTGACTTCGGCGTTGTTGGGGTCGAAGAATATTTCCGCTTCGGCCTGCGTGAATTCACGAGCACGAATCGTTGCGTTGCGGGGCGATATTTCATTGCGGAATGATTTTCCGACCTGGGCTATGCCCAACGGGAGCGATTTTTTCATAACTTTTATCAGGCGCGGAAAATCTGCGAATATTGACTGGCACGTCTCCGGTCGCAAATATGCGTCTTGCGGTTTTGATGCGCCAATGGAAACCTTAAACATCATGTTGAATTTACGCGTCTTGCCCAATTCGCTTTTACAATTTGTGCATTTTATTTTATGCTTCTTTATCATTTCATCAAACTTCTCGGCGGCCATCGCTTCGGGAGCTTTTTCCTTTGAAACCTCTTCTATCAGCTTGTCTGCCCGGAATATCGAACCGCACTTCGAACATTCGATTAAAGGGTCGGAGAAGCTTTGCAAGTGGCCGGAAGCGCGGAAAACGTCGGCGTCCATGCATATGGACCCGTCGATTTCTATCATTTTAGTCCTTTTAACAATCTCACTGCGCCACAATTCAACCAGTTTTCTCTTTATCGTAGCGCCGTACGGGCCGTAGTCCCAGAAGCCTGACGGATGGTTATCATAGATTTCAGACGAGGGAAACAAAATTCCGCGCCTCGAGAATAAATTCATCATAGTTTCGAAGTTCATAATCTCAATTTCCCGCAAACACCATTTTAAACTCTTTGGACGAGGAAAGCTCAAATGGATTGGCGCCGACCATTTATTTAAGCACTCCTGCCAAATTAAGTTTATTTTTGCAGGCTTTTATCTTCGCTGCCCGGTCGACCTTATAACAATGGGAGTATAAAATTAAATTCAGTGTTAATATGACAAAAGATTTCGTCGTGACTCCGTGGGAAGTCAAAGGCGACATAGACTATGAAAAGCTGATACGCGATTTTGGCGTGAAACATGTCGATAGCAAGGTCATGCAGGAAATGGAAAAATTAACGGGCGGGCTGCATTATTTCCTAAAACGCAAGATTTTCTTTGCCCATATGTATTTTGACGAGATTTTAAACGAGGCCAAACGGGGGAACAAATTCTATTTGTACACCGGGCGGGCGCCTTCGGGGCCTGTGCATCTGGGTCATTTGGTACCGTGGATTTTTACTGAGTGGCTGCAGGACAAATTTGGCGCGACATTGTTGTTCCAGATACCGGACGAGGAGAAATTCCTGTTCAAAGAAAACCTGTCCTTTGGGGACACGGACAAATGGGCGTATGAAAACATACTCGATATAATAGCGGTTGGTTTTGATAAAAAGAAAACTAAAATATTCCTGGATACGGAATACGCCGGCCACATGTATAAAACGGCGTGCGCGGTCGCGAAAAAAACAAACATATCCACGCTTAAGTCGCTGTTCGGACTTAACGACTCGAATAACGTCGGCGAGTATTTTTACACGTGCATGCAATCGGTTCCTGCGTTTTTGCCAACGATAATGGAAGGCAAACAAACTAAATGCCTGATACCATGTGCTATTGACCAGGACGTACATTTCCGTTTAACTCGCGACGTCGCCAATGGCATCGGCTTCCCAAAACCGGCTACCATATTGTCGCGTTTCCTCCCTGGCCTGGCGGAAGGCGGAAAGATGTCATCTTCGATTGAGAATACGGCGATATTCACGACGGATGATGAAAATACCGTGCGCAACAAGATAATGAAATACGCATTTTCAGGCGGCCGTGATACAGTAACGGAGCACAGGAAACACGGTGGCGTGCCGGAGAACGATGTTTCTTACCAATATTTGACTTATTTCATGGAGGATTCTAACAAACTCAAGAAAATTTATGAGGATTACAAGTCTGGCAAAATGCTAACCGGCGAGTTAAAGGAAATAACGGTGGAAGTGATAAATGAATTCCTGGAAAAACACCAGAAGAAACGCGAGCTGGCGAAAGGCGTTTTGGAAGATTTCATGCTGCGCGATTGATTTTTTGTTTGATATCGGACACGTGGAAATATTTTACCTTGGCGCCCAGAACAAAACCAAGCAAGAACCACATAAAGTACATGCCCATGGCCCGTATCCTTCCCATTTCGTGAAAACGCCTTACGGACATCTTTGGCATTACGCTTCGCGTGAAATTTATTTTTCCGACACGCGCGAGCCGTGCAGATATGTCCGTGTCCTCGCTCACTTCACGGCGTTCGTCATAGCCGCCGATCGAATCGAACGCGGTTTTTTTAACCGTATAACAACATGACAAATTTTTTGTGTACCTGTTAAACGGATTAAATATCATTTTCATGTCCCTTCCTATTTCACGGTCATTTTCCATCGGAACAAACTCATAACCAACTGCCATTGCGCCGGTTTTTAAGATTTTATTGGTATTTGCAAGGAAATTTTCCGGTACCTGCACGTCCGCGTCCAGGAAGACCAGATAATCCCCGCGCGCGAATTTTGCGGCCGCGTTCCTGGCTTTGCCGGGGAAGGATTTGGGGACTTGAACGACTTTAGATCCGTTAGCTTTAGCTATCTGCAGTGTCCTATCTTTTGATTGTGAATAACTGATAATAATTTCATAGTCCTTGAACGTTTGGGCCTTAACCGACTCCACACAGCCGCCTAAATACTTCTCCTCGTTATAGGCGGGTATGACAAAGGAAAACCGCATAATAAATACTTATTATTGGAATTATTAAATCTAGTTGTGGTTTTGTGCAGGATTATGAAGTAATCGTAGTTGGCGGCGGGCCTGCCGGTTCGTCGTGCGCTACTTTTCTAGGAAGAAAAGGCGTAAAAACCCTGCTCGTTGACAAGGCGTCATTCCCGCGCGACAAGACATGCGGTGACGGAATAACCGGAAAATCTTATGGTGTGCTGGAAGAACTTGGTGTGGAAGATGAAATAATAAAAAACCAGCATATGGAAACCTTCGGGCTGGTCACGTCTTCCCCTTCCGGCGTATCGTTGAATACTAGATCTGAACGGGAGGCTGACAAGAAAAAAGTTTACGTTTGTAAAAGGCAGATTTTCGACAACATCCTTTTCCAGGAAGCGAAAAAAAAGGCGGATATTATTGAAAATTTTTCCGTGGGTGATTTGATCATCGAAAATGGGGCCGTGGCCGGCATCAAAGGTGCGGGCAAAGACGGAAAAGAAAAAGAATTCCGCGCAAAAATCGTTGTTGGCGCGGACGGAGCAAATTCAATAGTCGCAAGAAAGTTGGGTTTAAACGACTTCCAGACGGACAGGTCGCTTGTTGCTGTAAGAACTTATTACGAAAATGTGGGAGAAACGCAGGACCTCATAGAATTCCATTTTCTAGAAGATCTGACCCCGGGATATTTTTGGATATTTCCGGCCGGCGATAACGTGTCAAATGTGGGCATCGCCGTAGTTGCTGGCGACGTGCCGAAGCGAAAATTAAATTTAAAAAATAAGCTTGAGGAAATCGTCAAAAATTCGCGGTTCGCACCGAGGTTTACCAATGCAAAACAAATATCGGAAGTCAAAGGCTGGAACCTCCCCACCGGGGCGCAGAAACGAAAAAGGGCGGGCGATGGCTTCATCCTAGTCGGAGACGCAGCATCATTGATAGATCCGTTTACGGGCGAAGGCATAGGAAACGCGCTTGTGAGCGGCAAAATGGCGGCGGAAGTGATTGCGGATTCATTGGGCAGCAATGATTTTTCTTATAATGTTCTAAAACGCTACGAGTCCATGATAGACGAACGTATGGGAAAAGAATTTAAGACTAGCTACAAATTCCAAAAATTTGGCAGGAATGCAATTATGTTCAGCGCACTTGTTGAGGAATTAAATTCGGACAAGAAGTCAATGAAGATTGCAGCTTCATCGTTTGGCGACGATTCAACCGCCACAGCGAACTTAAAAATACCCTTAAGCCTCTATGTGAAGGTTCTGATCAGGTACATAAAGAGCTATATAAAAATGAAGATGCGCAACCGATAGCTGTCTTATTAACCACCGCATTTAATTCTTTAATTGGAAAATATCCAGATGTAATAGAAGGTTTTCGCATGGAACTGCATCCACACGAGCTGAAATTGCTTGAAACATTAAAAGATTTTCCTAACGGGGCCGGCGTGGCTGAAATAGCCCGATTGTCAGGACTGAACCCCGATTCCGTCAGAAAAGCCTCGTTGTGGGCGTCTTCGAAAGGTCTCGTGAGTTCAAAAACCGAGTCCAAAATTTTTTATTCTCTGACCCAGGAAGGCAACAAATGGTTCAAGGACAACACGCTGCCGGAACTGGAAATTTACAAGGCCGTTTCCTCCAGCGCTAAAAAAATAACCGACCTAATGAAATTAAAATATTTTGATGTCGGTCTGATGTGGGCCAAAAAGAAAAACATGGTAAAAATCGACGGCGGCTATGTTCAAAAAATAAACGTGGCGAAAGACGCGGACAAGGAACTTAAAAATCTCGAACGTGCGGCGAACGGCCGTTCATTGACGGAGCTGGAAGCCGCGGAATTAAAAAAACGGGGGTTTGTGGAGAAAAAATTTGAAAAAATTGAAACGATTTTAATAACTAAAAAGGGACTTGAGACTGCTGATTCCGGTTCGGACGGGAAAATAGGCAAACTAACACCGGAAATAATAAGGTCTGGAGAGTGGCGCAAAGGACTGCGGCCGTACGATTTAACTTTATCACCGGGCAGGCTGATAACAGGCAAGAGGCACATAACTTCAATTTGGATGGAAAAAATAAGAAAAATATTCCTAGACATGGGATTCAGCGAAAAGGCGGGACCGCTTGTCGAATCAAGTTTCTGGTGTTTCGATGCCTTGTACCAACCGCAGGATCATCCCTCACGCGAGTTGGCGGATACATTTTACATGAAAATGCCTGCTAAATCGAAATTGCCGGACGCGCAAATTGTGAACAACGTAAGGCGCGCGCATGAATCCGGCATTGGCGGGTCGACGGGCTGGATGTACAAATGGTCCGAGGATATAGCCAAAAAACCCGTACTGCGCACACACACTACTGCCGTGTCGGCCAGAAGCCTGAATGGATTAAAACCTCCGGCGAAAATTTTCTGCATCGGACGCGCGTTCCGCAACGAGACCGTGGATTATAAACACCTGCCCGAGTTCACACAAGTCGAGGGTATAGTCGCAGATGAAAACGTCACTTTCCGCGACCTACTGGGATATTTAAAAGAATTTTATTGGAGGCTCGGGTTTGAAAAAATACGTTTCAGGCCGGCATATTTCCCGTATACAGAGATGAGCGTTGAGCCGGAAGTCTATTTCGAAGAAAAAAAAGAATGGGTCGAACTGGGCGGCGCCGGAATTTTCAGGCCCGAAGTAACCAATCCGCTGGGCGTCGACGTGCCTGTGCTGGCCTGGGGATTAAGCCTGGAGCGTCCGATAGCATTAATGACAGGATTAAATGACATACGCAATTTCTATTTCAAAAATGATTTGAAATTGCTGCGCGATGCGAAGGTGAATGTATAATGGCGGTAGTTACGTTCAACAGGAAAGATTTCGAATCCCTTCTGGGCAAGAAGTTAAAGGATTCCGATTACACTGAAACCATTCCTATGATAGGAGTGACCACGGAATCGTTGAGTGCGGATTCCGTCAGTTTTGAAGTGTTTCCAAATCGGCCGGACATGCTTTCCGTAGAAGGCTTTGCGCGCGCGCTGGCCGCATTTATGGGAAATCCGAAAAAAATAAAATACGGCGCATCCGATGTTCATGGAATTATCAAAGTCGAAAAATCCGTAGATAATGTGCGTCCTTATGTCGTTTGCGCTGTTATTCGGGGAATAAAACTTGACGATGACACGTTGAAATCAATGATACAATTCCAGGAAAAAATACACGAAACATTCGGGCGCAAAAGGGAGCGCGTCGCTATTGGAGTCCATGACATATCCAAAGTCAAATTTCCGTTAAATTATGCAGCATATAACCCGAATAAAATTTCTTTTGTGCCTCTGGACATGAAAGAGAAGATGAATCTCGCACAAATACTACAAAAACACCCGAAAGGAAAAGATTACGGATGGATAATCGAGAATTCCAAAGCCTATCCTGTCATAACCGACGCTAATGGGTATGTGCTCAGTTTTCCGCCGATAATCAACGGAGAATTAACGCGTGTCACGGAAAAATCCAAGGACTTGTTCATAGACGTTACCGGAAATTCAAAACATTACATTTCGAAGACATTGAACATGATTTGCGCCTCGCTGGCCGACCGCGGAGCTAAAATCGAGGCCGTGGAGGTAGTGTATGGAAACAAAAAGGAATTGACCCCTGACATGGAACGCCAGAAAATCGATGTTAACGCGGATTACGTGAACGGACTTCTTGATACGGACTTAAAAGAAAACGAATTGAAAACGCTGCTTGTAAAGATGGGTGTGGATTTTACCAAGGGCATCGCTTCCGTTCCCTGTTACAGGACCGATGTTATGCACCAGATGGACATCGTCGAGGATGTGGCGATAGCAATTGGTTACCAAAAATTCGAGCCGCGCATACCAAAAATACCGACGATGGCCGAACGCAATGAGGTTTATGAAAAATGTTACGCCATAAAGGAAATTATGATTGGATTGAGCTTTGAAGAAACCGTTTCATTCGTACTGACTAACGATAAAAAACAGTTTACTATGATGAACTCGCCCTCAGAGGAGTGCGCGACTATATTGAACCCGAAAACGGAAGATTACACAGCATGCAGGAAACATTTGATACCATCCTTGGTCGCGGTTTTGGCCGACAATAAACATAACGAATATCCGCAGAAAATTTTCGAAACTGGGGATTGTGTTGAACTATCTAACAACGATACCGGTGCGATTAACGCAAGGAAATTTGCGGCGGCGACGTGCCATGCGAATGCGGACGTGAACGAGATAAAATCTGTTTTGGAAACATTCGCACACCTTTACGGGATAAAATACACACTGAAGAATTCGTCGCATCCGTCAATGATTAGGGGCCGATGCGGGGATATTTTTGTAGACGGGGAAAAAACCGGCGTTATCGGAGAAATATCCCCGGAAGTTTTAAAAAATTGGGGGCTGGAAAATCCGGTTGCGGTTTTTGAGATGGTTGTCTGATAACTAGAATCATACCGTATTTTGTACCGGTATGATTCGGTTTACCTTTAATCAAAAATAAAACCGAAAACCCTTGACATTAAGCTGGGGTTCCTTTTTTGGTATTGAAGCCCTATTAAAGAATGGGCCAATCTTGTTATTTCTTCCGATGCCGCTGATCTGGGGTTAGCGCTTACGACGGGCTTGCGCATTGCTATTGATGCAGGCACGTTAATATCTTCTGGTATTTCAGCTGAAACTGACAGGGATAACATTTGCTCAACTTCCCGGCGTGTCATCTCGTGTTTGTGGTTGCGCACACGATTAAGGACGACGCCGGTTATCCATTTGTCTTTGTTTTGAACCACTTTAACGGTCTTTAATGCGTCTGCAACCGATGGCAAATCCGGGTTTGTGACTAAAATTATTTCGTTCGCAGCGTCCATTGCCGATTGCGCCTCGCGACCGAGACCTGCGGCTGAATCGAGTATAATCATATCCATCGTGCCATCCAAGTTAGCGACGACTTCGCTTAACGTAGACGGGTCGACGCCTTTCATTTCGTCAAAAGATATTCCAGCGGGCAATACGTAAAAACCGGCTTCGTGCATATAGACTGCGTCGCGGATTCTTGCCTGGCCGCGCATGACATCGTGCAGGGTGGTTTTTGCAACAGGCATGTTTAAATGAAAGCCAATGTTCGGGGTTGTGACATTGCCGTCGATGACCATCACTTTTCTGTTTAGTTTAGCCATGGATGCGGCCAAATTTGCGACTAACGTGGTTTTACCGACGCCGCCCTTTCCGGATGTCACACAGATTAAACGTGTCATGTGTTTTCTACGCCTCTAAAACAAATAAACCAATTATGCGGGCCTGATGGGATTTGAACCCACGACCTTTTGCTGTCTTCCTTTGGTTGACCGTTTGGTCAAGCTTTCCCAAAGCTTGTTAGAAGGCAACCGCTCTGTCCAAGCTGAGCTACAGGCCCTGTTGTAAACTGACTCATACAAAGTATGAGTCTAGTTGTAACTGACTGAAACATGTCATGTTAAAATTGACATGTTTCCAGTTACCAACTTTCTTCCGCTTTTACTCAATTGTGCACAAGCATTTATTAGTTCTTTTTTCTTATCCTGCTGATGTCTGGAACGGATATCCAGGCTGACATAGCGCCGAAGCCCTTTTTATCGACGCCGAATGGTTTTACGGGTTTCGGGTTGGAAAGGAAAACCAGTATGCAGTATTTCTTGTTGATAAAAAATTTGTAAAATTTATCTATGTCTTCTATGCCGTCGGCCTTGCCGTATTTTTTTAATAGTTTCATAACCGCGCCGGGCGTGAGATTTGAAAATTGCATCACTTTGTCTACGGTTGCTTTTATCCGAACAGGCTCGCCGGAGTTTTTAAAATAAACAATATCCCCCCTGTTTATTCTATTCCAAGGCAATCTCTTGGAGGAATACCAACGAGATTCTATGGTTTTTCTACGATCCAGTATTTTTTCTGCAAAGCCCCAGGATTTTTTCATTATTGCAATTTGGTCCATTTGACTACAACCTATTTAAGATAAACCTTACAAGTTATTTTAGATCAGAATGGGAAAAAACACGTACGTTATGTCCGTAAAGGCGTTTTGGGTAGGCCCAATTACATTTAATTTGTGCCAATAAACGCCAATTGTTTTTTCCCTGGTCGAGAAATTTTTTCTGTCCGTTTGGTTCCTTCTGGGGAATTAAACTTACGGATGGTTGCTGTACCCACTGGTTTGGAGGCGATTAAGTTGCTGGATGGGATAGACGAATTGGGTATGCTAAGAAACCGCGTTGTTGGGCTGGAGAATGTAGTTAAATCCGGATTAAGGCTAACGCAAAAGAAAAGAATGATTTTGCGCGAAATCGTGAAAATTTCCGGGCGCACCACATTTACATCGGCCGTCGACCGCGTTTCGCGAGAGCTTTCGATGCCATATTCGACTGTTAAGTGGAATATGATGAAACTACGATCTTCCGGGCTCATAACCGCAGGCACGAAGGATCGCCAAAGCCTTCCGATAGTCGTGACAGAGTTTGGACGGGCGGCTGCGGACATCCAAGAATTAGAAACTGGCTCGCACAACCAGCGCATGTTCCCGTTGACAAAGGTATAAATTGTTTGCACCTTCAATCTGAGTATGCTGACCGTGACGGACGAGGCCAAATGGCAGAAAGCGTGGAATGAAAAAAAGATATTTGAACCCGAGATTGATACGAAAAAGAAAAAATTCTTCTTCACTGTGCCCTACCCGTATACTAGCGGTACGTTGCACGTTGGCCACGGGCGAACTTATACGCTCGGCGACATAACCGCCCGTTTCATGCGTATGCAGGGCTTCAATGTATTATGGCCGCTTGGTTTCCACATCACAGGGACGCCCATATTAGCCGTCTCCAAACGCATTGAGAACGGGGAAAAAAGCGTAATCAAAGACCATGAAGAATATGTTTCTCTACATGATCCTAAACGGGCAAAAGAAATTGTGGCGGGTTTCGTAGACCCGAGCAATGTCGCAAAATATTATGCTTCCGTGATAAGCAAGGACATGACCGAACTTGGATGCTCAATAGACTGGCGACGCGATTTTACCACAGGCGACAAAATTTACAACCAGTTTATAAAATGGCAGTATTCCCACCTCAATAAGCTTGGTTATTTGAAAAAGGGCGAGCACGCCGTTTTCTATTGCACCGCAGACGCCAACCCAGTCACAACGGACGATGTCAAAGGCGGCGATGAAATGTCGATGGCCATAGAGAAATTTTTCCTGATAAAGGAAAAAATGGATGATGGTTATATTGTCGCGGCCACTCTGAGGCCGGATACGTTATTTGGAATAACCAACGTTTGGGTGAACAAAGATGCCGATTATGTGAAAGCCAAAGCCGGCGGCGAGATTTGGTATATTTCCGAGATTGCCGCGGACAAATTAAAAAACCAGAACATGGAAATCGAAATTGTAAAGCGTATGAAAGGTTCCGAATTGGTCGGGAAAGATGTTACCATACCGCTGTCCGGCAAAAAAGTAAAAATATTCCCAGCCACTTTCGTGGACGTTAATGTTGCGACCGGTGTCGTCAATTCCGTTCCGGCAAGCGCACCTTATGACTATATCGCGTTAAAGATGATCCCTGAGGGAAAAAGTATAAAGCCCATTTCCGTAATAACCGCGGACGGGAAAGAGTCGTTAGCGGTCGGCGCGTGCGAAAGCGCGGATATTGCATCTCTTAACGAAACTGATAAACTTGAAAAAGCCACAAAAGACGTTTACGCAGCCGAATTTTACAAAGGTGTTACGAACAAAACCTGCGGGAAATTTGCCGGCTTAAAAATTAATGACGCGAAATTGAAGATTTTTGACGAGCTCGTGAAAGAAAATTCGGGGTCTTCCATGCACGAAAACGCAAGCACGGACATGAAAGGCCAGGCTGTTAAATCGATAACGTGCAGGTGCGGCGGAAATGTAATTGTCAAAGTCATAAAGGACCAGTGGTTTTTGGACTATTCCAATGCGGGCTGGAAAAAAATTACGAGAAAATTGTTGGCCCAGATGGATGTTACACCCGCAATGTACCGCAAACAATTTGAAGAATCCATATCATGGCTGCATGAATGGGCGTGTGCGCGACACCGCGGATTAGGAACAAAATTACCGTACGACGAAAAATGGATAATTGAATCCCTATCCGATTCCACGGTTTACATGGCTTTCTATACGATTGCCGATGAGATCAAGAGGAGCAAGATTTCTCCTGAAAAATTGACCGAGGACGTGTTTGATTACGTGCTTCTTGACAAAGGCGAAGCCGCTAAAATAAAAAATGTCGACAGAAAAATACTTGACGCGATGCGCAATGAATTTTCATACTGGTATCCGCTTGATGAACGAAGAACCGCACCGGCTCACATTCCCAACCATTTGACATTTTTCCTGTTTCACCATGCCGCCATTTTCCCGGAAACTATGTGGCCCAAAAGAGTTTCGATTAATGAGTTACTAATAGCCGAGGGCAGGAAGATGAGCAAATCCCTCGGCAACGTCATACCGCTGGCGTCCGCGATACGGAAACACGGCGCCGATACGATAAGATTATTTTTAGCATACTCCGCGGATTCCGCGTCCACACTAGACTGGCGTGAGAACGAAGTTGAAAATTTGAAGGCTAGGATCGAAAGATTTTACGATATTGTGAAACATAATTCAAAACCGCTTGTAGGATCTATTGCAGGCGAGTGGTTTGTGGAAGAATTTTACCAGAACCTCCGTACCGCAGAGAATGTTATGAAGAACTACGGCTTCCGCGCATACATACAGAAAATGTTTTTCGACACTCTGCGCAACGCGGAAAATTTAATAAACAGGACAAACGATTGCGGCGCGATACAATCGATTGCGAAAGATTGGGTTCTCGCATTGTCCCCGGTGATACCGCACACATGCGAAGAGCTTTGGAAATCGATTGGGAGTGGGTTTGTTTCAACTCAAACGTGGCCTTCTGGAATAGACGCAAGCAGGAAATACATAATATTAGAAATGATGTTTTCGGGGATGTTAAAAGATTTGAACCAACTGATAAAAATAGCGGGTGTTAAGAAAAAGGTCTTTATCTACGCTTCAACTGAAGAAGAGAAAAATTATATATCAGAATCCGCGGATTACATCAAAAACACGATGGGATTTGAAAAAATAACAGTGTATGGGCCCGGCGACAAAGCCTATGATCCTTCGCAAAAGGCTTTGAAAGCTAAAGAGGGAAAGCCTGGAATTTATCTGGAATAATTACGCGCATGTCACGGATGTTTCCGAAACGCCGGAAGAAGTTCCTATTCTCAAAGAATGCTTGCCGGAATTTGCCGGATAATCTATCAACAGGCCTGATTTGCCCGGATTAATGCTTACTGTGCCTGTGGCTTTATTATAAATTTTGACCTCGTCCAGTGTGCCCAAGAACGCCTGAGTTACGTCAAATACGCCTCCGCCGGGCGCAGTCCAAACGCTGTCCTGTTCCTGTGCCACTATCAACGTACCGCCATTTGTCATGGCAACGCCCGAAGAAACCGTTGCGCCAGGGAATGCCGGCACACCGTCTTTGTACAATTTCGTTTCGCCTCCGGCGCTTTTCCATGTTGTGGCTATGTGATGCCACTGGCCGTCATTCGCGCTTACCCCAGTCGTTACGCTCTGACCGGCGAGACTATTATCCTTAATGCCAATGTAGAAATTCCGGTAATCGTATATTAGAAAATCGTTGCTAGACGATGACGAAGCGTAGGAGATTGGAGTCCCTGCTTTTGTATTGTCCGATGTTTTCATCCAGAACATTGCTGTTATTTCAGATGCTGGAAAGTTCGGGAACGAGCTTTTTGCGACGTAATTGGCCAGCGTTCCGTCAAACCTTAATGCCTTGTTGACTTTGCCGCTTTCACGGATCGGATTGCCTATCAGAGTCCCGTCGTTACCGCTGCCAGAACTGTCCGATGCGACTGACCCCAAAGCCTCGTCGAATTTCCAGTACATTACCAGAGCGCCGGACATGTCGCCGAAGAACGGCGAGTTTAAAACGCTCGTGCCGTCGACGTCGGCGACTAAGATGTCTGTTGAAGTTATTGTGGTGTCGCCTGGGTTGAGCGCGTAAACCCTGATCTCGCTATTGGCGCAATACGCCCCGCCAACTGGGATCAATATTGTGTTTTTCGTATTTGATGAAAATACTGCATTAAACCACGCAGCCGAAACGCCAACAATGCCGACCGTTATCAGCATCAGCATGACCAGCGCAATCACGGGCGTAACCGCTTTCATAATATCAAAAATAGGTTTTCTATATTAAAACGCGCGTTGCCTGATGCTAGCTCACAAACTCTATACCAAGAATCTGTTCAATCTCTTTTTTATTTTCAGCAACGAATTTCCTGTTCGGTCCGTAGATCTGCGGGCTTTTCACGCCTGTGATAACTAAAAGCGCGCGCACAACATCGCCCATTTCCTTGACAACCTGCGCGCCCCAGATGATTTTTGCGCCCGGGTTTAACCGCGAAGAAACAGCCTCGACAATCTCCTGGCATTCGCGTATAGTCATATCCGAGCCTCCGGCGACGCTCACAAGAGCGCCGGTAGCTCCAGTAATATCAACATTCAACAGCGGGTTGGTCAAGGATTTTTCAACCGCTTCAATCGCTCTGTTTTCTGAATCCGATTCGCCCATCCCGATCATTGCTAACCCGCCCGAAGACATCACGGCGCGTATATCCGCGAAATCCAAATTGACAAGTCCCGGCCTCGTTACCAATTCGGCAATGCCTTTTACAGCATTTACCAGAATTTCATCCGCGACTTTAAACGCCGTGGTTATAGAAACATCCGGGACGATTTCAAGAAGTTTGTCGTTTGGAATAACAATCAATGTGTCAACAACAGCCTCCAGATTTTCTAAACCTTCTTTGGCGTTGTTCATCCTGTGTTCGCCTTCCATTGTAAACGGAAGAGTTACGATGGCAACAGTCAAGGCGCCGATTTTTTTCGCGACATCGGCCACAACAGGGCTCGCTCCTGTTCCGGTCCCGCCTCCAAGGCCGCACGTTATAAAAACCATATCCGCGCCGTCTAAAACTTTTTTTATGTCGTCTTTATTTTCTTTCGCGGATTCAGCCCCAACCTTTGGGTTCGCGCCTGCCCCTAAACCCTGGCTGACCTCTTTACCAATTAGAACTTTCGCATCCGCGTCTGTGTACAACAAATCCTGCGCGTCCGTATTGATGGCAACGGTCTCGCAGCCGGTTATTCCTATCTGCATTATTCTGGAAATCGTGTTTCCGCCCGCGCCCCCGATGCCGACAACTTTAATATCGGATTTTCGGGATTCTATTATTCTCCTTAATTCCTCATCCACATCCTTTGATTTTGTGCTTCTTGGAGAATCACTGATAGGCAGAGCCATAGAACATCAATAAAGAACTATTGATGCCCGAAGATATTTAAGGTTGTTCCGTCCGTTCGGCAGCAATATTAGGTTTGAGAAAAAAATCATTCGGCTTCTTTTTTGTAAACTTCTTCAAACTTGACAGAATCGACTTTAATCCATTTTATTATTTCCTTCGCTGCACGTTCGCGTATCTCCGAAGGTATTGCGTTCTTCGGTGCCAGCGTAATTATCGCTTCTGAACCTTTTACGGAAGCCTGCGTTTGGTCCGGTTTTGCTCCGGCGTAATATTGCATTAGCGACTTTATTTTTTCATCTTCGTTTTCAACCGAGCCTATGCAGGTCATGTCATAAGACAAATTCTTTCCGGCAAGCGGGTGGTTGAAATCCACTTGTACGCGCCCGCCCGAAGACGATAGGACTTTGCCGCGCAAACCGTTTACGTTTACTGTTAATCCTGGTATCGGATTCATATCGTTCTTCACGAATTCGGATTCGCTGAAAACCTTTATTAAACGTGAATCGCGCGGGCCAAACGCATTCGCAGCGTCAAGTTCAATTTTTTTCGTTTCATTGGCCTTCATGGCCTTTATTTCATCTTCCAGCGCGGGTAATATCATCTTCTCCCCAATGATAACAGTAACAGGCCCGTAAATTACGTTCTGAAGCTCAATTTTTTCTTTTTTTGCAACAGCTTCGTCTGTCAAATCAAAAATCTCTTTCGTTTCCTTGATTCGCCCTATGTAATTAATTTTTATGAAATCCCCGTTTTGCATTTCAGATCACTTCAAAAATATCATATTAGCAACTATTTAAACCGCCATAAGAAACCGGTTTAAATCAGTTAACACTTCTATGCCAAGGCTTTTCATTCTTTCCGAGTGTTCGGTTTTCATACCAGGATCGTTCGGGTTGTAAAAACCGAAAACCCTCGCGCCGCGCGCTCGCAATTCAATTAGCATGTCGATCTGGGTGTCGTCAATGGCAACAACTTCGTCGTACCGGGTTTTTCGAGCTTCGAGGTGTTTAAACACCGTGTCTGTTTTGCCCCAGCTGGCCATCTTGCCCGTTAACCTCACACCAGCATTTCCCAAATGTTCCAGAGAATACAATGATTCCTGCCGGCCTTCAAAAGTTACATAAGGTGTAACACCCTGTGAATAATGAAACCCGAATTTCTTTGCAACCGCATCAACAAGAGAGCCGTTGCTGTTGGAAAACAATTCCTGCACAAACCCGCGTCTTGTGAAACCGTTTACGCATAACTCAAGTCCGGCGTTGTACGGCATATTGTCTGCGGTTTGCGCGACCTGTTTCATGGACATGCCTTCGAGCAGTGCGTTCTTTGTATAGGTTGTTTCAGAAGAACTTGAAAAAACACCCATCGCGTTTTGCAAATCCGTCAGGCATGCCGCCAGCTGGCCAGTCGTTTTTATCCGGCCCTTGTTGTAATTTGTTTCCCATTCACCGAAACCGCGCTCCAGTTCATCGCGTTTAACATTATACAAAGCGTTTTCCTTTTGTCCGCATTCCGACAAAAACCTTTGCATGAAATAGCGCGGAGCCATTTGGTAATTATTAGCCAGATGTGTAGTACCGCGCCCTGGTATCATGACGCCGTCCATATCCCATATAATTTTCATAATAACAGTCCACGCCGATATAAGGATTTAAACGTTTTTATTGGGCGCAGGACAGTTCTTATTATGAAAGCCATTACGCCTGTGATTGCGCTGGTCATGCTGATGCTGATAACGGTCGGGATAGTCGGCATTGCTTACACGTGGTTTAGCGGTATTGCGTCATCGCAAACCTCGAACACATTCAAGATCACGCCCATATCCGGAAATAAGATCATGGTAGCCAACCTTGGGTCGTCGGACCTTGATACGAACAACCTGAAAATATTTGTGGGCGACGGCGAAGCTGGAGTGGCTAACCCGTCAAAAATACAGCCGGGAAAGGCTTCTGTCCTGGAAATAATACCGCACGGCTACGGCGAACTGGACGGACGGGTCATGTCCAATTCAATGGCGTACGATTTTAACGTGAATATTGCATGCCCGTCGATGGCAAATTTTAAACAAAACGATGTGTTAAGATTCAGGTGGCACAACGACTGCGCGGAAGACGGCGGAATAGGACTTAGCAACGTAAACGGCGGACCAACTTGCACAGGATGCGATGATCCCGTATTGACAGGAATAATAGTGAGGGATAAGGACGGCGCTGCGATAGGCTCATGGTCCGGCTCTTTACAGACGGGCGACAGCATAAATCCGAAAATCGAAAACCGGTTCATAGACGTCACGGTCACACAATCGTCAGCGAACGGGCCGTTCTATGTTGAGCCGTCGTTCACAGGATTGAACAAGCCGCAGGACCAGCAGCTGTGGCTGTTCAGTGTCAACGGGATTGATAAAAGAACATATCTCGGAGACGCCGGCTCAGGAGCCAAAATGCAAATCCCGTGCGCAAAGACCTACGCCTGCATAAATTCGATAACACTTGGCAGCGCGCTGAAGATCAGGATCGAGCATAAAAGTTACGGAGACTACGACAACGACCTGCAAGCCAGCTGTGCGTATACAGAAGACACTGACGACTTCCACCTGAGGAAAATAGAAGTTCTGGATAAAGATAATGTCGTGTTGGCCGTGAATACAACAACCAAATGGATTGCCGATGTTTCAAATGGTGTACAAAATTTTGACGCGTACATTTACTATCTTACGGCCGCACAATCGTCGTCAAACGGCCCGTTCAAGCTGAGGATAACAAATTACGATTTGGACACAGGCCCCGCGGAGTTTGATTTAATAAATATCAACAACGGTTTTGTCGGTTATGTGGGCGACATAACCGGGGGCGGGGCTGGCGTGGAATACGCCTACACAACAGGCATTTGCACGTGACGTATGCTCCGCTTTCGGATTACACCATACCCGCCATTTCCGCAGTTTGAAGTTATTGAAAAGGACTTATAAACTTCCGACGCCTTTAAATACACTGCGCAATAATTGATCTAAGTTTCTGCGGCGATTTTATGGGTTTAGGGTCGGATATTAAAAACAAACTTAGCCAATATCTTAGAGTAATAAGCGTCAGCAGGAAGCCGGACAAGGAGGAATTCTGGTCTTCGGCGAAAGTATGCGGTGCCGGAATTTTGATAATCGGAGTCGTTGGATTTGTGATATACGTCCTGTTCAGGATAGTTTGAAGTGGTTTGGATGGAAGAAATAAAAAACGCTCATGAAAAAACGGAGACAGAAAAATTTATAGAGTCCGCGGACCAGACTACGGAAGTTGTTGAACAGAAACCTGTTGCAGCTCCGATAATTGGGGAAGAATCTTCGAGCAACGTTTTCACAGTAAAAACGACGCTTGGACGCGAAAACGTGGTAATGGATTTTCTGTCTTCGCGCATACGGGCCCAATCAATACCGATTAAAGCGGTTATGCATCCGCCGGAATTAAAAGGTTATATTTTTGTAGAGGGAAACATTGAAGACGTCCAGCATTCGATACAGGGTATACCGCACATACGCGGAATTATAAACAAGCCGGTCGAATTAAATAAAATACAGCAATTCCTTGTGGCCAAGGTTGTTAACATAGAATTAAACATCGGCGACATTGTCGAAATTCTAACGAGCCCTTTCAAGGGTGACAAAGCGCGCGTGGCGCGAGTTGATAAAACTAAGAATGAAGTAACGCTCGAGCTGTTGGAAGCGGGCGTTCCGATACCGGTAAAGGTTAACATGGAATTCGTGAAAGTTCTAGAAAAAGTTGGGGAAAGGAAGGAATAAAAATGGCCAAGATGGAAAAAATGGAATTCATAATTGAAGGCGGCAAGGCTTCGCCAACGCCCGCATTGGCGCAAAAGTTGGGCCCGATGAAGATTAACATAGGCGCGGTTGTGTCAAAAGTGAATGAAAAAACAAAGCCGTTTGCAGGTATGCAGGTTCCTGTCAAGCTCGAAATAAACGTAGATACGAAAGACTTTGAAGTTTCCGTGGGCACGCCGCCAGTTTCTGCGATGATTAAAAAAGAATTGAAACTGGAGAAAGGGGCAAAAGGCGAGGCGACGGTTAAAGGCAAGGAAATTGTCGGCAATTTATCGATTGACCAGATCATAACAATTGCAAAGGGCAAAGGCTTCCGTGATGTAAAAAACGGTTCAAAACAGGTTATCGGCACGTGCAAAAGCATGGGTGTGACTGTCGAAAGTGAAGACCCGAAAAAAATTATTGCGCGCATCGATGGCGGCGAGTTTGACGCGAAATTCAAATAAATTTTTTCTTTAAATCTCTTACTGTATTCAAATGGTTATGAGAATTGTTTACACGGCACAACCAATAGAAGGAATTGTTGAATCCAGGCATCCGCCTGTCGCGACGCTCATTGCCAAAGAAACACTGAAAGCCGTTGTAGAAGAAGATCTGATGAAACGCGGAGTTGTGACTTCGTACACCATTGCGGATGATAACCAGTTCCCGTTTCCGTTCGAAAAACCAAACGTAATAGATATGGACGGATTTTTCGGGCCGAACCCTGATTTTAATTTAATTGCCAGCGAGGTCACCGAACTTTTCGAGCAGCCTCAAAGGGAATACGCGGATTTCCAAGCGAAACTGGAAGCCGAATTGAAAACCGCTACAGATTCACAGATACTTGAAATGGTTGAAAGATTTCATTACACACAGGCGGGTACCAGAAAAAAATACGAAGACGCCCGAGACGAAGTTGGGCGTTTATGGAAACCGTACGGAGAAATAAAAGGGCCGATTGAATCGTTGGATTACAATCCAACAGGCCATAAATTAATGGATGCGTTAAAGACCATTGACGACATTCACGCAAAGGGCCTTATCAGAGACTTGGATGAAACTAGAAAACTTTTGAAAAGCGGTTACAGGGAAAAGGCAAAAGAAAAAGTAATGTTCAATTACAGGAATTGGAGAAGGAAAAATCTCGCGGCGCTGGAAAATGCGTGCGGTGACGCGAAATTCTACGGCGCCGGTTTTTGGATCGCAAGGTTGGTCGCGCCTGACGAGGATCTTGACCCGTTAAAAATGGGTTATCCCGAATGGTCGAGACCGCCGGTTAACGCTGAACAAGCGTTGCGAGTTTGGAGAATGCCGTACCAGACAATACAAATGCAACCCGCGGCTTTAAGACAAAACGCTTAAATGCGAAATTTTAATGATATGGTTAAATCTCTTCGAATAGACGGTTTAATACGATAACATGGGATCATGGGACAAATTATTCTGGGCCTGGTTCGCGCTTGGCGGGTTGGGAGTGGCTTACTCTATCTATGCGAACCCATCATTCAGTGTTACGACCGGGCTGTTGTTAAGCGTTGCGATAATAGCTTCGGGCATAGTCAAATTAACAGAGGAGGTCGCATTCAACGAATTGAAGAAGATCACGTCGGAAATTGTTGACACTTTACACTGGATTAAAGAGGGTCTCAGCAAGGTGGGTGCGAACGGTAAGATCGAAGACGATGAACAGCACACAATAATAGCGAAAAAGATCATTGAGCTTGAAAACCGCGTTAACCGCGTTTCCAAGGCTTTAACTGCGGAGATTGTTGATATTAAATCGAAACAAAGCGATTCGGATTTTATCGAGATAAAGGAAGACCAAAAGACCGAATAACCTATTTAAACGTAACGGCTCAAATTAGTTTGATAATAATCAAACCCATCAACTGTTTGATTACCGCTTTGGCGGGAGGGTTAATATGCTTGACAAAAACACGTTATCTGAAGCTTTGAAAAAAGCTAGAGAGTCTGCCAAGGGCAAGAAATTCACCCAGTCGTGGGACCTTTCCATTTCGCTGAAGGAAATGGACATGAAAAAGCCCGAGAGCAGGATATCAGAGGATTTCGTTTTACCTAACGGGCCTGGAAAAAATTTGAAAGTCGCTGTCATATCTGATACAATAACGTCGAAAGTTACGGGCATCGCGGATTCTGTGATAACCAAGGACCAATTAGCCACGATAGGGCAGAACAAAAAAACATTGAAAGGGCTGGCGGCAAACACGGATTTTTTCCTGTCTGAAATTTCTCTGATGCCTGTTGTAGGCAAGCAGATGGGTTCGGTGTTGGCTCCGAGAGGAAAGATGCCCAAGCCAATCCCGCCGAACGTGGATGTGAAGACTGTAATAGAACGCACAAAAAAATCTGTGCGCATAAAATTGAAAGATTCTCCCGTCGTTAATGTTATCATAGGAAATGAAAAAATGGATGATGCGAAAGTTATTGAAAACATAGACGCGGTCGTGGAGTTTTTGGAAAGGAAATTGCCCAAGGGGCGCGACAACCTGAAAAACGTCGCGATAAAACTCACCATGGGCAAACCTGAAAAAATTAAGGTGGTTTAATGGTCAACCAGCAAAAATCTCAGACTGTGGACGAATTGAAGAGACTTGTTGATTCTTACAGTGTTGTCGGTGTGCTAAACATGCACAAGATGCCGTCTAAACAGCTGTTTGACATACGCAACGCATTGCACGGCGAAGCAAAAATAAGAATGGCAAAATCTTCCCTGATAAAACGCGCTTTCGAAGCTTCCAATAAAAAAGGATTAAAAGACCTTGAAAAAAACATTACCGGCGAAGTTGCTCTGATATTCACCAATTCAAACCCATTCAAATTGTATAATTTTTTGGAAAAAAACAAACAGCCGGCTGCTGCGAAACCGGGCGACATTACGCCTGTTGAGATTGTCATCCCGGCAGGCCCGACGCAATTCGCCGCAGGCCCGGTGATAAGCGAATTCCAGAAAGCGAAAGTTAAAACGACGGTTGAAAATGGTAAAATTACAGTCAAAGAGGACACGGTTGTTGCGAAAGCCGGGACCCAATTGACGAAAGAATTAACGGAATTCATAATGAAATTCGGGATTGAGCCGATGAAGATCGGCTTGGATCTGGTATCGATGCTTGACAACGGAACTGTGTTCGGCAAAGATGTCCTTGGAGTCCCGACGGAAGAATATCTGAACAACATGGTAACGAGCTATTACAAGGCTTTGAACCTTTCAGTCAATGTCGGATACACGAACAAGGATTCGGTAAAGGTTATGATTGCAAACGCTTTCCGCAACGCGAAATACGTGGCAATCGAACACAGCGTCTACGAAAAAGAAATAATCGGCAACATAATGGCAAAATACAGGAATGTTGCGGAAAATATGAAACAAAAGTTAAATGTTTAACGTGATAAGATGCAGATAAACAATTTGCAGCGCATGGTCGAAAGTTTGCAAATAAACGACGCTGAGTCGGCTGCGAAGATAAAAGCGCTGGCAAATGAGATGGGAAAAAACCAGGATGAAAAAATTATAACGGAACTGGTTGTCATGCTGTTCAGGGTGGCTTCGGCTAACAAAATTGAGCTGGAACCCGCCCTTTACAAAAAAATAGATGAAATTAGAAAAGGAGTTTGAGAAGAATGGAATATATGTACAGTGCTTTACTGCTCCATTCGGCAGGCAAGCAGGTAAATGAAGAGAATTTGAAAAAGGTCGTCGAGGCCGCTGGTTCCAAGCCCGATGAAGCCAAGATAAAGGCTTTGGTCGCAGCTTTGGAAGGCGTCAACATAGACGAAGAGCTCAAGAAAGCATCGGCTCCGATAGCTGTAGCAGCAGCTCCTGTCGCGTCTCATAGCGAAGTTAAGAAAGAGGAGAAACCGACAGAAGAAGACACTGCGCAGAAGGCTGCAGAGGCCGCGGCAGGTTTGTCAGCTCTATTTGGTTAAAAGCTTTTGTTTTTTCTTTTAACCAAATCCCGATTTTTTTAGTGGTAGGATTATTTTTATAATTTAGAAAAGTATTTTTTAATTTTAGTTAGCGCTTCATCAAGAAGCCCATCGAAGAGGCTATTTCGCTTACTGCCTCCCTCAACATCTCAGCATAGTCATCTTCTCCGGTTGAATAAAGATCCGCGGTGTCTAGGCGCGCGCTGCGTGCATTGAAATCGACTTCCAACATAGGTTCGACGCCTTCGTATTTGTCCACGCCGTAGTTTTTGATTGTGATTATTACGCCTTTCAACGGAAGCCCGTCCATGGGCTGGATTTTCCTGCCGTCCATCGCGGTGACGCGCACCACACGCGTGCCGTGCAAATCTTCAGTCAGGTCTACGGCAGCTTCGGAATAGACTGGCACGCCAAAATCCCATATGTTTGCTTCGTAAACTATGCCTTTCGCTTTCATTCCGCGTTCCAAATCGTTGAAATACTCCATTGCGCCTTTTTGCATGACGATATTGATAAGAACCAGGAGATTTAAAGTCGAATGGAGTTTAAATTTTCTTCCAACAAATAACTTTGTATGAAGGCTGCAACTATCGCGAACTGGGAAAGCAAAATTCGCCCTTTCGTGTCGAGGCTGCCTCCGAAAAATGTCATTGCAAGATATTCCGCCGGGCGCTTGGATTTTTTGGATAAACTAAAACACGAAGTTCCTTCGGAGAGTTATGCTCCGCCGGAAGGATAT
This sequence comes from Candidatus Aenigmatarchaeota archaeon, assembly GCA_016180965.1. Classification (GTDB taxonomy): domain Archaea; phylum Aenigmatarchaeota; class Aenigmatarchaeia; order JACPZZ01; family JACPZZ01; genus JACPZZ01. The sequence continues at coordinate 112,920 of JACPAF010000001.1, forward strand.
TCAAGAGTTTTATGGGGAATCAAATTCCGTTCGCCAATAATGAATTCTGCCGGAATGTTCAAAAACGGAGAATGTTACGAGATGGTTGCGGGCCAAGGGGCGGGCGGTTATATAGGCGGAACTGATACAGGAATTCCGAGACGCGGAAACGAAAAGGACGGCGTGTATTTGCCGTTTGTTCCATATTCCAGATCCCATTCTGCGTCAAACTGGCTGGGATTGCCAAATGAAGGCGATGAAGTGAATTCCGAACGGGCACGTGTTTTGCGAAGGGCCGACGGATGCCCGGTCGGCTGGAGCGTTATGGGATCGCCTGATCTTCAGGGGAGAGAAAAATTACAGAGACTCGTGAAGAGTATGCGTTCGTACGAAAGCGCGGGCGTTGACTTTCTTGAAATGAATGAGAGCTGTCCAAACACAGAGAACGGAAGACCGCAGGACAATGATTTGGCAAACCGCCTGCGTTTTGTAAAAGAAAACTTCCTTGACCATAGAATGAGACGGTTGCCTGTTGTTGTTAAGTTTTCCGTAGACGCCCAGCCGCAGCAGGTTCCTCCGTTGATGGATTTGCTTTTTGAACTTGGTTTTGACGGTGTGAATTTCGGAAACACTTCCACACAGTACGCGAAAAGGCGGGAAGCTATACATCCAAGCGAACGCAGACTTTTCGATTTTTACACGGTTGACCAAAGATTCGGCGTCGGAGGCGGCGTGAGCGGGAGACCTCTGAAAGAAGATTCGCTTGCACTTGCTGGCGCGGCGGTAAAATATCTAAGGGCAGGCGCGCCTCAGCAGGAGTTTCATGTTATCAGGACAGGCGGAATAGAAAGCTTAGGAGATATCGAAGACTCGACGCGGGCCGGTGTTTCTTTAAATCAATGGTACACAGGATATTTTGAGCAATTTGCCCAACACGGACACGATGTTTACGCAGAATTGTTTGCTGACGCCAAATCAATATGATAAACATCAAAGACTAAATTCGTTGTATGAAACGTGTGCGCAAAGTTGCTATCGGGGTCGTTTTCCGCAAATTCCCGGAAGGAATAAAATTTATTCTGCTTAGGCGCCGCTACGGAAAAAATTGGTGGGAGTTTCCGAAAGGCGGTGTTGAACTGGGAGAGACGGTTAAACAAGCTGCGATACGCGAGGTCAGCGAGGAAACTGGTTTGAAACGGCTAAAAGTTGTTAAACGGATCAACGGCGCGATCATATATAATTACCCGAAAGAGTATGCTAGAAAACACGGATATGCAGGCACGGAGCAGAAAGCGTTTTTGATAGAATCCTTAGGCGGCGATGTGCGCTTGGAAACACACTCCTTCAACAAATTCGCCTGGTTAAGCGGGAAAGATGCGATAAAGAGGCTAAAATGGGACAATCAACGTAACCTGCTTCGACGGATATTAAAAGGTAGGTCCGCGAAAAAATAGTTTAATGAAGATACCAAGTTATACGCCTCAGCTGGTTGTCGAAGCCGCTGTTTTGGGAGATTTGAAAGGCACTTCTTACAAACCAAAATATGCCGCTGGCTATCCGCAGCAAAAATCCAGGCACATTTACACGCCAGAAGGATCGTATTCCACAAGGGGAATTTACAATCTGCTTCGCTCCCTTTACAGGCGCAGCAGGATAGGGCCCAGAAGAAGAAATAGAAAAGCAAACTGCTTTTATTGCGGAGGCAAGTCTTCGCCCATTCCGATAACTCCCACTGCGCTTAGCAGACTAACCGCTAACCAGAAACCGCTCACGCCCCACTGCCCGAACTGCGCGGCCGCTTAAGGATTTTAGTCTTGTTGATGTATAGGTTGTTATGGGCCTGGCTTATTCTTCGGAAGAAAAGAAAAACGAAAAAAATTACGTCACGCCCCAGGACAAGGAAAATGTGTTGGTCGGCAGCCTGATGTCCCGCACAAACGGGTATAAAATTGCAATAGGCTACAGAAAAGCGAAAACGCGGGCTCCCAGAAAACTCAACGTTTACGGCAAAAAACCAAAGCGCACATTCGTTCCAACACAATGCAAGTTCTGCGGTGCGGAAGTTTCCTACGGTTCGATATCCAAATCGCGCCTGCGCGCTGCGGGTTCGACGTGGATAGACACGTGTGATTCCTGTGCAGTTACGCCTGATGTGGCGCAGGAAGTTAAGATTTACGTTTGACAAAAATATCCATGGTGCGACAATGCTAACGAAAGAAAAACTGGTCAAGGAGTTCCAGAAGACGCCTTCTAAGTACTGGAAAGTTGGCATGTTCGAAGACGAAGGCTTCACTAGGAAACAATGCCCGAAATGCAAGAAGTTTTTCTGGTCGATTTCAAAAACAACGTGCGGCGACACTTCGTGCGAGGATTACGGATTTATCGCGAATTCTATAACTAAAAAAAGATTCGGTTACATAGAAATGTGGAAGGAATTTGAAAAATTCTTCGGTAAGAACAAACACCACTCGATGCCTAGATATCCTGTCGTATCGCGCTGGAGGCCGGATTTATTTTTCACGATAGCCAGCATACAGGACTTCCAGCGTCTTGATGCGAGCGGATTAACTTTCGAATATCCGTCGGACAAGCTGGTTGTCCCGCAAGTTTGTTTGCGTTTTCCTGATATACCCAACGTTGGAGTTACAGGCAAGCATCACACCTCTTTCATAATGGCCGGCCAGCATGCATTTGGTTATCCGAAAACCGGCTACTGGAAAGACCGTTGCATAGAATTAAATTTTGAATTCCTCAATGGGGCGATGGGAATTAAAAAAGACGAATTAACCTATGTCGAGGATTTGTGGGCTATGCCCGACATGTCCGCGTTCGGGCCGTGCGTCGAAACGTTCTCGCGCGGGCTCGAGCTGGTCAATTCTGTGTTCATGCAATTCAGCTCTGTGAATGGGAAAAAAATTGAATTGCCCATAAAAGTCGTCGACGTTGGGTGGGGGTTGGAGCGATTAACGTGGTTCTCGCAGGGTGTGCCAACAAGTTACGATGCGACATTCGGCAAAGTTGCGGACCATTTGAAGAAACTTGTGAATTATGATGAGACACTATTTTTTAAATACGCATCTTTCGCTGGCTCGTTGAACATAGACGAGATAAAAGATTTGCGCACTGCACGCGGGCTGATAGCTAAAAAGATAGGCGTCGATGAAAAATTGTTGGAGAGGAAGGTCGCGCCTTTGCAGGCAATTTATTCTATCGCAGACCACACGAAAACGCTTCTATATGCGATTTCCGACGGCGGGCTGCCAAGCAACGTGGGCGGCGGCTACAATTTACGCGTTATCCTTAGACGTGCGTTGAGCTTTATCGACGAAATGGATTTGAATATAAAATTGCCGGAGGTGTGCGCGATGCACGCGGAATTTTTACAGGCACTGGATCCTAAGCTGACGGAGAATTTAAAAGACGTCGAAAAGATCATAGATTTCGAAACGGACAGGTTCGTGTCGTCGCGTTCGAAAGCTTCCAAGATCGTTGAGGTCATTGTGGACCAGAAAGTCGATATTGACGAGGACAAAATGGTGAAATTGTACGAGTCGCAGGGCGTCACGCCGGAGATGATAAAAACGCAGGCCGAACAGCGCGGTGTTGTTATAAAAATACCGGAAAATTTCTACGAGACGCTTTCGAAAAAACATATGGGCCGCAAAGACGACGAGAAGAAATTCAAATATGACCTGTCAAAATTGAAGCCGACCAAACAATTGTATTACGACGGGATAAAAAATTTCACTGCTAAGATATTGAAAATATTTGAAGGCAGCCATATTGTGCTTGATAAAACTGGTTTCTATCCCACATCAGGCGGGCAGATACACGATATTGGCAAATTAAATGGTTTCGATGTTGTGAAGGTTGAAAAATATAACAACGTAATAGTGCACACGGTAAACGGCAAATACCGCGGATCGAAGGCTGTGAAAGGCGAGATAGACTGGGACCGGAGAGAGCAGTTGATGAAAAACCACACTGCGACACACGTAGTTAATGCGGCCGCGCGCATCGTTTTAGGCAACCACGTAAACCAGGCGGGCGCTGAAAAAACCGTAGATAAGGCGCGCCTTGATATAACCCATTACAAATCCCTGTCTGACGACGAGATAAATAAAATCGAAGGGGTCGCGAATAAAATTGTTGCTGACAAAGTGCGCTTAAACAGGATGGTAATGACGCGTACGGAAGCGGAACGCGCTTACGGATCGATGATCTACCAGGGAGGCGCCGTGCCTAGTACGAATATACGCATTGTTGAAATACCTGGATATGACGTCGAAGCTTGCGGGGGGACACATTGTGAATCGACTGCCGATGTTAAAGCTATTAAAATTCTCAAAACAGAAAGGATTCAGGACGGACTGGTTAGATTGGAATTCGCAGCGGGATCAAAGGCTTGGGACGATTTAAAAAAGAAGGAGGAACTGCTGAAAAAATCTGCCGAAGTTTTTAATGTGACTGCGGAACAGCTGCCGTCGACCGCACAACGATTTTTCGACGAATGGAAAGACAGGGACAAGGTCATCGAAAAATTAAAATCCGAACTCGCATTTCTGAAGGCTGAGAATTTACGAGGCAAAATACGTGACAACAAACTTTACCACATACTTCCGTACAATCGCGACCAGCTAGTTGAAGTCGCGGAAGCAATGGCAACTGAACAGCCTAAATTGCTGGTTGTTCTGGCCGGCGTAAACGGCGAGATTGTGGGCAAGCGCGGCGCACAAAACGATGAAAATGTGGGTGATATCGTTTCTGAAATATGCAAAAAATGCGGCGGGTCCGGGGGCGGTTCGCTGTCGTTTGCGCAGGGGCGCGGTGAATTGGCAAAGATAAGAAGCGTGTTTGCGGAGATGGGCTTCTAAACAACCAATGGCGACCATATTAAAAAATTAAAATTCACTCAATCCTTTTTTGGTTTTATCCAGTACTGTTAATTTTCCTGTTTTGGGAATCGCCAACTGGAGCGAACCGCGCCATTCCGTGACATAAGCGCCAACGACTTCTATCTCATCGCCTTCCTTCACGGAATCGATCTGCTTTTCCCACAATGAAAGTTTTATTGAACCGGTCTTATCTTTAACCATGACATCCGCAACTAAACGACGGCCGAAGCGTGTCTGCACTTCACGCGGCTCGGATTTTTCAGCGACTTTTGCGGTCAACGTAACGTCTTTCATTCCCATCGTTAATTCGGATATGTTCATAACAAAAATTCGCTTGTTAAGGATATAAAACGTTTATTTGGTGTTATTCGCCGTGTTGTTAACCTGCGGTTTTATGGCGCAGCCCAGCGGCGGGTATAAAACAACAGAACAAAAACCGGCTTCTACATCCTGCTGTTGGATCGAACCTTTCCTTGACCAAGATCCTATCTGGCTAGCCATAAACAAACGCGGCAAATCTATGTAATCTGCGCTCGAAACCTTTAGTTCGGACAGGACGATTTGGTCGTTGAACTGGGTCGCAAGCGATTCCAATGACTGCATCAATTGGCCGCAGTTTGTGCAGTTCTGCGGGTCGTATACAAAATCTATCAAAGTTTTTCCCTGGTCCACGGCAAGCGTTTGCCTTTGCGCCTGAGTGAGTGCGTAATCTATAATGTTCGTGGTTGGTAATTTTTCTTCACTTGCGGCTGGTGTGCTACTTCCCTGAAGGAACGCAAACCCCAACACAGAGATAACCATGGTCGCACCCATGAAAATGGCCATGATCAAGTTGCCTTTATTCATAAAATCTGAAAGTTTGTTCGGTTTTCAATTATATCAGGGAAACTATTAAACGGATTTAAACTGAATTGGACAAATTAAATCGGATATTATGGCTGAATTTAATTACACCAAAAACTGCCAGATGTGCAATCTTGTTTTTACCACAGAGTTGATGGATCGCCATTGCTGCGAATATTGCGTAACCATGCTAAAAAGGCTGCGCGATGACGGGCGGTTGTCCGATCGCTGGCAAGGCTTTTATTTAACCTAATATTTTCAAATTAATTCATGACCATTGACGGGACAAACAAACTGCACCTGTTCGTTACAATAATTGCCGGTTTGTTCGGGCTGTACATGATAATGTTCGGGGACTTCCAGACGCGCGTAACGGGCTTTTTGATATTACTCGCAGACATAATTTTCCTGGGCAAGTTTTACGAGAAGTTGTAAACGATAAAAACAGATGCTTCTTTGTATGCATTTGTTTTAGTTTCTCACTCTTAATCTCCCAACACGGCTTTCGCTTCTGCGATTGCTTTCTGGTAATTTTCGCCGAATATTTTGCTTAATTTCCCGGGGTCTGAATTGACGACGTCTTGGACTGTCAATACTCCGAGGTTAAAAGCCTTTTCCACGGAATTCCCGCGCATGCTTTCTATGACTGTAACGGGGTAGAATTTTTTATCTTCGATCATATCGCCGAGCCTGTTGGCCCACCCCATCATAACGAGCTTTTTGCACTGGCCGTATCTAATCGCATGCTCGGATATTTTGGTGCTGCATACCAGCCACGCTTCCGTGAACCTGTTCTTTTCTTTCGTGTCCTCGAAAGCTGCCCACGTCACCATTGCATCGGAAAGGCCGGCAAAAGTGTGCTGGTTCCTGTGGTGTTTGCATTCGATCATTATTTTCGCATTTCCTTTCTCCGCGATCAGGTCTATTTCATGCCGTGAACAATTTCCGCGCGCGATCTGCGCATGTTTCACATTGTAGCCGTATTCTTCCAGCAACCTTTTCATGTAAACCTCGAAAAAAATCCCGTCCGGGCTCAATTCCGCCAGCGAGGCGCGCAAATTGAATTTCATGAACGCGGATGTGTCGTGCTTTTTCATTTCCTTCAAAATAATCTTCATCAAAACGTTTGTGGGTATTTTATCGTAGGATTTTTGCGTTACGTGTTGCAGCACGGTTTTAGATGATTCCTCACTAAGGCCGGCGCGCCTGCATGTCCGGAGTATTTTGCCGCCTTCGAACTTTTCCAGCGAGCCGTCGGCTTTTTTAACCAACATAATGTTTATAATATAGGTATCACAGAGTTTTTTAATACAACGGTATGTTGCCGCGGTTGACTGAATTGAATTACGATAAAATTACAATTGTGTTTGCAACGATTTTGTTAGCTTTATCGTCCTTCTCCACGGGCGTTGGCGCGTTTGGAATCAGCTTTACTGGAAACGTAAGCGTGCCATTCAATTCAAACGCAACTGTGATCGGTTCTATTACAAACAGCACACCCGAAAATTTAACCGGCCCCAACTGGATAATAAACATATCCCTTTCCAACAACAATTTCGCACAAACAACCACATCTTACAATTCCGTCCCAGTCAATGCGACTTTCAACGTAAGCGCCAACACCACAGGCATTTGGGGATATAATTCGTTGACATTAACCGCAACGAACGGAACTATGAAAATATCAAGGATTGCGAAATTCAGGGTCACAAACACGTCTTCCGCGACAATTGAATTTGTCGGCTTGGTTCCGCCGTTTTCGCCTGGCAGCTTCATAACCGCAAAGATAACCGCAAACAACTGGTCTTCCCAACCGCTTCAAACTCAGAACATAAGCGGCGCGATATTCGCGTCCGACGGCCCCTCCACGTCGTGGGGTGTTAACACATCGATAACAAACTCCAACGGTGAGACGCTGATGAATTTCTCGGTGCCGTCCAATGCAGATGCGATAAACTACATACTTGCGGCCGAGGGAGGGGCGGGATTCATATTTTTCGGCGTCAACAGGTACACACTCTCAGTTTCTACAAAGGATGGCACGGGTTCCAACAAAAATGCGTTCGCTCCCGGAAGCGCAGTAACGATTGAGTCCAAGTTAGCATACACCAACGGCACACCCGTATCCGGCTCTGCGACAAAAATAGAATTGACCGATCCCAACGGGCTGACAACAAAGTCTTCGGGCTCTTCGTACGCGGACGGAAGGTTCCAGTACAATTATACGGCCAGCGCGTCGGGCAATTATAAAATCAGGGTCACTTCCGGCGGACAAGAAACTTCAGGAAGCTTCGCAACAAGGACGCTGGCTGCGTCAATTGTAAACAGGGAAACGGCGTCGTTCTTTAGGGAATTCGCCGGGAAGAAACTTTTCCCCCCCGGGCAGAACGTGTCATTGACAATATTGGCGACCAACGTGAGCAACGGGGAAATAATGGCAAGCGGCCCGCTGTATAACTGCAACACAACAAGCTTCCACCTGCTGGACGTGTATTTTGCCAACAACCAGACGTCGATAAACTCCTCGGTAATCGGTAACATATCTTACACGCCCGCGATCCATACCGGAACGCCGGTGTGCGGTATTGAACTTTTGCTTGATTCAGGTAAAGTGGGAACGTTTGGAATGAAATTAAATGTAACGACTGACGACAACGCACACTCCGTGGCGCAGGGATATTTCCTAATACAAAAAAACGGATTGTCTGTTGAACCATCGTCAGAATTCGGCGAAGGCGGGTTCCAGGCTTTGTTATTGCCGGGCTCAAACACGACATTCAAATTAACCGCGTTCAACATAACCAGCGGTGAAAACATGAACGGCGGGAACATCACATATGCATGGGTGAAAAAGATAACGGTGTTGTCCATAACCGGCGGCGGGAGCAATGAGATTTCTGGCCTGGAAACCAATTTCACTTTTGTAAATTCTTCGCAATCTGATGATGGTACTCCGTACCTGTCCGGCGGGCCTGTGCCAAACATAGCCGGGCCGCAGATGATAACAGTCATGGGCACCGTGGCTGGTGAAACTAACATAACCTCTGACGCATTCTATCTCGGAAAATACCTTATGGGATTCGGACAACCGTCTGGAACAAGATTCGAAGGCGGTGAAGGCGGCGGGCACGAAGGCGGACGAGGAGGCGGGATGTCAATCGACTGTTCCGGAACTACAGAATTCAACGTAATGGTTTTCGATGCAAAAACTTTCATGCCCGCGAGCTCGGTTTCGTTTGTTTCGATATTATCCGCAAAGGATGAACTGTCGGGCTCCGATGTGACTTCATGTTTGACTGTGACAAAAGGTTTGACGGATTCGTCAGGCCAGGCAAAGATCAACGTGACATTCTCGGGCTCGTGCTCATATTCAGGCTTCCACTTCATGCTGTTCAATGTCTCATTCCAGGATAAAACAGACCAAATACCATCAGGCTTCAAATGCGAGTCCATGTCGATGACGCCGAACACATACAACAGCTTGGGCCAGCAAAGGTTTTCATTTTCGCCTGTATCAAACATGACAGTTCTCGTGCAAAACCCTTCATACACAGCAAACTCTTCCAGGGTTGTTATGGGCGGGAACATGAGCGTCACAGCTCTGATAAACTTCAACCCTTCGACCGGCGCGACCGTGTTAACTGCGATAAACCCCATAATCGTTAATATCTCGAATGCGAGCGGGCAAGCGAACGGCACGTTATACCTGCATCCATCATACTTCATGTCTGCTGGTAAAACGTTAACAAAATGGCCGAACGGGTTCTTTGAATTGCGCGTAAAAGTGTGTGATAATGCGACGACGGCAACGAAAGGTTATTCCGGTGTGTGCGGGACGTCGTCAGATTCCGGTTTCAAGATCGCACCGTTTGACATGTGGACAGACTGGTGGATGAACCCGAACAACCAAGCGGCTACTTACCAGCCGGGCGGATGGATAAACGGAACCGGTTTGTTCGCGGACCTGCCTCCGTTGTCATATCCGATAAATATAACGAGAATAATCGTGGAGCTTATGGATTTTGAAAGCGGTAAAAAATACAATGCCACGAGGATAGAATGGATAAACGGAACGCCTGCTTACAATGTATTGAGTAGCATAGAAAATTTGACTTTCAATTTTTCAATACCTTCGTCATTAAAATCGGGCGATTACGGAGGTATAATTACTGCGACAAACGGCGGGGGCGCTGATTTTAACGGAACGGAAACGAGCGAGGATTTCATTTTCCTTAGCGTAAAAGGGTTAACTGTGGGGATGGCTCCGATAGAGCAATGGTCGTCGCCGTCTGGCCATTGCGCGCCCGCGCTGTTCTACCACCAGAACTGGCTCACGGGAATGCACGAACAAATGGGAACCACGGATGGATGGTCGCTTAATAACTGGACATTCATCAACAGCACATACCTCGGCATAACAAACGCGCAGGCGGGCTTTTCCACACTGGTTTGCACCGGCCCCACGCTTGACACAGTTAACGGTTTCAACCAACCCGCTACCAACTATACCAATTTCAGCGTCATGGTTGTAGCTAACAACACAAACTCGTTTGTGTTTTTGGGGAACAGAACCTTGGATCCGCGAGTCAGGAATGTTACGGAAATAACGCGCGTCCTGGCGACCAATAAAATCGATTCGCGAGACGGTTTCAAAACATACCTATGGACAATAGACGGCGCGCCGTTCATACGGCTCATTAACGTGACAAGACTGTCGACCAGCGGTTCCGGCGGGCAGGGAACTGTGAGCACGAACTTCGCATTTGGCGGAAGCCACAGAATACGCGAAATGATATGGCTGCCCATGGTCGCGTTCCGGGGAAGCGATAGCCAAACCACCACATCCACACGACTAACAAACTTTTGGTTCAACATAACAGAAGTTGCGGAGATGAACACCGAGGGGTTCGGTATAAAATCCAAATTGCCGGCGAGCCCGTTCGATTTTGCAATAAACTCGAGCGGAGGCAACTGGACGGATTTCACAGGAAATTTGACAAACTCTGATGGATTGGCATTCATCCCGCTTAACATAACCAAGAACGGAAGGTTCATGGCTTTCTGGCGCGTAAACTCTACGCCGGTTGAAAAATCCACGTTCAAAAATTCCATAAATCTGAATGTACGTTCATTCAACACCCAGACAAGCTTCGTCCAATTGCTGCCGAACACCTCCAAAAAGATCGTGTTGAAATCCAATGTTACAACGTTAAATGCAACTGTCGGCGGAAACGCCACGTCGGGTTTCACGGGCTCATATTCTCCTGTGCTATTCTTCAACGGGTCGTTCACGGAAACTGCGACGGACCAGCTGGTGAGAGACGGAGTTTTATCAACTTTCTATTTTGTCGTTACAAACGCAACAACTCACGACCTGACGACTGCGAGCCCGGTCAATTACACGCGCGGCAATTTGACAATATTGTATATGGATGACGATAACAAATTTTCGAATAGCGGCGCATGCTCCGCGAGCGCCGGCGCAAGAAGCGGATCGACAGATGAATTATCGTCCGGATGCGGAACCGGGTCTTCGGGCGTCGCGTTCAATTATCCGACCATGTCCATGGCAGCTTCAGACCCGAACAAGGCGCTAAGTTTCGGTTCCATGGTAACACTTGGCTTGACGGACTGGTGGATAAACGACACGCATGCCATACTGAATTTCTACGAGTCGTCTCCTTCGATACCGTGGGCCACAGTTTCATCATCAACGGAAAAGCACGGCGTAAGGGTGTGTGCGTCGACATTCTCGAACCAGGCGAAGAACTCGACATTCGCTCTGAAGTATAACAACTGGATGCAGGGCAAATTAGCTTCAACACAAACTGCAAACGTGACCGTTTACAACCTTACCCATGAGGGTTCGATAAACCTGCCAACCGAAATGTCCGCATCTATTTACGACGGCTGCCTGCTGGCTGAAATTTTGCCGCAGAGCGGTTCGTGGTCCGCGGGAAGGAATGAGATTGTCGGCACCGCGACAGAGATAAACAATTCGGGCGCATCAACGGGCGTGCAGGAAGAAATGTTCGGGGGTCCGATAGAATTCCTGAGCGGCGGAAGCAAAAATTTCGGGTGATCATGAATGGCCAAGATTTTAAATTTTGCACTTTCGTGGGCGTTGTCGTTAGCCGTCCTGTCCGCCGGTGCGACGGCTGCCGTAACTGTCAACGACCTGATTTTTGACACAACGACCGCGGACGCCGGAACCACAAGAACTGTCAGCGTCACCATGTCAACGGATTCCGGATCTGCAACGATAAATTCATTCTCAATAAGTTCGTCGCCTTCCGGGCTCACCGTAAGCAGTGTGGATACCCCGTTCACTGTAGGCACATCAGGCACAAGCAAAACTTTCACGATCAGTTCGTCCACATCAGAAACTTACACGTTTAGTGTTACTGCAATAGATTCAAACGGCGCGAGTTCAAGCAGTAATTCTGCCACAGTAGAATATGTCACCCCATCAAGCCTTACGATGGACGTTTTGGAAAATCCTCTCTCAACGGTTTACGAGGGAAACAACACCGGAATTTCCATAAATGTGATCAACAACCTGGGGTCTTCGCAAACCAGGAATTTAACATTGTATCAAAACCTTTCAAACACTTTTGTTGTAAACACGTCGCTGGGAAGCGACCCGGCCACACAAACCCTTTCATTATCATCGGGGCAAACACGCTCGGTCGTGTGGAATATAACCATAGGGTCGTTCACAGGAACCGGCCACTCCTTGGTCAGGCTTGGCGACACCACAGAAGCGAAAGTTTTCACATTGACAAAAGGAACTACAACCACGGTCTCAACAGCAACAACTACGACGGCCGGCGGAGTAGGCGGCAGCGGAGCAACGACTACAACAACGACCACAACTACGACAACAATCTCCGGGCAGCCGGGGCATGAAATACAAAATATCGTGAGAGAAATTATTCAAAGAAACAACGAAGAAATAAAATCCCTGATTGACAGCAAAGAAGAGCTCCAGACCGGGCTAAGAATCGCATTAGGAAAAGAGCTGTCAGCAGAAATAAAAGCGGCTGTATCCGCGACCACGGAAAAAATACAGAAAAATGTGGCTTCCAATAGAAGCATAGACATAGATACCGTGAATTCAAGATCCAGCGTTTCCCTTAAAATAAAGTACAACGGAACGGAACAGGTGAACAACTTTTTAGTAAAGGATGTTATACCAAAATCGTTTGCTGATTCATCTTCAAAAATAACTGTAAGCGCGCCAGGCGCCGTTGTAAATGTGACCAAGGCGGATCCCGAATACATATTCACGTATAAAAACATAACTCCCGGTGAAGAGAAGACGATAAGCTACAGCGTCAATGAGAGGGCGTTCACGGTCTCAGGCGAATACTCGGCTCCTGTAATACTTGCGGAATCGACGCAGGTTTATGTGCCGCCGACAACGCAGACAAACCAAACTACCACAACACTGTCGGCTGCGGAAAAAATTAACCTTACGTTCGTCCTGGCTGTTGTTTTGATACTGGGCGGAATCGTATGGTATTATTACCAAAATCATGGGAAGAAACAGCCGTGGCAATCTACGATAAAATCCCCACAGTTAAAGTGATTTCTTCACCGTCTGCTGTTTAAAATGGCTTGGAAGCAGTGTTCTGGTAACTTTCCAGTTCGATGTGCAATAAGTGTCCGAAACGGCAACGACTTTAAAACCAAAAGTGATGGCTTTCTGGTTTTCAGGAACGACGAGCCGCAACTTTAAAATTTTCATGAAAAAAGACTGTATAAAAAGGTTTGCATACGAAATAGGAATGATCCGGTCAGTAATTAGACACATACAATGTATGTGTCAGTGAGGATCAGAAGCATACCGATAGACCATACGGTATGCTTCAGTCGAAATAGCCCCGTAGTGCAGCGGCCAAAGTGATTTTGTAATCACGGCAAAGCACATCAGGCTCTGGACCTGGGGACGGCGGTTCGAATCCGCCCGGGGCTATTAAAAACTAGAAACATACCGTATACTGTATCGGTATGTTTCAGTTTCCTCAATGCTTCTAGCTTTCCGGTATGCTTCGGTTTACTATGCGTCTGTTTCGGTTTCCTCAAACGCTTATTAATTCCAAACCACTATAAAAAATGATCCTGATGCCCAAGAAGAAAGTTATAATAAAACTGGGCGGTTCTTTTTTGTTTCACAACGGGCCCAACACGAAATATCTGAAGGACATTTCCGATATGGTCCAAAGGCTTTCTGATAAATATCAATTTACTGTAATTATCGGGGCGGGTGAGACTGCAAAAAATTACATAGAGGCCGCGCGCACGATGGGAGCGAATGAATCTTACTTCGATTTAATCGGAATTGACGTGTCGCGATTGAATGCGCGCCTTTTCATAGCCGCTATTGGAGATTTGGCCTACAGGGAACCGTGCAAAAACTTCGAAGAGATAACCGCGGCCGAAGCGACTGGAAAAGTTGTGGTGGTTGGCGGGCTCGTTCCGGGCCAGTCAACTGACGCCGTTTCAGCAGAGATCGCGGAATATCTCGACGTGTCGCGGTTGGTTATAGCGAAGGATGTTGATTTTATTTATTCCGACGATCCGGATAAAAATCCGAACGCTGTGAAATACGAAAAATTGAGCAAGGACGAGCTTGTCGATATCATATCAAAAACTAAAATGCGGGCGAAACAGTATTCTGTTATAGATCTGGTCGCTTCGATGATAATACACCGCGCACGCTTTTCCACTGTTATTGTTAACGGCGCTGATGTGAAAAACTTGGAAAAGGCGATTGTCGGCGATTCGTTCAAAGGGACGAGGATAGTATAGTGTCGAAAGGCTTATTAATTGTTCCCTACAACTAAGTTCAGTGATTTTATGGCTGTTAAGAGGAATGTAGCGAAGAAGGTTATGGAAAAGAAGAGCGGCTGCTGCGGATGCGGCTGTGGTTGTTGATTAGAAACATACCGTATATTGTATCGGTATGCTTCGGGTTAACTAGAAACATGTACTATTGGTATGCGCATGTTTCAGTCTGGTGCGGGGGTGTAAATGATGATTGACGGTGGGCGCGGCGGTTGCGGTTGTTAAATTTTTAATACAAGCATGACCAAACAATAGTATGAAAAAGTCAAAAATTTCAAAAAAGTTTGGCTTGGATGAATTAAAAAAAGCTGCTCCTCTTGGAGCGGCTGTTCTTGTTATTATTGTTTTATTTTTTGCTTACTTTTACGACTTCAATCCTACGGTTTGCAAGGACAGCGACAGGGGTGCGAATCTATATGCCAAAGGGACGTGCAGGATAAACGGGACTTCTTTCGTTGATAGTTGCTCTGGAATAAGTGTTAAAGAATACTCGTGCGGCGCGGACAGCAGCTGCGTTTACTCGGTTTTTTCGTGCGCGCAAGGATCGAGTTGCGTGAACGGGGCATGCGTCGGTGGGACGGACAAAGCTTAAATTCTCCTACGGATAATGTTGTTCGTGATTAAATGCCTGTAATTGGTATGCAATTGACTAAGATTGAGGCTTCGCGGAAGTCGAATCCTACGCCCGGATTTAAGGTAGAATCGATGCCGACCATAGTTTCTGTTGAAGAGAAAGAATTGCCGGCAATAGGCAACGGCGGCAAGGTTCTCGTGATAAATTTCTTGTTCACTGTGGATTACAGGCCGGATATAGCCAACATTAAAATTTCCGGCGAAATACTTTACTTGGAAGAAGGCGAGCGTGTGGGGGCGAAAACTTGGGCGAAAAACAAGGCACTGCCACAGAATGTCATGATTGAAGTCTATAACACGATATTCAGGAAGGGGTTGTTAAAGGCCCTTGTGCTGTCGGATGATATGCAGCTGCCTCCTCCATTGCAAGTTCCGATCGTGACGCCGAAAAAAACTTCTGAAAAGAGCAAAGACTCAAAGGACGACGAAGAAAGCGTTGAAGGCCAGAGCAACTATATAGGATAAAATTTTTTTCTTGGTGCAATGAAAAGATACTAATAATTGCCTTCGCGCACAATTATTATAATGAAAATTAAATAATTTTTTCTAAACTAAGCCGCCGATAACTCGGCCAGCATTCTCTCAAACAATTCCGGCGTATAATGCTTGACTCTTTTCAAAGTTTCTTTGTCGCTGGATCCCCTCATCAATAATGACTCTTCGACATAAACACGGCCGTCCGGCAAAATCAATTCGTGCGCAACGGACAAAGGTTCGCTGGGTTTTATTCCGTCCCTTTCAATCGACATGGAGCTGCCGGACGGGGATGAATCAACGATAATCTGTCTTCCATCGGTGAGGCCATAAAGGCCGAACTTTCTTTGTGCCAGCAACCCGCTGTTATATCTTATCCGTACTATTTCGTCGCCGATACTCCGCACAGGCCTTTCCGCATTCCGGTTGTTTTCCCCAACATAATGTATTGTGCCGCCAATAAATTCTACCGCTATTTTACCTTTGACAGGTTTGCCGCCGTTCATGCTAAATTCGACGGCGAACAAATAGGGCTTGTTTTGCATAAAATGTTCTATGCTACCGAAAGGATTTAAACCGCATTCGGATCAACTCATAAACCCCCGACACGTTTTAATTGTATGATCGCACTTTTTGTAGGGCGTTTTCAACCTTTCCACCTAGGCCATTTACACGCTATAAAAAAGATACTGGAAAAATACGATAATATTTTAATCGCAATAGGAAGCGCAAACGCATCACGCCAACGCAGCAACCCGTTTTCTTTTGATGAACGCAAAAAAATGGCAGAAGTTGTGTTGAAAGAGGAAAATATTTTTGAGGGGTGCAAAATCGTTGGCCTTCCGGATATTCCTGATGACAAAAAGTGGGCCGAAGAGATTGAAAAATATGATTTTGACGTTGTCGTTACGGGCAATGATTGGACGAAAAAATGTTTGGAAAAGGATTATAAAATCGCTGCGCCGGATTTTTTGGAGCCGGAAAAATACAACGCTACACGGATAAGGAATATAATCCGCCTGCGCGGTGAATGGAAACATTTGGTTCCGGAAGAGGTTTATGAGTTCGTAACGAAGAAATTAAAATCCGGCGAAGTTAAGATTGACGGCGTTGTTGAAAAAACTGCGGACTGGTAATTTTTATTTCTTCATCATGCCGGTTTGCTTGGCGTAATACGCTGCGGCTGCTGCCAACAAGATAAAACCCAAAACTAAATGAATTGTGTGCTCCAGACCATAGCCGAAACCGGAACTGATGTGCAGGTCGTGGGGCGCGAGTGCGTAGAATGCGCCCAGTATAACTAGTATGGCGATGGCGACCATGCCGGACGTGCTTAATTTTTGGTTTTTCACAAAATTATTTGGTTTTCCGGTCATATATTAATTTGTTTCCGACCAGAATTATATTTTCTTGTTGTCGAATGCTGTGTCCGTGACAGTTCATTGACTGGTTTTTGCGGTGGTAATACTTGTCCGAGAATTTCCGCTCCCGTTGCCCGCGTACAGCTCTGCCCGTTTAAATGTCTCGTCGAAAAGCGCATGGCTTAACGCCTTCAATGCGCCGTCATTAAGAACTACCGCAGACCGGCGGTCGCATAAATGGCGAACCAAAGAAACATATCGGGGGTCGTCCGCGAATTCGCTATCTGTGCTCATTTGAACGAAACCCGCGTCAAGCTCGTTGTAAATTACTATGTCTACCGGCATGGCTCTTATGTCTCCGCGTGCGGGAAATGTAGCTTTTATTGTTAATTCCCTCTGGCGCCCTCCAGGACCGTATCTCAGCGCGGACTCGCCTTTAGCGTGTTGCGAACCCAACATTGCGTAGACCCTTTTTACATCAAAAAGCCCCCTGTCGTATTCCACCCAGACCGCGCCGCGGTCTTTTGCCAATAGTATTGCTTTGTTGCTTCTGTTTCCGTCCAAATAGTTCTTGTCGTAAGTCATGAAAATACTGTATAGTTGAAAGATTTAAACGCTTCTGCGCAGGTTCAATTTTTTTGACTGACTGGAATTTAATTGCGTTGCCATAAATTAAGTTACATGACAAATGTCCGTGAATCTGTAACTGAGTATCTGGGCTCCCGTTTAAACGGTTTGCGTTCCGGTGTCGCCTCGCGTTACAGGTTGGGTCCGGAATACCCAAATTTCAACAGATATGCACGCACAGATGAGTTTTTGGAACAAGCAGGGGTTGTAGACAGGAGTTATAACTCTTCGCGCAACGGAAGGATAATATCGGTCACAAACCATGTTAAGGCTGATGGTACGCCTCAGGTCGATTGTGCGTTCGATGATGTTGTCCAAGACGTACTGCGCAAAAGACAGGTCCGTATTAGGGCTGACAGACCGGAGGACAGCTTAATTCATGATGTACTGGTCGACGCGGGATTGCTTAGAAAAGAGACTGACACCAACAGAAGGAGCGGAAATATCCTCGTCAATGTTTATTCTCTGACTGATCTTGGGCGTTTGTACGAGACGGCTTCGTAAAATAGTATATTATATATGATGTCCGAATTCTTCAACGAACTCTAACACACGAAGAACGGGTTTACGACTTAACATGTGGTTTTCGCTTGTTTCTATCAACGGTGATTTTCGGGTTGCTGTATGAAAAATTAACACTAAATCGTCCGTATTGTGTCGATCTCTTCCGACAATTGACGACGGCTGATGTGAAATAACGAAGTGTCGGTCATCTGTCGGCTTGGGTTGGGATATAAGTTGTTTTTTGTCCGCCACTTTCGCATACCACATAAAGGAAAGAGTTTGATTCCATGAATAGAACCACCTCATCGTCGACAAACCTAACTGGGACCGGGCTTGGAAAAAAGAAGGGCGTGTCGTCCGGTGTTCGGAAGCCTCTGGAGTTCAATATTGGACCGTGTCTGGTTTCAAGAAATGCTTCTTCCAGAATTTTGCCTTCGTAAAGGCTTGATAACAGACTGGTTATGACAGCTGGATCTTCAACCGCTATTTTAGCCTCTTCTACCACATCAGGCGTCAAATATTCGGCTATTGTCGCTTCCTTGCCTTCGGGAAACAGGTTTAGCTGGCCCATCGGAGCGTCTAATCTGCTTAGCAGAGCTCGGTTGAAAGAGTTGGGTTTGTAAACCAGGTCGATAGAATGGCTGTTTGCCTTAAGGTAGATACCGGTTCCGTCGTCTCGAACGTAAAATTTCTGAACTGCTGTTCCCCGCAACCCTCTACAAAATTGTGCAAAAGTTGGCGATGCTATGCCATACCTCTCACTTGTGTAAAGCGGCTTTTCTTCTGACATCTCACTTAGTTGTTTTTCCTTGTATTTATTTGTTACTGGTTGGTGGTTCTTTTTTCTGGAAACTCTAACCCTCACTTTGCAAATAACATATATTTACTATAAAATATATTTCATTTATTATTCTGTTTGTTATATAGTTTTTTATATTTGTTTTATTACCACTAGTTTTTAACAGCTGTTTTATAGAATAGTTATTTATTAAATTTGTTAAGATTGGCGAATTTTCACAGGGGCCGTGAGAGTTCATACAAAGGACATCTCTTTATCCAACTGCTCGGCACGCGACTGGAGCTTTTCTAACACTTTATCGGTGTCTTTGCGTATATTTTGTATAATGCGGGAGATTTCCCCTTCTGATAAGCTGTACTCGTTTGCTGAAAGCTTTTTTACGAGCCCGGAGTCAATTAGGCGCCCCATATATTTGTAGCATGTTGACCTTGGGACGCCGATATGGGTCTGTATTTCCTCGATTTTGGCTGTTTTTGGGCGGTTTTCCGGGCCCTTGGCCTGCATCCTGCCTGCCAAAAACATGAAGATGTCAGTCATTTTATCGCCCTGCTCGTCGCGGTTAATAAGGCCTAACGAGTTTAATAGCCAGTTGCAAACCAATCGCGCGTCCTTGGTTTTGGGTATTGGTAAATCGGAAATCGTGATTTTTTGCATATCTAGAATAGTCTCGGATGACTTATATAGGTTGCTGAGTCGTGGTGTGTGAACTTTAGCGATTTTCGCAAATTTAGTGTATATCGAGGAAAAGTCTCAGATGGTATATAAGGATAGGGTTTTGGCCATTCGTGGCACCCTGATTACATGGCAAAACATGCGAAAATAATGGTGTCACGATTATTGTGGAATTTCCTTGGTTTTGTGGGTTTTTTCAAGGTTGGTTATCTTCATTACCAGGCCTTCAAGGTAGTTTGCGATCTCTTTGCCGTCGTCTGTTAGCTCGATCATCTTGATTCTACCCGTCTTTTTGAAGGTAACAAGGCCCATTTTACGGAATTGCTCCAACAACTTAACTGTATGGGAAAAGGTGCAATTGACTTCTTTCGCCAATTGGGATGCGTATTTGGGCATTTTAGCCGATATTAGTAATCTGGCTGGCTTTTCGTGCAAAAATAAGCCTTCCAGGATGTTATTTTCCTCAATTTCCGCCAAAGTCTCACTCCAACATGTGACTACAATTACTCTGTTTTTCAGAACTTAAATAGTTTTTATTATATATTTTATAATATAATATTCTATACGTATTATTTATTCTATTTATATATAAGTATATTTCTAAATGCATGTTATTTCGTATTACTTTTTGATTCCAACGCAAACGTCGTTACGATCACTAGAAATCCAAGGATGAGTGAGAGCATGAATGTTAACAAACCCTTGTCCGGGACTATCAAAACTTCCGAAGCGCTGTAAACCAGGAAATTTAGCGCGAACCCTAAAATGATAAGGTTGATGGCTTGTTTGTAATGATCTGGATGGCTGATTAACCAACCTATAACTGACATGATTTCGGCCAGGAAGTAGATGTACACTGAACTGTAGGCAAACATTCCGAGGGCTTTGTACCAGATTTGGGGACCCGCGATCACCGTTGCTTCGTAACCTTTCGATGTCGCTATCAGGCCGATGGCCATGGCCGATACGTAGAGGAAGAATGTTGTTTTTCTCACCTGCAGCGAGAATTTTAACTCACGCAAGAAACTGCCGACCAACCCCTCGAGCCCAAAGCCTTTGACGAATAAGAAAGTTCCCACAACCCCGAGAATAAACCTCCAAGCGACCACATCGAATATAGAAAACAATATGAATGCTATTGCCGGCAAACCAAAAACCACACGAGCCAACCGCGGGTTTTCCAGGGAGTGTCTGATGAAATTTTGGATGGCAAAATAAAAACCTTCATAACGTTCGCTCTGACGTACGATCACGCGACGAACTGATATTATGCCGGCTTTGGAAGACAAAAGCGGTATGATATATTCGTCGCTTGCGCCGTCGCTGACAAACACAATTCCATCAGGCTTAAATTTTTTGGTGATTTCGTCCAACTGCTTTACGATTTCCCTGTCCGCTTTGAGTCCTTCCTCTTTGTGGCCTGTGATTGTTGCAACTTCAACGTCGGACGCTTGCGCCAATTCGTCGCTGACCTTTACAGCTTCGAATATTGCATTGGTGTCCGAGTCGCCGGGATCACTCAACCCCATGGCGGTTGCTAAAGAAATGTTTTTTTCCCTTCCCAATACCGGGCCCTTGAAATGGGTTTTGCGCCCAACGTCGTCGTCGCGATCCGCGCACAATACAAGAATTCTTTTTTTCATACAATCCCTTTTTGCAAAAATCTATTCACAATTCATTTTCCAGAAATATAAGCAAAAACGGATGCGTGCGATTAACGGCTGCAGATGAACGCAAAAGGATAAAAGCAAGGTTATGCAATTTTTGTTATGGTTGAACTTCCTTACGCTGCTTGCGAGCGCGTTCTAAGAAAAATCGGGGGCGGGCGGGTTGGCAAAGATGCGGTCGATGAGTTTGCGAAAACGCTTGAGGGCGTGGCGATTGAACTGTCCGCGGAAGCTGCGACGATGGCGCGGCATGCTGGGCGAAAAACTATCATTGACGCTGATATACGGCTAGCGAAGAAGAAGCTGGTTTAACATCGAGCTATAGGAACTCCATTTTAGTTCGGATATTAATACGCTTAATTTCAATTCTTAACATGCTTTCACTTGAGGAGATAGTCAGCAAGATTTCTGAACAGGTCGGATTGGACAATATTTCCATCCAGCAAAAGATAGAGGATAAAAAGGCGGAATTGTCCGGGTTAATTTCCTCGGAAGGCGCGGCCCATTTGGTTGCGCGTGATTTGAATGTGGACATATTAACTCGTGTGACCCACAAGCTGGAGATAAAAAACATTGTTCCCGGAATGCGCAACACCGAAATTACTGCGCGCGTTTTTCGTGTGTTTGCTGCGCGCGAATTTGAGAGAAACGGCAACAAAGGAAGGGTCTCCAACATCGTTTTATGGGATCCTACAGGCACTATACGCATGTCGTTGTGGAACGACGAGATAAAAATTCTGGAAAACCTGAAAGAGGGCGACATAGTAAAAGTAATGGGTTACAGCAAAGAAGACAACCGCGGAGAACCGGAATTACGATTGGGCAACAGAGGCAAAATAGAAAAAGTTGATATTGAATTTCCTTCGATAAACAACGCTGTGAGTGAACAAAAAGGCGGCAACCTTGGAGAATTGCGCGAGGGCGTGACAACCAAAATACGCGGTGCCATTGTCCAAATGTTTGAATCGGACCCGTTCTATGAAATATGCCCGCAATGCGGCATTCGTGTGCGAGCGAACGACAATAAATTTTTCTGCGACGAACATCAATATGTGGCGCCGGATTATTCTATGGTTTTATCCTGTGTGATCGATGATGGTACAATGTCCATGAGAGCGGTGTTTTTCCGCGACGTGGCGCAAAAACTCATTGGAATGGACGTGCAAACCGCGCTTTCCCTTGCGCGAGAGCGCATGAACAGGACAGCACCGATAACTGAAAAGGCGCCGAACCTGCTAGGGCGGGAAATGCTGTTTTCCGGGCGCGTAAAAAGAAACCAGATGTTCGACAGGCTTGAATTTATCGTTTCAGACATAAACGAAATTAATCCTATAGAAGAGTCCGATAAGATTTTAGTTGCAATGGGCGGTTAATATGAAAAAGATTGAGATTGAAGATTTACCGGGAGTCGGGCCGAAGGTTGCGGAAAAATTACGCGAAGTTGGGTACAACGATTTGATGACTATTGCGGCCGCCTCTTCTGGAGAATTAGCTGACGTCGCGGGTGTCGGAGAGATAACCGCTGCGAAGATAATTGAGGCTGCGCGTGATTCGTTGGAAATGGGCTTTGATACCGCTGAAAAGTTAAAGGAGAAAAGAAAAACCGTAGGTTTTATTACGACCGGTTCGAAGGCGCTGGACGATTTGCTTGGCGGCGGGATAGAGACGCAGTCGATGACCGAGGCTTACGGAGCTTTTGGTTCGGGCAAGAGCCAGCTTGGATTCCAATTATTGATTAACGTGCAATTGCCTCTAGAAAAGGGCGGGTTAAATGCGAAGGGAATGATGATAGATTGTGAAAATACTTTCAGGCCCGTGCGCATTGAACAGCTCGCAAAGGGCGCCGGTTTGGATCCGCAGAAAGCGTTGAAAAATATACTTGTGGCCCGCGCGCATAATTCAGATCATCAAATGTTGCTTGCAGAAAAGGCTGCGGATATGATTGAGAAGAATGATATCAAGCTGATTGTTGTTGACGGGTTGATGTCGAATTTCCGAGCGGATTACACTGGACGCGGGACGCTTTCGGAAAGGCAGCAGAAATTAAACCGCCATTTACACCATTTACTGAGAATGGCTGATACACACAACGTAGCGATTTATGTTACGAACCAGGTTATGGCAAGACCAGACATGATGTTCGGCGACCCGACTGCTCCTATAGGCGGGCACATACTAGGACATGCTTCCACTGTGAGATTTTATTTGCGTAAGAGTAAGGAGGACAAGCGTATTGTGCGCTTGATAGATTCGCCACACCTCCCGGAAGGCGAAGCCGTGTTCAAAGTTACTCCGGACGGTATACGGGATTAGAAATGATTTGTACGTAAGATCCGACCTCGTTTGGTTGAATTTTCGGCTTTCCTATACGTATCAAGCCGGGGTTGGCTGTGTTTTTATTAACCAAGACTCACAATTCTAATTGTCGGTTAACCGACAATTCGTCTTGTCGGTCATAACCGACAGTTGATGTATATGGGGTTTGTTGATTCGATAAAAGCGCTTATTTTCGGCAGGAAAGAGCCTGTTAAACAGATTTTACAAGAAACAACCCAACAGCCGTTGGAACATGACAAACCTGTCAAAATGACCCCCGAAGAGTTCGAAGAATTCCTGCGAAAAGGCGGTAATATGGATTACACAATAAACAGGGTGGAGAACATGGAAAAGCGAATCAAGGCCATTTCGGAACATCCTATCCAGAAGAAGGTCATTGAACACGAAATATTTTCCGGCATGCTTGAAACGATGAAAGAGATGAATTCTAAACTGTCTTATTTGCCCGAAGTTAGCGACCGGGTTAATGCGTTACCCACCAAGAACGAGCTTTACGCATTGATGGAGAAGATGACCCCCGGAGCGCCGCGCGATGTTAAACGCGATTTGGATAAAATGGCCGGGAAGGTCGAATCGGAATTAGATGAGGCGTATTTGCTGTTGTTAAAGGGGAAAGGCGAGTTAACGGCAGACGCTGTCTCGCAGGAGTTTAAAATATCACGCAACACCGCATCAGAACGGTTAAACGCACTATGTGACCTGGGTAAAATAAAGAAAATACGAAGAAACAGAAAGGTATTTTTCTCACTAACGTCTGATGGCGTTGTCTGAAGTCTCACTTTAGTTATTAAGCAACTTCTTCTTCGCTGATTATGACGAAATCGCCGACGGATTTAACGGACGAGAATGGAATTAAACGCCGACCCTTTTTATCCTCTTGTAAATTCAAACCGTCTGCGTGTTTTGTCGGGTCGACCATTACCAAATTCATCAATTCGCCGGATTCTGTTATGAAGCTGATATCTCCGACGGTTCCGAATTTGCGTCCGGTCTCCTCAGAAACTACAATCTTGCCAACAAAATTTCTTGCACGTATTCTCTCTTCGCCTGCCATAATTAATCACCGATAACTGTAATTATAGCTCCAATACTTTAAATATTGTTCGCTCCGACTGAAACATACCGTTGAAAACTAAAGCATAGGTTGCTAGAAACATACCGATACAGTATACGGTATGTTTCAGTTTCCTCGATGCTTCTGGCTTTCCGGGAGTGTTTCTAGTTATGTAGTTGCCAAAAGAGTCCTCACTTTCGGGGACAATTTGTAGACGAATCCCTTGCCGTGTTTCTCTCGCAGAAGGCAGTCTCCTTCCATTAATCTTCTTAGGATGTTGTTGACGGAGCGCGAGGCGTGGTCTTCGGTTTTGTAGTCTTCCAGCCCCATCTTTTCCGCTATTTCCGACGGGCTTAGCGGGCCCGAAATCGCGAGCAGCTTCAAAATTTCCTTCTGTTTTTCCGGCAGTGTTTCTATGAAATTGAGATTAACGGGCGCGGTTTCGGGTGGTTTGGTGCTTTCGGCTGTGGTTTTGTCAATAACCAGCGATTTACCCTTGTTTTCCGAGATCAGATCGTCACACATTTTCAACACGTTTCGCGGGAACCCGCCGGTGCGTTCGTAAATCACGTCTATCGCTTCACGTGAAAACGGGCCTGTGCCTGTTCCGCCGGCAAATTCGATTCTTTTACGGATTAATTCCTCGACCTCTTCACGTGATAATGACGTTAACTCAACGTGAACTGTTACGCGGTTCAATAACGTCTCCAATTTCTGTTCCAGCATCGTTTCCAAACCGGGCAGGCCCGCCATTATCACGGACAAATTGTTTACCTGATCGGAAATTGTTCTCAACCACTCCAAAACGTCTGTCGGGGCTTCGTGGCATTCGTCGACGAGTATGACCATTTTCTTGGTTTTCAATTTCCGATTAACGTAATTCGCCAAATCATAGAGCGTTATCTTATCCATCGACAAGATCCGCTCAAAAAAAGACGGCTTTAAAACAGACTTGAAAAGAATCACAAAATCTTCCGGCCTCTCCGGCGGTTTTGTAACGTACAAAACCGCGGTTCCGCTGTCCACGGTGTCTATGAGCTTCCTCAAAAGGGTGGTTTTCCCGGCACCTGTCGGGCCGATTAGCATTACTATCTTTTCGTTGTTCTCCATGGCATTGACCAAACTATTTAGCTCTTCAGAGTAGCCTACGAACAGCTGGGGCAATATCTTCAAGGAGAAGGGATTTTCCCGCCAGGCCGGTTTTTCAGCATTGTTTATAGCTATCTGGCCGCTTTCCATATTCTTCACGTTAAGTAATATGACATTCACGTGAATATATAAACATACACGTGAAGTTGCGTGAAGATGCGTTACCTTTATATTTGAGTAACGTGAAGTTAACGTATGGTAACGTGAACCAAATTTGAATAATTGGGCGATTCTAATGGCAAATAGGTGTTTTCTAGCGATAGACATAAATGATCACGTGAAGGTTAACGTGAAGGTAACGCAAGGTCACGTGAAGTATTGTGGAGGTGACGTGAAGCTTGTTGAGCCCGAAAACCTTCATTTCACGGTCAAATTCCTAGGTAACCTGACTAATGACCAAGTAAAGAGGGTTATTGACGCGCTAACCATCCTTCTAAAGAGTGAAACGTCTTCGAAAGTGAGTGTTCGCGGGATCGGTTTCTTCGGGCCTTCGAATGCACCTAAGGTGATATGGGCAGGCATAGGGGACGGAAAACCCTATCTTGAAGGGCTTTTTGGCAGGATTTCTGGGGTTGTGAAGGGAATTTGCCCGAAAAATGACGAGAAAGAGGGTATTCCACACATCACAATTGCACGTGTGAAGTCAATAAGGAATATAAACAAGCTCGAAGAAATAATACTAAAGGAAAGTGAGACTTTCTTCGGGGAAACCCTGGTGGACGCGGTAAAACTGAAGGCTAGCGTGCTAACGCCGACTGGTCCAAGGTACTCCGATATTGCGGTTTTCCCTCTCAAGAAACCGTGATTTGTTCTAAATTTGAGATTTCTAGTCCAATTGTCGATTTGTCGGTTGTTGTCGGATATCTTATGTCGATTCTAAGGTTGTGTGAGGTGCCCAAATTGGGTAATTTCCGACACTGTGGTATGAAATACTCTACAGATAATAATACCACAGATGGCTTTGTCAAGCTTTTGAGAAGTTTTGGCGTCTCCTAAGAGATTTAGCGGTCTATAAATAGCTTTATTCCGCTTTTTTGCCCTGCAGCGCCCCTTTCGTTATTACGATTACGCTTGTTCTCGGCAATTTATCCCTCTCCGTACCAACGAGAAACTTTACGCCGTTGGACTCGGCTATTTCGACCAAATCCTTGGTTACGGTACCGTCAAGAACTATGGCGTGTGCATGTATGCCCGACAGTGAACCGGCTATATCCTTGGCCGGAACACGGCCCAATAGGTTTAAGCTGTCATCGTAGATGCAAGCGGCTCTGGTACCTACTAATTCGCCCAACGATTCTTTGAAAATGTCCGCGTACTTCTTGGGTATTTTTATTGTGCGCCTTGGCTCGTCGCTATCGTACCTTTCTGTAGCAACCGGTCTGGGGGTGTATTCCTGCGGGGTTTCCTCAGTTGGTTGCTCTGTGCCGGCTGATTCTTCCCTTTCGACTACAGTTGGCGCTCTTTCGACATGCTCAACACGAGAACGTCCGTATTTACCAAACGTGTCCTTGTTCTCTGATCTTAATTGATCCATGGATATTTTTTCGCGAATGGCCTTGTAGACCTCCTTTTTCGTCAGCTCTTCGACTTCTTTGCCTTCCGGGGCACGGGCCACATAGTCGACGTCCGTCAACTGTAAAAGCTGGGATAATATCAGATCGCCACCGCGATCCCCGTCCAAAAAGGCCGTAACTTCCTTCTCACGCACGATGTCGCGTATTTCTGGCGGTATTGATGTTCCGCCAACCGCGACTGCGTTTTTGATTCCGTTTCTTAGCAGGTTCAAAACGTCAGCGCGACCCTCGACCAAGATTATATCGTCGGCTTTCGCGGCATCCGGACCCGCAGGCAAATTACGGAATGTTGTTATTTCCGCTACGCGTATTTCCTGTTTTATCTGTTCTGATAAAACCTCAGATTCCGGCAGAGACTGGTAAACCAATTCGCGTAAAATTTTCTTGGCAGTATCGATAATATATTTTCTTTTCGCTATTCGAACGTCTTCGACTTTGGTGATATGTATTACTGCATTGCACGGTCCGACACGTTCGATGGTTTCTATCGCCGCTGCGATTAACGCAGTTTCTGATGCGTCCAATGAAGATGGTATAGTTATTTTTCCGGAACATTTTCCGTGCGCTGCGGTGATGTAAACTTCGATGCGCCCTATCCTGCCGGTGCGCTGCAGCTCGCGCAGTTCCAGATCTGTTCCTAACAAACCTTCGGTCTGCCCGAAGACGGCGCCTATGATATCCGGTTTTTCAACTATTCCTTCTGCGTCTATTTGCGCCTCGATTATGTATTTTGTAGTCGATTGTGGTAATTTTGCCATTTGAGTCATTCCTCCATGATTTTTGGACAGATTTTACTGTTCAAAAGATTTACCCAGAAATGTTCATTGCAGCCTGTCACTAGCCTGGCCGTTCTGTGTTTGTTGTAAACGGCCAAATGATGATTATGAACGTTGTCTGTCTGTGTAAATCTAAGATCTTATGATGCACTGGGTTTATAAGGGTTGCGGTGTTACGGTTTTTTACTATCTTCCGCCACAAAAGTGTAACTCGTGGGTCCGTCGGTCTGTTTTGTAGAAGATTTGAACGCATAACCGAGTGTAGACATATCGACCCGTTCGGCCAAAACTTTCGACCACCCTTCCATCTTATCCGACAATTTCGGCAACTCTGTCAACGGAACAAAGCTCCCTTCCAACCCTTCGTCAATTACTTTAACCTCGGCGTCAATTTCCAATCTGTAAACCACGCCGAAATGAACGCGGTTAACGGGTGTGTCAGAGAGCGATAAAAAACCGACGACCTGCGAAACCACATTACCGGAAAAATCTGTTTCTTCTTTTAACTCTCTCATCGCGGCATTGGACACGGTGTCCGTGCCTTGGTCAACAGGGTTAATGTGGCCGCCTATGCCGATCGATAGCATATCCTTTAAACGCAGTTCGCTGGGGTTTTTCCTTTTCACTGCTAGAATTTTGTCATTGTTGATAACCATACAATACGGAATGATTTGTTTTTTTGTTTCGTCAGTTTCAGCCTCGCTGCGGTTAACGAAATAACTTTTCGTTTCGATCATATCCAAAATTTTTTTATCGAATTCTATTAAACCGGTTTTATTTCCGATTGTTGATTTAAGATCTTCCGTGTTAACAACTAAAACCTGTTCCATCAGCTCATCCTCGACCAGTCTCTGAACCCGTCCCTTTTTTGGTTTGACGCCTTGTGTTCTTTCAAACAATTTTCGCATAGGAAATCGTTGTGGAATGATGTCAAGTTCATCGAATAATTCCCGCAGTCGTCGCATATGCCTGCCATGTCGCCGACGCGTATGCGGGCCTCTCTTCGGGGTATTTCTTCTGCCCCGCTTCGCATTTTCAGGCGCTCCTCAAGAAGGTGTATCATCGCTGGTGATGCGCGAACTATGTCTGTGTGCGTGATGATGCCGACTATTTTTCCATTTTCCACCACAGGCAGCCGGCGCGTGCGGTTGGAAATCATTAAACTCGCAGCGTCGGTCACGTTTTGCAAAGGAGATACGAATATTATGGGGGCGCTCATTATTTGGCCAACGGTCATTTTTTCAGGATTCTCGCCGAAGCTGACGACTTTTTTGATTATGTCCGACTCTGTCAATATGCCCACTGGTCTGTTAGAAGATGTTACGATCAAGCTGCCGACACGTTCCGATGTCATCTTCTCCGCAGCTTCGCGGATTGAAACACCGCTTTCTACAGAAACCACGGTTTCCGTCATTATGTCCTTTACCAGTATTTCGTCCATAAGAATTTTTGTAGAAACAATTTAATAAATTGGTTAATTAAACGGATCATTCTGTTGTTTTTTCCTGGTTGCAATCCTCACACACCCATTCGTCGTCTACGGACGTTAAGCGCTCCGAGTAATTGTTACAGGACTCGCATAAACCCACACTGTGGCCGATTTCCAACTGAGGCTCGGATTCGCGCATCTTGGCGCGTTCAGATAATATATCTATTAACGACGGCGCCACACGCACTATGTCCGTGTGGGTTAAAATCCCAACTATTTCGCCTTTACTGATCACGGGCATGCGTCGAATGCGACTAGTTATCATCTTTCTGGAAGCGTCATTTAAATTTTCTTCCGGGCTCAAAAATTTCAACGGCGACGCCATTATTTCCTTAACTTCGACATTGGCTGCGGACAGGTCACGACTAACCACGCCTTTGATGATGTCCGACTCCGTAATTATCCCCACGGGGTTCTTGCCGCGAATTACGATTAAACTACCGACGCGCCATTTCTTCATCAGTCCCGCGGCGTTTTGCACAGTTGAATTTTCGCCGATGGTTGCAATGCGGCGCGTCATTGCGTCCTTGACACGCATTTGTTCTGTCATATTTTTATCTGGTACGCACAAATAATAAAGCTGTTTATGTACGCGAAAGGGTCGAATGCGGAAAGAGAATTCGCCGAATTAATGTGGCGCTGGGATTTTGCGGTTGTGCGCAGCGCCGGCTCTGGCAACCTAACCGCGGGCGCAAGATACTATTCGCCTGACATTATAGCTGCCAAAAAAGGGGCCATATTTGCGTTCGAATGTAAATTCCGAAAAAATTATGTCAAATTAAGCGATGAGGATCTGCACGCATTGAAGGAGTGGTGCCGGCGCGCAAATTGCAAAGGATTTTTGGCATGGAAAATATCCCGCAGGGGTTGGTGGCTGCTTGATATTGAACAACTAACTGGCGGTTTGAATGAAGAAAAAATGCAACGGGTCGCGTTATCGTTCAACGAATTTTTAACTCGCTTTGCGTGAAGCGGTTTATAAAACTACAACTTTCGGATTTTCGCCTGCCGACACCAGTTCAAAGTTATTAATACGGCCGTCGATGTTTTAACAACGGCGCATTTCGTCGATATCGACTACGTCGGTTTTATATGTTGGGGTTGTGTATTTTTAATTGATTTTTGTGGATGAGTGGCAGCTGGCTAAAGAAAGTTTGGCGCGCAAGATAGCCGGCGAAATTGTTCTTTCCGAAGACGCTGGAAAAACTATACAAAAATGGAGAAACATTTTTAAGATACCGCAGCGGGTTTTGGCCGGCCACATAAAAATAACCCCGTCCGTTATCTCGGACTACGAATCCGGGCGAAGAAAATCTCCGGGCATACGCGTTGTAAAAAAGATGGTTGGTGCGATGATACTCATCGACGAGTCGGCCGGCGGGAAAGTGACGAGACAGTTCTCCGAAAACGCCGGGCAACTTCCGATTACGAAAGCTGTCATTGAGCTAAAAGAATTTGACAAGGGTGTGCGTGTAGACGAATTTTGCGAAGCCATGTCCGCAAGCATAGTTGCGGGCAAGGATTCGCCGCAGCAGGAAGTTTACGGGTATACGGTTATCGATTCTTTGCGGGCGATATTAGAATTTTCTTATTCTGACCTTGTAAAGCTGTACGGCATAACTACGAAGCGCGCCCTAATTTTTACGAACACCTCGACCGGTCGTTCTCCGATGGTTGCGATTAAAGTAACAAATTTGAGGCCGGCTTTAATCATCCTTCACGGGGCGCGCGAAGTTGATGAAATTGCGAAACGCATAGCCGACGTTGAGGGTATACCTCTTGCTGTTTCCAAATTAAACAGCGTCGAGGACGTTGTTGCGGCGTTAAAACAAAAATTTGGATGAATTGGTTTTTATGACGCACAGGGGTTACACGCTGCTGCGGTACGCCGTTGAGAGTATACCTAAATATTCTGGCCCACTCAAAAACGATTCTGAGGGTAAACATTTTTACAATGGGCCACATTTTTCTGTTCTAAAAGAGCCTGGTGTGCTGGGCGAACCCAGAGCGGCAAGGAGGAGCGAACTTGGAGATAATCACGGACTGGCGCCCCTCACTCGGGTGTGGCCGATCGATTATAAAAAAGGAACCTCGGTTGTCAGAAAACTCAACGAAATACGCTGGAAAACTCCAGACTATGCAATTCAAAGATTGCGCGTGGATCTAGAAGATTTGAAATAAAATTTAATACGATTCTATCGCCGCGGCGACAAATATCATTAAAATTGCGATTGTGAATAAAATTACTCCATCCTTGGCAACTTTTCTGAAACGTTCCGAATTTAATTTTTCCTTTTCTATTCCCGTCGATATTATTCCTCCGGCGAGACCGGCCACAAAATAACTCATTATTTCCGGTATTCCGTGAAGCGCTATGGATCCCGTGGCTGAAAAGAGGCCGAATAAAAAAGCCAGCGGACTGGCTACAACACCGTACCCGGCCAACGGCATTGCGCTGGCTTTCGCTAATATGCCGGCAAACACGGCGATTACTGACGCGTTCCAAGTAACAATAAACACGGCTGCGGCCCCGAACAACATTGAAACTGCAAAAGAAATGAATGCGACGCGCAGGTTGTTGACCAATATAACGTTGAATGTGGAGGCGTCGAACGCGGCGCCGGTTGTCCGGTCACCGATGTGAGAACTCTTGAGCGCGGAAAGCTGAAAACTGAAAACGTCGTTTGCGTGAGCCTGGTCCATTGAAAAATAGGAGATTGATGTCGACAACAAAACACCCATAAAAAACCCGGAATATATTTTAAGCATTTTCCCGTGGCGCTCCAAAAAATGCCCGCCGCCGGAAACGTCTATGGTCTCCTCGGCTTCAAAAATTTTGCTCATCAGCGGGAACGCTGCCGCGCTTACCAAAAACAACGCCACTAGCCCGGCTGCCGGTTCAAATATTATGCTAGCAACGACCAACGATACGGTGTTCACGAAAAAACCGAACGCGAACACGCGACCCCAATGATTTTTTGACGATTCAAAATCCGTCAGGTTTTCCAGAACCATAGAACAAATATCGTTTACCCGGTTTTATTAGCTTGCTACCGGAAAATGTTTTATGAATATTCTTGTGGTTGCGGATGTGCACGGCGATTTTGAATCTCTTTCCGATGTGTTACAAAAAATAAATTTTGGCGTCGACGTGGTTGTTTGCCCGGGCGATTTTACGGACATCGGACTGTCGCTGATGGGGTTTTCGCGGGAGGACATGATGCATCTGGTGTTAGACGAGCTTTTGGGACTGAAAAGGCCGGTTTTGGCTGTGCCCGGCAACCACGACCCCCCAGAGACGCATAAGATACTAAACGATTACGGGGTAAACCTTCATGGAACAGGCAGGATCATCGACGGGATCGGTTTTTTTGGTTTTGGTGGCGCGAAAACACCCTTTGCGACCCCGTTTGAACCGAGCGAAGAGGAAACGAACACCGGATTAAAAAAAGGATTCGACTTGGTTGCGGGCACGAAACATAAAATTATGATTACACACAACCCCGCTAAAAACACAAAGTTGGACCGTGTCAGCACGGGCGCGCATGTGGGCTCTTCCGCTGTGCGGGATTTTATAATTAAAAACAAACCCGACGCGTCGATAAGCGCGCACATACACGAAGCTGTCGGCGTAGACGAGCTAAACGGGACGAAACTACTTTACCCCGGACCGGTTTCTGGCGGTTGGGTTGGTTTGTTGTCGGTAGGCGATAAAACCGATGTTAAAATTCTTAACCTAAAACAGTGACCCCATGGGTTCGTGTGCAACTCTTCTTTTCGTTTTTTTTGTTTTGGTTGTTGTTATATTATATAATATAATTATATTAAATATATAATAATATAGATAATATCATATGAAAATTAAACACCGCAACCAAGATTTCATGATAGCTAAAAACCACGTTAGCTTACAGATGTTGTTGCGGGGTTGGATTATACAGGATTTGTTTTTTGAGGGTGGGCCGGACCTGATAGCGGCAAAAAAACATGATATGATTAGGATCAAGGTTAGATACGCAACCGCGGGCGACGGCGGACATGTGTTTTCCGCGGGCGGCTTGCAAGAAAAAATTTTTTTTGAGGTGTGTGAGGGGAGCGATTTACTGGTTTTGGTCTGTATGGACGATGATAAAAACGCGTCGGGTTTCTACATTTTTAACCGAGACGAATCACCGAAAGCAAAAACTTTCCTGCACCCGCCAAAGGGACCGTTTCCTAAGTATAGGGGGTTTTATAACAACTGGAAACCCTTGCAGTGGAAATGATGGGGTGTGTGTTCGGGGTTAATGTTATATACCAACAATTCAAATGAAATGTTGGTACTCATGTCCCAGTCTTCTTTGCAAAAAATATTTTCCGGTTACCTTAAAAACGCGAAAATTTTTGTCTCGAAGGAGCCAATGGCGTCATCTTACGACCCGGTAAACATTGCACATCGCGACAAGCAGATGGAAATGGTCGCTTCTATACTGGCTCCCTGCCTTCGTAATGAGAAACCATCGAATACGTTTGTTTATGGTAAAACGGGAACCGGTAAAACGCTGTGCGTTAAACACGTTACGGCCGAGTTGGTTAAAACCGCGGAAGAAAACGGAATACAAATGAAGGTCGTTTTTATCAACTGTAAGATGAAGAAGGTTGCGGACACCGAATACCGTGTGCTTGCCCAACTTTGCAAAGAATTTGGTTACAGTGTGCCCGCGACTGGGTTGCCAACAAACAGACTTTACGAGATATTTTATGAGAGCTTGGATTCTCAAAAACAAAACGTTTTGTTGGTCCTCGACGAGATTGACGCGTTGGTTTCAAAGGTCGGCGATAATATATTGTATAACTTAACACGGGTTAACCAGGATCTCGCCAACGCCAAATTAACCCTTATCGGGGTCACGAACGACCTTTCTTTTTCGGAGGCGCTGGATCCCAGGGTCAAGTCTTCTTTGAACGAGGAGGAAATTGTTTTCCCGCCTTACAATGCCCTGGAACTGCGCGACATACTCAGCGAACGGGCCAAGCTGGCATTCGTGACGACCGGGTTAAAAGACGGAGTTATACAAAAATGCGCCGCTCTTGCAGCACAGGAACACGGGGACGCGAGGCGAGCTCTGGATCTTTTGCGGGTGGCCGGCGAAATCGCGGAAAGGAATGGAGACCTGTCATTGGAAGAGGCGCATGTCGATAGGGCGCAGGAAAAAATAAACGCCGACCGCGTGCTTGAGACTGTGCGCACCCAGCCCAGACAGTCCCAGGCTATACTGTGGTCCATTGCCAATAACCAGGACCAAAACCTAACTACGGGCGAAACCTATGAAAGGTACAAAGCGGTTTGCAAGAAGCGGGGCTTGGAAATTCTGGGCCCCCGCCGCGCTTCGGATCTCATATCCGAGCTTGGCATGCTCGGAATTTTGTCTGTCCATACAACATCAAAGGGCCGGCACGGGCGCACCAAGGAAATTAATTTGATGTTGTCGAAACATACGCGAGAAAATATAGTTGAAATGCTGAAAAAAGATTTCTATTTCGAGTAGTGTTTTTATGAACAAGTTGCTGTTGGCTAAATTTTTAGATAAGGGAATAATGGTATCCCCGTCAATCGCCGGCGAGTTAACGGAAGACGACTACGAAAAAACAGTTTCTGGCTCCATACCCGCGCTGTTGGACGAGACCACACTGCAAAACATACGCGTCAAATCAGACTTAATTGTAATACCATCAAAGATTGTTAAAACGGAAATCGAGGCCAAAGATTTTTTGGAATATTATAAAAATAAAATCAGAGTGCTGGGCGAAGTTATAATCCGGGGCTTGGAGGAAAAGCCGGTTTCGATAAATAAAATGCGGCCCGGCCAGCGAAATGTAACATTGGGCATCGTACGGGAGCCGGGCCAGGATATGTTTTATCTCGAGGATCTGACGGGAAGATGCGAGGTGCGCACCAACTCGCATAATATCAAAGAAGACGATGTGTTGGCCGTGTCCGGGGTTTTTTCAGGGAAATCCGTGTTAGCGGAGGAAATAATTTATCCCGAGCTTCCGATAAAACGCGACATAACCAGAACAACCTCCCAGGCGTCGTTTTATTTCGGGGCGTCTTCGGACGCGCAGAAAGAGGAGATAAACGAAATCGCGAAACGCGGCGATGCGCAAATTTTCCTTTCGAATAAAGACGATGCGCGAAAAATTACAATCATGATTTTACACGACGGAGCGGCCACATCTCGGGACGTGAGCGGCCCGGCCAAGATATTTTCCTCCATACACGGTGTGAGATTCAAATTGCAATTCCTTCCGGTACAATCGGCAGGCAACATAGAGGAATCTGCCAGGTTTTTTTCGAAGAGGCGTTATGCGGTGTCGGGCGCGATTTTGCCAGCATTCAGCGAGGATTTAAATTTTATCGACGACGATACGGACTTTGTCTTCTTCGGTGATTCCGGCTCCACACAGTTTACAAATCATAAGGGAAGGTCGTTTGTGTCGGTTTCCAGCGGGTTTGTGGAGGCGGACTTGAACACGCGAAATATAAAATCCTGGCATTTAAATCGAGCCGGACGATAATACAGTGGTTGCTTATGAAGATGCAAGTCCTAGATGCGGATTATGTCATTATCGAAGACCGTCCAATAGTAAGGATGTTCGGCCGGGACGAAAATAATAAAACGGCCTGCGGTTTTGTGAAAGGATATTTCCCGTATTTTTATATGCTTGCGCGGGATGGTAAAATACAAGACATGGAAAAGTTTGTTTCTTCCAAACAGGACGTCATCAAATGCGAGCGTGTAATGAAAAAACTCCCCAGAGGTTTCTCCAAAGATCCGACTGAGATGTTGAAAGTTACCCTAAGAAATCCGCAGAAAGTTTCCGAGCTGCGAGATTTGATGAAAACACACCCGCAGGTCGAGGAGATTTTTGAAGCCGACATACTTTTCAAATACCGTTTCATGGCCGATTATTCCATCAGCGGGATGGGTTGGGTCGACACGGAATGCGCAGACATAAACACCCATACCGTGAAAACCGAACGCACGGTAAATGTAACAAAAATAAAACCAACAGACCAACCCGCGAGCGTTCAAACTAAATACATGGCAGTAGATATAGAAACGCTTTCCAAGTCCGGAGGACTTCCAAACCCAAGCGAAGACGACATAATCATAATCAGCCTTGCGTTCTATCCTGAACACCGAGGAAATAAATCGATGGTTCTTACAATACGCGGTGCGAACACAGACAGCGTGATTAGGTGCTTGGACGAAACAGAAATGCTCACGAAGATGGCCGGCATCATAGACGATTATGACCCGGACGTGATTACGGGATTCAACATAAACAATTTCGACTTGCCTTTCATTTTAAAACGCATGGAAATGTTGAAATTGCCGCGTACCATCGGAAGATGCAACGATAAACAGGCGTATACCAAAGAAATTGTGAAAAACCGGGTTCGCGCAAGCGTTCCGGGCCGCGTGGTCGCGGACAGTTACCAGTTGATAAAAAAGAATTTTCTTTTCAAACGATACGGACTCATGGATGTTTCGAGAATTTTGTTGAATCAGGAAAAATTAGACGTTGCACACTCGGAGATATCCAAGCTGTGGAATAGCGGGGATAAGGATAAAATATCCAGGCTGATCGATTACGCACGGAAGGACGCAGAACTTGCGCTGGATCTAGTCGTTAAAAAACAGCTGCTCGACAAATATATCGAATTATCCAAACTTAGCGGCGTGCTTCTCCAGGACAGTCTTGATGGAGGCGAGGCCGGGCGCGTCGAAAATCTTCTGTTGCGAGAATTCAACAAGAAAAATTTCGTGGTTCCATGCAGGCCGGAATCTTCTGACATAAGGAAAAAGGAGCAGGAAAAAGAGGACAACGGGCTGAAGGGCGGGTTTGTGTTAACACCGAAAGTTGGGCTGCATTCTGACGGCTTGATAGTTGTTTTGGATTTCCGCAGCATGTACCCGTCCATATTCAGGAGTTACAACATTTGTCCAACCACGATTGTAAAAGGAAACATCGACGGGGTCGAGACAATTAAAACCCCGGAAGGCCACACGTTCGTTTCCAAGGATGTACAGGAGGGGATAATCCCAAATATACTTGGAAACCTCCTTGAAGAGCGCGCCAAGATAAAAAAATCGATGAGGCAGGAAACGGACGAGGAAAAACGCAGGATATTGGACGCCAAACAGCTTGCGACCAAGATTTTGGCAAATTCATTTTACGGTTATACGGGGTACACGAAAGCAAAGTTATACATATTGGACATAGCCAACGCAATCACGTCGTGCGGCCGTTATTTGATACAAACCGTGACCAAGACGGTTGAAAGCAAACTCGGATACCAAGCCGTTTACGGGGACACGGATTCTATAATGGTAAAAATTCCCGAGACGGATTTAGAGCGCGGGTGGGATAAGGGAACGGAAATAATGAATACGATAAATAGCGAACTTTCCGGGGCCATGCAGATGGAATTTGAAAAGCTGTTTAAAAGCTTTTTGATACTCACCAAAAAAAGGTACGCGGCCTGGAAGTTTGTAAAAGAAAACGGAAAATGGAAGGACAAAATAGAAATGAAGGGCATCGAGACTGTACGAAGAGACTGGTGCGAATTGGTTTCCGACACGATGAATAAGACTATAGACATAATACTGAAGAAAGGCGACACGAAAGAAGCGCTGTCTTATTTCAACGGTGTCATGAAGGATCTCGCAGAAAACAAAATTCCCATAGAAAAGCTGGTAATAACGAAAAGCATAACGAAAAGCCCATCGAACTATGCGGGCATGCAGCCTCATATAGAATTGGCAAAAAAAATGGCCAAGAGAAATTCACAAGACGCGCCCGGAGTTGGAGATAGGATAGGTTATGTCATAACCAAAGGAAACCAACTGCTTTCTAAACGAACCGAGGATCCGGCTTATGTAAAAGAAAAACGGCTCGAAATAGACCACGTTTATTATGTGGAAAACCAAATGCTTCCGCCGATCGAGCGTATATTCACGGCGTTGGGATTCAGTAAATCCGAGCTCCTGGGAAAGGGACGACAGTCCTCGCTAATGGAAATGATGAAATCCAAACAAACAAAAAGCAACGTATTCGAGGGTTTTGTGTGTGCGGGGTGCGGGAACGAATATTCAGCTTCGCCACTAACCGGGCTGTGCCAGTGCGGCGGTAAAATACAAATACGAACGCCAACAGGCGCGACGGAAAAAATCACGGTCCAGGCTGGTAACGTATGATATTGGAGTCCACGATGATTGACATCATTGGACGCTTTGATGTGTTCAATGCGGCGTTCTTTATGGAATTCATCAGCGCCATAGCATTTCCAGTTTTCACCGTAAGTATAGCTTTCATGAAAGGGGGGCAGGCAAAAATAGACGCGGCCGCACTCCTGTTGACGACGGTTTCATTTTCTATATTTTTCCAGAATTTTTTCGCCCGGCCCAGACCCGCCGGGGCGATTAACCACGCGGAAAGCCCGTATTCTTTTCCGTCGACACACAGCTCTTCTGCTTTCGCTTGGGCCGAGTTTATGGGAATAAAATACGTCCGATACAAATTGTTGTTTTTTGCGTTTGCGGCGTTAGTTGCTGTTTCCAGGGTTTACATCGGCGTTCATTACCCAGTCGATGTGATAACGGGCGCGATTTTGGGGTGGTTTATAGGAAAAATTATTACCAGAGCCGAACGCGAATTTTAATGTTTTTAACCTTAGTTGACTGATACCACGCCCATGATGATTTTTATTGATTCTTTTTTGCTTGTGCGTAATTTGATCCGTTCTGCGAACGTTTTGAGCCTCCAATCTCCCCTGATTGTTAAATAACTCAACCCGCCTTTCGTTGTACGCAAATTTGATTC
This sequence comes from Candidatus Aenigmatarchaeota archaeon, assembly GCA_016180965.1. GTDB lineage: Archaea > Aenigmatarchaeota > Aenigmatarchaeia > JACPZZ01 > JACPZZ01 > JACPZZ01. The sequence continues at coordinate 152,473 of JACPAF010000001.1, forward strand.
TATACCTTCGAGTAGCAGCAGTTTTTTGATTTCGACCAATCCTGCTGTATTGACGGACGTGGCGCGCAAATACCTGTAACCACTGCCAGAGATTGAAAATTTTTCACGGTTAAAGTATACATACGACGCGGTGTCGAAAAAACCTGCCAATAACCCGGATCGGAATTCCGGATTATCGTAAGATATCTTAGGCGGTAACCAAGACCTCCGGGTCGGAAAGAATCCGATGTTGTCAAAAATCGAAACGAGTTCTTTGCCGTAGGCATTTACTATAAAATATCTTTTGTCATCTATAGCTTTCTTCCTTGTTAGTGTTTCGAAGCCCCGTATTGCCCGCAAAGACTCGGCGAAATGTTCGGCTAAAATGCCGTTATTGGTCTGAAGACCAACACAGTAATTGCGGCCGTGTTTAATGAAGCCGCTCCCGCAAAGCACACCGCACGCATACCCTAAAGTTTCGTGATCCATGTTGTTGATTGGTTGGGGTTATATTAATTCACCTTAGATTAACCTCCCTGCTATTTCACGTGGAGTAACACGCGGTAACGCAACTTCACCCTGAGGGTAACATGAAATCACGCGACTATTAACGATTTAAGCCAGTTTCGTGAAGTTAATTTCATGTTTAACCCGCGTGACCTCGAAAAGATGATGAAAAACATGAAGATGGAGCAAATCGAGGCGGACGAGGTTCTGATTAAGGCTGGAAATAACACTATACACATCACTAACCCACAGGTTGTGAAATCGGAGATGATGGGCAAAATCACGTATCAGGTTACCGGGGATATAGAAGAGGAAAATGGCGGTTCTGATATAGATATTATAGTTCAGAAGACTGGTGTTTCACGGGAAGATGCATCGAAAGCTTTGGAGGAGACGGGCGATATAGTAGCTGCTATAATGAAAATAGAGTCTGACAAAAAACAATAAATTTTTTATTTTTGTTAAGGTTTGTTCTGAAATCAGTTACTACTAGTATATAGTTAATAATAGAAATGGTTAAATAGTGACTTGCTGCATTAACTGTGGTACCATGTTAAAGGAATTTAGACAATGGTTGTACGAGATTGGGCACGCTTTTGCGGTTTAGTTGGGCGGTCGTATTCGTGTCCGTAGTAAAAAATGTCAATGACCGGCCGATCGGAAAACAAGTTCTGAAAAATTAGCTGGGTGCGCGGCGTTTTTGGCTGGCTAAGCTAAAAGGAAGCCGCCACACCCATCTCAATTCCTGTTAGGTGGAATACGCAAATATTCTTCAAAGATCGACTCGAGAGGTCTTCATACTCCACTTGGGATTAATTAAAATACATGGGTTAAAAGCATAATGCGTTTTTATCTGCGTATTCGCGCATAGATTATAAACATAAATTAAAAAAAATTACTTTTAAATACGGAACCTGTCAATACATACTGGACGATTTGATGCCAGAGTTGCGCGACAAAGAAAAGCAGGTTCTATTCGAGCTGTTGAAGGACGGGCGGAAACCGGACAAACACATAGCCCAACTTTTGAAATTAACACAGCCTACCGTGACGAGAATACGCCAGAGGCTGGAACGGGATAAGGTTATCCGCGGTTACCGGGCCGTTGTGGATGAGGCGGCAGCCGGCTTTTCGATATCCGTGATTACATTTTTTGACTGGCGCGATTATTCCGATAAAGGGCATGTCGAGGAAGCCTCGAATTACATAACAAAAATCCCCGAGGTCGTATACTTTGCACGCGGAGAAGGGCTGCGCGGAAAGACTTACGTGATGGTATCATTCCATAAAACGTTTGCGGATTACGAGAGCTTTACAAGAAAACTGCGCGAGCGGTACGGAAAACAAATGGCTTACGTCGAGGAATTTATTTCTTCGATGGACTCGATACATAAAAAAGATTCCACGCAGGCGGTCATACAGGCGATGTCTGATGTCAACTAACCCCGTGAAAGTCGAGGCCGGCGAAATTTTTCGGTTCGCAGGAAATTATACAAAAGAAGGCTAACGTTTTCAAATTGATATTGGATAACGAGACGACAGGTGAAGTTTTTGTTTCTGAGTTTCCCACCAAACCCATGAAAGAATTAATTTCGATCGATAAACTTTTTCATCATAAAAAATAACTACTTTTTGCCAGACAAAACAATTTCAACAATCTGGCTGTAGGCAGGCCGCGTTACTAGCACTCCTATCAGAACTCCTACGATGCTTGTTATCGCGAAACCTTTTACCAGGCCGACACCTATGAAAAGCAAAGCGAACATCGCGGATATTACGGTTATCGCAGATGCGAACACCATTGAAAACGCTTTTTTTATCTTTTCCCACGGCGAGATCGGTATTAAACGGTTCCTGTCAACTTCGTCGGAAATTATTATCATCTGGCTTATTCCCGTTCCAATGAATGCGATAATGCCAGCGATTACAGCGAGGTCTATGGTCCACGAAAAGAATACAGCCATGAAAGGGACCAATAAAACACCGAACACATCCATGAAATCCACATGGTTCTTTTTCTGGTAGGCCAACCCGATTAAAATAATGTTTATCCCTAACGCAACCATCCACGGCAAATCGTTTCCGTGTGCGGACACTCCCAATAAGATGATTACTTCGCCCACGCTGGTCAACACCATTGGAAGCGCGATCCTGAAACTTCTATATCTTACTAAAACAACGAGCGTTACAGCAATGATTGCAAACGCGGCGGATTTTATCGCCGAGTCTATGAAACCGCTGCCCAATTTTGGAGAAACACTTTCTATGTTTACAATTTCAAGGCTGACCGGCAGCGCGCCCGCTTTCAGTATTGATTGCAATGTCGACCTTTCGGAAACCGCGTCTTTTCGTTCTTGGCGGAAACCTTCAATCGAAATTTCAGTTAACACACGTCCGGCCAGGTCGGATGCTATGCTTAATTGTGTTACAGGCTTGTTGTCGAGATAAAGAATTATCGGATATTTCAGATAGTTTCCGCTGGCCGGGTCTATGGTCATGCCGGATGTCACTTTTGCAAACCTTTCCGCGCCATCCCGCGACAATAAAATTGAAAACGCGAACCTGTAACCGGTTCCGGTGTTTTGCAGCACGGATCGGGTGGAATCTGTGAATACGTTTTCTATATCATTTCCTTTGAGTATTGAGGAGTAAAGAAATACGGAGCTGTCGGTATAATTTACAATTTCCTGATCGATATCATCTACGGAAACTATATCTCCTTGTTTGTGCGGTATTGAATCTATTTTTAATTCCGCGCCAGTTTTTTCGATTTCATGTGTCGTCCCGCCCAGCGATAACGATCCTTTGCCCGATACAAGTGAGATTTCGTTCGGTATTTTTGCCTCAAAATTGCCGCGCGACGCAAGAAGGCGCTCAATCACATCCTTGCTTTCTCCGGCTATCTCGACCACGACAAAACAATTTTCTATGTCACATTCCGAATGCAAAACTATTTCCTGCAATCCGTACGCGTTTATCCTGCTTTGCAAAACCGGTATGATGGCTGTGTTTACGGTTTCGGGCGAAACTTTTTCCGCGGGCTTTAACAAGACTCGGGTTCCGCCCTGCAAATCTATGCCGAGATCAAGGTTGTTTCGTTTCAATTCCTTTACGGTTATGTTTTTCAACAAATCCGAGCTTAATTCGTACGAATTGCCGTTGAATGTTATGAAATGAGAGCCACTTACTTTTATCGAATCGTACCATGAGTTAACAGATTTGATCGGAAGCCCGTCGACTTCGGTTACTACACCTCCGGTTGTTAGGGTCCCAGCGCCGCTTGAGACTGTGACACCGTTTCCGAAATTGTATCCTATCGAAACTAATGCAGCTAAAACATAAACCGCCAACACGACGACTTTGTACGCCTTAAGCATGCAGGTGCCACCTCAATATCGCGGAGTTCTGGAGCCACGTGTTTGGTATGTCGAAAAACAACCCGATGATAAGAACCGTCGCGATTTGCGTCAACACTGACGCGGGAGAGAAAAATATTATTGCAAGAAGTGCGGCGATGGAAGTTGCGCTCATTGTGAGACCGGTCAGCATGGAACTTTTTACGTTTTTATCAAAATCTTCCATCCCAAATTCTTTTTTCAGCAGACGAGTTGTAAGTACGACGTTTACGTCGACCGAGTAACCGATCATCATAAGCAGCGCAGCTATGCCTCCTAACGACATTTCGATTCCCAGTATGTTCATTACAGCTATCGTTTCGATCATGTTTGATGCTGCACTCAATATTATGGCCATTGACGGCACCAGTGATTTGTATATCATGTAAATGCTGATTCCCATGAAAATAAAACCGAGGAGTATTGATAATTGCGCCTGCTTCCAGAATGATGAGCCGAGGGCCGGGCCTATAGACTGTACGGAAGGCGAGCCGTCAATAACTATGCCGTTGTTTTCAAAATAAGACATTATTGCGGTTGCGTTTAATTCCTGATTTCCTGAAATTGATATGTGCCCGCCGTCAGCACTCCGGAAAATCCGCGTGTTAACTTGGTAATCGGCTGCGATTTTTTCCTCGGCCGCGGCCGTGATATCGCCGGCAAATTTAAATGTTATTTCCGTGCCTCCGCTCAAATCCACGGCTTTGCCTACCCAGTCGCCGTTTTTGGTCCAGGATTGAGCTACGATTATCAGGGATGCTACGAGCAATATTTGGGTGAATATTAATCCGTATTTATATTTTGTTTTGTTAACGAACATATTACCAGATTATCAGATGTTTGCATAAAGTGATAAATGTGACTGAATACGACTTAGTCGTCATCGGCGCCGGTTCAGCGGGCTTAAACACTGCGATACAATGCTCCCAATCCGGTTTAAACGTGGCCGTTATAGAAGAGCATAAAAAAATCGGGTTTCCGAGACACTGTTCCGGGCTGTATTCAACCAGATTTCTGACTATGATGGACGTGGGCGACAATTTCTATGAACACGAAGTTTCCGGCGCCAAGTTCCATTCACCTTCCGGTAGAACCATAGACCTGATGCGCAAAGAGCGTGTCGCCTTTGTTATTAACCGCGAATTATTGGATGCCCATCTGGGAAATGTTGCGAAAGAGAACGGAGTTGAAATATTCCCGGATACGAAGGTATTGGACTTCACCTCTGACGAAAATTCCGCAAGCGTGGCCACACAAAATAAAATTTTTAACACAAAACTTATCTGCGGCGCGGACGGGTCAAATTCGTTCGTCGCGAAAAAACTCGGCTTCGCGGCGCCAAAAAAACTTAACGGCATAATGGCCATTACAAACGAACAAGACAATTCTAACTGTGTGGACCTGTTTTTCGACAACAAGTTATACCCCGGCTTTTTCGCATGGAAGATCCCGCGCGGGAAAACGACTGAATACGGCATAGCGGGCGACATAGGACCGGCAAACGTAAACAATTTCAACAATTTCCTGTCCAAGTTCGGCGTTGACAAGTACGAGCTGTCCAGCGGCGTGATCCCCTACGGATTCCAGAAAAGCTATTCAAATAGAATTTTGCTCGTTGGTGATGCAGCTTCACAGGTTAAACCGCTAACCGGAGGAGGAGTAATATACGGCATGATATGCTCTAGGATCGCGGCGCAAGTTTTCACAGGTGCGGTTTCAAAAAATAAATTCGATGAAAAATCTTTGTCATCTTATGAGAAAATGTGGAGGAACGCGATCGGGCGCGGTATAAAGCGCGGATTGGCGATACGGAAATTCTATTCGGGCCTTTCCAACAAAAACATAGAGTTGGCCTTCAGACTGTTAAACAATAAAATAACTAAAAATATTTTTGAAAAATACGGGGACATGGAATTTTTTTTGGAAAGAAGGCCCCACGATGCTGTGGTAAAATAATTTTACTGTCCTATCCTGTATACATTTACTTCGCCCCGCGAGAACGTCGGTTCCGACCCATAAAATAAAGCATTTTCGATGTTCCTATAATTTGCGACATAGTCCGTGAATTGCTGAGTTTTGGCGAACCCGCCGTAATCGAACATTATGTAACGTGTTTCGTAATTTATTGATCCGTTTGGATACGTGTGCGTGAACGTTAAATTAAGCGTGTCGTTGTTGACGTTCGGTTTTGTGTAAACACGCGTTTTTGTCAAAGCTTCCAACAAACCGCGCCTCTCGTCGGCAGCTTGCACGTTTGCGCTGAAGACCAACATTGCGGAATTTTCTTTCGCGTCATTGCGTATTTCGTTGGACAATGAAAATACATCCGCCGACATACGGTATGGCTGCGAATAAATTGAGTTCGCTGTTGCGATCTTATCGGGCACGTTAACCAACAAGACTAAAATCAATATTATATAACCCAGCGAAAACCCTTCGGTGTTGGATAAGAATATTTTATTGTCTTTGGTTGAAATTTTGTACATGCTTACCAAACCCGCGACCAGAGCGAGTATTATCGTGGATTGGGCCATCCACCTGCCCGCGTAATCGTACAGCACGCCAAAACCTAACGGCCCCCAGAGGATATACGAATGCGTCAGTATGTAATCGGCTGCGAACCACGGCACCAATATTTTTTTGCCTTCGAACTTTGTGAAGACCGTGATTAACAAACCTCCCACAAGTGCGATTAACCAAATTGTTCCCATGGTTGCGTTGGGGTCGAAATACCAACCTGGCAGACCGGGCTGTTTCTCGATCATTTTGAACGGCCAGACCAAATCGGGTATACTTATCGAGTCTGGCGTGTTCGAAGGTTTGGCTCCGAAAAATGAGAACCACATTACGAATTTCGGAAGGAAGAGCGCCGAGACGGCTAAAACCAAGACCGTTGTCAAGGCGAATTCCTTTACGTGGGAAATTTTTTTGGATTTGGAAAATTCGTAAAGTGATATGAATAATGAGGCGATTATGAAATAACCGGCCGCTAGCGGCGACACCAGGAACGATAAACCACCGACAATACCGGATAATATCATGCTGTGTTTGCGTGAACCGGTTTCTATTATGTAGGTGAATAAAGCGAACAGGGCGAGCATTATTCCCAACTCATACGCGACCTGGCCGAAATACAGGGAAAAAATGTTTTTGCCCGATATTCCGAATAATGCGCCCGCGACTAGGCCGACGCGCTTGTTTTTCAATATTTTGCCGGCAAACATATAGATTATCAGAATCGTGAGCGAGTCGAACAGGGCGGAGAAAATGTGAATTGTGAATGGCCACGACAGATTGAAAACCGATTTCATCACAGCCGACATTATTGCGTTGCCCGGGGGATATACCCAAACGCCGTTGACATTGTCCTGCGAGGTCCCGTACCAGTTTAGATATTTCGGGAATTCTTCAGGTACAGACCCGCGTTCATACGTTTCCATGCCCATCGCGTAATGTTGGATGACATCATAGCTTCCGAACGGCATCGGGTCCGATATTATGGGGGCTGCCCGTATGAAAAATGAAACCAGAAAAATCAGAATAACCAGCGCATCGTCTTTGTCCATTTCTATCGCGCCAAACGTGAGTTTATACCTATAAAATACGGCTGCGAACAGCAACAAATTCACAATTGCCAGTTGTATGGGGCCGATTTGTCCAATTAGGCTGAGAATTACTCCGAAAGAAAGAAGAATCACGAATGATAATACGACGGAGAAAAACACCCTTTCGTAGTTTGTTTTGTTTCCAACCACGCGCCCGGCCAGGATGAATGCGCTGGCAAGCGAAAACAGGCAGGCTATAACCATGTTTATTATTCAAAGCTGTGTAACATATAAATTGGTGTAAATTTGATATCAATAATTGTTCCGGCGTACAACGAGGAAAACGGCATACGAAAGACAGTTGAAAGAGTAAAAAAAGTCAAATTTTTTGAGAAGTCCGAAATAATCGTGGTGGACGACGGGTCCCGGGATAACACACACAAAGAGGCGAAACGTGTACGCGGCATTAGAATATTGAAACATTCCGTCAACAAAGGAAAGGCGGCTGCACTTGAAACCGGGTTTGCTGCGGCTAAAGGCGATGTGTTAGCCACGATAGACGCAGATTGCACATACCCGCCGGAAGCGCTGCCAAAAATGCTTTCGATGGTCAGGCGCGGAAACGCAGACTTGGTCTTGGGTTCCAGGTTTTATAACCGCAAACGCGGGCTAGGAGTTTTGGCGGGAACAGCCAAAAAAATCCTCGACGCGGCGCTCGGAAGAACCAATGAGGACCACACAAATTTTTACGGCAATGCAATATTTTCGTCATTAATCACGGTACTGACAAACAAACGCATAACAGACGGGTCGACCGGGCTCAGGGTTTTCCGGAAGAAAATACTGGATAAAGTAAAAATAAAATCGCGCGGCCTAGACTGGGAAGTTGAGATGACTACGCGTGCGGTCCACTGCGGTTTTGGTGTGGTCGAAATACCGATCGATTATTATCCGCGGGTCGGCAGCACAAAATTAAAAATTTTAAAGGACGGGGTCAGGTTCTTTGTCGGGATTGTGCGAGGGCGTTTTTTCTAGTATTATCGAAGATAAAATCAACACAAAGCCGATGAAGGTAATCAGAGATGAAATTGTATAATACAGGGGTTTTTCAATTTTTAATTCCAGGTTACCTTCGGATTTGACCAACATGAAGCCAAGGTCGGTTTCATAAATCTTTAGTTTTTTGTTTCCATTGTACGCAGACCAAAGAGGATAATATGTTTCTTTTATCAAAGTCCATCCTGCCGTGTTGCTTACAATTATTTCATTGCCGTTTCTTTGCCATGCCAGGGGCTTGAAATCCGAGGAAGCAATGTCTGCTATGTCGGCTGCGAGCGAATCGTCCCAAATCACATCCTTGTTTATGATTATCCTATACTCGTTTTGCGGTATGTCCGACAACCGTTTTGTGAAATGAATTTGGTAGCCATTTTCCGTGTCATGCAGGCTTTCCTTGATTTTTTGCGTGTCATTTAACACACCTACGGGCTCAACAGTTTCCGCGAATGAAGTTTGCGGAACTTCCAATAAAACCAGACACCCCTGGCTGTTTCCGTTTCTCCACACGAAAAGATAACGTTCGTCCTTCGTAAATGTTGAGTTAACGGCCCGTGCGCCTTCTGGGCTGCATAAATTAACCACGACCCACCTGACCCAGCTTTGTTTGAATATCGTGTAGACAAATTTGTTTGATATGTTGAAATTGAAGAGGCTCTGCCCGCTGATATCCTCCAATTTACCAGCAACATCTTTATAGTTCGGGGAACTTTGCGGTTGCCATCCTGATATAACCCCTTTGCCGGTTTGCAGCGGGATCGCGCCCACTATAGCCCCCTGAAAAATTCCGTACGTCATAACGCGCCCGTCGGGTATTGAGCGTAATGCTGCATACATGTCAGACAGCCCGCTTGTGTTCAATGGCGCGTCTTCTGTGTTCCATTCCGCGGCGCGGAAATTTACCAGGTCCATGTATTTCCACAGGAAAATCCCGGCCAGAACCAGGATTAAAATTGTACCTCCAACCAGGAAATCTTTTCCCTGCAGGCCGTTGACAAGTTCGAGGACTGCACCGCAGAGTATTGCGAGCGGAAGTATCAGATAAAATGTAAACCTCTCGGCGCCGAAAGAAGAACCGAACGGCAAATAGTTTGTTATGCCAATGAACGGCGCCAACGCCAGAACCAGGACACCAAGCAACATAGAAACGGCTATTATGGATCCTGTTCCGATTTTCGGGGAGATTGATATTTTTCCGCGCGACGCCGCAACCCCGCCCAGCCATATCAAAGCTCCGGCTATTGCCATTACCGTGAATTCCATGCCCATAGATTCGAAGCACCAATAATCGTTGCATGTTTTGTCGGGGCTAGTTGTCAAGACTAAAAATACGTCCGGATTAAACCCGATTGCGGACTTTTTTGAATATTCGCTGAATCCGATGTTGACGAAAAACGGAATTATCCAGAATGCGAGAACGAGCGCGGATGTAATTACGACGCGGAATAAATTTTTGAAATCAAACGCCCGTTTTTTGAGGGAGAATATCGAAAATGCAAGCAAGAACAGTGTGGTCAGGAAATATCCGGTCAGGTGGTGTATGAGAAAAACCGTGCCAAGCAGCATGCCCGAGAGGACGTGAAGTTTTGTTTTTTTCTCCGAAAGCGCGCGTATGAATATATACATAGATATGGGGACCAACGAAAATGCCAATATTGTCGGGAATTGCCCGGAAAACATCGTGTTAGTGGCTAGTCGCGGCGATGAAATTATTACCAGACCCGCGAGGAAACCGGACAGTTTGTTTAATCCGAGCTCCCTGGACAGGATAAACACGCCCACGGCAAGGAAGATATAAGATAAAATCATTACGTAATCAAAAACCGCGTTTAGCGGTGAAGTTGTGAAATAGCTCAGCAATGCGGTGAAGTAGTACGACATGGGCGGATAAAAATCAAATAACGCGTAGCCGGCGTACCATCCGGAATCCCAGAGAGATATATGACCGGTTGTGTCCAGCCCTTCGCGAATCTGCCATACTTTGTAATAATGCGACGTGCCGTCCGTGCGAGGCATCAGACCGCTGTGGAGCGGAAGCGTCATAATCGCAGCGGCGAATATCAGAATAAATATGAGTACGGTTTCTGCGTCCAGTTTTGCATCCAAATTGATTTTTTTGCCGTGTAAAACAAACGCGAACAGAGAGCTGTATGCCAACGAAAGTGCGATCAGGATTGTGCCGTTCACGGGCACTGCAAAAATGTTTAACACCCAAGCCGGCACCAAAACAAGCAATATGGTGAGAGGCACGGATAACAATAAGCGGACGGTTTTCCTGCATTCCAGCAAAAAGTACGAAAATAGGAATCCAGGAAGAACGGCAAACACCATGCCTATTGAGTTCACGCCAAAAGACAGGGAGAACGCGAGCAAGGCCGCGGTGTAAATTATTGCAGAATTCACTTCAATTTTCATGTTAACACTTAAGACGAATGGGGGTGCGATATTAATAAGACGATGTGGCATCAATTGATTTAAAAGACTTCCATGAATAGGTTTTAATAATAAATTTGCAATAGATTTACAGGATGATTTGATGGCCCACGAACTTCTTAGGGAAATATCCAACGAGGGCGAGATGAAAAAAAACCTCTTGCAGGTCGGCGAGCATCTTTACATAAAGCCAGGACAAGGTCTCAAGATGGAGGATCACAAAGCCGAGGCTAAAAAACTTCCGGTTGTTTTTGCCATGGGCGGGTCGGGCAGCAGGCTAGTTCACGTTACCAGAGACAGCTTCTCGAAACATATGATACCGATAAACTGGCAGCCGCTGAGCAAATACACTTTCGACCTTTGGAAGGACCTTGGTTTCAACGAGTTCAGATTTTTGATCGATAACACACACCGCGGGAATTCCATATCGGAATATTACGGCGACGGGTCTGCTTTCGGGACTAAAAATACCTATTCTGTGGAAACTAAAAAAGTCGGATCCGGAGGCGCAATAAAATTGGCTATTGATAACAATGTAATAGATAAAAATTTTATATGGCACCAGCCGGACGATATGATTGTGAGTTATAAAAATTTTCCAGCCGATTTTGCGAATGTTTTCCTTTCGGCAGTGAGCCAGGGATTCAAAATTGTAGTATTGTGCACGCCCGGAACCCTATACCCCTACGGTGAAGTGACGGACACAAACGGAAAAGTGACGGAGTTCGTGGAAAAACCTTTCATATCGAAAGATTCTAGCGTCGGTATATGGGGCATGAGCTCTGACGTATTCAAAGAGGTCAAAGGTTTAGAGGGCGATAAAGAAGTGCGCATAGAAAGCACAGTTTTCAAAAAAACGGCCAGGGGGGGCGGCATGTGCAAGATTCTTATGCCCAATGATTACTGGATACCTGTGAATGACGACCCAAACCTCAAAAAATTCGAGGAAATAGTGAAAGCCCAGAAATTTTAACGAAGATAAAGAGAGATCTTGGAATGAAAAATCGTTTGGCCGATGCATTATTATTTTTGGTTGCAGCCGGGCTTTTGTCAGCGTTGATTTTACATTCGAACCCTGCAGCAATAGCCAAGACACTGTCTAAATCAAACCCGGTTTTTGTGGGCGGCGCCTTGACCATTACGTCAGCCATCATATTGGTAAAAATTATTCGATGGAAAATTATTCTGGAATCCATCAAAATAAAACTTTCCGCGGCCCAGGTGGCGGGTCCGTACACGGCTTCGCTTTTTGTCAGCAATATAACCCCCGGAAGAGTTGGTGAACCCATACGCAGTTATTATTTGAAGAAAAGCCTCGGGCATCCAATAGCTAACACATTGCCGAGCGTGCTGCTGGAGAGGCTTTTGGACATTTCAACTTTAATGTTTTTTTATCTATCCGGCCTCGTTTTGCTGTATTCAATTGTTGATAAAATTTTAGCGGCGGCTGCATTGGTAGTCGCCTTTGCCGTAGGGTCGGTGATTTTTTTTGCAGGCAACAAGAAATTACTGCGAGCCACTTTTGACAAAATTTACAACTTGTTGGAATTCATACCGAAAATCCGCGAATTGGCGAAACGCGCTGAAAAACTGCCTGAAAAATTTCATGCGGGCTTTGTACTCGCATCCAAAAGCAAGCACGTACCCAAATTGATACTTATTACACTTTTTACTTGGGTGATGGAATTTTTTATAGTGAAACTTTCTTTCCTTTCCATAGGAGTCGACATGGGGTTTTTGATCATAGCCTCGGTTTGCAGCATAGCTACTGTTATCGGACTGTTAACTTTCTTACCCGGCAACATAGGATCGTTTGAAGCAACCGCAGCCCTGCTTTTCACACAAGTTGTTCCGGGCATGGACTTGGCGACAGCTACTTCTGGAGTCATTATCTATAGGATTTCAAGCCTTTGGTTCGCGCTGCTTCTTTCTTTAAAAAGTTTTATAAAATATCAGTATTCGTAGATTTTTAATATCCTCTTAGAAATGTTTTTTTCGTCGAATACCTTTTCTGCGCGCTTTCTTGCGCTGGCGCCCATCTTCAACCTTAATTTTTTGTCGTCCATGAGTTTCATCATTGCGTTTGCGAGAGAAATTTCGTCATTTGGTTTAACCACAATACCCGTCACGCCGTTTTCATTCACAAAAGACACTCCGCTGTTTTTTATTTCCGTAGATATTACAGGCTTACCAGAAGCCATGGCTTCCAACTGGGCCAAACCAAAAGCCTCGGACCTGTAAAGTGATGGAAGGATAAAAACGTCGCTTTTTCTGTAAACTGACGGGAGCCAAGAATCGCCTACTTTTCTCATGAATTTTATGCGGTCCTTTACACCCGCGCGTGCGGCGGACAATAATAAATTTTTGTACAATTTACCGTCGCCTACCACGTTAACGATAAATCTCTTGCCGCTGCCTTTCAAGATGCCGCAGGCTTTTATCAGGACATCCAGGCCTTTATACGGTATTAACCTTCCAACGAAAAGAAATGTGAATACGCGGCCGGTATTTTTTCCGGGTTTGAATTTCTCGATATCCACACCTATCGGTATTATGTGAACTTTTCCCTTCGACATGCGCAGGGCCAGGGAGCCGGCCACGTAGTTGGGGCTTGTCGCAATAATCTTGTCACAAAGGAAATTCATGGACGGCAGCAGGTAAAAAAATCTCAGCGATGATGCTAAATTCATTATGGGGCCGTAAGGCACCACATCGGAATGGTAAGTTGCAATTATCTTCGTTTTTCTGTGGATGATTTTGTATAGGAATACATTCAGCTCTGCCCACGGATTTGGAATGTGAAGATGTATTATGTCCGGGCGCAGGCTTTCTAAAAATTTTATCATCGGGTTGGTTATGGGAGCGTTCATTGCGGTTGCGAGTTCGGGAAGTTCTATTATTTCCATGCCTTGTTCTAAACGCCTGGAATATTTTTTTGTTCCGGATGAACATATTATTGAAACTTTGTGGCCGGCCCTGATTGCGGCTTTGCACGCAGACCTGGTGTAGGATTCTATGCCTCCGCTGCCGGAAAAATATTTTGTTACATGCACTATTTTCATTTGACCGCCACGGTTTCGAGGTATTCTGAAATTTTCTTTTCTAGTGTATTACTCTGCGGCACGCCAGAGGAGGCCGCAGCTTTCTTTATAGATGCATCCATGTCATTGATGTCACGCACGCAAATCGCCTTGCCGGCATTTTCCATCGCTTCCGCAAGATCCAGCTGGTGGTCGTCCGTGTGTTCGTGAAACTTTTTCAGGCGAGGCACAACCACCAAATGTTTATTGTTCTTCAGAGCGTTGATTATGCTGCCCGCGCCGGCGTGGCATATTATTGTGTCCGCGTTTTTGTATAATTCTTCAAATTTATCCGCGCCGACGAACCTGTAATATTCGCAGTTTTTAGGTTCGTATGTGGCATTACCTATTTGCATCACCACATTTTCTTTTAGCGACCCGTCCTCTATTAGTTGGTCCATTTTTTTAATCAGCCTGTCAAAAGGATCTTTGTGCGTGCCCACAGTTACGAAAATCAAAAAACCCCACCCCAATATTGCGCCTTTTTCCCATATTTTTCAACCATCGATTCCCATTGCACGAGAAAAACGTCCGCGAATGGGTATAAAATCACCCCGGACCAAGACTTGCTCTTGGCGCGGCAATAACTTTCTATATACACGAGCTTCGCCCCGCGTAATTTCCCTACAATGGACGACGGTATTGCAGCGCCGGCTCCGGTTGTTATTATTACATCAGGCTTTTCTTTCAACATTATTCTAACCGATTGCAGTATGTTTTTTACCAGGGCAACGGGATTTCTTCCTGTGTCGTCGACAAAATATACCTTCTCTTTCGCAGACAGCTCTTCGGTGTCTTTCCTTTTCACGGTTATAAAAAAAGTTTCATATTTGTCCGTGGCGTTTTTGATCTGCATCAATTCTGTCAGGTGGCCGCCGGCAGAGGAGGGAAGTGCGATTTTCATCTCGTCCCTCGCCCGACTCCCCTGTATATGAAAAGTTTTCTGGCCACGCTGGGATTTATTATGTGGCGCGAATCCACCATACAATTGTTTTTTAGAAGTTTCTTTATTTTTTCTGGATCAATTTTGTAAAATTCTTTGTGGTCGGTTAGTATTACGCAGCAATCCCTGTTCCCAAGCGCATCTTGCCACGTGTCCGCAATCTTCAGGTTTCCGGAATTTTTCACCGATTTAACAAACGGATCGTATGCGCTTAAGGATTTACACTTGCTTTTCAATATTTCCACGACTTTTAGTGCGGGCGATTCGCGGGTATCATCTGTTTCGCCCTTGAATGCGAGACCCAAAATTCCGATTTCGGCGTTTTTCATTTCGATTTTTTTCTCTTCCAGCGCGGACTCGACCAGCGATACGACATGCTCAGCCATCACGGGACCGTTGATCACCCGGACCAATTCAACGGATCTTAACGAATTTTTTTCTATTCCGACTTTTTTAGCCAGCGCAAACATTGCAGCGACGTCTTTTGGAAAACACGATCCGCCGCTTCCGGGCCCGGCTACCATCATTCTTATCCGATTGTCCATGTTAGCGGTTGTCCGCACTTCCATGAAATCGACCCCAATCTTTTCGCTTATTTGCGCGATGATCTGCGCATTTGAAATTGCAGCGTCGAGCAGGTAATTCCATACAAATTTTGAAAATTCTGACGTTGTCGGATAGGAAACTATCGATACAGGCACGTTCAGTGTGTCGAACACGCCTGCCGTTATCTCTGCGCTTTTTTCGTGGAATTTGTCGCCACCAACCACGGTCGCTTCTGTGCGCAGTCCTTCCAAAGCTTTGCCTTCCTGCAACCTTTCAGGCGCGTCCGCGAGACCGAAGTCTCCCAGGCTCATGCCCGACGATTCTTCAAGTATTGGAAGGAGTATATTTTCCGTGGTTCCCGGGTTCACAGTGCTTCGCAAAACAATTAAAGAGCCCTTTTTCATTGACGCGCCCACCCTTTTTGCAGCGTCCTTGACCTGTGAATCGTCCAGAAAACCATCCTGCTTGACAGGCGTGCCTACAGTTATGAATATTACGTCGCTTTTTGCAACTGCACCTTCAACGTCCGTTGTTGCAGTTAAATTTCCTTTCGTTACCGCGTTTTTGACAAGTTCATCGAGCCCAAATTCGTAAATATAAGTTTTTCCTGCATTCGTGGTATCAACTTTTTTCTGGTCGCGGTTGCAAACAAAAACTTTTGCTCCTAGGTCTGCGTACAAAGCGGCGAATGGCAGACCGACATAACCACCGCCCACTACGCACATGGCTATTTTCCCATTTTTTATCAGGGTTGGGACGTCTTTTCTGTCGATAGATAGTATATTCATAAAACCAACCGGACTGAAAATATAGTTATAAATTGTCATTTATATATAGGTAAACCATGAGCGCCGTGGAAAAAGATTTCGATAACATAAAAAAGTCTTTGGCCGAATTTGCAGATGAAATAAAAGGAAAAAATTTCCTGGTTTCCGGGGGGGCCGGGTTTATCGGAAGCTGGTTCTGCGAGTCGTTAGTTTCCATGGGCGGGCGGGTTACGTGTGTTGACAATCTTTCATCCGGATCTTTGGAGAATATCAAACACGTCGAGGGGAATAAATTATTCAAATTCGTAAAATCGGACATCGAAAAGTTTGATGCGGGCGATAAGTTCGATTTCATAGTCCATATGGCCAGCATAGCATCGCCTCCTTTATACCAGAAATTTCCCATACAAACACTGGACTCCGGTGTGGTGGGGATAAAAAAAATGCTAGAATTGGCTGTCAAGAACAAAGTCAAAGGCTTTTTGTTCACGAGTACCAGCGAAGTTTACGGCAACCCGCCGGAGGACATGGTGCCGACCCCAGAAACCTATTACGGATATGTAAATTCTTACGGCCCGCGTTCGATGTACGATGAAAGCAAGCGCTGCGCCGAGGCCTATTGTTATTCTTACTGGAAACAGTTTAGCGTCCCGGTTCGTATTGCGAGGATTTTTAACACGTATGGGCCCAAGTTGGACGTAAAAAACCCGACAGGTTATGGAAGAGCCCTGATAAAATTTGTCTGTCTAGCGTTGGAAAATAAACCGATAAACATGTACGGAGACGGCAACCAAACAAGAAGTTTTTGTTATATAACGGACCAAGTTATAGGACTAATTAAACTTCTCTTAACCAAAGGAATAGACGGCGAGGTTGTGAACATCGGAAGCGAGGAGGAAGTTAGCATCAATAAATTGATAACCAGCGTCATCAAACTTGCAAATTCGTCTTCCAAAATAATTGTTTCAGAACCTTCTTACGATATTACCGATGACCCTCGAAGGCGAAAAGCGGATGTTACGAAAGCTAAAAAACTTTTGGGATGGAGAGCGGAAGTTAAACTGGCCGACGGGCTGAATAAAACCATCGATTGGGCGAAGGAGACTCGTTAAGATGCTATTTGTTGTAACGGGCGGCGCCGGTTTTGTGGGTTCGAACCTAGCGGAAAGGATTTTATCCGAAGGACATTCTGTGCGCATCATAGACGATTTAAGCAGGCCCGGTGGCAAAGTCATTGAAAATCTGGATTATCTCAGGAAGAAATTTTCAGCGAAGGTAAAATCCAAAGAATTCGAGTTCGTACAGAAGTCAGTCACAGATTTTGATGCGATGAAAAAGAACCTGAAGGACGCCGATGTTGTTTATCATTTGGCCGCGCAAACCGCAGTGACGACATCTATAACGAACCCTACGCACGATTTCCAGACAAACGCGGCAGGGTCGTTCAATGTGCTGGAGGCGGCGAGGCAAGTTGCAGACAATGCAGTGCTTTTTTACACGTCGACTAACAAAGTTTACGGCAATATGCCTGGAATGAAACTGGATGAAAATAAAACCAGATACGGGTTCGCAGAAAATAAATACAAATCCGGGATTGCGGAAGATTTCCCGCTGGATCCTGAAAGTCCGTACGGCTGTTCGAAGTATGTTGCGGACAGCTATTTTTTGGATTACCACAGGACATACGGAACCAAGACGATAGTTTTTCGCTGTTCTTGCATGTACGGGGAGATGCAGAAATCACTCGAGGACCAGGGATGGATAAGCTGGCTTGTCGGCAGAATAATCAGCGGCAAGAAAATAACTATTTACGGCGACGGAAAGCAGGTGCGTGACATATTGCATATCAAGGACGTCGTCGACGCGGTTATGAAAGCGACCGAAAAGATAAACATAACAAAAGGACAGGTTTTCAACATGGGCGGCGGAATAAAAAATTCCATATCCCTTTTGGAATTAATGGATTTTGTGCAAAGCGAGACCGGGAAAAAACCGATCTACGAGTTTGCGGATTGGCGTTTGGCGGACCAGAAAATTTACATAAGCGACACGTCAAAAGCTAAGAAAGTATTCGGGTGGGAACCAAAGGTCACGAAGGAAGAAGGTATACGAAGACAGATCGCGTGGGAGTCGCGTGTATGATAATAATAATTACGGGCGCGGCGGGCTTGTACGGCGTTCACATGGTTGACGCCCTGGCAAAAATGAAATACGTGGAAAAAATCGTGGGCGTGGACGATTTGTCCAGGAATTTCTTTTCCAGCGACCCTTTTATACAGTCCGAAGAAAAAGATAAGAAATTTGAATTAATAAAAATGGATTATGCGGAATTGGACAAGAAAAAAATTGATGAAATCGAACCGGATGTAATTGTGCATCTTGCCGCGTCGGTTTCTATACCGGAGTCCATAGACGACCCGTCAAAATATTTTAACAACAACGAATTGGGAACTTTTAAACTGACCCAATCCCTTTTAGCGTCGAAGACGCAGCCTTTTCTGATTTACGCCTCGTCCCCGGAAGTTTATGGCAACCCTAAATATGTTCCGATGGATGAATCGCATCCGTTAAATCCGACGAGTACGTACGCAGTTACAAAATTGGCGTGCGAAAAACATTGCATGTCGCTGTGGGAATGGTACAAATACCCAGTCACGTCGATAAGAAATTTTAACACTTACGGCGAGAATCAGAATGTATGGGGATATTCTGCGGTGATACCCGCGTTCATAAAGAATGCGCTTGAAAATAAACCGTTGAAAATAGAAGGCGACGGCAGGCAAACACGCGATTTCATGTATGTCGCGGACGCGGTTAACGCGTATAAAATGGTGATTGAAAACTCGCGCTCCGCGATAGGCGAAACATTTAATATAGGAACAGGCATCGATACAACGATAAACGACCTAGCGGAGAAAATTATCTCTCTGACCACTTCCAAATCGAAAACGACGAATACCGAGGGCAGGCCAGGCGATTTGCGCGCGCTGCGGGCTAACATAGAACATATCAGGAGTAACGTTGGGTGGGAACCTAAAGTAACTATGGAACAAGGTTTGATGCGTACCATAGAATGGTACAGAAAAAACACCTAAATTTTTTTGTTGTTTTTTAATCTGTGGTAAAGTGATATGTACCTGCCCAAAATATCCAATGCCAGCCATCTTATTGAATTTTTTAGGTCTTTGGACTTGATAAAAACTTTGATTGACGGAACTAAAATAAGCGGAGGAATTATGCAGGGAATAAAATACCCGATCCCGGCCATGCGGCCCTGCCATTTGCGCTGTCTTGTGAATTCTTCCACACCTTCCGGATCTATATGGTAAACAAACGCGTTTACAGGGCCGGAATATTTTAATCCCGCTGCGTCGAAACGGTTCCTGAAATCACGCTCTTCGTGGTAAAATATTTTCTCATCAAATTTTAGTTTCATGAATACAGAAGTTCGCACTATGTGGACGAATCCCATTGTTTGGTAGGCTTTCCTGTACGCGCTCCACGCCTTTTGTATAAATGTCTCCGGTTTGTAAGACAGCACTAGGAAATCTGAGCCGTCGGTATTTGTCTGTTTAAGATGTTTTTCCAGCTTATACACGAAGTTTTTTTCCACTATCTGGTCCGCGTCGATAAATACCAAATAGCCCCCCTTTGCATGTTTTGAACCGGCGTTCCTTGCGAACGATGCGGAGTGGCCTTCTTCAAAATTTACGAGCTTCTTGACAATTCCAGATTTTTCTGCTATTTCTCGTGTTTTGTCCGAGGAACCGTCGTTGACGACTATCACCTCGAAACTGCCGCGGTTGGCGCGAAGCGCGTTTAAGCACAAACCGATATGGCGTTCTTCGTTGTGGGCAGGGATTATAACAGACAGGAACGGGCGTTTCATAACAATTATCCGCGCGTTTCTGGTTTAATTACTTGTTCAGGACTTCGTCATACGCTTTTAGTGCTCTCCTAACGCCCGCGGGCCAGTCATACTCTTTTGCGTATTCCTTGGCGTTCTTCGATATTGCGGACAGGTTGGAAGCGAGAACTTTGACAATCAGGTCAGCGGTTTTATTTTCGTCAGAAAAGTCGGTTATGTAGCCTGTTTTTCCGTTATCCACGAAGTTTCGGAAGGCTTTTATGTTGTTAACAACGACAGGACAGCCAGCGGCCATCGACTCCAAGACTGATATACCAAAACCTTCGTATTCGGCCGCAGAAACAAAAATGTTATACGATGCGTAACATTTTATCAGATCTTTTCCGTATTTCGGGCCAAGTGAAATTATTTTTTTATCCACACCCAATGATTGCGCGAGCGCAAACAATTCTTTGTCGTCTTGCAGATATCCTCCAACTAAAACGAGCGTAATATCGTCGATGATTTCGGAAACATTTTTCAACACGCGTATCAGCCGATCTATCCGTTTATTTTTTCCCAATCTCCCGACAAACAACATCGAATTTTCAGTGTATTTTCTGTTTACATCATAGTCTTTTATGTAAAGCGAGTACGGCATAAAATTTATCTTGTTTTCAGGGACGATTTTTGAAAATAGCTCGTTGTCGTTGACGCTGTGGGCGAACACCTTATCGAAGCTTTTCAGTATTAACTTTTCCCATCCGAAAAAATACGCGTTTTTCACGGGCATTATTTTTTTGGTGTGGAATATTCCGCCGTGAGTTGATAAGATTAAACGTTTTTTATGCAGCGGTTTTGTTATTGAAAAGAAATCCGAGAAGAAGCTTACGGCGTGCACGTGTATGATGTCGTAATCTTTGACATATTTCAGTATGTGCGGGGCCAATTTGTAAAATTTTAAATCTATGCATCCTGTGCGCATAACTTTAATGCCGTCGATTATTTCTTCGCGCGGCAGGTTTTTTCCGTCGTATTTTGTATCCAGGCAAAGAACATCGCTTTGGTGGCCCAGCGCAATAAGGTTTTTGCTTAATTCGCGCACGTAGGTTTCGATACCGCCTACATTAGGATAAAAATGATTGCAGACGTGGAGGATTTTCATATTAAACACTCTTTTTCACAACATCCGCTATTTTATTCAAATCCTCTTCTGTAACAGAAGGATGTATTGGAAGCGATATGACTTTCTTGCATAACGCTTCCGCGACAGGACATTTTACGTGCGAATTAAACGCCTTCTGGGAATGCAGCGGAGAAGGATAATAAATTCCGTACCCAATTTCATTCGATTTCAGGTTTTTTGCCAACATATCCCGTTTATCGGTTTTTATCGTAAATTGGTTGTAGACGTGTTTGCATCTTTTGTCTGCAAATGGGATTTCAACATGCTTTCCGATAAGTTCAGACAGTATTTTTGCGTTTTTGGTGCGTGTTTCAATAAAGCTGTCCAACTTTTTTAATTGTGCCAAGCCGATTGCAGCTTCAAGCTCGGTCATCCTGTAATTGTAACCCGGAAATTCGTATGAATAGCGTTCTTTTTGGCCGTGATTTCTCAGTAACGCGCAAGTTTCTGCTACATTTTTATCGTCAGTCAATATTGCCCCGCCCTCGGTTGTGGTTATGTTTTTTGTCGGGTAAAACGACAAGATTGCGATATCATCGTTGAAATTCCTTTTACCGTTCCATTCAGCGCCTATTGACTGTGCGTTGTCGGAAATTATTTTCACGCCGTTTTCGCTGCATATTTTGTTTATTTCATCCACATCGTACGGCTGGCCGAATAATGAAACGGGCATGGCAACATCCATAGATGTTATTACTTTTTCCAATTGTGCGGGGTCAATGTTAAACGTTTTTTTATCAACATCCACGAATACAGGTTCGCCACCGGATAATTTTACAGACGATGCGGTTGCGCCGAATGTGAAATCCGGCACTGCTATTTTTTTATTTTTCCCCAACGACAACACACTCAGATGCAGAGCGGCGGTCCCGTTGCTTACGGCTATCGCGTATTTGTATCCGCAATAATCTTTTAGTGAGGCTTCAAATTGTTCAACGAATTTGCCGTGGGCGAGCATGCCCGATTCTAACACAGAAATAACCGCGTTTATCTCTTCATTTCCAATCACAGGTTTCGCTATCGGGATCATGATATCGCCAGATTCTATTTTTGATCATAGTTTTTCAACATAAAAAGATTGTATTTCGGCGTGGGCAGTGCGCTGTAAAATACAAGCCTTTGGACTGGGTTAGGATAAACGCTGTACAGCCACTCGTAATGGTCTTCTATCGTCCTGACATCACCGGTGAAAGTTTTAAAAACCGTGTAATTTTTCCCGTAAATGAAATCAGAATAGCCGAAATCCATTTTTGTGCTTGGGATGGGCAGCATCTCTTTTGCATAATCAAATTCCATTTCATTTTCGTCTTTGACGTATTCTGACGTGAAGAATACGTATGAATTATTTATCCCATTTTCCTGTCCGCGGCATAAGGCGCGGTTTCCAATAAGCATTTTTATTGCCGGACACTCGTGGCCGGCCAATATTGTTGCGTTTTCCGGCAATTCGCTGCGGATCCATTCTGCGTACGAATTATGCGGGTGATCGAATGTGTGGAAATCCGCGGCCATGGGAATTGTTTTCAACGCGGTTAACACCAACACAATCGATAAAATTAAAAAAATCCTTTTGTTGTTTTTTATTGATGATAGAGCTAAAATCGGTATCATTACGAATAGCGCGTTAAAATTGCTCACAGGGACGTAGTGGACTATGAACAAGCTTGGGAGTAATGCGACGAAGGATATAATGAACATTTCGTAAACCGGCGACGAGTTTTTGGCGGGTTTCAGCATACCCAGTAACAGAAGAAAAAGAACCGGGATTGAGAGGGCGTGTACAGATTCCCACGACAATAAACCGGCTGAGAACAGGAAACTTGATGCGTTTTTGCTGACAGGGTAGGCCGGGTTGAAAAAAAGGAAATATACGAACAAAATGGCAGCGGGCGCCATCAACAAAATGTTTTTAATTATTTTCGCGGGTTTGGCGCGTTTTTTGTACAATATGAAAATATGGGCCGGGATCAAAAAAACCGAGGAAAGGTAAACGAATGAATTGGCGGTCAGTGCGATTGAGGCGATGTATGACGATTTAACTTTTCCAGTTTTGTAGAAGGCGGCCAGGAAATATACCCATATTGATGAAAGCATTAATTGCATCGACGCTATGGAAGCGTTTATGCCGTTGAAGAATATCCAGGGCGTGATTGTATATACGATTGCTACAGCGGTTGAGATTTTTTTATCGAGGATCATTTTCGAAGCTATATACACAAAATAAACGCTTATTGACACGAAAACCGCGGAAATGACATTTAGAATTAGATCAACGTTCCCGAAAATTTTGTTTGCGAAGTAGGATACAGGATACGTTATTAAGACATAGAGGCTTGACCTGCTTAATCCTGACCCACCGCCCCACGGGCCGAATGCGGTCAGGACGGCGTTTTTCAGGTCGAAATTCTGGTTTTCTATCATTCCCTTGTAAGTGAAAAAATCATACAGGTTCAAACTTTTTGAGATGAATACCAGAAATATTATCAAAGTTGCGGATGCTATAAGAACTCCATTTTTGTCTAATTTCATGATTTATATTAATCAGACCTTTTTAAGAATAGATATGTCTGAGAGGATACTTGTCACAGGCGGTGCGGGATTCATAGGATCTTTTGTTTGTGAAGAACTGCTGAAAACCGGCAAAGAAGTTGTTGCATTGGACGATTTGAGCGTAGGCAAGAGAGAGTATGTACCGAAAGGCGCAGAGTTTGCCGAAGGCAGCATAATGGATAAAATTCTGCTGGATAAACTGGTTTCCAGCTGCGATAAAATATACCATCTGGCCGTTGTTGCCTTACCAATATCCCTGAAAAATCCGGTTGCTGCGCATGACGTGAATGCTACAGGCACTGTAAATCTCCTGGAAGCTGCGAGAAAATACGGTAAGGGTTTTGTTTATGTTTCATCTTCAGAAGTTTACGGCAATGCGAAGGAAGAAAATATGAAGGAAACACACCAGTTGGAACCGAGGACCCCGTACGCAGCGAGCAAGCTGGCGGGCGAAGTTTACGCGTTAAGTTATTGCCGCACATTCGGCCTGCCTGTGGTTGTTGTGCGCCCTTTTAATTCTTTCGGGCCTCATCACAGGGAAGACTCTTACTCCTGTGTTGTAACTAGGTTCATTAAAAACGTACAGCAAAACAAACCCATCGTCATTTTCGGTGACGGCGAACAGAGCAGGGATTACACCTATGTTAAAGATACTGCGAGGGGAATAGTGATATGCGGTGAGAATGCCAAGCTCGGAGATGTTGTAAACATAGGTTATGGAAAAGATATAACAATAAATGAGATAGCACGGATTATCAAAAGTTCAATTGGAGTTGAAGCGAAAATAACTTATGCGAATGAAAGGCCGGGCGATGTGAGGCGTTTGTGCGCGGACACCTCCAAGGCCAGAAAGCTTGGTTTCGAGCCTGCCTATTCTTTTTCGACCGGATTGGAGGAGTATTTGGAATGGTTGAAAAGATATTGATCACTGGAGCAAATGGCTTCATAGGAACCGCGCTTTCCGAAAAATTTAGAGCATACGATCCAATTCTATTAAACAAAGGCGACGGGAAGGACGGTATACTGGATCCGAATATGTATAAATTATTCAAAGGCGTGGATGTTGTGATTCATTTAGCCGCGCTTGGAAATTACTCGGGCGCGAAACTTGAAGATTTTATGAAAGTTAATGTTGATGGAACGGTCAACGTTCTTGAAGCTGCTAAAATCACCGGAGTTAAAAAATTCATATTTGCATCAACAGGCCTTGTTTACGGTAATTCGAAATTACGTTTAACGGAAGAACATCCATTAAATCCTGTGCACCCGTACGAACAAAGCAAGGCGGCGGCAGAAGCGAAGTGCCTTTTATACGGCGGATTTTTTGACGTGATGATTTTCCGTTTTTCCAATGTTTACGGAAATAAAGGCGTGAAAAGCGTTGTTTACAAATTTTTGCATAATTTGGCAAACGGCCAACCGTCCAGGGTTGTAGGAGGCAAGCAGAAGAGGGATTTTGTGCATATCGATGATGTTACCGGACTGATATCAAAATGCACGGGCAAAACTGCCACGGGCGCGTTTAATGTGTGTTCTGGCAAATCCTACACTGTTAATTATATTTACGAAATGGCAGAAAAAATATCCGGAATAAAATTGGAGCCCGAACGCGTTGCGAGCAGCGATTATAGTTATGAATTTTCCAATTCGAAGGCGCAAAAATTGCTGGGATTTTATCCTAGAACAGATTTAAAGAGTGGGATGGAAATGATTTGGGAGAGTTTTAAGTGATATCAGTCACAGTTCCGGTTTACAATGAGGAGAACGACATCGAGAATAACCTGAAGATACTGGCGGACTACATGGAAGGTTACGAAAAAGGCTATGAAATAGTAGTTGTCGATGACGGGTCTTCGGACAATACTGTGAGCGTTGTGAATAAAATCTCGTCGAAAAACAGAAAAATACGCCTTGTAAGGCACGATAAAAATCTTGGTGTCGGGGCTGCGCTGATTACTGGTTTGGAACACAGCAAGGGTGACATAATAATTTCAATAGACTCCGATCTCACTTACGGACCTGAAAATTTCCCTGCTATGGTAAGAGCATTGGAAGAAAAAAACGCGGACATTGTGATCGGGACCCCTTTCATGAAAGGTTACGACCGGGAAATACCACTCCTGCGCCGCGTTCTTAGCCGAGGGGCGAATTACGTGGACAAACTGGTTTTCGGGCTTAATTTTTCGACCCCGACGTGCATATTCCGCGCGTGGAGAAAAAAGGCGGCCAAGGACGTCAAAATAACTTTTAACCGTTTTGAGGGGGTTTCCGAATCCGCGATTGACGCGTTCCGGAAAGGTTACAAAGTAATCGAGATACCCGTGAGGTATAGGATGAAAGCCGGGCGTGTGTCTAAAATGCGCGTCGGCAGCGAGGTCGGCAAACATTTAAAAATGATTTATCGCCTGCGTTTTGGGAGCGGCAGATTTAACCGTTAAACTATAAAAATGGTGTATGAAAGTCGTAACCGTATTCGGCACCCGGCCAGAGATAATCAAACTCTCTCCAGTGACACCGCTGATGGACAAGAAATTTGAACACGTGATAATACATACTGGCCAGCATTACAACTATGAAATGGATAAAATATTTTTTGACGAACTTGAACTTAGAAACCCCGATTATTCTCTTAATGTGGGTTCCGATACCCATGCGGTGCAAACAGCCAAGATGATGGTGGGGATAGAAAAAATACTTATGGATTACAAACCAGACATCGTAAACGTGTTTGCCGATCCCAACACACCTTTGGCGGGTGCGCTGGCCGCGGCCAAATTAAACATACCTGTGGTGCACATCGAGGCCGGTTGCAGGTCGTTCAATAAAAAAATGCCGGAAGAAATAAACAGGATATTAGTCGACCACTGTTCGGAATTGCTTTTGGCTTCGGATAAGACTGCAGTTAATAACATGATTTCAGAAGGCATACACGAAAAAAATATACGCCTCGTCGGTTCCACGATCGTCGATGCGGTTAATCGTAATATCAAACTTGCACGCAAGACCGGAGTTTTGAAGAACCTCGGATTAAAGGCCGGGGCTTATATAGTTTTAACCCTGCATCGGGCCGAGAATACGGACAACGCCGAGGTGCTAAACGGTATTATCAAGGCTATAAACCATTTATCTAAAAAGATTGCCGTTGTATTTCCCGTGCATCCCAGGACTCAAAAAATACTCGGGCGCGCTTTGAAAATCAGCGATTCGGTAAAGCGCATAGAACCTCTGGGTTACCTGGAATTTTTACAATTGATCAGCAACGCAAAATTTATAATAACCGATTCTGGCGGTATACAGGAAGAGGCCGACGCAGTCGATGTACCTTGTGTTATAGCAAGGAATGAGACTGAGTGGGTTGAATTAGTGGATGCTGGGAGGAACATACTAGCTTCTACGGACACGGAAAAGATAATTGGGGTTTCTGAAACCCTTTTGAATGACGAATCAAGATTAAACGAAATAAAAAAAATAGGTTCCGTGAGGAAAGCGGGCGCCAGCCAGAAGATTGTGGGCGAGATCGAAGAATATTTCGGGGGTTCGAAAAAATGAAAAATTTCAATATTCTTGTCGTGGGCGCCGGAATAATGGGATCCAACCACGTGCGCACACTGGAGTCGATGGATGGTGTGAAAGTAAGTGTTGCGGACATATCAAAAGAAGCGCTGGCGCGGATAAAATCAAAATTTCCAAACGCGGAAACTTACGATAATATTGATAATGCCCTGAAGAACAGCAATGCCGACGCGTGCGTTGTCGCGACGCCTACGATATACCACTTGGAAACGGCGATACAAATCGCAGAAGCAGGTTTTCCTTTGCTCGTGGAAAAACCATTGGCAACCAATGTGGAGGACGCTAAAAAAATCGCGAAAGCGGCGCAGTCCAACAACGTTTTGCTGCAGGCCGGCCACATAGAAAGGTTCAACCCTGTTGTTGCAAAACTCAAAGTTAATATGAAAAATCTGGGAGATATAGTATACGCCTCCGCACACAGGTTCGGCGTCCCTTCATTCAGAAAATTAGATAATGTGATACTGGATTTAGCAGTGCATGATATAGATGTTTTGACATTTTTGACCGGAGAAAGGCCTAAACACGTTGCCGGGGAAGAGAAAAAAATAATTTCGGGGCAGGAAGACTTGTCAACGCTGATTTTTGATTATGGAAGCTTCCTGGCAGCAGTGGAGTCCAATACGGTAATTCCAATAAAAGTCCGTGAAATGTCTGTAATGGGCCGCGGAGGGATAGCCAGATTAAATTACATAAACCAGGACTTGTCCATTTTCAAGGCCGAGGGGGATAAATTATCTTACGGAACTTTCGACGAACTGGTAACAAGAGTGGGCAAGGGCACGGAAGTCCGCACATTCATACAAAAAGAAGAACCGCTTAAACTGGAACTGGAAAGTTTTATACGGTGTGTAAACAACCACGAAAAACCTTTAGTTACCGGCGAAGACGGTGTTTATGCGGTCGCGGCGGCCGAGGCGGCCATAAAATCTACAAATACGGGTAAAAGGGAAAAGATTGGGGTTTAGTTACCGAAACATACCATACATTCATACGGTATGTTTCTAGTTATTGTGCCAACCATTTTTTGATTTTCTCGTCGGACTTCCCCCGCGGCCTCGCCGGATTGCCAAAAACCACGGAATTTTTTTCGACATCTTTTGTAACCACCGAACCCGCGCCTACTATCGCGTTTTCGCATATTTTTACTTTTGGCAGTATTGTGCAATTCGCACCTATCGACACGTTATCTTCTATTGTAGGTCCGTAAAGTTTTCTGACGCGGCCCAGCGTCGGGTCGTTTGTCATCACGGTGTGTGGCCCAATAAAAACATTTTTTCCTATTTGTGTATTCGTGGGAACATATACGCCCGTCTGAAGGCGTGTGCCGTTTCCGATGGTACAATTATTCTCGATGACCGTGTTCGTACCGATGAGGCAGTCGTCTCCTATGTTTGTGCCTTCCCTTATCAGTGCATTGTGCCCTGTGGTTACGTTGTTGCCGAGCTTTGACCCGGAATAAATGACAGTCCCGGATCTTATTACGCAATTGTCGCCTATGATAACTCCGGCGGTTTTAACCTTTGCCACCAGATCTTTTGAGTTCGGGTGCCCGATTATGCACGACTCGGAAATGACAGTGTTTTTTCCTATCTTGTTGTAACTAGAAAATTCTTTTTGTTTCATGTTTTAGGTATGGCAATGTTGCAATAAATATAAAATTGCTATGCTGCATTACAGATTTTTTTTATCAGACCGTCGAATTTTGAGGCGCCGGACTCCCAATTGAACCTGACTACGTATTTCTTCCCGTTTTTCCCCATCCGGGCTGCAAGTTTTCTGTCTTTAAGGACTTTTACAATGGCCCCGCCTAACTCGGCGGGCGAATATGGATTAACCACAATCGCGGTTTTTTTATCCACAACAACGCCGGTTTCTTCGAATATTTTCGTTGCAATTACCGGTTTGCCGAAATATCCGGCTTCGATACAGGGTATGCCGAAACCTTCTGAATGGTGGCTCGGAAGCACGAAAACATCGCAGGCTTTGTAGTACGGGGACGTGCTCTCAACTTCCCCGAAAAATTTTACGTTTTTGCCCAAACCGAGGTTTTTTATCAGTTTAAGCAGTTCGTTGTGGAACGGGCGTAAAAAGCCGGTGTTCGGCCCAACAATCCATAACTCACAGTTCGGAACCGATCTTTTTACGCGGACGATTGAGTTTACCAGGTCTTCCAGCCCCTTTTTCCTTATGTTTATCCCGACGAATAATATTATTTTTTTGCCCGCGGGTTTTTTTACAGGCACAGTTTTTTCATCTACAGCCAGGCCGCTCTCTATGACAGTGATCTTTTTACCGTCTATCCCGTGGAGGTTAACCACATCTTTTTTTACTTTGTTCGAATCGACTATTATGGCATCGGAAAATTCAAATATTGTTTTTTGAATTAATTTTCTAACTAACTTGTCGATCGGGCTGAGTTCCTTGATTTCGTTTTTTATTTGGTCTATATCATATATTATTGAAACTGCGGGCCTTTTGGTAATAAGTTTTACAATCACGGCTGCGGCACTGCCGACGAGCGCGTTTCCAACCACGGCGTCGCCTTTTAGCGAGATTGATTTTTTAACCGCCGCCGCCACAAAGTATGCAAATCTAAGCTGACGGGAGCCGACAAAATTAGGATAGGATATTCCGATGACGTCTTTTCTTGTCCTTTTTTCCATTTGTTGGGCTATTACTACCCGTTCGTTTTTGGAACGCTTTTCCAATTCAGATATGTAAGTGGATACGCCTGCTATCTGAGGTTCGAATTCACGGCTGATTATCAGTACCCTGGGGCGCATAAGATCTTTATCATCCCCGGTTCGTAAATATTAATGTTGCGCCAAACTAATTCGTTCATCGGGATGCCATCATGGGAAGTTTAACGCGTATATTATCAAATACTTTTTATCTTAGCCTAGATTGGGTTGCACTGACACTGGGTGGCTACATTTATTGGATTCTGATGAGTAAGATGCTGTCCGTTGCGGACATAGGCCAGTTTTCAACCATTTCTAATACGGCTCTCTTCCTGGCAGGAATTTCCGGGCTGGGCATGAATGTGGCAGTAACGAAATTATTTCCCGAATACCAGATTAAAAATAAAACGGATTCGATTCCTCCGTCCATATCTTGGACGTTAAAGATAACTACTTTGGCCACAGTGTTAATCGGTGCAATTTTAATTTTGTTGTCACGCACGGTTTCCCACGAAATTTTCAGCCAGTATAACGTTTTGTTCATTGCGGCCATGGCAGTATTGACAAATTTTCTCTATATGACTTCCGGGTATTTGTTCGGGCTCCAGAAGATGAAAGAAATATTCAAATCCGACGTGATTTTGACACTTCTAAAAGTCGGTTTGACAGTACCGCTGATAATTTACGGGTTTGGTTATCTGGGTCCGGTCTACAGTTTCCTGGCCGCGGCAGCAATCGCAACGTTATTGAGATGGAAGTGGCTGCCCAGAGGGGGCGGGCAACCGGACAGGAAAAAATTGTGGTTTTATTCAATACCCGTCCTGGTCAGCAGTGCGGGCACGACTATGATCAATCAGGGAAGCGTCGTCCTGTTGAGCTTATTTTCCACCCCTATAAACGTGGGAATTTTTTCCATACTATTCTATATAACATCTCCGGTCAGAATGATACCCCAGTTGATATCCAACGGTATGTTCCCGACCATGTCCCAAAAGTGGGCCGCTAATGACACGGACCAGATACAGAAAATAGTTTCCAAGGCTGTAAAATATTCAACGTTTATAGTGATTCCCCTGATAATATCACTTTCCATATTTTCCAAAGAAATTGTAATACTGCTCACGACGCCTGATTACCTTTCAATTTCCAACATGTTTTTCTTCATGTCATTGGCATACATGTTTTCCGGGATGTCTACAATATTTACAAATATTTTGTATTCCTCAGGCGATGTGAAGTCGTTCAGAAATTCCAACCTAGTCGGAGGTTTCCTTAACTTGGTTATCGGAGCGATTGCCATAGTGAAGTTTGGAGTGGCCGGGGCCGTAGCAGGATTCCTTTTGTCCAATTTTTCAATGCTCGTCTTCAGTTTTTATCTGATACGCAAGAAAGTAAAATTGCCGGTCAATAATTCCAACCTCTTTAAATTGGTGCTTTCATGCTCAATTTTTGTCATGGTTTCAAGAACGGCCGCCAACAATCCGGATCCGTTTGTTTGGGCGCCTTCAATTGTTTTGGCGTTTTTGATTTACGCATCGTCTCTTGTAGTTCTTGGATTTTTTGATAAATTGGACCTTAGGATAATCGAAGAGCTGGAGAAAAGATCCACAGGCCGCGGCAAAAATATTGTGGGTAAAATGGTTTCATTTCTGCAAAAATTCGCCAATTGAATTTATAAACATTGTTCAATATTCTATCTTATACTTGGTGGAAATTTCTGATGAAATACAAAAAACCATTGAATCTAAACCTCGGTTGCGGATCCAGAAGAATAGCCGGCACATTGGGTATGGACGCGATAAAGACGGACGCAACCGACTTGGTCCACGACCTTAACAAAGGGCTGAAAATGTTCAAGGACGGCGAAGTCGACAGCGTATATGCCATACATTTTCTTGAGCATGTAGATAATTATATTTTTTTAATGGAGGAGATATGGCGCGTCCTCAAGAACGGCGGGAAATTATACGTGGAAGTGCCGTTTTTTGCGCATGCCAACGCTTTTACAGACCCGACCCATAAAAGATTTTTTACAATTTCCAGTTTCATATATTTCGACAAAAATAATTATTGCAACTTTTATTCATCAGCACCTTTCAAAATGGTAAAAAGGAAATTAATTTTCCCGGGGTACCTTAAATTTTTGGAATATATTTTTAACGTTTCTCCTATGATGCAAAAAATACACGAAAAAATCGCTTTTATATTTCCAGCCTTGGAATTACATTTCGTTCTGGAGAAATGGGGCGGTTAAATGGACAGGATACAATTCATAACAAAATACTGCAACGGGAAGATATTGGACTGCGGAGGCTTCGAGGGGGAAGTGCACGAAATACTCAAGAAAAAATTTCCGGACGTAGTTTCGATAGACCGCGAAAAGGGGGCTGATTACCAGGCAGACCTGAATAAAGATAAATTGCCTTTCCCCGACAAGGAATTCGACACAATAGTTGCCGGGGAGATTGTAGAACACCTGGTTGAATTGTCTTTTTTCCTGCGTGAATGCAGGCGGGTGTTAAAAGACGACGGGGTTTTGCTGGTAACGACGCCCAATGCCGACGGCTTAAGCAGTTTTTTGGCAGGCACTATAAAGAGATATAACCCAAACCACGTGCTGATGTTTAACAGGGGGACGCTGCAGAAATACATGGAACAACTCGGTTTCAAATGTGAAATGTCGTGGGTGAATTCTTTCGATATACACAATTACCCGCTTTGGACAAGACCGTTTAAATACCTGACGTTCCTGTACCCTCCTTGGAGGCTGCATATTTGCGCTGTGTGCAGAAAAAACAAAAAATGAAATTTGTTTCGAAAATATAATTAATTTATAAACATTGCCCTGTATTTTACTATCATGTCAAATTATTGGGAAGGCAAGAACGTACTCATTACAGGCCTCACCGGTTTTGTCGGGTCGTGGCTGGCCGAGAGTCTGATTTCTGAAAAATTCGGTTCCAACGTAATCGGACTGGTCCGCAGGCAATCGGTTCCCAGCAGGAAGAATATTTCGCACATAATGGACGGGGTTAAACTGGTTTCCGGGGATTTGAATGACATGTCCTCCATAGTGGATGTGCTGAAAAAAAATCAGATTGATGTTATTTTCCATCTCGCAGCACAAAGTTATGTCACACGCAGCTTTGAGTCGCCCACGGATACATATTTTACAAATGTCATTGGAACGGCGAACGTATTGGAGGCTGCTAGGCAGTACGACAAAGTCGAAAAAATACATTTTGCAGGCTCAAGCGAAGAATACGGACTCGTAATAAAAGATGATGCACATTACAGGGAATTGTTGAAAAACGGAGTGATGGTGTCGCCGGAACCTTTGATGGGCAGTACCGGCAAAGTTGTGCCTGAAATTCCGATAACGGAAACTAATTACCTGAGGCCCATGTCACCGTACGCAGTTTCGAAAGTGGCGGGAGATTACATGTGCTTTTGCCACCACAAGGCATACGGCATACCCGTTGTGCGTACGAGGGCTTTTAACCATGAAGGCCCCCGCCGCGGCGAAGAATTTGTTACATCGGTAATTGCAAAACAAGTGGCGGAGGGAATAAAGCACGGTAAACGCACTTTAACGATCGGCAACATGGAGCCGATACGCGACTATTCCGATGTGCGGGATATAATCGTCGGTTATATGCTAGCCGTTGAAAAAGGAAAGGCGGGTGAAGTTTACAATCTTTGTTCGGGGCGCGGCTGGAAAATAGGCGATTTGGTAAGAATGGCGATAAAAATTGCAGGCCTGGAAAACAAGATGAACATAGAAATTGATAAAAATAGATTTAGAAAGGCCGAAGTTGACGTTCTTATCGGCGATTTTTCCAAGGCCAAGAAAGAGTTGGGGTGGGAGCCGAAGATAGGCTTTGAGCAGACCATACGCGACCAGATAGAATACTGGGGAAAAAACATCTGATTATATAAAATTTATTTTTTAATAAAATTATTTATCATCTTCCGGCCTTTCACAATCCATGTCAACGGGTGTACGTAAACCGGACTGGGAATACAATTCATAATAATTTTTCCCTTCAGGAACAATTTGCGTGCGCCTTCCAGATCGTCTGTGTCCACATCAACTACAGCACGGCCGAGTTCCGACACGAAATGGGCATCGCTACCGCACACTTTGGTTTTATTATGTTTTTCCGCGATAATGTCAGCTTTTTCATTTCCTGAAATGGAAGTGCGCGAATTGAATATTTCAACCATATCCACGGGCTCGACAAGAGATTCCACGTCTTTGTGGGACCTGCACGGATGAGGAAGTATTGATATCCCGCCTTGCGCCTGTATTTCATCGCAGGCCGCGAAAAATTCGCGCGATTTTATCCCATCTTCCAGAAATAAACCGATTAAATGACCCCTGTCGGTTGAAACCTCCTCACCTTTAATAAGTTTTATGCCGGAATTTTTGAAATCATTGAAAGAAGAGGTTGAATTGTGGTCTGTTACAGCAATGCAGTCTATGCCATTTGATAATTCCAACTTCGCGATTTTTTTCGGTTCGGTGTCGCAGTCTGCGGAATATTTGGTGTGTATATGCAAATCTATTTTCATTCAATCACTCAGGCCAATAAAATCAGGGCGGCTGCACATATCATTATTTCGGAAGCTATTATGATACCGCTGATTTGCCATTCCTTGAAATTGCCGGATTTCATGACCAGGTGGGTCAGGGAATAAATTTCCTTGTACCTGCTTTTTAATGAGCCGTCCTTTTGCAATATCCCATAATTTTCCGCGGAAAATTTCGATCTCAGCTTGAGGAAAAACTCCAGCAGCCAAGGAGCAAATATGTAAATGGCGAATTTTTGCATGTTGCCTATGATCGCTATTACAGCTATGGCCGCGCCTACGGTGTAAACAAAACTGTCTCCGGGAAGGATTTTTGCCGGATACCAGTTGAATATTAGGAAAGCAAGCACAGCTGCTGCCATGGTAAAAGCTATTGCCGATGCAGCTATCGCGCCGTGCGTGTAGCCGAAAATTCCCATCGACAACAACGCGACGAAGCTTAATCCTGCTTCGAGCCCGTTGAAGCCGGCTAACATATTGACAGCGTTTGACGCGCCTACGACACCCAACGGCACGATCAACAGCGGATATAATATGCCAAAATTAACCGGCCCGACCAGCGGGATAGACATAGTCGAGTTGCCGGCCATTATCGCCATCAAAGGTATTGCTGCCGGCAGGGTCAACAAAGGTTTTTGCCACTGTTTTAATCCGGTCCGTTTGTATTTTTCGAACCCGCGAGACCCTTCATTTTTGTTTTGAAGCCTTGTCATGTCGTCCAGCATGCCTATAACCATGATCATAAGTATCGTGGACATGCCCGCGAATATCAGAGCAAGGTATTCAAAAGAAACGATTTGGTTGTGAAGCAAAAAAACATTTATCCATATGAAAAGGAACATGCCCGACAAAAACCCGCATGCTATGGCTGGTCCTCCCATTTCGGCTATTTTTGGTTTGTTTGATTTTTGTATGTCGGTGCCGACTATGTTAATAGATTCCAAAAATTTTATGAATCTGGGCAGTATTATAATCGAAATTCCGAAAGCCGTCGCGGAGGCCGCCATTACGGACAGGTTGACATCTATCATCTTTATCAGCTGTAATTTATTTTGTATATCAGTGTTGCCTGGTTTTCATATACGAGCGAAAATTTCGTGGAGTTTGAAATGTATTTAACAAAACTTGACGGGGTTGAAGTTACAACGTTGGAGTCGCTTATTGAAAATTTAGCGGCCACTATGTAATTAATCCCGTTCCTTTCCAGCAAAGGAATGACTTTTTCATCCTTACCCGAAAATAATATGGCTGGAAGTTCTGTGAGGTCCGTCCAAACTGAATTTATTTTGGGCGCGTAGAATTGGCATGGTGTGCCCCACAGATTTATGGTATACGAACCGGCCGGGATGTTGGAATCCATCCATTTGCACGCTTCTATGTAATCCGGACTGAATTGTTTTACGGAATTCATTTCACCCACGCGTTTTATTGATGTGCCGTAGCCGTACGCAGATACAAAAATTATAATCAACGCAACCAAGACCGAGGCCAGCTGTTTGCCGAGTGTCTTGTTTCCGAGAAGTTCTTTCATAGAATCTGCCAGATAAATGCCTCCCAATATAAACAGCGGCACGACTCCTATCAGAACGTCTCTGACAGCGTCTTCCGTGCGCGCGTTTAATGTGCCGAACGTCAGAAGGCCGTAAAGGAATAATCCGGCAGCCGATATCCCGCGTATTGAGTTGTTTTTGTTCAGCATCCCGAATATAGTACCGGCCACGAACAGCATGTATATTATCGGGGTGTAACCGAATTGCACGTAATTCATCAAGCCTATGTCAATGAATGAAAGGTTTGTGCCGGACTGTTCCACGTAGCCGGAAAAATCTGGCGATTTTTCTAGATCAGCAGGAGCGCTTCCTAGATAGCAGTTATTGCCAGATGGTATCCTCGGCTGGCAAATACCATTGTAAGATAGAACTTGCCTGATGTTTGAGGCCGATCCTATAACCAAAGCAATCACAAAAAGCGCTGCGAAGCTCTTTGCGTTTTTTTTCCAGTCGTGCGAAAGGAAGAACATGATCAAAAGGGTTGGGAATATTAAAAGTCCGGTAAATTTGGACAGGGCTACAAAACCGGCTGAAATGCCTGATAGTATGAGGAATTTGTTTCCGCCTTCTTCCATGTACCTGCAGAAAGAATAAAGGAAAAATGTGAAGAAAAATACGAGCGGGGCTTCCGAATAAATTAACACGTTGTAAGTTATCATTGAAGGCGTGACGAAATACAAAAACGTCGCGGCGAGGCCCGCTTCTTTTGAGTGCAGCCTTTTTACCAGCAGGAATAAAATAATTCCGGTGAAAAATGAGAACATGGGTGTTAACATTTTGGCGACAGTGTCTGAAGTTCCGAAAACCAACATCGCGCCCGCGTACAACAGGTGCGGCAATGGAGGCCTGAAGTAAGCGCCGGAATAGATTTTTGTGGCTTCGAAATATTTTGGTATTTCCATATTTTCAACAATTCTTTTTGGGGTGCCCGCATGGAAACCTTCGTCTCCAAACGCAATCGGCGAATTCAGCGTAACGGATTCGAACGTGTACAGGTAAAAAACGCACATCGCAATTAGTGCAA
This sequence comes from Candidatus Aenigmatarchaeota archaeon, assembly GCA_016180965.1. Classification (GTDB taxonomy): domain Archaea; phylum Aenigmatarchaeota; class Aenigmatarchaeia; order JACPZZ01; family JACPZZ01; genus JACPZZ01. Next base: position 189,728 of record JACPAF010000001.1, read on the forward strand.
ACCCGATTACGGTTTCCGGCGACAGCTTAATTTCCATTTCTTCGGTCATTTCAAAGCACTCTTGTACAATTTGATATATTGTTTAGTTCCCCTTTTCCAGTCGAATTTTTTCACAGACCTGGGACCATTCGACGCAAGGTAACGCTTTAATTTTTTATCTGATAGAACCTTTATAACGTTCTCTGCGATCGAAGCCGGGTCGGCGGGCGCGCACAAAATGCCGTTGAAGCCGTTTTTTATTATTTCCGGAAGAGATCCCACGCTTGACGCGATTACAGGAACTCCGCACGAGACCGACTCGGCTGCGGAGAGCCCAAACCCCTCGGATAAACTGGGAACAACGCAGACGTCCGCGGATCTTATGATGCCCGGCAATTCTTTGACCGGCTTTGAATCTAAAAACTTCACGTTTTCCTGTAAACCAAGTTTTTTTACCATACCCGCGGCTTTTTTGTAATCTGTTTGCGGGTTCTTGGATAATAGTAGAAGCAGTCTTACGTTTGGCAATTTACTTACAATGCGCGGCATGGCATTAATCAGATGGTGAACGCCTTTGACGGCCGCGGGCCTACCCAAGAAAATTATGGTGGGATTTTTGTTTTTTATCGACGGGACTGCGAGCGGGTTAAATAAATTTTTGTCTATCCCCGGATATATCACGGAAATTTTTCCCCTGTTAAACCCCTTGTTGACCAGCGCGGACTTTGTGGACTCGCTTATGGCTGCACAAAAATGGTTTTTGTAGTGGTCCAAGGAAACATTTTCGATCGCGTAATTTATTATGGAAACCGGCGGCTTTTGAAGAGTCAAAAAAAGCTTGTCCCAGACTTCGAATACGGTTGCGACTACGGGTTTTTTGGTCAGTTTTTCTATGAAGGCTACGGTGGCCAATCCGCCCATAGTGGCTGCGTGCACGATATCCACGTTCTTTGCCAGTTCCACACATTTCTTTGCTGCCGCGGCCGCAAACGTGTGGCGTATTGGCGAATACACACGGTAAATTTTCCGGTTTTTTGATATTTCGAATGCGCTTGTTCCAGGAAGCCGTTGGGTAAGTATACTGACTTCGATGCCCGACTGGGCCAAGTTGGATGTAATATTGTCAAAAAGCGTCTCCGCGCCTCCGATATGGGGCGGAAACAAATCAAGCACGAATAAAACTTTCATTTGATCGACCACATTAAATCTTATATTTGAATCATATCTATTTCAGTCAGTAGAACTTAACCGTTTTGGAGACATGCTAAACTATGAATAATATCGGCATTTTGCTGCCAGCTTACAACGAAGAAAAAAATATCGCGGCAGTAATTAAAGAGGCCAAACGTTCTTTGCCAAGCGCACAGATAATCGTCGTCAATGACGGCTCCTCGGACAGAACTTCAGAGATAGCCAGAAAATTAAACGTGTTAGTCGTGGACCATACTAAAAATATGGGCAAAGGCGAAGCACTGAGAACGGGTCTGGACATTTTTAACCGCGACTTTCGCAGCGTAAAATATATAGTGGTTGCGGACGCGGACAGGCAATATTCCATACGGGAAGCAAACAGGCTTTTGAAACCATTAATTGGCGGCGAAGCGGATTTTGTGATGGGCAAAAGGGATTTTTCAACGGTCCCTGCGCGTCATAGGCTGGGAAACTGGGTGTGGAGAAACGCTTTCAACCTTTGGTTCAAAACAAACTATCCGGACACGAATTGCGGTTTTATAGCGATGACGAAGGAGGCGGCCAATGCGGTCATGAAAACGCTGGGCGGCGGTTATATCATAGAAACCACACTACTAACCCAGGCCATCAAAAGAGGGTTTAGAGTTTCACACGTAGGAGTTTCAGTCACATACACAAATACAAGCGGCGTTTTACGCGGCGTTTTGATGGTAGCCGGGGTCTTGGTTTTTATCTTTAAGAATGGTATGAAATATTCGCGGAAGAGATGAAAAAAATGGAACTGAGCGGAAATCAGAAAAAGCTTTTGGCATCGCTGGCCGTTGTCATATTTGTAATTTTCTCGTTTTCTGTGGCACTGAAACTTCGGGCCACGCCGGCGTTAATAAATCCCCCGTGGTTGCCGCAATTTGACAGTTATTGGTTTTACAGGTACGCAAAGATGACAGTCGACAATGACATGAAAATACCTGATTGGGATTCGTTAAGTTATTTCCCGCCCGGCCGGCCTGCGGACAAGTCTACGCAATTTTACACTTATTTGTTGGCTTATTCTTTTGCGATAGGCAAAAACTTTTTGCACGATTTGACCCTGGTGCAAAGCACCAAATGGGCGGCGGCCATATTGGCGTCTTTGTCCGTGTTTCCGGCTTATTTTATAGGGAAGTATATGGGCGGGCGCGTGGCCGGTCTGCTATCGTCGATATTAATCGCAGTCTCGCCGTCGATACTCGTGCGCACAGGAGCAGACCCGGATAACGATGGCGCGGTTGTTTTCTTGACAATGTTTTCATTTTTCGCTTTTACAAAACTGATAAAGGAGCCGAATTGGAAAAATGCGGCGCTGGCGGTTTTTTCCCTGACTTTGTTCGCATTAAGCTGGTATCCGTTTTGGTACGTCGTCATGATATGCGTCGGCGGGCTGCTGTTCAACATAGCCCTGTCTTTCGGGCAATCGATTTTAGCGAAAAATAAAAAGATTTTCGAGTCGACAGTTGAAGATTCGAAAACAAAGCTGAAATATTCAGCCGCAGTTATCCTGGGCATAATAATAGTCCCGTTGTTGCTGGGAGTAAACACGCTAAGCTATTTTGGCGGTTTTATACTTTTTGGAACCGACCCGCAAGGGTCTTCCATAGTAAATATTTCCGTGGCAGAATTGCAGAAATTAAATATATTTTCCCTTTCCGGATGGGAGCAGGTTGTCGGGCGCACAGCAGGCCTGGAATTTTTCGGTTACATAATACCGCAGGTCCCGCAATTATTTTCTTACTTGGTTGAGATAATCATCATAGCTTCTATGGCTTACGCATCGTGGAAATCCTACTCTGTAAAAAAGCGGGCCGAAACTTTTGTTTTTGGCTCTTCTTCGATAGCCGGCATTTTCCTTCTCCTGATGAATGCCAGTATGGTTTCGTTCCTGCAAATACTGATGTTCGTGGCGTTGGTGCAATATGCCATACTTGCGACATTCCGAAGGAACAGGTTCATGGGTTCGATACTTTTTGTCTGGGTTGGATTCACTTTTTACGCAATATCATCGGGCGTTCGTTTCACACTCCTGTTCGCGCCCGCGGCCGCGATAGCGTTTGCCGTGGGCTTGGGCGAGCTTTGGATGTGGGCGAACAAAAAAGAGGCTGGAATTATCGAAGCGTTAGAAAATAAAATCCATGGTGATAAAGATGGCTAGCGTTATTTTGAGATCCACAATAGGCGCTTTGATAGTGATGTCTGTGTTGTCTGCGATATCAAGCGGTTTCTCCCTTTCTTCACAATTGGGACCTTCGTTAAACAGCAACTGGTATAACGCGATGATGTGGATCAAAAATAATACGCCCATAGATTCGATTGTAACTTATTGGTGGGACCAGGGACATTGGATAACCGGCATCGCTGAACGTGGAGCTTACGCAGACGGCGCACATTGCCCGCCGACTTCCTGCAAACCATACCCGTTAAACACGAGAATAGTTGATGTAGGCAGGGTTTTAACGACCAATGACGAAACTTTAGCGATTTCGATACTTTCGAAATATATGAATTTTACAAATGCGCAGTGCGAGCTTAATAAAAAGGCATTCGGGGGTATAGTTCCGTGCAAATCTCCTTCGGAAATGTACTTTTTGGCTGCGTCGGATTTGATAAGCAAATACCCCTGGCCGTCTTACTTTGGTTCTTTGTGGCCGACGTATTCAGGCACGGGAACACAGCAGCAATTTTTCCAGATACAGCTACAGCCGCTCAGGGACAATGCCGGAAATGTGGTGGGATATTATGACCAATGTTTACGGTTCGACGCTTCGAACAACTGCCAGACATTTAATTTCCTTGTGATAGAGCAGAATGGGAAACTATCAACAGTTTATCAGAACAGGAATTTTGTGAAAACCACCGGCTATTTCGTCGGCGGGGAGCAAAAACTGGATGTTTACGAAAACTCGACGCTTGACGGCACATTTTGGATAGATCCGTCTTACGGGTTTGCGTTTTACATGACACCTGAAGTGCAGAACAGCATATTCACAAAGCTTTACTTCTATGACGGCAAAGGGCTGGAACATTTCAAGCAGGTTTATTCCAACGGAGAGGTCAAGATATACAAAGTTGATTTTTGACGACTTTTTTTAATAACAGAACCCATAATTCAAAAGAGGATGTTTTATGAGAATAGCAGTGCTCGTGCCGACGCCGCCGTGGATCGTGCATAGCGGTTTAGAGACCGTTGCATTTGAATCGGCCAAAAACCTTGTGAAACGCGGGCATGATGTGGATATGATATGTTTACGTTCTGGCTCGCAGAGCGCAGAAACGCGCGACGGTGTGCGGGTTTTGTACGTCGGGAAAAAATTCGACACTAAAATACCTGCGATTAACCACCTTTTGAATTCGCTGACACATCTGTTAACCTCACATCGCGGAGTGGGAAAAAATTATGACGTCCTTTATGTGCACAAAGGAATCGCGATTCCTCAGTTAATGTGGAAAATACCTTCGGTAAAATATTCCTACGGGGAATTTTTACATTGGAGTCCTGTCACACTAACTAACACATCTATAGACATGTTCGACATTTACACCTCGAAGAAAGTTATTGCATGCTCAGATTTTGCAAAAAATCAGATAGAAAATTTTCCTGGCATGCGTGGCAAGGTCGAAATGATAACGCCCGGCACATACACAAAAATTTTCAGGCCGTCGGCGAAAGATAAAAAAATCCAGAAAACGCTTGGATTAGGCGAAAAAGACAAAGTTGTGATATTCGCGGGGCGGGTCACGGAATCAAAAGGCTGCGGAGATCTGGTTGATATAGCGGGAATAGTGAATAAGGAAAATAAAAACGCCAAGTTCCTGTTTGTTGGGAGCCATCAAAAAAGTTATTTGTCCAAGTTGTTGAAAAAAGCCGCGGCTTTGGGAATCCAAGATAACCTGATATTTACAGGGGACGTGGATTATTATTCTATGCCGAAATATTACGCGCTTTCGCATGTGCAAGTTCTGCCTTCGCACATGGAAGCGTTTGGTATGGTAAACATCGAGGCGCAGTCCTGCGGTATTCCTTCCATAGCCTACGACGTTGGCGGGGTCAATTCATCTATAGACGACGGTGTTACAGGTTATCTGGTAAAAATGGGTGATAAAAAAGATTTCGCATCTAAAATAAATCTCCTTTTGTCCGATGAGAAACTGCGCAAAAGGATGGGCGCTGCGGGCAGAAGGCGCGCAACAAAAGAATTTGACTGGTCTATAATAGCCAGAAAAGTTGAAAATGTTTTGAAAGAGGTTGTTGGCCAATGAATTCAAAAAAGGTTTCAATAATCGTTCCTACTTACAACAGGTCCGGAGACATAAAAAAAGCTGTCGAATCCCTGATGGAAATTGATTATCCGGACTATGAGATTATTGTGGTCGATGATGCTTCCAAAGACAATACTTCGGAAGTTTTGAAAAAATTCGGGAATAAAATACGTTTGATCGTGAGGAAAAAAAACGGCGGTCCGGCCGCAGCGCGCAACGACGGCATACGCGCGGCGAAAGGCAGGTTTATAGCGTTCACGGATTCCGATTGCACAGTATCGAGGAATTGGATAAAAACGCTTGTTAAATTCCTAAACACATTCAAATTGCCAGACAATGTGGCCGGCGTTTGCGGTACAATTTATCCGCCTAAAGACGCAAATTTCCTGATGAAATTAATTTATTTCATGCCCCAGATGGACGGGAATACGATGCTGGCGGAGAAAAAAAACAAGCCGTTCCAAGTTAACAACATATCCTGCAACAATGCGGTTTGGCGCGCCGATGTAATAAAAAAAATGAGAAGCTTCGACGAATCTTTTTTCAAAAATTTCCGGGCCGTTCCGGAAGATTCCGAGCTGTGTTATCGTACTTTGAAAAGCGGATATAAATTTTACATGTATCCTGGAGCTGAAACGTATCACCATTTCCGCCCCACGCTAAAAGAATTTTTAAAACAGTCTTACAGGGCGGGCAGGGGCGGCGGGGTTGTGTTGTTAAAACATAAAGACTGGTTTGGGTGGCAAACGCCCCTGATTTTTGGTTTTATACCAGTCCTTTTCTACCCTGCCGCGTGGCCATTTGTGGCGCTGTTTGGAATTTACATATCATCGCCGATTTTAACCAGGCCGAACATGGATATATTTGAGAAAATAACCTTGTTTTTGGCTGCAATTCCTTTGTGGATATTAAAATCGACTGCTAACGTAATCGGTTTTTGGGAAGGTTTGTTTGAGGCTGTAACAAAGAGGCTGGAGAAATGAAAATTTGCTTGTTGACATCATACCCGCCGGACAGGTGCGGCGTATCGGATTATTCGGAACGTCTTGTTGTAGAACTAAAAAAATCCGGCAACGAAGTCATGATAATATCAAGGGATGGCGAGCGTGTTAAGGGTGAGAAAAACGTGGAGCGTTTTATAGCGACTAAGAAGGTCAAAAGATCTCTCACGCAAATAGCGGAAGAATTAAAAGGTATGGATAGGGCCAAGAAAGACGCAGACAAAACTTTGGAAATAATAAATAATTTCGGCGCAGATTTGGTGCATATACAATATGAGCCCGGCCTTTACAACCTTTTTTTTGTTCCTATGCTACTCCATAAGTTAAAAAAATTGAAAATAAAATCCGTAGTTACGCTTCACGCAATGGATTATTTTCCGTTAAACGTTTTCCATAGAACTTTCCTTTACCGGAAGCCGGATAAAATAATCGTTCATACTAAAACCCATTATGAAATTTTGCGCGATTCGCTGCCCAAGCGTATAACAGGTAAAATAGAAATGATACCTATGGGGTTGGTCAAAGAAAAAACAGGCAAAGACGGCAATTATATCTTGTTCTTCGGGTTTCTCAACCAGCATAAAGGCGTTGAGGAGCTGTTAAATGCATTTTCAAAATCGGATACGAAGGCAAAACTTTTGATAATCGGGAGCATAAATCCGATCTACAAGACGGATGTCGAATACAAAAATAAAATAGAAGGCATGATAAAATCCTTGGACATCGGGGACAGAGTGAAATTTATCCACGATTTCGTTCCTTCGGGCAAATTGGAAAATTACATCCGGGATTCGATGTTCGTTGTTTTCCCTTATCGTTCATCATATTCCGGAGGACAGAGCCAGGCGATACTCGACTCCTTAGTTTTCGGGAAACCTTTGATAGTAACTAAACAGGCCAGAGGAAATTTAGTTGACGGCAAAAACGCTATTGTAGTGAATCCCGGCAACGTTAATGAGTTACGCGACGCGATACAGCGCCTCGCCGGTTCTAAAAAATTTAGAATGACGTTCTCGATTAACAACAGGAAACTTGCCAAAGAGCTTCGCTGGTCCAATATAGCTAAGTTGACTGCGGGTGTTTACAATGAATTATTATCATCGTAACATGTCTAATTTTGTTATTATACCGCAAATTTTGCCTTTTGATGAGATTAAAACCGCCTGGTGAAATTCCAGCAATGCAGGCAATATGCCAACATCTTCGTTTTCGTCCACAATAGGAAACGGTTTTTCCATGATGTTTCGCACCCGTTTACCTTCGATGTGTTCGAAATTTTTTAACAGCGTGCTTTCGCTTACGCTTCCGATGTGCATGGAATTTTTCATCACCGGTAACTGGGAGATTCCGTATCTGCGCATAATAACAAGGGTCTTTTTCACGCTGTCGTTAGGGCTGATGAATTTCACGTTACGTTCCATAAGGTCTTTGCATTTTTCAGTTTCCTTCGGAGTTATCGCTGACAGTATTTTGTTAACAGTATGAAGCGTAGGGTTTACTTTTCCGTTTTCTATTTTTGCTATGTGAGCTTGGCTGATACCTATTTTTTCTGCCAGTTCCGTCTGTGACAATAATGCTTTTTTCCGCAGCGATTTCAGGTAGCTCCCTGTAATTATAACCATTGGTTATAATTTTATCTACAAATATATATCTTTATTCATACTATCCTTTGAAGATGAATATGGCTAGAATAACTTTCATAACTTCGGAATCTGTGACCGAAGGGCACCCTGATAAAATTGCTGACCAGGTTAGCGATGCCATACTTGATAATTTGATAGCGCAAGACCCGAATTCGCGCGTTGCAGTCGAGTGCTTAACGACAACAGGTTTGGTCGTAGTCGCCGGTGAGGTTACTACGAAAGGTTATGCGGACGTACAGGGGATTGTGAGAAAAACGCTGAAAGAAATCGGTTATACGGATCCTGCGTTTGGGATAGATAGCGAAGACGCGGGCGTTTTAGTTTCGATACACGGCCAAAGTCCTGATATTTCTCAGGGAGTTACGCAAACAGATGTAAAGGAACAGGGCGCGGGCGACCAGGGAATGATGTACGGGTTCGCTTGCAATGAAACGCCCGAATTAATGCCGCTGCCGATAATGCTTGCACACAAATTGACAAGGCGATTGGCCGAGGTTAGAAAAAGCGGTGAAATAAAAAACATCGGGCCTGACGGCAAATCGCAGGTCAGTTTGGAATATCATGACGGCGTTCCGAAAAGATTATCGGCGGTTGTGATAGCCGCGCAACACACCAGCGAAATAGACGAGAATGAATTGAAACGCGAGATAACCGAGAAAGTGATTAAACCGGTGTGTAAAGATTATCTTGATTCCAACACACAGATACACATCAATGCGACCGGCAAATTCGTAATAGGCGGGCCCGAAGGCGATACGGGCGTTACCGGAAGGAAGATTATCGTTGATACTTACGGTGGTGTTGGAAGACACGGAGGCGGTTGTTTTAGCGGGAAGGATCCGACGAAAGTCGATCGTTCTGGAGCTTACGCGGCGCGTTATGTGGCGAAAAACATTGTCGCAGCTGGTCTGGCGGATAAATGCGAAGTTTCGATTTCATATTGCATCGGAATAGCTGAACCAACGTCGATCAATGTTGAAACTTTCGGGACTAATAAAATACCCGAAGAGAAGATTGCAGAATTGATTAGGAAACATTTTAAATTGACGCCGAAATGGATAATCGACACTTTGCAGCTGCGCAGGCCAATATACAGGAAAACGGCTGCATACGGACATTTTGGCCGCAACGAACCGGAGTTTACATGGGAACGCACGGACAAGGCTGAAATACTGAGAAAAGAAGCCGGCCTCTAGGAACCTTTAATAGCTTATTTCCTGTTTACTGGTCATGTGCAACGACGGAAACCATTCGGAACGAAGACATTTCCAGGCCTATTTGGCAACAGGTTCAAGCAACGGTTATCGGAGCGTTTTGAGCGGAGTTTCCAATGATTATGTTTCCCCGTCCAACGGAGTTTCATACAGGTCTTACAGACGCTGATCTCGGCGGGTTCAAATTCTTTTTATCGTATTTGCACACACCCATCAGAGGGCACATGTAACATTTCGGTCTTGCGGTCAGACAGACGCGCTGGCCGAATTCGACCATGCCCGAATTTATCCTGGGTATTTCTTTTTTATTGAAAATATTTTCCAGAGTCGCGCGTGTTTCTTCGTATTTCGCGTCTTTGCGAACCAGTCCTAAACGCTTGCTCACGATTTCTACGTGAATGTCGACGGGTATTGTTGGAATTCCGTAAGCGTACAACGAAACTATGTCCGCTGTTTTGAAACCTACGCCCGGCAGCCTTAACAGCTCTTCACGTTTTTTCGGAACATTGCCGTCGTAATCACGGACCAATATTTCGCATAATTTTTTTATATTTTTCGATTTCTGCCTGTAGAATCCGCTGGGTTTTATCAGGTTTTGCAATTTTTCGATGCCCATGTTGATTATGTCTTCCGGGTTTGAAATCACAGAAAACAGGTTTTTCGCTGCTTCGTCCGTTTTGGCGTCCCTTGTTCGTTGAGACAAAATAGCTCCGATTAGCACACGGAACGGTTTCCCTATCACGTGGTATTTTTTGTCTCTTATTGTGCCATACTCAAGTACGATCTTACGGATTTTGTTTCGGATGTCCGTCACCATGATTAAATAAATAGTCCTTAGTATAACTCTTTGTCTACGTGGTCAAATGGTATTCGGAATTTTGGAGAAGCGGTTGCAGGAAATAATAAAAAAGAGGTTTGATAAGCCCACGGAAGCGCAGAACATATCAATACCTTCCATATCATCGGGTAAAGATGTTCTTTTGATTGCACCGACTGGAATTGGAAAAACAGAAAGCGCAATGATATCGATCCTTAACAATTGGATGAAACAGAAGTTGAAACCTATAAGCATACTCTACATAACGCCGTTAAAAAGTTTGAACCGCGACCTTTTAGGGCGTCTAAAATGGTGGGCGTCCGAGTTGGATGCGGAAATAGCGGTCAGACACGGCGATACGACGCCGTATGAAAGAACGAAACAAGCCGAGATGCCAAGCGATATACTGATAACCACGCCGGAAACTTTGCAATCGATGCTGATAGGATCGGTAATGAGAAAGAATCTGGCAAACATTAAATTCGTAGTTATTGATGAAGTGCATGAATTGATAAACTCCAAGCGAGGCGCGCAATTGAGCATCGGTTTGGAGAGATTGCGCAAATTGTGCGGTAATTTTCAAACAATCGGCTTATCGGCAACTATCGGAAATCCTAACGAAGTTGCAAAATTCTTGAACGGGTCCAGAGAATGCGAAATAATAAGGGCCGTTGACATAAAGAAAATGAAAATTGAAGTTGAGACAATACAGACGGAAGACTCTGACGCAAAAATTGCTGCCCAGCTGCTGATAGGCGTAGACACAGCAGCGCGGCTTAGAAAAATACAGGAGATATTGGATAACAGGAAATCTGTGATAATATTCACAAATACGCGCGAGTTTGCGGAGATATTAAGCTCCAGATTAAAAAAATTCAGCGAACACAGGATAGAAACACACCACGGTTCATTAGCGAAGGACGTGCGTGTCGAGTTCGAAAAGGGTTTCAAGGACGAGAGTATAAAGGCATTAGTCGCGACTTCGTCACTAGAACTGGGAATAGATATCGGCGCTATCGAAACTGTGATACAATACCAGAGCCCGAGGCAGGTTTCCAAATTAATCCAACGTGTTGGCAGGTCGGGCCATTCGATAGGCCGCACGTCGGAAGGGATAATACTATCCACAGGAATTGATGATGCAATCGAATCTGCATCCATTGCGAAATTGGCTTTGGCAGGTAAAGTAGAAAATCCGAAACCTCACAAATTAGCCATGGACGTTATTGCGCACCAGATAGTCGGTATGGCCCTGGAAAAATATTCCGCGCCTATGAAGGAAATTTATGAGACCATCAAACTTTCTTATTTGTACAAGGATCTGGAATATACGAATTTTCAAGCAATTTGCAAACAGTTGCAGCAGTTGGGACACGTTTACATCAATGATGGAATGGTAAACAGGAAGAAAAACGGCTGGCAATATTATTTTGAAAATTTGAGCACGATACCTTCCGTGCAGCAATACCGGATATTTGATATAGTTTCACGCAAGCATGTCGGCACATTGGACGAGGAGTTTATCGCGCTGCACGGCTCTTCAGGCACGACGTTCGTTGTAAAAGGCCAGTCGTGGAGAATTATCGACACGGAAGAAGACGTTATTAACGTCGAGCCCGCCGACGACATAGAAGCTTCGATACCCGCCTGGGAAGGCGAACTCATACCTGTTCCTTTTGAAGTTGCCCGGCTGGCGTTGGAAATGAAATCCGAAGTTTCTTCGATGGTTGACGATGCTGAAGAAGCGAATGAGTACCTCATAAAAAATTATCCGATAGACGTGGAAACTGCGAAACTCATCTACGGATCCATAAAAAAGCACGCGAAAAATTTTTCTTACAAAACGGATGAAATAACAATTGAAAATTCCGGAGATATGACCATAATACATGCGCATTTAGGGTCGCTTGTAAACGATACTATCGGGCGGGCGTTGACATTTTATTTGTCCGACATAATCGGTACGGTTTCGTTGAAAATAGACCCTTACAGGATAATGTTGAAATGCCAGAAAGACCCGAAGAAACACATAAAGGATTTTTTCGGGGAGATATCGGACAAGAATTTAATGTCTTACATAAGGGAAAACATACACCGTTCCGACTTATTCACGTGGAGGTTTTTCCACAACGCAAAAAGATTCGGCGCGATAGCTAAAACCGCGGACCTGGGCAAAGTTCCGCTGAAAAAAATAGCCGAGACTTATCGCGACTCGCCGATCTACGAAGAAACGATGCGTGAGATATTCCTGGAAAAGCTGGATTTTTCCAAGGCATCGGAAGTCATCCGGAATATCAAAGAAGGCGTTATCAAAATCCGCGATTCCGACGGACTGTCCTTTTTTGGGAAATTATCTATGGACAAGGAATTTGGCGAGTTGATAGGGCCTGAGAGGCCGGACGGAGAAATATTGAAAATATTCCGGGACAGGATAGGAGAAACGAAAATAAGATTGATATGCGTCAATTGCGGGAAATGGACTTGGCCCTGTTATGTGAAAGATGCTCCAAAAAAACCCAAATGTTCCAAATGCGGGGCAATGATGATAACATCTGTGAGAGATTATGACCATGTAACAGAACAGGTTATAGAAAAAAAATGCGCTAAGCGGACTTTAACAACGGAACAGCAAAAAACTTACGATGACGCTTTGAAAGTTGCGGATTTGGTGATGGTCAGCGGAAAAGATGCAATAACAGCGTTGGCCGGTCGCGGGGTTGGATATGCAACGGCGGCGCGCATTCTGTCGAAGTATCACGGGGATGAAGATGATTTATACAAAGACATCTTAGCAGCCGAACGCCAGTATTTCAAGACGAAAAGGTTTTGGAAATAAATATTCTTTTCCTTTATAACCTATTTTCCCGCAACTATTTTTATCACGTCACCTTTTTTTAGGATGTGATCATCCTTGATTTTCATTTTTTTTCTTGCGTCAATGGCGGCGATGAAATTTTTGGCCAGGTCTGTGTGGACTATTGAGGCCAGTTCTTTTGCCGTCGTTCCGCTGGGGACTAAATAAACGTCCGGCAATATGTTGCCTTTTGAGTCGGCCCAACTGTTTTCATTTTCCACTGGATAGACTTCTATACAATTTAACAGGTTGAACACGGCTTCGTCCAGACATTTCTGGACTCCTGTTGAGCCGTACTTTGCAATAAAATCTTGCATTTTTTTGAGCGCATTTTCCTGTTCTTTGCTAACTTCTTTATTTATAGAAAAGTTTCCTGTTTTTTGGTCTATTTTTATTATACCTTTTGTCTCTGCCAACCGAGCCATTATTTCCATTTCAGCGGAGCAAGGTACTATGCGTTCCTTTAGTTTTGCGGAAATTGATTCGAAATTTTCCTTCGCTTCCTCCAGATCCATTTTATTGGCCGCGATTATCATTGGCTTTGTTTTTTCGACGACTAGGCGAGATAATTTTTTAATATCGTTGCCAGCTTCGTTTATACAATCTTCGATAATTTCATTTCTAGGACTGAACCCGGATAATTGTTTCACTATGGCGTCTTCTTCGTGTTTTTTGCCCCACACCTTTTCTATGATTCCGTGAACCCACATTTCTATTTCTTGTTTCAGCCATTCTATGTCGGAGAGCGGATCGTGGTTTTCAATTTCCAATCCATTTTCGTCGGTTTTACCGGACATATCTACGATATGTATCAATGCGTCCGCCTGGCGCAAATCGTCTAAAAATTTGTTTCCTTTACCCCTGCCCAAATGCGCACCTGGCACGAGACCAGCTACGTCAAGAATTTTGACAGGTATTAACCTGACACCGTTGATGCATTGCGAGTTGCGGGGGTTGCAGCGCTTATCCAGCTTGTTGCAGGCGCACTCCACTTTAACATATGCTACGCCTCTATTGGGCTCTATTGTAGTGAACGGGTAAGAGGCTATTTTTACATCTAACATTGTTAAAGCCTTGAAGAAAGACGACTTCCCGCTCGAGGGTTTGCCGACAAGCCCGATCATCATGTTCCAACGATCCTTTGCCATCTCGTGTGGAACGGGATTTTTAACGATATAATTTTTGCATGTTTGGCGGATTTGGTTATTTCCAAATATTTTTTGATTTTAGAAAACCTTTTGCCGTCCGCGAACGCGTGCGCGGAATGCCTGTGGAAAACGATTTTTGCAGAGCCTTCGAATACGACCGGTTTGTTTAAACCGTGCGGGTTTAGCGGGGTGAAGACTAGACTTTTTGACATCAGATCCAGCACAGGCCCGCCTGCGGACACGTTATACGCTGTCGAGCCTGCGGGCGTTGAAACGATGCCGCCGTCGGCCACGACGTTTTTGTAAAATAGCACGCCATTTATGAATAAATCGAACCTTAACGCCTCTTCCGACGTGCGGAAAAAACCTATTTCGTTGAACCCGTTTAATTTTTTGTTCTCTGTTCCCCCTTCAAGCATGGGATATTTTATTATCGGAAAATCCTGTTTTTTTAATTTTTTTTCCATTTGGCGGATTTCCGAGATGTTTCCCTCGGCTAAAACTCCTTTGCTTCCATGCGCGCGAATGCATAACACGGGTTTGCCGGTTTGTGCGGACTTTTTGAACGCCTTTAGAAATGTGCCATCGCCGCCAACAGCTATAATTGTTCCTACCGGCAGGGTTTTGGCCAATCTTTGGGCTGATATTTTCGTTTTTACGATTTTTATTGGGCCAAACCTTTTTGAAACCATAAGTTAAAGATGATGTGAGATAATTAATAAGCGTGCTGAAATGAAAACTCCCATATGCTCGATTTGCCTGCAGTCGAACATACTCTGCGCCAGCTGCAGGAGAAACATAGACGCGGGGAAGATAAGCGGCCGCGGAGTGGGGATAATAAAAAAGTTATACGAACTTTCCAAGTCGGTTAAATCTTTGGATAAAATTACCATAAAAAAAGTTTTTGATTTTGACGGTTTGGTTGTCGTTGTATGCGATAAATCCGATGTTCCCAGCATAGTCGGCAAAGACGGCAGGATAGTAAACGATCTTCGCAAAAGCCTTGGAAAACAAATAAAAATCATAGGCGTTGACGAAATTAAAATTATGATAACTAATTTATTTTTCCCGGCAAAAGCGGTCAGGGTTGGGAATTTTTATTCTGCAGGGCTGGAAAGTTTAAAAATAAACTTAGATAAGAACCAGCTGAGGAATTTGCCGGCCAGCAAGGAAGAATTAATTAAAGCCGCGGAGGAAATATCCGGGATGAAAGTTCATATAAATGTTCAGTAGTTTTTCCTGTAGTGGCTTTCTAGTATATCCATTTTTTCGCTTAAAACTTTTAACTGCGCCTTAACAGTTTCTATTTCCGCGAGTATGAGGTCTATTTTCGGGCTCATCGGCTGGGTTTGGTTCGATGTCTGCTGTGCGAGGGAATATGATTGTTCAATCGGGTATTTCGAAGATATCGGAGATGGGGGCGGCCTGTAAATTTGTTCCGGCGGCAACTGCGGCTCGCGCAGAGCTTCTATCGGAGTTTTCGGCGGCATCTGAGACTCGTAGCGGGATTCGTAGGATTTTAATACGTCTTCGCTGGGAAGCCGTATTTGCTGTGCTGCAGCAGGTTCGATGCTTTGTTTTACTTCGCTTAGGTTGGATTTTTTGGGGGAAAATTTGCGCACCGCGCCGATCACACGGTCGAAGATACTCATCTGCTCACCTTTTCCGGAAGGTTGAACGCTTTCCTCAGGTCGTTTAAGGTCATATTCATCCTTTCCTCGTTGCGCCTTAGCATTGCAATCCGGTGGGCCTTGTAGAAAAAATTCATGTAAATCGTGTGGGCTAGATGAACGATGGGATTGCTGTATTCGAATTGGGTCTGGAGTTGGGCATATATTATCATACGTACTGTTCCTTGTTTTGTTTCCGCGTGTTGTTTTCCCTGGTAGCGCACGTTAATGATAAGGTTTGTGAAACCGTCCTCTTCGCGCTTGAAGTCCAATTCGGTAAAAAATGTGCGTACAACGTCTGTAACGTCCCAGCGCACGTCTTTTTGCGTCCACCTGGTACCGCTTATTTCAAAGTATTGCCTGATCAATGAGTTGGCCTGGTTAACCATTTTCCACGGGTCTGCACCTGTGTATACCATGTCAATGTCCTTGTGCGGAGCGAAAAGGTCGTCGTAGATAAGCCATCTTCCCATTAACTCACCCGGTGCGGAACTCTTCGAACGCTTTTTTTATCTCTATTTCCATGTTCCTGATAAGGGCGCGGCCTTCGTGCAGGTATTTCAGGCGCTGGGTTTTATAGAATATCGTGTGCCAGAACATCCTGATAATTTCATAAAATATGCTTCTTTGCCACAGCGTGTCCTGGGGGTATTCGGTCCTTAGAGTTCCGAATAAGCGGACTCGCGTGGCGCCTTCGCCTTTTGTGCTTTGGCCGGTTAGTTCGACGGACATACGGAAATAAGTAAACCTATCCAGTGGCTTTGAAATTTCCCAGAATACGTCAAATTTCTGCGTGTCGCCAACGTTGTCCCATTTGAATGTGCGTTCTTGTATCTGGCCGCGGTCGACACCATAGATTAATGGTATTATCTCGGATAACCTTGTGTAAAACCTTTCCGGTTTTGGCCCTCGATAATTGAGAACTATGTAATATGGGTCGAACCTTATGAAAGGATCCTCAATTACAAGTTTTGTCCTCGCTATGACCATGTGGCTCACTTATTATTTAATGTTCCGCCTTAAAATGTAATTATGTCCGATTACGAAGGCGAAGGGAATACAATCAAACTGTGGCTTTACTCTGTGGCTGCGGTTGTACTTCTCCTATTCTTGCTGGTAAACGGGCCTAAAGGGATCTTGGATGCGTTTTCGACATTGACTATTTCGACAGGACTGTTTATTATATTTTTGCTGTTTTTCCGGGCCGACGGGAACGAAAATGTCGGGCTTGGGCTGGCCATTTCATCCGTACTAATCGTGGGCGGTTTTTTGGTAAGCTCCAGCACCGGATTCACGAGCATCGCGATGTTCCTTGCGGTTTTCAGTTCTGCGATTATATTCGTTTACGGCCTGGCTCCCAAAAACAATCCGGATAAACACGTAATTATGTTAACGATTGCCGCGGTTGTTATCATTTTTTTCGGCGGCGGTTCAATTCCGGTCGAGATGAGTTTAACCGTGACTGGAGTGTTATTGCTGATAATAACATTCGGCGTGATATTTTTCTTGTTTTCCAAATTTTCTGATGAGAAAAGCGGTATGAAGTGGGCTGTTTTCTTATCAACCTTAATGGTCGTTTTTGGGATTCTTTATCTTTTTGCGGGCTTTTTGCCCGGCTTCGCGTTCAGCGTCCTTGTTATTTTTGCTTTTGCGGCTTCAAAAATATTTCCAGAGTCCGGAACTGAAAGCGGTGTGGTTTCATGGGTCGGGACCGGTTCAGCGATACTTGTCATATTTTTCCTGGCTTCGGCGCAAGGATTGTTCCCCGGCCTTCTAAGGGCGTTTTCATTGGTGATACTTGCGTCCGGAGTAATAACCATTTGGTTTTTCTTTCGAGTGGGTGAAAAGGAGATAGCGGGAATAACAAGCTCAGGCCTTTTGTTAGGAACGATTTTAACTCTGGTCGGACTATACTTAACGTTGTTTTGAGGCGATTTGGTGGTTGAATTCACAGGCTTTGACATGGTTTTCCTGAAGATTCTTGGCACAATCCTTTTTGTGCTGGGTTTGTTTATGGGTGCTTTCTTTCCGGCCAGGGATTTTGAGACAAAATACAGGTTTATCGGGGTTTTAGTCCCGGGCACGATGATTATCATCGGTCTTTACCTTTGGACAGTACAGTGAACTGAATCATACCGATAGTGTATACGGTATGATTCTGATTGACCGGCAAACTTTTTTACCACCCTTTACATATAATATTTGGGTCGACTATGGTCTTTGAACAAGTGGGCGGTCTTATGCTTATAGCGGCGGGCCTTTTTTTGGTTGTTTATTTCCCCGAAAGCGAGGATTCAGAGACCTCGGGTTTTACGATGGTAGGGATATTTGCCGGGCTGTTCCTATTGGTTATAGGTATAAAACTTTTGTTGGGATGATCTTATGGTAAATTTTGTAGCAAACAGGATGAATGGCGAATTTCTTTTCACTTACCCGCCGGACCAGAACGGAGCGCAGGAAAGTCACGTGGCAACTGAGAGGTTACCAGGTATATTGATAAACCCTACGGGCCCGTTAGGATTTATTTCGCTGTTGTACATCAAGACCATGCTGCAGCTGCCAAAATTTGGCTACGGGGTTTACAAACACACAGACAGTTTTGAGATCAATCCAACGTACCGTGAATATTATGCTGCGACTCTTGCGACTAAACAGGATTTGGAAGGCAAGATTAAAGCCGGATTGGAATCCGCGTCGCGCGCTATAAGCGATTATGAATTGTTGGCGCACGACCACAGGAAATATGAAACAAATCTAACATACTTAAACAATTTTGAAGTCGGGATGAAAGAGTTAGAAAAGGCCAAGAAGGAGAATAGCGAGGAAAAAAAGAAGGCCGCAGAGAGGAAGATATTGGAATCGAACACATCGTTGAAAGCTGTTTTTATCGATAGTGTTGACGTGCATACAGGCGAAGGCGTTGCTTTGAAATTAATTGTCAGCAGATGGCCTAACATAATCGTTGATTTTATGAAATTGAAGGACGAGATGAAAACTTCCGAGGATATAATTAAGGATTTCGTGCCGAAGATAAGCACGGCAGAGGCGGTTGTGCTGGCGACGAAAAATAAATTATTTATTGAATGGAAAAAACTTTTCAAGGATGCAGTAACGCAGCGTTACTTAAACATATTGAGCTTGATGAATGCGAGGAAGAAAAGCATTGAACAGTACAAAAAGTGGCTGCGGCCTTATGTGATACAGCATGAATTGCTGAAAGAATCACAGGAAACTCCCGGGTCCGGGGGAGGCATGATGACGCACCGTCTTCGCGCCGGGGCTCATGCAATGTCGTTCCACAGAATAGCGGCTTATGCATGGAAACCTTTCACGCCCGGTGATATATACCGCGCCACAGTTGAGAGGAAAGAGATCGAAGCTAATTTGAAATACCTTGGCCAGAAAAAAAAGGACGAAAACGAAAATAAAATCAATGAGGCGGAGGACAGGGTAATCTGCTCTAAATACGGAATTAGTTATGACCGCGACGGCATAAAAGACGGAAAATTCAAAACTAATTTCTGGTTGAATCCGTATGATGTTATTGCGAAAGTCGGGCTGTTTGGAAAGGACGAGGGTTCGACAAGCAATCGCATAAACGGTAAATGCCTGGCGGAAGAATATCCCTGGCTCAACAAAAAAGAAATAGAGGCCAAAGCACTTGGCATAATGAAAGAGTCCGCTGACCAGCAGAAGAATTTCTACAATACATTGCTGTTACATCCGGATTATCTCTATTATATTTTGTGGGATTTGGATTTCCAGCGCGCAATAATAAGTATTCCACAAGGAACTGTAGATGACGGTTTCGTTTTCATAAAAATAGCTTTCATAAGCCAGAACGTGCTTCTTGTAAAACTTGTTGAGCGCTGGGCTTCGGAACAGAGATTTGACAGGACCGTAGAAGAAGTTCTTGGGCTAACCGCTATAGACGAGAAAGAAAATATTTCGGAGGGCATAACAGGCGACATGGAATCGGTTGCGAAAAGTAAATTTTCGGCTCTTTTTTCAAAAGAAACACCTCCAAAAAACGATGAAAAAAAGAGCGGTTTTAATTTAATCGAATCTTTAGAGCGTAAACTGAATGCACTAACCAACCTGTTTGAAATTTTCGGGATTGAGAATAGGGAATCTTTCCAATTTTTCAAGAAAGGGCCGTATGAAACAAATCTAAAAGACCGTATCACACGTCATTATTCCAAGGCATTCGCGGATACGTACAGAGACGAATTTATCAGCTGGTTTGAGGATGCTGCAAAAATAGGCGATTGATCCGGAAAAAATACGGAAGAGATTTTATGGTTTATACAATAGGCGTGTCAAGCGGATGGTGGGGAATAGCGAAGACGCCCGACCTGCTCGGCTTGGGTTATAAAGCGATGTCCGCAGCGACGTACGGCGTGAATTTCGTACAGCTGGATATAGAATCGCCGTCAGAATTTATGGAACCGCTTCTTGAACAGCAATTGACCATAGCGCGCGAAGATTTGGGATTAAATTACGGCATACACGGCGAATTTGACTTGAAACTGGAACATGCGGTGAAAGATATCTACGACATTTATCATGAACGCCTTATCGACCACATCAGAGGCGCAGTACGTACGAAAAGTTCGTACATGCATTTTCACGCATCGTCGGAACCGCCACCCACAATAGGTTCGTCAATGTTAGGTTACCGTTTCCAGAGATTGGTCGCTCCAAACGGCAACACACTCTACGATTTGCTCACATATTTTACTCCGGTCAAAGAAGGAAATAAAAATGTGTATAAAGTGTCCAGCAACCATTCGGAATATTCGCACCTTAAGCCTGACCAGATCGCGGCCATACGCAGGATAATGCTTGAAAACTACATAGCCGGCGGCGGGCCGGAAGCTACGGACCCACGACATAGAGAGTTTCAGGACATGTCAAACGATTATCAGGCCGGCATAGCAGGCATAGCAATAGGAGAGATCCGTGAAAACATAAGCAAAATGATGTGGAGAAAGATGAAAGACGACCTGCAGAAGAAATTGCGAGCGCACGGTCCGGTTGTCAAAGTTACAAGACGTGTCCGGAATAGTGAAGGCGAGATTGTCGAGGCTTTGATTGAAGAGAACACGGAAACTTTCATAACGAGCGAGGAGGAAAGAATAAACCGAGGCTCTAGTAGTATAGACAATTATGTAACAACAATAATCAACAACCTCGGCATGAGCCTCGTTGAGCTGGATGAGTATTTCAAGGAAATGCGCAATATCGTGAGGGAAGAGCTTCACGACAAGTCGGAGGAATTCATCAAAGACGAAATGAAGAAAAAATACGTGCCGTTTTTCGGTTACGATGAGCGATTAGCTTATGAAATAGTTGGCAGATTAATGGAAGGGTCGCAGCAATGGAAGACGATATGCCACACAAATTACGTGCGCGCACAGTTAACGTCGCAGTTCAAGGCGGAGGATCCGAATAAAAAATTTTCTGACAGCGATATAACTGTTGATAACTTATTGAGAAGCCACGACCGCCGTGTGCAGGCGTTAGTCTCTACAGTAGTTGCGATGGAATACATTGACGGGCATTTTTCCAGAATAATGCAATACAGGGATCCGGACAAGGGGATGTTTACGGAGGAGAAAGACAAAAATGGAAAAATAATAACGGTAAAGGAATACATCAAGAACCATAATTTTGTTGTGACTTTTGAGACACCGCAAATCGAACAAAAACAGGAAGGTTTGTTGCGTATCGTGCGTTCGGAACATATTTATTATCTGGTAAAAAAAATCCGCCAGTTTAACGGAGACCAGAACTTTTTGAAGGATTATGTTTTTATTTCGCTCGACTTTGAGCACATGCTGACCCACAATTTAAACATAGACTTGGAGCTTGATGAACTTCCGTCGGACGGGGGTGCGTTTTGCAAAGTTATCCATGTCGGCCAGCCGAAACCGATACATCCCGCACATGCGCCGATCTATGTCGGTTCGGAGGCGCAGGAATTGATATATAGGTATTTGTTCAAATTGCGCAAAAAAGGTTTTAAGGATGGCTGGATTGTTTTCGAGCGCGGTGGCGGCCAAAGCCCGCTGGAATGGATGCGTTCCAGCGTTTACGCGATGAGGCTGATTGTAGAATATTTGGAGAAAGAATGGGATCCTGATAAATTACCCGTCGAATTTTACGGAGTTTCGCCAGAGTCTGAGTTTTCGGAACAAAGACAGATGGATGTAATACACAACCATTTTTTCGCCCCGTTAGCCGGCACGCTGGCCATACCAGAGGAAGAGCACACGTTCCTTGGGCGCCTTGCGACAGAGAGGGCGGGATTGACACCTGAGAAATGGAAGAAAGAGGAATTGAGGTAGAAGCTTATATTTCAGCGGCTCTTTCTTTAAACCGTAGGAGACAATTATTCGTATGGAGACTGGAAAAGCCGGGGAGAAGGAATACGAGCCAAAGGCGCGCGTTTCCAAAGCAATGAAATTTGCGAAAATTATCAGAGACCAGTTTCCGGATTTCGTGAAAGGCATTTTACTTTTCGGTTCCGCGGCCAAAGGCGTGAAAAAGGCCGGAGACGTGGATGTTTTGGTAATACTCGACGACACCGACCCGAAGATATTTCCGGAACAAATTGACCGCGTTGACGAAAATGTCCGCTTGATAGCGGACAGGATAGGCGATTTGCATCCGCAGGTCCATACGATAACGGATTTCTGGGACTGGATCCGCCATGGGGACCCTATACTTTTTAACTTCCTGCGTTACGGTTATCCGATTTACGACGCGGGTTTCCTTAAACCGACGCAGCGCCTTTTGGAAGCGGGCAGGATAACACCTTCGCAGGAGGCCATAAGATTATATTCCAAGATAGCGCCGAAAAATTTGGAAAAGGCTGAAAATTACATACGCGCCGCGATGATAAGGTATTACGATGCTATGACCGCGTCGGCGCAGGCGGTTTCCATGTTAGCGTACAAACACCAGCCCGAACCGCGCGAAATTCCTTCGGTGTTGGAGCGCATGGTTAAAGAAAATAAGGTTGAGCAAAAATACGTGGATTATTATGTCCATGCGTTCCAGATGTGGAAAAAAATAGACCATAAAGAAATAAAAAACATACCCGGAGACATACTGGATAAACAAAGGCGCGAGGCCGGCGAGTTCGTGGATACCATGAACAAATTCCTCAAGGGATATGCGGAGGAATAAAGTGAAAATTAAAACCATACCGAAGAAGAAGTCGATAAAGGACATTGCACGCAAGCGCAGGGCGGACATGGTTAAAGTCCTTACGCAAAAAATACTGGACAAGTTCGGCAAATATGTGAAGTGCGTTGTTTTAGTCGGTTCCGTTGCGCGCGACGAATTTCGGAGCAATTCTGACATAGACATGTTTTTAGTAATTGATGATACTAAAGTGAATTTTACACCCGAAGAAAAACGGCGGATCGACGTGGAAATAGATATCGCAGCGCAGGAAATAAACAAAGATATTATCGTGCAGCCGGCGTACACGCTGACGGAATTTTGGGATATGGTTCGCACGTCGCATCCGTTGATATATAATTTTATCCGGGACGGCATACCCGTTTACGACACGGGATTTTTCATGCCTATTAAGCGATTACTTGAGCTTGGCCGCATACCGGCGACGAAAGAGGCGGCTGACGCGCTTTTGGACAAGGCGCCGAAAAGGTTACGCAGGATCAACGAAGTTAAATTGTATATGGTTGCGGAGGATTGTTATTATTCGATGCTGGACATGACGCAAGCTGTTTTAATGTCTCTTGGATTTGCGCCGCCTTCTCCCGGGCGCGCGGCCGAAGAATTCCGCAAACACCTGGTCGATACGAAAATTATTGACGGCAAATACGCAGACTGGTTAGATGCAATTAACCAGTTCCGCAAGGACGTTGAACATAAAAAAATAAACGAGATTAAAGGCGCGGATTTGGATGAATGGGTCAAGAAGGCCGACGAATTTGTCAATAAGATGCTGCAGATAGCCGATGCGTTGGAATTAAAGAAAAAGGAGAGGATAGTTGAAAAAAGCTACGATGTGATGACAAAGGCCATATCGGCTGCGTTAAAATCTGTAAATAAATTGCCCAACGATGCGGCTGAAATAACTAACGCATTTAAAAAATATTTGATAGACGAAGGGCTGGTGGAAAGGCATTATGCGGACATTTTCGAACACCTCGGAGAGATGAGAAAGATGGTCCGCGACGGCAAGATAAAGGAATTATCTGACAAGGAAATATATTCTAACCGGGAGTATGTCAGGAAATTTATCCATCATATAGGGAAAATAGTGAAGGACGAGGAGCCGGAGCAATAATTTAATCCTGTTGTTCCAAGGCGTTTTATGAAAATCACCAAAGAAGGGTTGGTAACATTATATCTTCCCGACAGCAGGAAAGAGGTTTTTTACAACCCCGACATGGAGTTATCGAGGGACATATCAGTAGCTTTTTTACAGGCGTTGGGTTTGAAAAACCCGGCCGTTTGCGATCTGTTATCAGCAGCGGGAGCACGCGCAGTGCGTTATGCCAAAGAAACTGATGCAGTAAAAGTCTTTGCGAACGATGCCAGTGAGGACGCGGTCGGTTATATCAAGAAGAATGTTTCGGCGAATAAAGTTGATCGCAAGGTCACTGCGTCACGTTCGGGCGCGAATGCCTTCCTATCTTCGCATAAAAAACAATTCGACCTTATCGACATAGACCCGTTCGGGTCCCCGGTTTATTTTTTGGATGAACTCGCTAAATGTGCGCGCCCAGATTCTTATTTGGGCGTTACAGCCACGGATTGCGGCGCGCTTTCAGGCATTTTTCCAAAAACCTGTTCGGAAAGGTATGGCATTGCGCTAGAAAGAACCGAATGTTTCAAGGAAATAGGAGTGCGTAATTTAATCGGAGTCGTAGCTTCCAAGCTGGAGAAAGAAAAACTTTTTATAATTCCGTTGTTGTCTCATGCAACCGAGCATTACATACGTATATTCTTGAAAATTGTTTCGGACGGCAAAAATTTATCCGATTATTTTTATCACTGCAAGAAATGCAATTATTGCACATTCGAAAAGAAGGGCAGGTGCGTCCATGATATTGCGAAATTGGGCCCGATTTGGGCGGGCGGACTTCATGACAAGGTTTTGTGTTTTAAGATTCTGGATAAATTAAAACAGCCTTATTTTAAAAAGTCCGGGGATGCGAGGCGGATGCTTTTGAATATAACGTCAGAATCGGAGGAGCCGTTTTATTATAACATACATAAAATATCCGAACGTCTTTCCAAAAACACCCCTCCGGTGGGCGATATTGTCAGACAATTGCGTAAATCCGGACTCAGTGCAACAAGGACGCAATTCAATGACACATCGATTAAGACGGATGCAATGCCAGAGGATATAGAAAAGGTTATCCGGATTTTAGATAAACCGCGATCGCAGAAGCCAGCAGAATAAACGACATCCAAAATGCGCCCATGTCCGGAACGTTTTGCGTGTTCACCACCGACCGTATGCCGAACGACATGTTGTCTTCGTCGTTGTTGATGTTTATCGCAGTTATGTTGAAATTAATTTCATTGCTGCGCACTATCAATCCTTTCACCGTTATTTCTGCGAGGGCGGATCCCGACGGGGGTACGAAAATCGTGGGAGACGCCGCCACAAGAGACAATTCGGGCGTGAAATTCGGATAATATGTTATTTTGTAAGTTTTTGCAATCGGCGCGTTGTTTATGATTTTTGCCTGTACTATTGTGTTCGCGTCCAGCGGGACTAAAACTAATGTGACCTTGTCCGAGTCTATGACGCATGAATTTGCACAAAAATCTTCTACCTGCGGATAAAGGCCGCCGTTGAAAAGCCTTCCGAGCGTGCTGTTAAACCATCCGGATGCAAACCCTATCAGGGTTATTGCACCAAGAAGAAACATTATAGTTGCGATGACGCTGGTGTCGCCTTTCCTGTAAGATTTGGACATATAGAGTTTACCGGTTCAAAATTGATAAATATCGAAATATAGTTAAAAAAATAAAAATCGGCCGGCTTATTTTGAGCCTAGCCTTTTGCCCTTGACAAATTTCCAGATCCTTTTGGTCATTTCACTGGGGCCGATCGGCTTTGAACCGAAAACCTGTTCCAGTGTTTCCTTACGACCGGCAAAGTTTATGGAAAATCCGCCGAAAGCCTTTTTGCCGCCAGATTTTTTGGCACCTTTTTTGAGAAACCCTAGCATATTTTTTCCTCCGTTTACTTCTCTATATAAAATGTAAAACTTCCCTTTTAAAGGTTGGCAGGGCTTTTTAGTTTTAAGGTACCAATAGGTATTATGAATTTTTACAGGTCCATGCTCGGCGAATTGTTTTCTTCCGGTTCTTCCCGTAGGGACGAAGAGCCTTCGAAAATAGAGTATCGCGGCAATAATGAGAACCTCGGCGCGATACGTTCAATATTCGCAGAAGGTTATTCGTCGCTGAAAGGCTGGATGGAACGGGCTGGGATACACGGGCGTGTGTCGCCGGACCGCATAGAAGTAGGTGATTTCTTCAGGCCGGAAGACGGTTATAAAATCCGGACAAATGATGGTGATTATTTCCTGCCCTCCGGACAAGTTGAGGCGATGAGATACCGGGATCAGTTTGGGCGGGATGTGGTAGCTATTGATGAAGGCCTGGTGCCTGGCACCGCAAAAAACAACTGGGCCAAAAATTTCTATTCGACCGCAAGACGAAATGTGAGAGATCTTTACAGCAAATATTCCAATTTGCGCCCTTTGTTGAGCAGCCTTGACGAAGTTTACAAAGGGATTCTGGATAAAATTCGAGACGGGACGGGTGCGGTTTACACGATGACGCATGAACTTTCGCACGGGTTGACGTGGCACATAAGATCCAGGGAGGCCAATGAAGCGGCGACGGATCTAGTCACGGAAAGCGCTTTGTCCAGGGATGAGAGCGTGGGGGCGTATCACGGTTTCAAAAACCATCTGAAAAATGTTTTGCGTTCCACAGGCACAAAGGTTTCGGATATTATAAAAAATTCCTGGTTGAGCAGGCAAATAGAAAATATCTACAATTGGAAAAGACGCGGATACGGGCTTGTTTAATGTAATCGTAGTTCTTAGAAAAATAATTTTCTTGATTTTTTATTGACCGCTCATCGTTTCGATGTTCTTTTCGACTTCTGCTTCTATACCGAGCTTGTTGACCATCTCTTTGTACCTGTTTCTAATTGTGACTTCCGTGACGCCCACAACATCTGCAACCTCTCTTTGTGTTCGGCGTTCACCGCACAATACGGCTGCGATGTACAAAGCAGCTGCTGCGACGCCAGTGGGGCCTTTGCCCGAAGTTACGTCGAATTTGCTGGCCTTTTCCAACACTTCAACAGCCTTGGCCTGAACCTTGTCGTTTAAGTTTAACATGGATGCGAAACGGGGAATGTAATCCTGCGGTTTTGCCGGTAAAATCCTTATCCCGATTTCGCGCGATACATAACGGTAAGTTTTTCCAATTTCGCGTTTCTCGACGCCTGACGCCTCGGCAATTTCGTCCAGCGTGCGGGGTGTGTTGTATTCGCGACACATTGCATACATCAAGGCTGCTATTACGGATTCCATCGAGCGGCCGCGCACAAGACCTTTGTCCACGGCTTGTTCGTACAATTGAGCCACTTGCTCATGCACGCTTTTGGATAGACCCAAAAATGAAACTAGCCTTTGCAATTCCGAAAGGGCGTATGACAGGTTGCGGTCTTTGCTTTCTATCAGCCTTTTGTGCCATTTCTGTAATCTGTAATATTGGGCTCGTTTCTTTGTTGAGACTTTAAACAATTCTCCGGGGCCTTTTCCGATTTCCGTGGTCATCCCCTTGTCGTGTTTTGTGTGCGTTAGCGGCGCTCCTGTTCGTGCGCGTTTAGATCTTTGTTCTTCGTCGAACGCGCGCCATTCCTGGGTCATGTCGATCATTGATTCCTTGATAACGAGACCGCATTTCATGCAAACCAATTCAGCGCGGCTTGCATCTTCTGATACGCGCTTAGAACCGCATTCCGGACAGACAAATTCCTTTTTCTTTTCTTCTTTTTTGACCATTGAAACACCATTTTGACGTCCAAAACGTCAGCTAAATACTGTTCGTAGTCAAGCATTTAAAGGTATCGGCGTTTATAAGCCCGGCCGGGCTTGGGTTTTTGTGACAGAGGATCTGGCGGTAATTTTTTGCCAACGTATATAAATCATGTTTTTCATAACCACTTTTATGGCAGGATCTTTTCCTTCGGCTCCTTTGGAAAGAATTGCAAGAAAGGCTGGCGCAGAGCGTGTTTCTTTATCGGCTGTCAATGCGTTAAACGAAGTTTTAACTGAGATCGCGGAGCAGATCGCGCGCGAAGCCATTGCAGCAGCTAACCATGCGGGCCGTGTCACAGTGAAGCGCGAAGACATCAAACTGGCTTCGCGATAAATTGTTTCTGTTTTGATTCGTTGAAAGAATTTAAACGTAAGATGAGCATATCTTGTATCGATTTAAACTTTCTAGGAAACTAAAGTTTCCTATACACGAAAAGCAAAGCTTTTCGTTGTTTTGAAAAGTTTAACCAAAAGATGATGGAATGGCTGACACTACAACTGCATCTGTAAAACACCTCAAGCCCGGACAATTTGTTCTTATCGACGGCGAGGTTTGCAAAGTAGGCAGCATAGACATTTCCAAATCCGGTAAACACGGTTCCTCGAAAGCGAGAATGGAAGCTAACGGCGTTTTTGACGGCCGACGCCGTTCTGTCGTAAAACCTGCGGATTCGGAAATCGATGTGCCAATAATTTTAAAAAAGATGGCGCAAGTCCTTGCGATAAGCGGCAACACGGCCCAGTTGATGGACATGGTGGATTATTCACAATTTGACGCGGAGATCCCTGAAGAGATAAAATCCGATTTAAAAGAAGGCGGCGAAGTGATGTACTGGGAAGTTGTAGGCAAAAAAATATTGAGAGAAGCCAAAGACAAAGATTAGTCTTTTATAGCGCTTCAGTTTTATTTTTTCGTATGTTCGTGCATGGCTGTTTGAATGATATTATTTCAGATTATCAATAAATGAACACTAAGGTTGATGTATACAACAGAGGTAAAATAAGAGTATGAAAAAAATTAATGGCAATAAAAAGGAGTTGTCACCAGAACAACGTGAAGAACTACTCAGAGCATTGAAAGCCCGTTTTGAGAAAAGCACGAACCGCCATAAAGGTGTTGAATGGGCTAAAGTGCGAGCAAAGCTGGAAGCTAACATTGAAAAACTGTGGTCACTCAATGAAATGGAAAGAACCGGCGGTGAACCGGACGTTGTTGGCCATGATAAAAAGACGGGCGAATACATTTTTTATGATTGTTCAGCGGAAAGTCCTAAAGGCCGCAGAAATGTTTGTTACGACCGTGAGGGGCAGGAGGCAAGGAAAGCATTTAGACCAGAAAATAACGCTATTGATATGGCAGCTGCTATGGGCATTGAGCTTTTAACGGAAGAACAATATCAAGAGTTGCAGAAACTTGAAATTTTGATACGAAGACGTCGAGCTGGGTGAAAACACCTTCTGATATTAGAAAACTCGGCGGCGCCATCTTTGCTGATCGCCGATACGGCAATGTCTTTGTGTATCACAATAGTGCGCCCTCTTACTATGGCGTTAGGGCATTCCGCGGCTCGGTAAGGGTCTAAATTCTGCACAATTAGATTTTATCTTTTAGCTGTGCGATTGTTTCCATCAAAAGTTTTGAAGCGGTCATTTCCGTGACGTTGTTGTCGGGTAACGGGCGCAACTCGACGATATCCATGCCGACTATTTTTTTTGCGTTTTTCAAAACTTTAATCAGTTCCAAAACTTCATGGTACAACAAACCGTCCGGTTCCGGAGTTCCGACACCCGGCGCGATGCCGGGATCGAAAACGTCCATGTCGACGGTTATGCAGACGTTTGAGTTTTTTACAAATTCCAAAAGTTTTTTCTTCGCTGCGTCGAAATTGTCGCGTAACTGGTAGCGAAAAATCATCCTGTCAGAAAATGTCTTTTCCTCCTCGGCTATGGAGCGTATCCCGATTTCTAGTATGTTTTCTTTCCCAATTTCATCGGAAATTCTCCTCATTACGCACGCGTGGTTGTTCTTGTCGAATTCAAACGTGTCCCGCAGGTCGGCGTGCGCGTCGAAGCTTACCACTTTAAAATTAAGTTTGGAATTTTTTATCGCCTGTATAACTCCCAATGTAACGGAGTGTTCACCGCCGAACATCAGCGGTGTTTTACCGTTTTTCAATACATCTTCTGTTTTTTTGCGTATTGTTTCAACTTCATTACCATCGGTTAATTTTATGTCTCCCAGGTCGAAAAGTCCGACGTCCAATATGTTGGAATCCGTTCTTATGTCGTACTCTTCGGTCTGTATCATCGCGTCTCTTATGGCTTTCGGGCCTTGGGCGGTCCCTTTAAGGTACGTGGTGGTCTTGTCCAGCGGTGCACCGAAAAACCATATTTTCGCGTTCTCTTTATCGGAGCAATACAATTGAGAATAGTTTTCCGGCGTGCCTTCGATGTTTTTGGAGTCCATAGATAAATCACATAGAAACAAGATATTTAAATTAAGACCAGAATGTGAATATACATGACAATTTTGGAAGATTCAAAACGCCCGGATTTCGACGAGTATTTCATGCGCATTGCTGTTGAAGTAGCGTCGCGCGCGACGTGTTTGCGGCGCCATGTGGGCGCGGTCTTAGTGCGCGAAAACAGGATACTTTCGACCGGTTATAACGGATCGCCTGTTGGCATGCAACATTGCACGGAAGTCGGTTGTTTAATAGTTAATCGTCAGGACGAGGACGGTTCTACGAAAGAGCATTGTATACGCACTGTGCATGCGGAGGAAAATTCTATTTTGTACGCTGCCAAACATGGAGTTAGCACGGAAGGCGCAACACTCTACATTACTGCCGGTGTCTGCGTTGCGTGCGCGAAGAACCTGATAAACGCCGGAATAAAGAGAATAGTTTACGCGGGCGATTATCCGGGCGAACATGCGCGCAAATTTTTGAACGGCGCCAATGTACAACTTATCCATTTCGATCCGAGCGTTCTGCAGAATAAGTTTGTTGACAAGCTTTGTTTTTAATATTTTTGTTTAATACTTTGAACCAAGATAATTTTTACCAGGTGCATTATGAAAGGCCAATTCTTTCCCTACGGCGACACGATTAAAACGCGTTCATTCCCATTTGTCACGGTCGCCTTAATAGCCGTTAATGTAATCGCTTTTGTCCTGAGCCTTTCCGATTTTGATTTCATTATCCAAACTTTCGGTTTCGTGCCGAGTTTGTTTCCTTCATCATTCGCTTTTTTAACAATTTTCACATCCATGTTCCTGCACGCGGGCGTTGACCACATATTCGGCAATATGTGGTACCTTTGGATATTCGGCGATAATGCCGAGGATAAGCTGGGAAAAATAAAATTTATACTTTTTTACCTGACATCCGGCATAGTTGCATCATTGGCGCAATATTTAATTGACCCGTACTCAAGCGTACCGTCCATCGGAGCTTCGGGAGCGGTTTCAGGAATTTTAGGCTGTTACCTGGTTTTTTTCCCTAAATCCAGGATAACGACGTCTGCGGGATATTTTGTGAATGAAACCCCGGCATGGTTCGTCATCGGATTTTGGTTCTTGATACAGCTGTTTTTCGGCGCAGCTTCTTTGGTCGGAGCGAGCGGCAGCAATATTGCGTTTTTCGCACACATCGGAGGTTTTGTTTTTGGATATGTAGCTGCCAAGGCAATGAGAAAATCATGATAAATAGTGGTTAAAGCAAAAACTAATTATGGACAGTGTTCTGAAAAGGGCTTTGAAAGGAATAATTCCTACGAAGAAAGAAGAAAAGGACATGCAGAAAATCTCCCGTAAATTGCTGATAGCCGTTGGCAAGTTCGCGGACAAACATAATGCCGATACAATATTGGCGGGTTCGATAACCAGGAACACTTGGCTTAAGGAAAAGAAGGAAATAGACATTTTCGTGGCATTTCCAGACAACCTTCCGGATAAGGATCTGGCGACTATCGGATTGCAAATAGGCAAAGCGGCTATCAAATCAATGGGCGGGCGCCACATAATTTCGTACGCGCAGCATCCATACGTCCGCGGTTTCGTGGGAAAATATCAAGTCGACATTGTGCCGTGCTACAAACTGGATTCGGCGGACAAAATCAAATCCGCCGTCGACCGCACGCCGTTCCATGTAAAATTCATAGAAAAAAACATGCGTTCCGAACAAGCAAACGATGTGCGCCTGTTAAAACAATTTTGCAAATCTGCGGGCGTTTATGGAGCGGACCTGAAGACTGAAGGGTTATCAGGTTACATGTGCGACCTTTTGATAATAAAATACGGATCATTTTCTAATACAATTAAGAACATATCTAACTGGAAAGCCGGCAGTGTTATAACGCTGCAGAACGAAGTTGCGCAGAAATTTGAGAATGCCCCGCTGGTTTTGATCGATCCGGTGGATTCCAAAAGAAACGTTGCTGCGGCTGTCTCGCCGAAAAATTTTGAGTTTCTGGTTTCGCGCGCGAAAAATTTTTGTAAAAAACCATCAGATAAATTTTTCACGATACAAAAACGCAAACCGATGGAAAGGCCGGAATTTCTAAAATTGAAGAAATTGCGCGGGACTAGCGTTATTGCGGTTGCGTTTAAACCGCCGAAGGTTGTTTCCGATATACTTTGGCCGCAGATGAGAAGATTTGTAGAGCGTATGGGCCAGATGCTGAGAGAAAACGATTTTAAGCCGATGAATTGCGCAGGATGGTCGGATGAAAAAAATATTGCGATTGCCATTTTTGAAATGGAAGTTAACAACCTTCCGAACATCAAGAAAAAGGTTGGTCCGTCCGTGTTTGCCCACACCAACTCACAAAATTTCATCGAACATTATGCGAAAAACCCTGTACGCAAACCTTACGTTGAAGGCGTTAATTGGGTCGTTGAGACTGGAAGAAAGCACGTCAACGCTGCTTACTACATGTTGGATGTGTTAAAACAAAACCAGAAGACCCTGGAAGCTGTTGGAATACCCAGCCATATTGCGGAATACATCTGCAAAGGTTCGAAAATAGCGGTCGATGAGAAAATCTACGGGCTGATTAAAAACAACAAGGAAGCGAAAACATTTATTAGAAATTTCTTTGGTTATGTAAGCTAATTACAATTAAATACTATTAATCTAACTTATCTTATGGAAATAATTTTCCTTGGGACAGGATCCGGGATACCGTCACGGGAGCGCAACCATCCGGCGATACTGCTGAAATACGAAGGTTACCAGCTCCTTTGGGACTGCGGCGAAGGAACACAGAGACAAATGGCCATCGCCGGCGAAAGCCCGATGAATATCGACGATATATTCATAACACATTGGCACGCAGACCATTTCGCCGGACTTATCGGATTAATACAATCTATGAACTTGGAAGACCGTTCTAAACCATTAACTATTTACGGGCCCGAGGCGGAACTTTTTGTTTCTGATATATTAGAACTTGGCCATTGGGGTGTCGGATTTCCTGTGAAGGGCAAAGAATTGAACTTCGACGGAGACGAAATAGAAACGGTTGCTAAGTACGAGGATTTTTCAGTCTCTTCAATACAAGTTAACCACACAGTACCTGCGGTTGCGTATTGTTTCAAAGAAACGGATCGGATAAATGTGGATTTGAAGAAAGCGTCAGTTTACGGGCTGAAAGAAGGTCCGATAATTGGGAAATTAAAAAATGACGGATTTGTGATCCACAAAGGCAAAACTGTTAAACTTGAGGACGTATCAACGACGCGCATTGGAAGGAAAGTAACATATTCCGGAGATACGACCCCGTGCGATAATATGGTGAAGATATCCAAGAACGCGGACATAATGATACACGATTCAACATTTCTTGAGGACGTCATTTCAGAAGAAAAAAGAAGGAAATCGCATTCCAGCGTTGATGAGGTGGCGGAAATCGCAAAGAAGGCGGAAGTTAAAAAATTAATTCTGACGCATTTCTCAAGGCGTTACAGTTCGTTGAAAGATTTCGAGACGTCGGCAAAGAAAATATTTCCCGAAACTATAACTGCGAAGGATTTTATGAGGGTAAAGCTTTAGAGGCTTTGCTCTCGTAAGCGTATTTAAGTTTTTGCCCTGTACATTATGGAATGCAACGAGTCGCGATGTTAGGAAGATTCCAGCCTGTACACACAGGCCATGAAAATGCGATAAGGCGCGCTTACTCTTTGGGTGACGTGACCGTAGGGATTTATTCTGTATCTCAGTCTGTTTATAACCCATTCACGCCGGATGAAGTAGATAAAATGTTGCATAACTCATTTCCTGATTTAAAAACTTTTGTGATCGAGCCGACGTGGAATCCATACCGTTTTGTAAACATGCTGGAAAAGGGAGCTCAAACTACATCGATTTATACAAGGAGCAGGAGGGCCAAAGTCCTGATGGAGATGCTTGGTTTTTCTGTAATCTACGAGAAGAAGTCCGGACCCAATTCATCCTTGATAAGAAATTCGATTTATGACGGAAGCGACGGATGGAAAACGTGGGTTAATCCTTTAAATGTAGAGATTATCGAGTCTGCAGCCAGACGGCCTTTAGCTGGGCCTAGAGTGTTTTCATTCGGGTTGATGGAGGATCTTTACAAACATGGAATAGGTTTTTGATTCAGGAAATGTCCTTACCGTGAGCCGCCGGATTTATTTTTCTCCTTGCGTTTTTGAAATCTTTTTTTAATTCCTGTGATTGGAAAATATGATCCAAAAAGACTGCGATGCTGCTTACCTCGGAATGCGGCTGCGTTGTAACGGAGATATTATAATCGGCTAATTGGTAAATTTCCGGCGGGACTTTTTCGCCTCCTGCGACTAACAGGATTTTTTTCTCTTTGCGCATTTCCTTCTCGGTGTCTTGTAATCGCAGCCCGTACATTGTTAGATGAGCGATTTTGTAACCTTCGGAAGAATATTTTTTAATAATGTCTCTCCAAGTCTGCGAAAAAGATATTTTAAAGTCGCCGCCCCATTCGGACGAAATTTTTTCTATGTTTTTTCTTAGTTTCTCGTCGGCGTCGCCCACGATAATTATTTCTTCCGCCCCGAACGCCCGTGAGGCGAGAGCGCAATGCGTCGTAATTCGTTGGTCGCGGAATATGCGATGGCCGATACGAAGCACGGAGATTTTCAATTGTTTACACCTTCTACTAGGTAAATTGACGTGTGCCATACAAAGCAGGCACACGTTAGTTATCAATAGCCCCGGGCGGATTCGAAATCGGCAGTGCGAAATTATTACACTTCAGCACTTCCGCCGTTTACGGGTGGCTTCTGACTGAAACATATGCTATTTAGCATGCATATGTTTCGAGCTACACCCAAAGCCCGCCGTGCTTTGCCGTGATTACAAAATCACTTTGGCCGCTGCACTACGGGGCTATGCCTTATACCATTTTTTCAGATAAGCATATAAGATTCGGCGCTCAAATAGGAGTAGGGTTTATTCAGAATCAATATAAAAAAGAGTTTGTAAAATTTCTTCTAGACTCTGGCGCGTTACGCGTTGGGTCGTTCCGCCTGAAGAGTGGAAGAGAGTCGCCTTATTTTATCAACACAGGCCTTTTTGACGACGGTTATATGATAACCAAGCTCGGCGAATTTTATGCTGCCGCGGCGATCGATGTTGTGGGAATCGATTTCGACACAGTTTTTGGACCACCTTACAAAGGCATACCTCTCGCTGTTGCCACTTCGATGGCGCTGGCTGGAAGGAGAATAAACAGAGGTTGGTCATCTTACAGGAAAGAGGTTAAAGACCATGGAGAGGCCACAGAACATGAAAGGACTAAGTCGCAGCTCCAAAAGGAGTTGATTATCGGACATGAGATAACTGACGGTTCTAGGGTACTTTTGGTAGACGATGTCCTTACAACTGGAGGGACAAAGGAGGAGGCGCTGGATATTTTATACCGAGTGGCGGACAATGTCAAGGTCGTTGCGGGTTTGATAGCGGTTGACAGGCAAGAGCTTGATGAACAGGGAAAGGACGCGGTGGCAGAGTTCAAACAAAAGACGGGTGTTCAATTCTTTTCGATTGCCACCACATCCGACATATTGGAATATTTGGGCGAATTCGGCGGAGTTACAGAGGAGCAAACGACCGCCTTTAGGAGCTACATATTTAGATGGGGAACTGAAGAAGCTAGGAGAAGATTGACAAGCCAGCTTTACTAATTCTGTGACATTTGGTTAATGATTTAAGCTGTCCCGACCAATTTCAAAAAGGTGAAAGTCTTGGCAGACCATAGCGGTGAATTGAAAACAGGTTACAATTTCTTCTTACTCGGACGTGCCAAGGCTTAACAGCGGTTCTACGAATGTCCATTTCCGCAAATTTTTGAGCCTGCGTTTGCTGATGAAGGTTTTATCGATCTGTCCTAATTTGGAGAGTATAACGATTTCAAAATACGCTTACGGAAGAGCCTCTTTCAATGCGTTGCAGGCTCCCGGAATACGATTTTTCATTTCGGGCAGAAAGGCCGGCAGGCCAATCGGCGAAGGTTTAATAAAGTGCGCAGCAAAAACAGTAATTGGATGATCAAATGAGAATTTTACAATTGCACGCCGATTCGGTCGAATATGAGCCTGTAAAAAAGGAAATAAAAACCGCTGAAGAGGTAGAGTTGAAGAAATATTCTTTCAGCGATGTGATGGTTGTTTTGACCGCGGTCGAGAAAGGCGATTCGAAGGAGACTGCTGATTGGGCGATTGATGACGCGAAAAAATTCATGGAACGAATGAAGATAAGCAAACTTTTGATCTATCCGTATGCGCATATCAGCTCGAATTTAGCTTCGCCATTTGATGCTATGGATCTGATACTCGAAATGGAAAAACATGCCAAACAGCTGGACATTGATGTTAGCCACGCGCCGTTTGGGTGGAACAAGCGATTTGCGATCTCTGTTAAAGGCCACCCGATGGCGGAGATGTCCCGTTCATACACGGGAAAACCTGTTGCGAAAGAGGTTAAGGTTGAAGTTAAACCCGTGGCACAGGAGCAGCCGCTGGAAAAACTGCCGGATAATGACCACCGTGTTCTTGGACAAAAGTTAAATTTATTCAGCTTCCAGGCGGAAGCGCCGGGCATGACGTTCTACCATCCCGGAGGTATGACAGTGCGCAATGAACTAATAAAATTCTCGCGCGAGAAACAAGCTGCGGCAGGCTACATAGAAATAATGACGCCCATAATCATGAAACGCAGCGTTTGGGAGCAAAGCGGGCATTGGGACCATTACAAGAACAATATGTTTTTCACAGAGACCGAGGATGCCCAATACGCGATTAAGCCGATGAACTGTCCTGGTGCGATACTCTATTTTAAAAACTCGAAACGCAGCTATCGCGAGTTGCCGATGCGCGTTTCGGAGTTCGGGATGATACATCGGAATGAGTTAAGCGGAACCTTGGGCGGGCTGTTCCGCGTGCGCGAATTCACTCAGGACGATGCGCATTTGTTCGTGCGTCCGGACCAGTTAACCGAAGAGTTAACTAATGTCATCGGCCTGGTCGAGGAATTTTACACTCAATTCGGGTTTGATTTTCGCGTCGAGCTTTCTACGAAACCTGAAAACTCGATAGGTTCCGACGACCTGTGGTCGAAGGCTGAAGCGGCTTTGGAGGCTGCGATAAAGGAACGAAAATTAAATTATAAAATAAATCCGGGCGACGGCGCTTTTTACGGGCCCAAAATCGATTTCCATATCAAGGATTCCTTGGGAAGGACGTGGCAATGCGGGACCGTGCAGGTCGATTTCTTCATGCCTCAGCGTTTCTCGATTTCCTACGTCGATGCCGGCGGGAAAGAAACTGTTCCGATTATCATACACCGCGCGATATACGGAAGCGTAGAAAGATTTTTGGGAATTTTAACGGAACATTACAACGGCTCGTTCCCTTTGTGGTTGGCACCAATCCAGGTTAAGGTTTTGCCCATCACCGACAGCAACGTCGAATATTCGAAAAAAGTCGTCGACGCGCTGCGTTCTGTCGGGGTTCGCACGGAAGGCGATTACGAAAACCATACGCTGGATTATAAAATACGGAATGCTTCTATGCAAAAAATATTTTATACTATAATAATCGGCAACAAGGAGGAGGAAAAGAAAACCATCGCTTTGCGCGGCCGTGACGGCAAGACGCAATACGATGTTAATCTGGAAGAGTTTGTAAAAGAAATCCAATTCGAAATTTCGCGCAGGTCGTAGAATCATTTGCATCGTAAACTGACGCATACCAAGTATGCGTCTAGCTACTAAACACATGATTCAGTCGGCAAATGGATTTGCCTGATTCTGCAAAAAAATAACGTTTCAGGCGAAAAAAGTTTATATAACAGTTTCACCAATTACTATCAATTAGGGAGAATTTCTCCTTGTGTAAACGGCGCTTCGCCGCCGGTTCTTGGTTTGCACTTTGACGTGACGGGGCAACCTATCGCGTTTGAGCGGGCGCAAGTAATAGAAAACCATGGGTTTTCTATTTGAGAAATCCTTGACGGATTTCTCAATATTGCACTTTTGGGCTGTCTAACAAGTTTAGAACAGCCTGTCTATGTGTGAGCTCACAGGAAACTTCGTTTCCTGTGCACGAAAACCTTGTGGTTTTCGTTGTTTCAAAAAAGCTCAACCAAAAGAGAATGGAGGGGAATTGTATGTCAATATTGGAGTCGGTTTTGAGTCGTGGGGCAACAGGCCACGGAAATGCGGAATCCGGAGTTACTATGAAAAACTTCGATTACGAAAAGATAACTGAGCAGGAATTTGGCTTTAGCATGAAACGCGCCAGGATCGTTGTCGTTGGATGCGGTGGAGGCGGAACAAACTCTATCAACCGATTGGCAGAAATGGGCGTTGAAGGCGCAACCACAGTTGCGTTGAACACAGATGCAAAGCATTTGGCGGTCATAAAATCTGACAAGAAGATTTTGATTGGAAAAGAACTAACGCGCGGTTTGGGAGCAGGCGGTTACCCAGAGATCGGAAAGAAAGCGGCAGAGGAAAGCCGCACACAATTGAAAGAGTCGCTCACCGGCGCAGACTTAGTTTTCTTAACAGCAGGGATGGGCGGAGGGACAGGAACAGGTTCCGCGCCTGTGGTTTCAGAGATAGCGAAGGAGATGGGTGCGATCGTTATCGGAGTTGTAACGATGCCTTTCAAGATTGAAGGCGCACGTATCGTAAAAGCTGAGAACGGTCTCGGAAAATTACGCGAAGCTTGCGACACAGTCATTGTCATTGAAAACGACAAGCTGTTAGAATTTGCAGGCGACTTGCCAATACAACAGGCTTTCGCTGTTGCAGACGAATTGATTGCGGGAATGGTCAAAGGCATAACCGAGACAATAACATTGCCGTCGTTGGTCAATTTGGACTACGCTGACGTGAAGGCGATAATGCATTCCGGCGGCGTTGCGGCGATTGGACTTGGATTTTCAAACAGCTCTGACCGTGCTCGCGATGCGGTTACAAAAGCATTGCCCGTTGTTAGAAGTTGATTACCAAGGCGCTTCAGGCGCGTTGATACACATAACAGGCGGGCCAGACCTCAAATTGTCCGAAGTTAACCAGATAGGCGCAATAGTTTCGTCGCATTTGGATCCTTCGGCACAGGTTATCTGGGGCGCGCGAGTACAACCGGATTTCCATGGCAAGGTCCAGGTAATAACAATAATAACAGGTGTGAACAGCCCGTACATACTCGGCCAGGTGCACAGAGAGGCTTCCCCGGCCTTGGGAATAAGCGAGCTTGGCATAGACAAGATTGCGTAAGCTTTTTAGAAAAAAGCTTAACCAAAAAAAGTGCGATGAGGCGAAAGCTGAGCACGTTACTTATTTTTTAATTTGTTAATACGATTAGTGTTATGGAAATAAGATTTAAGCCTGTCCAAGAGTTTTTGTCCAACGGGCGGAACAGGGCTATTTTTATCTTCTGGCTGCTGATGTTTTTAGTCGGCGTTTTTCTGGCGCTTAAGGTGATGGGGAGGATTTAATGTCGGACAAGATACCAAGGGAAGAGGTTGTTAAATGGTTGGAGAGATTGGATAAGAAACTAAGTTCAATTGAACCAACGGGTGCAGCAGGAGAAAAGGCTTTACTCAATGCGGAAGCTTATCGCGACGATTCCAAACATTGGTTAAAGCAGGAAAATTTGTTTTTAGCGTTTGAGGCGTGCGTTTATTCGTGGGCTATCGTAGAGACCGCAGAGAACTTGGGCGCGTTAATTTGATTCTGGCAGTAGTTTATAGGAACGCCACTTCAAAAAGGCTTAAATAGTTATATCTAATATATAATCTAACTAGTGATGTTATGGGCGAGACTCAGTCGACGGTAAAGAAATGGGGATCTTCGCTAGGTGTTGTTATACCTATCGAGGTTGTGAAACAGAAAGGTTTGCGTGAAGGAGATACGGTGGTGCTGGAGATAAGCAAAAAGAACACGATCCGAGAGATCTTCGGATCCTTGAAGCATAACAAGTTAGACTCCCAAAAAATCAAAGATAATCTTAGAAAGGAGTGGAGCAAATGGTAAGGTTTTTTCTGGATACGTTTGCCATGTTTGAAATAACTAATGGAAATCCAAGATATGAAAAATACCTTAATTATGATTTTTCTACGTCAATGCAAAACCTCTACGAACTTTACTATAATTTATTGAAAACCAACGGCGAGGATTTCGCAAGGAATTGTTTTAATCGTTTCAGGCATTTCGTTGTCCAGATAAATGATTTGCATATATTCAATGCCTCCAAGTTTAGGCTTGACAATTCGAGGCTAAATTTATCTTATGTCGATGCATTAGGTTATGCCATCGCAAAGGAAGAAGAGATCAAATTCCTTACGGGCGATAAAGCCTTCAGAAATATGGATAACGTGGAATTTGTGCGCTAGTTCAGATTTTTTAGAACTATGGCCAACGAGAGCGAAGCCCCAAATATAAAACCGAAGAACATGCCGGATGCCAGCCAGATGAAATTGTTTGTCGAAAGATAGACTAAAATAAATCCGAACAGGACCGCTGCTATGTACGTCGGAAGCTCGTGACCGATTTTTTTATTTAGCATTTTTAGTCTTTGTTTCTGCTTTGTTTTGACGCTGTAGAATTTGCGGTAGAAGTTCCAGTTCCTGGAGAATATATGATGCCAATAAGCGCCGAAGAAAAAACCTACGGATATGCCGAGAAGAAAACCGGAGTAGATGCGCTCACCGGCTTCCGGATATAACGAAATTGCTTTTATGAAGAACAATGCGGCTATTACGGCGGTTAAAGCGTTAGCTCCGGGAGTCATGGTCCAGATAAAATTTTCGTGGTGAAGGATTCTGTGGATTTTGCGTACCAGGTCCATAATAATAATGACCTAATACCCAATTTAAGGCTTATAGTTCAAGGGAGTTTTATGTTAACAATTGCGGGGTTGGGCGTCTGGGACGAGAACGACATTTCGCTGAGGTGTTTGGATGCTATTCGGGAAACGAACATAGTTTACGTTGAGTTGTACACGAACCTTTGGAATGGCGATGTTAATAAACTGGAAAAGCTGGCCGGAAGAAAAATAACGACCCTTCCGAGAAAAGAAGTTGAGGAAGGTTTCGGGAAGATTTTAGACGAAGCCAGGAACGAGAGCGTTTGCCTATTGGTTCCCGGAGACCCGCTTGCAGCGACGACGCACATGGATTTGGTAATCCAGGCGAGGAAGATGAATGTCGCGACAAGGATAATCCACTCGTCATCAATTTTTACAGCCGCCGCGGAGAGCGGGTTGCAGTTATACAAGTTCGGCAAGACCGCAACTATCCCTTTATCGGAGAAAACAGGCGGCGTGCTTCCGCAATCTGTGTATGACACCATTAAAGGAAACCTAGAGTTGGGTTTGCACACTTTGCTGCTTTTGGACATAGACGTTGAAAATGACAAGAATCTCGGAGTTATGGATGCGTTGCGCGTTTTGCAGAGGCTGGATAAAGCTAAAATATTGGCAGATAAAAAGTTGGTTGTTGTGTCCAAACTCGGGTCTGCGGAGCAGGTGATAAAATACGGGTTTGCGGAGGAACTGTTGAAAGCTGGTTTCGGGCTACCGGCAGTCTTGATAGTTCCCGGAAAATTGCATTTCGCCGAGCAAGAGTTTGTTGAGTTCTTTAGTTTTAAATAACCATCCGGATAAAATATTCTAAGGTACCAATGGTCCAACAGGATAAGCTCGGCGTCGCGGAGAATTCTATAACCAGAGGATTGACTTTTCTTAGGAAAGGGGTTTATGACGAGGTTAGTGGAAATTCCAGGAAAGCTGTTAGAAATCCAGCGGACGTTTTCGGAGCCGCAACAAACCAGTATGTAACTGCTTATAAAGCGTTAAATGAAAGCAAACCGGATAAAGATGCGCTGCAGCCTGTAATAGACAGGTACGACAAGGCGATGGCGGATCTGGATCATCTGAAAACAGAATTAATTGATTATGCCAAAGAGGCTGCAAACAAAATTGGCCA
Source organism: Candidatus Aenigmatarchaeota archaeon (assembly GCA_016180965.1). Classification (GTDB taxonomy): domain Archaea; phylum Aenigmatarchaeota; class Aenigmatarchaeia; order JACPZZ01; family JACPZZ01; genus JACPZZ01. Next base: position 232,155 of record JACPAF010000001.1, read on the forward strand.
AAGATCCATACTTTATGTTTCGGGCGTGGAAAAGCTGGTTGTCCAAGAGGAACGTGGCAGAAAAATTTTAGGCGTCCCTTATGCGCGCAGGCCCAAGGCTGCAAAGGTAAAGGACGCGATAGATAATGCCAGAGGCCAGATAGGCAACATCGTGATAACCACAGAGGTCAAAGAAAACGGCCATGAAGTCGGCAGCGGAAAATCTTATATTTTACACTTGCGCGGAGATCTGGCATCGATCAGAAACAATCTCAAACGGGCTGCGCTGCTCGGCGATCCCGAGGAGAAATACATTACAGGAGTCGAGGGTGATGTGGCACAGGATATGAAATCCATTGACGATTTGGACAAATACCACAGGAACCTTTTGTCGGAGAGGTTTAAAGCTGAACAAAAGAAAGCCGAGGATAAAAGGCTGGCGAAACTTGAAAAAGAAAGGCAGCGCGACCTTCGCAAAAACCTTAAAGAACTAAGAAAGAGGAAATGGTAATTTTTATGAGTATTGAACTTGCAGAGGCGGACGCGAGGCGCGGTCTGGAATATATCAGGAAGGGTAAAAGCGGAAAATTGAAGGATCCTGAGTACGTTTTACAGAAGGCTGCAGAGGCTTATACGAAAGCTTCTAATGGTTTGGTTGAACCTGCGGCAGATGCGTCGAAAGATGAGAAAAAAACCTACACCAATGTTCGTTCACTGGTTGATATTTTACAAAGTGAGCTGGCTTCTTATGCAAAAGGGAAAGTTGGCGGGCTGACAAAAGAGGCTGGCGGATATGTTTCTGGAATAACAAAATTGGTTAAACAAGAGGAACGCGGTAAACGGATTTTAGGGGTTCCATACGCGAAAAGGCCGTCCGTTGCTTATGTTTCCGGAAAGATCGAGCAGGGTAAAACCTATGTAACCCAAGCTTTGGGAAAGGTTGGGGCAATGAGAAAAATTTTGGAAAATGAGGCGTTGTTGAAACCGGCCGAGAAAAACATGCTAAATGAAGCAAAGGGTGCGCTTGAGCAGGTCAATACCAAGCTTGGTGAATTGGAAACGCAGAACCAGAACGCGGGCAAGGCGGTTAAACCAAAAACCAAGAAGAAAGATGATGGCAAGGGCGGATTGCATTTACCACACGTAAAATTACCCAGTTTTAAGCGAAAACCCAAGGGTTGGCAGTCTCGCGGTGGGTTTTAAATACTTATCTGGTTTTAAAATTAGGATAGGAGAGGTTGATTGAAAATGGCTGTAGATTATAGTAAGATTGTCGATAGTTTGAATAACGCGCTTGATAGGCTTGGTAGTTTAGGTTATGTTCCGGGCAAGGCGCCAAAAACGAAGATCGCAAGCGATCCTGTTAGGATGCTTCTTAGTGGCGTTGACGCATACACTTCTGCAAAAACAGATTTGGGCGCGCTTCCAGTGGTTGGAGTAGCAGGTGCGAAAAAAGCTGACGTTGACAGGTACAACGCTGCAGTTCAGGTTTTGGACACTGTCGGAGCGGGTTTAAGATCCGCATTCAAGGATTATGTACAGGCTGTGGGCCAAGGATTGGAAGGAAATGCAGCTTCGTTGAAAAGACAGGTTGAAAGCGAGCGCAAAGGTCCTATGAGGATTTTACCGAGATCGTCTTCATACCTTGTTAGCAACGGTTTAGACGATGCTAAGACAGCTGTCGGTTACGCGAAAGCTGAAGTTGCGGCTGTAAGAACAGCTTTTGAAGGTGCGCCTGACCTGTTGAAACCACAAGACAAAACTTACATTTCAGAGCTTGAAAAAAGATTGGGTAACATTGCGTCGTCTTTGACAAAAGAGGAAACAAGACACAACGACAAGGTCGACAGGGAAGCTGTGAAAGCGGACAGGAAAGCCTGGGAAAAGCTTTTGAAAGGAAAGCCAAAGGGCAGCCGCGGCGGTTTCTAATTTTTTAATTAACCGGGCGCAATCGCCAACTGAAGCATACCGTATATTGTATCGGTATGCTTCTAGCTGTTTGCGCCCAAGTTTTATTTTTATTCCAATTAGTTGTTTTTCTATAATTTTTTAGAAATGAAAATTAATTTAACTCTGAGACGCCTTTGTTAATTATGGTAAAAGAAAATTACGAGAGAAAATTACAGGCATTGAATGGTGCGGTTGATTCTGCAAAAAGAAGCGTTGACCAGGGCAGATACGCAGCTGCTATAGGTTATGTTGACCAGGCAAGAGGCATGATGAAAGGCGGTAATTACAGGGGTCTTCTGACGGAAAAACACGCGATAGTAAACGGCGAGTTAAATCTAATAATGAGGCACGCACGCGACCAGGTCCGCGACCGCCTGGAGCAAGGCTATAAAACCGTTGACAATGAGCTGGCTAGAATTTCAAAGGGCGGTATGCCAACACCCAAGGCCAGAAGAACTTTGGCGGAAATGAGCGGATATGTTGACAGCCTCACAGGAACAGATATGCCCAAATCGATTTCCAAAGAATTTACGCCTGACAAAACGCGGGTGGACAAATTAAAAAAAGAGCTTGAGGCTTTGGCAACGTCGAAAGGCGGAAAAATAGACTGGGCGAAACCATGAATCATACATTTGTATGATTCGGCATCTTATTTTATTTTTCTATTTTTTCCATCAAAGCCTCCATTTTTTCAACGAACCGTGTCGCCTTTTCAACCATCTCGTCGATTTTTTCCGGCGTGACGAGCTTCAGTTCACCGTGTTCCAGTTTTTTCCACGTCTTGATGACGTCTTCGTAATATTTTACGTATTCCGGCGACAATTTCCTTTTTCGTACGAAATGTATTCGCAACTGGTCAGGGACATTTTTTGGCGTCGGCGGCGACACGCCGATGCTTAACAGCGGAGCTTGCGCCGCGTCCACGACTGCGGACGACAATGCGTCCATTATTGAGATTGTGTGGATACGTTCTATGCGCAACAAACGCAAAGGCGATTGCTGTATCAAGGATTTCATAGCCTCTTTCGTTCCGGGCACGCGGCCTTCGAGCAATAATTTTTTCAGCGGTAAAAAGAATCCTGACGGGTCGTATATCGGAATGCCGTCGCGTATTTCCGTGAACGTGACCGGAGAACCGTGCCGGATGAGTTCCCAATAATCCGATAGTTTGTAAAATATCAAGTCAGTTTCGCCGCGCAGTTTTAGCAGCTTGGAGATTTTTTGCGCTTCCAGTTTTATTTCGTTGGTTGTGATTGAGTCAACTTGGTTGGTGTCGTCGAGAAGGAATATCAACGTGTCCTCTTTTCCCTCTTCGGAGGACGAAGTCATCCAGATAGACTTTATTATGGTGGGATATTTTTTCGTTAATTTATCGATCAGTGATTTTGTTTTTTTCGTGTTCATTTTTTAGCCTCTTTCAACAACGATTCCAAATTCTTGGCATACAGGCGCGACGTGTAAACGTCTTTTTCGGTCACTTCGTTTAATTTGTCATTGTCGGATGCGTGCTTCATCAATTTTATTTTTTTCAGCAGTTCCAAATAGCCTTTCGACACCAGGCCCGTGTTAACCAACTCTTTTTCAACAAAATGCAGGATGTTTTTATCATTTACTCGTATTCCACGTTTTTTCAGTATGTTCCTGCAGGCTGTGAACGCCACATCATTGGATTCTTCGATCATTTCCTTTTTCTTTTCTTTTTCCAGCATGGAAAAAATCGTGTCCATCATGTAGATGAAATCTTTTGCTTTCACAATCCAGGAATCGATTTCTTTCGCTGTTATTTTTGTCAATTCCCCATGGTCGATTTTTCTTGTCACTGCGTAAAATTCATCCACCAAGTCGGCGTAAAATCCTGGAAGTATTTTTTTTGCGACGAAATTTTTTCGCAGCGCCGCGCCGACGTTTTTTGCGGACGGCGGCGCAATTCCATAGAACATCAATACCGCCTGCCCGGCTTCGACCATTGCGAAAAGCAAATCTGCGGTTATGTCTTCCAGGAATATTTTCCTGACGTCTTCCAGGCGCAGAGGCGCGCGCTGCATCAACATTTGCGACCTTTCAAATGTGCCGCCCATGCGACCTTCTTTTAATAATCTGCTTAACGGCTCTACATAACCTGATGGATCATACACGGGCATCGCGTCGCGCATTGATGTGAATACCCACGGCTCGCCTGAGCGCAGCAAATCCCACCAATCTGTTAACCTGCGAACGGGCTGGAAATGTATATTGATTTTTGTTTTTTCCTTTACAGCATCGTTTATTTCGGATATTTTTGCGCTCATTGCGGATAATTCAGCAGCGGATATATCCGTCGTGGCATCGTCGACCAAAGTCATTACGTCGATGTCCGATGTCGGTTTTGCTTCGCCGCGGGCGAATGAACCGTATAACCAGATAACCTTTATCTTATTTCCGTATATTGAAAGTATTTTAGAACAAGCCTCTTTGATGGCGTCGATAGCGGAATATGCCATAATCAATAATGAATGACGGGATTTTAATACCTGAGCAAGAAACCCGCGGGCATCGCCTGATTGAAGCATATCAAAGGTATGCTTCTAACTCCTTACCGCCCGCCAGATGAATTGCACACAGTTACTATTATTCCATGTTAACTATATTTTTCTATAGGAACCTCACATAAAGGGTGTTTTAAGTGCACATTCGAAAAGTATTGATTCATGAAAGAATCGAAAAATAATATCAGAATGTACCGTTATAGAATATACCCTTCTCAAGAACAACGTAAAAGGCTTGATTCTCAACTCGCATCATGTAAAGAATTATACAACCTGCTTCTTCAAAAATGTAAAGAAGATTACAAGGAAAAAAGCATTTCCGTAAACCGAAAAATGCTCTACAAACTTGCCAAACAATTCACAGACAATGATGAACGTTATTCAGACGTACATTCCCAGGTCCTCCAAAACGTAGCTGACAGACTAGTAAAATCTTACAAAAACTATTTTAGGCGTATTAAAGAAAAGAAATCCGGCAAGAAGATAAAAGTCGGCTTTCCTAGATTCAAAAAATTCTATTCAAGCATAACCTATCCGCAGAGCGGGTTTAATCTAGCCGCGAATCGTCTTTTTGCTTCGAGGATAGGCAATATTCCCATCGTAACCGAAAGATTGCCTCAAGGAAAGACAAAAACACTAACAATCAGAAGAAAACCGTCGGGCAAGTGGTTTGTTTTTTTCAGTTCGTTTGTTGATACTCCTGAGACCGAAAACACAGTTAAATACAACAAAATCGGCATAGACATGGGCATTGAAAACTTCGCAACTTTATCGGACGGCACAACAATAGAAAATCCGAGATTCCTAAGAAAATCGGAAGACACGCTAGCAAAATACCAGCGCAGAGTGTCCAGAAAAGCGAAAGGTTCTAACAGAATAAAAGCAAAAATAAAAGTTGCGAGAATACACGAAAAAATAACCAACCAAAGAACAGATTTCCTTCACAAAACAAGTAAAATGCTGACGGAAAAATACAGCTTCATAGCTGTTGAAAAACTAAATGTCAGTAACATGGTAAAGAACCATAATCTAGCGAAAAGCATATCCGATGCTTCGTGGAACCAATTCACTCGGATGATTGGCTACAAGGCTTCAAGTGCTGGTTGCCAACTCGTTTTTGTGAATCCACGAAACACATCGCAAATATGCAGCGGATGCGGAAACACAGTAAAGAAAGAATTAAGCGACAGGTGGCACGAATGCGATTTATGCGGTTTGTCGCTGCACAGAGACCACAATTCCGCATTGGAAATATTAGACAAAGCCACCGACGGACTGTCGGGAAGTAACGCCTTTGGAGACAGTGTAAGACCTTCTGTAAAGAAGGTCGTGGTCGATGAATCAGGAACTACACGTGTTGAGATAGACGCTGGAAACCCAGCACTTTAGTGCGGGGAGGATGTCATTAATGTGCAAGCTTTTATCCGTTGGAAGAGAAAAATATAATCAGTGTTTATGCTATGGTAACTCCCAAAAGCGCTGCAGATAAATACGAACAGATAGACCGACTGACGCGCACTGGAGTTTCTGTTCTAGGAAAACAGATGAGTCCGACAGCTGCGATAACATCTGCGGGAGATTCTTACACACAGGCCAATACACTTTTTGGCGGCCTCACAGCCCCGAAAAGAGGAAAAGACCAGGTTGCAGGATTGAAGGATGCTATTGTAGGTTATGCGCGAACAGCGATGCGTACACGGGTTGAAGATGTCTACAAAAAAATGGGCGATGCAAGTTATACGATTGACCGAAGAGGTTCCGAGTTACGAGGTTCCGGCATTTTAAGTTTCAAACCCGGCGCCGGCCCATTCAAAGCCTTAGCAATTGGGCGACCTTCGCCTGAAAAGGCATTGCGTTCAGTCGGCGATGCGCAAACATATGCAACTGAATCCAAAGGTTATGTTAAAGATGTTTTCAGCGCTTTCAACGCTACAGGTCTGACAGAAACCGGAGACAGGGAATTCAAAAAGGATCTCGAAAAAAGACTGGCCGATGCTGAAAAGAAGATCGGTGAAAAGAAGGCAGACCTTTGGGGAGCTGAAAGACGGAAATCGATTCGCAGGGGATATTGAAGCGATTTCCAGTGTTTAAATATGCGGGATGAAATAATTAAAAAGGACGATTCGATGAACACACAAAACAAGAATAATCTGGTTTTCTTGGCGATATTTTCTGTGTTTATGCTGGTTCCCATGCTGGCTGCTGCCCAATCGAGCACAGGCGCGGTGAGCCAATCACTGATGAAGATGATCGGCGTGCCGGATTCAATTGCAACAGGCCCGCCGCAGACAATAATATTTTACGTGGTTTTGCCTGCGATTTTGATGTTCATAATAATGTATGGAATATTGGATGAGATCAAGCTTTTCTACAGGGGCGGGATCAATTTCGCGATCGCTGTTTTAGCAACGCTGATAACGATACCGTCGGGGTTGTTAGGCCAGGTTATCATAGGCATATACGGAGGCGGGCTGGCGACCCTTGCGATCATTACCGGTATTGCGATTCTTCCTGCATTCATATCAACTTTCGGTTCCAGGATGGGGCTGCCTAATAATATTCTTGAGTTGCTGACAGCTGTTGTTTACGGTTTCGTAATGTACATAGTTTTCGGTTTCCTTGTCGACGGGCCGGCCGGCGGAACGGGCGGAGTGTTAAAGAATTTCTCGTGGGTCAGATGGGTATTCGTAATAGGCGTTCCGATACTCGTTGCGTGGAGAGGCGCAATGAACAGGAATATTGGCCTTAGAATGGGATCGGAACTTGCGGTTGAAAGCGCGGAGATAAAAGCAGCGGAACAGGCGGTCACAAGATGCCAGAGGGCGTTGCGTGATTTGGCAATGGTGACCAATGCTACGGGTGCCGGACCCTCCACAGGCATAGACCCGGCCACTTACAGCAATGCCCTGAATAATGTGCAGATCATGTGCAGTTCCAAATATCCGATACCTTATTTGCAAACGCTTACACGCGCCCAAATAAACGCTTTGGCCACCAATCACAAGAGATAATTCTTTTTTTAGTCCATTGCAATATTGTTTTATGGGCAAATTTTTATTCGGGTTTATTCTGGCGCTGCTTGCGATATTTCCGTTTGCAGCTGCGCAATCCACATTGTCCGACGGAACGATCAAGTTCTGGACGACTTGGTTTTATGTGCCGGCGAAATACCTGGTTTCGTGGCAGTCCATAGTCATTTTTGCCGTCGTTCCTGTTTTGATTTCAATTTTTTTCGTGCATGAAATATGGAAGGATATAGGATTTTTCCATTCGGGCGCAGTCAATTTCTGGATACCTCTTCTTGTGGTCTATATGATGCTGCGAAACGGTTTTTGGGATTATGTCGAGTTGTTCGTGTCGAACGTGCAGATGATTCCGGCATTGGCTTTGTCGATGCTAGCCATGCAGATTACGGGCAAGCTTAGGTCTAAAATAACTTCGTTTGGCTATTCCGGCCCGTTGGGCGGTGTATTGGCATACGCATTAGATGCGATAGGAATGGGCATATTTTTCGGCGGATTGGGTTTTGTTGTCAGCAAGGGGCATTTAGGACCAATTGTTTACACCTTGTTTTTCGTTGGGGCTGGGGTGGGCATTTTACTAATCTGGTGGGATTCGCATGGAAAGGCGAAGCAGGCCAAGCTGTCCAACTTGCTGGAACAATATGACGTTATAACCAAACAGATGGAACCGTTGGAGAAAAAACTTGTCGAGCTGGAAAAGAAGAAACAAGCTGCAATCGCTGCTAAAAGGAATTTTGAAGCGTTGGACATAACTCAGGAAATGGTTGCAGTTAACAGGCAGATAGAAGGTTTGCGTGCTGAGAGAGAGGCAATTTCCGCGGGCGCGGCATAAAAGCAAGATTTAAGATTTGGAGGAGTAACTAATACTATGTTTTCGGCTGCGTTCCAGTCTCCGCCTTCCGGTTCTGTGGCATCGTCAATATTCAAAGTGCTTGATAACTTGCAAGCTCAACAACTGGTCGTGCCGTTCCTTCTAACTTTCGTGATAGCGTATGGCGTATTGGATACGATACACATATTCAGAAAAAACAGCATTAACGCGATAATTTCATTGGCAATATCATTTTTTGCGATATTCTACGGGCCTTACGGGGCGATGGGTAAGTTTTTGACACAACTGTACGGCACTGGCGCAGTCGCTATTGTTGGTTTAGTCATGTTCATGATAATCCTCGGCGTGTTTAGTTTGGGCGGCAACCATATGCCCGGCGTAGGCATGTTCCAAAGGCTTTTCGGCATGTCCGGCGGGGTTGTGGGCGGTATCGTTATCGTAGTTGTTTTCATATTTTTGCTTGCTTCGGGCTGGTTCGAAAATGTCGGAATAAGATTGGATCCGGATACGACTGCGTTGATGATTATTATTCTGGTAATTATTGCGTTCATTGCGATAGTTGCGCGACCGGACAGAACCAGGACATGGTGGCATCATATGTTCCCGCCCGGCGCGCAAGGCGGACAGTGGTAGGAATTGCAAAACTTGCAAAGTTTGATCAAAAGTGAGTTTGTCAAGGAATAAAAGCTCGAAAGAAGAATTGATATAATGGTTTCGGATATTTTTACGCCTTTGGTCGGAAATTTAAACAACCTCGGTTTTTACAAATTCGTCCTTCCGTGGCTGTTTACGTTGGCCGTTGTATATGGTGTGCTTTTGAAAGTCAAAGTTTTTGGAACTGACCAGCAAAAATCGTTGACCGCTGTCATAGCTATTGTCGCGGCGTTTTTCGTTGTTAATTACACGCCCGCTGGGTTTGCGTTAGACGGTTTTTTCACTCAAGTCTTTGGTGTGGGCATTTTGATACTCACCGGCATTTTTGTCGTACTTCTGGTTATGGGTTTAGTCGGGTTAAAAGGCGAGGATATATTCAAGGCTGAGAACCTGAAAACTGGCGGCGGCATGGCTGTTGTATTATTAGTAGCATTCATAATTTTCCTGTTCTTTACGATCGGCGGAATACATATAGCTTCGGATCAGTTATCTCTGATAGCCGTGATGATATTCATGATTGTCGCGCTGGTTTTCATAGCTAAATGACCGTACGGGATGAAAAAAAAACAAAATCGATAATTTGTATAAATAAAACTATGGAAGAATTTCAATGGCAACTTTTGATTTCATCGCACTGCAAAACACGTTAAAAGCAATGGGCTTTTACGACTTTGTTTTGCCTTGGCTGTTAGCGTTTGCGATCGTGTTCGGCATTTTACAAACAGTTAAAATTTTTAAGAAAGGTGATGCGTCAAACACGTCCGTCGACGCTGTTGTTTCGCTAGTTGTTGCGTTCTACCTGACAATATTCACTCCTTATTCCGGATTCTTGTCGTCGTTCTTCAGTAAATTATTCGGAAGCTCAATAATAATGCTGTCGAGCGTTCTCGTACTGTTAATGTTCGTGGGAATATTCGGGTTTAACATAAAAGATCTTCTGTCAAAGAAGGACGGTGAGAAGACAGAGCTCACGCCGATTGGTATAGCAGGTTTAATAGGCGCGTTTATCGTCGCAGCAATACTTTTCATCAATGCCACTTCGGGCGTGTTTTCTTTCGGCGGTTCGGACATTTTAAACGGCGATACGCTGACAGTTCTTTTGTTTTTAGGAATAATCGGCGCGGTTATATGGTTTGTTGTAAAGGGCGCGAAATAAGGTTTTAAATACGTCGGAGAATAATCGTAGATAATGGCGACGTTTGATTTTATTGGTTTGCAAAACACCCTACGTTCGATGGGTTTCTACGATTTTGTTTTGCCGTGGCTGTTGGCTTTTTCAATTGTTTTCGGCATTTTGCAGACGGTCATGATATTCAAGAAAGGCGCGGACAACACAAAATCAAACACGTCTGTTGATGCTGTCATAGCGCTTGCCGTTGCTTTTTACCTGACAATATTCACGCCTTATTCCGGATTCTTGTCGTCTTTTTTCAGCAAACTATTCGGCAGTTCAATCATAGTTTTATCAGGAATTTTAATGCTGTTAATGTTCGTGGGCATATTCGGATTTAATTCCCAAGAATTGTTCGGTGGAACTAAATCTAAAGCGGCGATAACCATAGTCGCGTTGATACTTGCCGGTTTGTTTTTGATAAATGCAAGCTCCGGCGTGTTCTCGTTCGGCAACGGCCAGTTAGTTAACGGCGAAACGCTGACGGTTATCGCGTTTTTCGGAATGATCGCTGCGATAATATGGTTTGTGGTAAATGACGGGAAAACAAAAGAGAAAGACGAGGATGACAAGACTACGAAAATAGACCCAAAAACGGGCAAGCCTATATAGCGAACCTCGAAACTTAGATCCGATTCATCTTAAATAGTTTATGCTCCTTTGAATGAATTATGGAGAGAGAGGGCATTTATTCGTTGCCGTTTACTATTGTTCACAACGAGGTTTCTAGAACAGCCAATAATTTTGGTTACAAGGGTATCAGTCATTCAGATATTTTCTATGATGCACAACATGGGCAATTTGTTTACATGGGCCGAGATGGTTACCATTCAGTTAGAGAACCAGTCTGGTCCAACGGCTCTGTCAGTGTGTCTAGAAATTTATCTGTGGTCGGAAAACGAATTCTTTTGACATGGCCGTGGGATCATCTGCTTATTAGGATGTACGATGAAATTGCAGTTAATACCGCCACAAACGGAGACGGAGTCTTGGGGGCATCTTCGGTAAAAGCTGACTTTTCGAAAAATTATTCGGGAGAAGTCGCTGACCTATTCTTTACTTTGGACAGGCTAGAAAAGCAACTTTTTATCACAAGTAACGCAGGAATAACCAGATCATTGCCACGCGGTCTGTAATTTTTACTGCTTGTTTATTTTCTGCAAAGAATCGTTTACAGCGCGCACGGATTCTATCATTGACGGCAATGTTTCTTTGAACGCTTTTTCAATCGATCCTATCCGTGCGTCTATTTGGTCGAGGTTGTCATGATATTGGTCTAATTTACCTTCGATGCCGCCCGACGCAGACGTACCGGATTCTTTTAACGTCCGTATTTGAAGATCGACATCATGCAACCTCTCGTTAACGGAATCGAATCGTTTTTCTATCGCGTCTATCCTGAATTCCAATTGTTTCCATTTCTCTTCTACGACAGCTTCGACGACTTCTTCGATCTCTGTCGTGGACGGCGATGAATTTAATGCCACTGGTATTTCGGCCATCTCGGGCGTTGAAGGCTCCCATTCTGTCCCGGCTTGCATTTGCGGTTGTTGCTGTTCGACTGGAAATTCAAAATCGTTTTGCTGGGCCTGCGGCTGTTCGGGAACAGCGAATCCCATGGGCTGCATTTCCTGTTGCGGCTGAGTTTGCATTTGTTGTTGGGGCTGCTTTGGCTGCGAAACAGTTTCTTTAACAGCGGTCATGACAGCTGTCCGTTCGTTGTTCATTGATTGGGAGAAATCGGAATCCTGCGCTGCGGGGCGCGGCATGTTTACAGGCATTGATTGTTTCTCTTCAGACTTCTTCTTGAACAGCCACATAATGATTGCCTAATTAATTTTGATTAGCGCTTAATAAATGCTTTCGCAGGCCGACTAAGCTAATTAATGCACGCTGACAGTTTATATTTTGTGGCCGATTTACTCAGTTATTTTTCAATTATTTTTTTCGATTGGCTTAACCTTTTTACCGCGCCTTTTGCCAAGGGCGATTCCGATGTCCTGTGGATAATTGTACCTATATACCTAAGCTGGCTGTTGGCCGAATATTACCAGGAAAAAGCCGGCACAAGCATAGGAAATGCGATAAGCAACGGTTTCATCGGTTTGTGGGTAGGGATAGATTGGGCGCGCCGTTTGGCGGGCGAGTTCGCGTTAACTGCGGTTTTTGCAGGCAAGGCTTCCATAACCGTGTCCATGTTCATTTACGGCTCTCTGGTAATCTATAACGGCATGAAAGGGAGGAAACTGGCGATGCTGATCGGGCGGGTTAAGGAAGTCAGTTATTTGATGATAGTTTTTTCGCCCATAGTTTACGGGTTAGTTCCGTTGACTTTTGACACAATCATAGGCATCGTGCTGTTTTTCCCCCTGGTTTACGGAATAACAGGAATTGCAGATAAGATATTGCCGTCGCCGCCAGAGGAAGCGAAGCCTGCTTTGAAAAATGAGACGCAGCCAAACACAGAGAAACAATGAAAACGCGCAAAATTGAGTTTGATCCTAGGCCTGTTTTTTGAAATCTTCAAGCATTTTCCTGACTTCCGAGATTGTTACGAATTGTGATTTAATCGGGTTGATCAGGTCTATGAAACCCTGTATTTCGCGAAGCTCTGTTTTTGTCGATGCGCGTTCCATTTGTTTTGATAATTTCCGGGTGTCGTCTTCGATCTTAGACACGCGGTTTGCCAGTTCGTCTATTTTTGCGTTCAATTTGTCAGTCGACAGTTTTGCCTGTTTGAACTGCTCAACCACGCTTTGGTCTATGTTCGATAACGTCGATTCCGAACCGCTCATCTTTTGTTCTACCAATCGCAACCGTTTAGAGTTATCATTGAAACGGCGTATCAACTCCCCGATTACTGCTTGCACGTTGGCTGGTTTCTTGTCGAAGACGGCCATATAATAGAATTTAGTTTAAAGGATAATATAATATATGGCCTTGCAGTTTGAGTACAGTCCGGAAGATAATTCTATAAGATTGAACACGCTGGGCACTTTATACGGGTCAAGTTTGGAGGATTTTGAGGCTATAATGGCAGCGGCGATAGACAAAATTGTCGAGGTCAAGAAAGTTTCGAGAATAATCCTGGCTGAGACGCGCGAATATGAATATGACTGGGAACAAACACGCCTGTTGGTTGAGATCGCAAATGCTTTGGACGAAATAGTGCGCGGGCGACGTTTGTTGTCTGTTACCAACATATCCATACCAAATTGCGACCGGCACACCGCGGAAAGAAGCCATAACGTGCAGCGCATTGTCATTGATTTGATGCGGCGCGACCCTATTGGGGCGTATGCGGAAGTTTTGAGAGAGATACGCAAAGTGAAAATAGAAGCGCGGAAAAATCCGTACCACGTGCAATGCTACGCGCACTATGTCAATAATTCGCTTGCGCAAATACAGCGAATAATGGAATCCACGACTTTGATCCAAATGATCAAAGATAACGTTGCCGGTTATCACATCGGGGACCGTACACTTTACAGAGAAATATTCCACCCTACAATACGGCCGAATTTCATGTTAACGCGTTTCATGTCCGCGACGCCGAAGGAAGGGCAGGCGGTCGACCGTTATAAAATAGGCGACATAGAAGTTGAAATTTACCGCATACCGTCGAAATCGGAATTAGTTTATCACGTGATTCCTCCGGAGTTTCAGTTAACGGAAGACAAGTACATGCTGTTGGACGCTGCGAGGCGTTACATGGCTGAACACAAACCGGTTGAGACTGAATTTTCAGATCCGGAACGCGCGCGCGAAATATTCTCCAACATCGGGCGCGACATGATACGAGACCTTTCGACGAACATGGGAATTTTTTTGAGCCCGCTTGAGATAGAAAATATTACTAAAATACTGACGCGGTATACGGCCGGGTTTGGAGTGTTGGAAATATTATTAGCTGACGAAAAAATACAGGACATTTACATAAATTCACCGATCGGGCAGAATCCGATTTACATAAACCACGCAGACTACAATGAGTGTTCGACTAACCTAATTCCTACGAAAGATGATGCGGAGTCATGGGCAACGAGGTTCCGCATTGCGTCCGGGCGCCCGCTGGACGAAGCTAACCCGGTTTTGGACACGGACATAAATGTTCCGGGCGGGCGGGCAAGAGTAGCTGCGATCACGAAAACCTTGTCGCCCGAGGGTTTGGCATTTGCATTCCGAAGGCACAGGGATAAACCGTGGACGCTGCCGTTGTTCATTAAGGCAGGCGCGATAAGCCCGTTGTTCGCGGGTGTCATGAGTTTTTTAGTTGATGGATCAGCATCTATCCTGATCGCAGGCGGAAGAGGTTCTGGTAAAACTTCATTATTAAACGCGATGATGCTTGAAATTTCGCCGAACAAGCGGATACTGACAGTCGAAGACACAATCGAATTGGCCGTGGATTACATGAGGAAACTCGGCTACAATATTGAAAGATTAAAATCGCGTTCCGTGATAACGCATATTGAAACAGAGATGGCTGCGGACGAGGCGTTGCGAACGGCGCTGCGCCTCGGAGATTCATCTCTGATAGTGGGCGAAGTCAGAAGTCTGGAAGCGAAAGCGCTCTATGAGGCAATGAGAATAGGCGCGTTGTCGAACGTTGTCGCAGGGACAATTCACGGTGAGTCGCCTTATGGCGTTTATGACCGTGTTGTCAACGATCTTGGCGTGCCGTCGACGAGCTTCAAAGCCACGGATATAATCGTGATATCAAAAATGCTTCGTTCTGCGGATGGGTTACACAAATTTCGCCGTGTTACGGAATTAACAGAAGTCCGCAAACACTGGAAGACGGATCCGTATGACGAGAAAGGCTTTGTCAACCTCATGGAATATTCCGCGTCCGCGGACGAGTTAAAACCTACGGAAATATTATCTACGGGCGAGTCGGAAATAATCAACCGCATCGCCTCGCTAACAAGGGAGTGGGAAGGCCGTTGGGAGGATGTCTGGGAAAACATACAACTGAGAGCGAATATAAAAAAAGCGATGGTTGATTATTCGATAAAATTGAATTTTCCGGAATTGATTGAGGCGCCTTGGGTCACGCAATCGAACGAACAGTTCCATATAATTTCTTCCAGGCTGAAAGAAGAAACGGGCTACATGGATCCCAAGGAGATATTTTCCAGGTGGGATAAGTGGTTTTCTTCGAAAATCAAGGAACGCGCCCCGCGAATGTCGGCACGGGTTTTGTGATAATATGTCGGATGAAAGGAAAAAGATAGACGAGGAGGAACTTGCGCGCATCGCGCGCGATTACCAGACAAAAGTGTTCGATGAGGATAAACCCGAAAAAAACGAGCAGAACTTTTTGTCGCTTGACTACAAAACGTTCAAAACCGAGGAGAGGGGTTCTAAAAAATCCCTTGGCAATTATGAAAAGCTGTGCGCTATTTCGGAGAAAATATTAAAGGTCGAGCCTTCGAAGGGTTCTGAAGAACATCTGCGCAAGGAAATAGATTTTACTAACCTACAGTGCGCACCTTCGAGCGTAACGTCGGCAGCATTTTTGTCCACGATAATGCTGCTTGTCATTTCCCTTGTTTTTATTTTGCTGGGCGCAGTCCCGATATTTGTAGGATTGACGATGCTAATTTTTTCCATGATATCCGGAGTTTACGTCTACGGTTATCCGTCGAAACGCGCCAAAGATTTCCGCGTTAAGGCGTCGGAGGAAATAGTATTGTCGATAGTTTACATGGTCATATCGATGCGTATCTCGCCCAATTTGGAAAATGCTGTGAAATTTGTAGCAACGAATTTAACCGGCCCGCTTGCCTTGGATTTCCGCAAATTGCTGTGGGACATTTACATGCGGAAAGAGGAAAGCATCGATAAGGCGCTGGGCACGTACATAGACGCGCGATGGAAAAACGAGAACGAGGAATTTTCTTCGGCTTTGACATTAATACGCAATTCGATAGACCAGCCTGAGAAGAAACGTCTTGCAATGTTGGACGAGGCTGTTGATGTGATATTAAAAGGCACGAAAGAAAGGATGAGCCATTATGCACAGAATCTGCGGATGCCTTTGCTGATAATACATGCGATGGGCATTTTGCTGCCGATAATGGGATTGGTGATGTTCCCGGTATTAGTTTTGTTTTTATCCAATATTGTGCAGCCGTACATGCTGTTTTTGGGTTATGACGTGTTTTTGTTTTTGGGATTGTACTGGTACACGTCAAGCGTATTGGCAACGAAACCGCCGACGCTTTCTAAACCTGATGTTTCAAAACATCCGGACACGCCAAGAGAAGGATATTTCCGCGCTCACGTTTTCGGGAAAAAACTGGAGATAAAAACAATCATATTGCCGTCCATACTTTTCGCAGTTCTGTTTTTCATAGGCTATAATGGAATGGTTTCCGGAGCAAGTTCGTTTGAACGCGTGATTTATTCGACTGTAATAATTGCGTCTATTTCGCTTTCGATATCTCTGTACGGTTTCCTTGAAAGTTTCCAGCGTACGAGCGTACGGCGCAAAGTCATTGGAGTTGAAGGCGAGTTTGCGGAGGCGATTTTCCATTTAGGCAACCAATTGTCTTCAGGCACGCCAATTGAAAATGCGATAGATAAAAACCAGGAGAAGATTCGAGATTTGAGCATCTCCGATTTTTTCGGGCGTATTGTGCAGAATATTAAAAGAATGGGCATGACATTCGAGCAGTCTATATTCGATAAAAATTACGGGGCCGTTTGGTACTACCCGTCGAGCTTAATAATTTCCGTGATGCGCGTTGTCGTTGAGGCGGTAAGGAAGGGCGTTTACAATGCGTCGCAATCGATGCTGTCCATTTCCCGCTATCTCAAGGACGTACATTCCATCGAAGAGGAGTTACGCGACATATTGGGCGAAAGCACGACGAGCATGAAATTTTTAAGCTCGATTCTTGCGCCGATGGTTGCCGGCGTTACGGTCACGATGGCGTTGATAATGCTCGATATAATCAAAGTTTTAGGAGACAAGCTCGCAGGATTAACGCAACAGGGCGTCGGGACTAGTTTGCCATTGTTCTTGACAGTGGGTTTGGATAAAGGCGGCGTGACTGCGGAAATATTCCAGCTCGTGGTCGGCATATACATGATTGAAGTCGCGGGTTTGTTGTCGTATTTCGTCAGCAAAATAGAGACGGGCGAAGATAAAATAAATCTTTACCACACATTATCTATCAATATGTTAATTTCATTGATAGTCTACGCGTTTTCGATACTTACCGTTTATTCCACTCTGGGTTCGCAGATACAAAACACAATACTAGGGGGCATTTGATGAGCGCTTCCGATCAACCAAGGTTTTTGTTCTGGCTAGTCACTGCGTTCATAATGGCGCTCACGCTTTACGGCGTTGCGTCCTTGCTCTTGCCAAGATTGATAAGGTTTAACCAACTGCCCGAATCAGGCGAGTTGTACGTGGACAGCGCCGACGCGCTTTCGACTAGGATTGCGTACAGCATGTGTAATTTGTGGCTCGCGCGCGACAGTTACAAAACCGGTTTTAGCAGCACGTCCCAGTACAAGTCCGTTTCCGCTTCGGTTGATAAAAACACAGTTGCATCGAAGTTATTCGATTCTGATTGCAAGGATTTCATTTTCAACAAACAATGGACATATACGGGCGACGAGATAGATGCGGATAAAAAAATCTATAACGTGGAAATATCTTTGGAACCGAATACCATAATGATTCCGGGGAGCGGTGAATCTCCATCAGTCATACTGAATAACGATAACAGAAAGATAATAGTAAATGTGAAAGAGAAATGAGATGATTTGATGAATGTGTTAAAGGGCCAGATAGAATCCGAGGCTGCGAAAACGCTTTTCCTAGGCATACTGGCTTTGGTGGCGTTGGCGGTTATCGTGGCTGTAATATTTGCGTTTCAAGGCCTTTCGTCGGGAGCCAATTTACCGAGCGTGTGCGATGTGGGCGGGGGGCTTGTGGATAAAACTGTGTGTTTGCCGGCGCGTGCAACGGCCTGGGTTTACAGCCATACCATCGGGCGATAAAATGAATAAATGTAAAAAAATTGGCGATGATATGTTAAACAAAAAAGGGATAACAAGCGCAATGCTGATCATTCTCGGATCCATAGCGGCAGGTTTGATAGTCCTTTTGGTAGTGATAGCTTCTTTGGATGAAAAAACAGGGCTGGTAGCATTGGCAATAGCGATAGGCAAGAGCATATGCGGTTTCATCGCAACAGTTATCATAGGCGGTTTCGGATTGGCCATATGCAATATCTGAATGATATTTTATCTTAACGGACGAATAATCAAGAGGCATAACATGGTGAAAAAAAGAAAAGGAATGGACGCAGCCGTGCTCAGTCTTGCGCTGGGCGTTGTAATACTTCTTGTTGTTTTAGGTGTTATTGTCGGGTTAAACACATCAGGTTCGTTCAAGGATTTTCTTGCCAAAGTTCCTTGGTTGAATAAAATTGTTCCGGTTGATGACACCAGTGATGGAGGCGGCGGCGGGCCAGGAGGAGGTTCTGTCGTAGCGCCGCCGGGCAAGCCATCGGGCGATGTGGTATATTTAGTCGCAGCCAGAAAAAGCACATCCACTGACCGCAGCCTTCGAGTTAAAATTTCCGACGGTGTTCCATCGGGCGAAAGCATTAAGTACAATTTCAAGAAAGGCGACACTTTGGAGTATGATGTTTATCTTCCTTTGAAGACTCCATGTACGGGCGGCATGGGTTTGGTTGTAACCGCAAATGGAAAAGACATAGACCTCGGCGACGACAATAAATGGGTAGATTCGACCGGGAAGGTTTCTGGTGGGTTGAAGAACTGCAATCCGGATCCGAAGAAGGTTGTTACGGAAAGCGATCTGACACCATACACCTATGACAAGAAACAATGGTATCATCGTGTTATTCCAATACCCGATGTATATGCCGGCGCAGCCACTCTGAAAGAAGTCAGATTATTGATGAACGGCGGCACGCCTTATGCTATGTACATTGCGGTTTATGACAATATCATTATAAAATCACCGGTCAACGGAAAAGATTATATCATATACAAGGACGGCGCTCCAAAATTCAGCGAAATAGATTGCGGTTCTGCGTTTGGTACAAAATGCAATTTCGATGAGGATAAAACGAAAGTTATAATCAGGAAACCAGCTAGCATCACATTGGAATACGACATCAAATCGGTTGCCGGCGAGATATTGAAGTTATCGGCGATAAGCGACGGCGGAGGATGCAGCTGGTTTGATAGCAGCGGATGCCAGTGGCTTTATTTGAAGGCGTTTGAATTGGGTTCTGCGTATACAGTCCAGCCGGGCGACATTGTTGAATATGACGTTTATCTCGGAAAATGCGCCAAAGAGGTCGGCGGCATAGATTTGCGTGATAAGAGCGGTTCGATTAAGTGGAGTAATATGAAAGATTATTACTGGGACAACATGTATGACTGGGACAGCACGAAGATAATATCCGGCAGACCGGATGATTCGGGCATGGACCTAGGCACGAAAGCCGGCGAAATCGCATGCCTGAAATGGTACCACAGAAAACTTCCAGCTGCGCCGAATATGTGGGGTAAAGCCGTCGAAATTGTAGATTTGGCGATAGGATACGATGCGGGCGAGAATGAGCAAGTGAATGTTTATTATGACAACTTACAGATAACGGACGGCATCGGGCAGGTCAAGGCGTTTTATCCTGGCGGTGTGGATATAGTTCTCTACCAGTTTGATGAGAAGAACGACAACGGCGGAATACGGGCGTACAAAAAAGACTCGGTTTCATTGACAAAGATAAACCCGGCAGACATTGATCACCCGACGTAACGCGTAATAATACCGTTTTACAAATACATTTATGACCTTTTCCAAACGACGAAAAGAAAATAGAATGGGCATAGCCGAGTATAATTTCGCCTTGCTGATGGGGCTGGTAATTGCGCTGGTGATGCTGGCAGTTTATCTCGGCTGGATAAAGGGGAGCGGTGAAAACGTTGAGCGCGAAAGAAACCAAATGGTTGCGGCAGCAGGATGTTTGGCGGACAATTCATGCGCCAAACTGAGCAGCGACAAATTTTGCATAAACACTTATGAAGGAAAGAATGAGTGCGGCTGCTGGGCATGGATGGGAATTGACGGCAATGCGGGCTGCGGACCTGGCAAAAGATGCGTTTCGGAACGGGGGACGAATTATGGAAAATGTGTTTAAGGGACAAAGCAGCGACAACGTACTGATGCTGGCTTTGGTTGTCGTGGGCTTGTTGATTATCCTCGGCGCCGGGATATTTATCGTGGCAGTCGTCGGCAAATCCGCGGGATTAAATTCCGTCCCGCTGATCGGAGACGCGTTGTGCGACCTGATGAAAGGGTTGCGGGTGGAGTGTTAACTATTAACATCTTTTATATTTTTCAAAATTCATATTTAACTTGTTTTGAATGCCGGAACGTGAAATTAACCTTGCGCAATTTGTGATGATAGGCATTATACTCCTTGCTGTGATACTTGGAATAGTTTTCGTTTTCATTGTTCCAAATATCAACAAAACAAAAGAGAGCGGGATGCTTGATTTTGCCTGCACGGCTTACCAGGGCGACATCGGATGCAATAACAAGGCGTGCGGTGCCGACTATACCGATGAGGGATGTGAAAAACTTTTGCGAGGCGTTTCCATGGACATCAAAAATGAAAAAATAATATTGTGGACGCAATGCGATGGCGCGGGCATAACTGAGGCCAAAAGCTGTCATTTAAGATGCTGCGGGATGGCGATAGCCGGGCGCGGCGACCCTTGCAACGATGAGACTGTCAAATGCGCGAGCGGGCTGAAATGCGATTTGTCTACCAGATCTTGCATAGCAGCTTAGTTTATTTTACCGAAGATGAAATTATGGTTGTGCGAAAAAAAGGAATGATGATTGTCGAGCTGATGGTCATTGTGGTGTTAGCCGTAATAGTATTGGCGGTTTTAATCGGGATTATAATTTTGGGCGGGCAGCAGCCGACAAGCGATTTAGCGAAACAAACTTTAGTGCGTTCTTGTTGCCAATTAAACATGCCGTTATCCTGCAGCAACACGCAGAACGTGAATTGCATTGTTTCCAAGGAATTAGAAGCCGGTTTCGATTGCACGCCAATCGACGGCAGCCCGTGCAAAAAAACTTTAGTGGAAATCGCCGGCAAAGTTGGCATATCTGACGTGTCTGGAGTCAAAACGTTCTGCGGGTGCGGATAAAATCCAATTTAATAAGGATTTACGAATAATATTTGATGTTGACAGAAATTAAACAAGTCAAATTTCATTCTGAATCGAGAAAAGGTTTTGGCGAAGATCAGGTTTTTCTCCTTGTTGGGATATTGATTTTGGTAATAACATCCTACATGATTTACATGCTGATAGGCGGACCGACGTGCGACGATTTGGCCAAACGAACTGCGAACAACATTAAAGTCGCGGTCGACTCTGTCGCGACAACGGGGACGTACACAAAAGATTCTCCGTATACTACGTATGCGATGCTGTGCCAGAACAAAGTTGGAGATCCTTTAACATTGAACCCATTCCAATATAGAGTGTTTTCTGCGCCCGAATACATGATCTACTGGGAGCATTTTCCAAACGCGCCGAACAACATTGTTGAAGGATTGTACAAATTCGATGAGAGTTATCCGTTCACTAAAAACACTGCGCAGATAATAGGGATAACATTGGCTACTTCATTTATCAGCGGTACATTTTCGTCGTTGAAAGCTGCGAAAAACCTTGGGATTACAGATGAAGTTTTAGCTAAAACCGAAGGGACGAAGATGGGCGATGCGATCAGGCTGTTTGGAAAAACGAAAGACGCTGTAATGGCGCCTTTCACATACCCGGTGAGGGGTATTAAATATTTGCTGAGCTTGCCGGGCAAAGGCATGAAGGCCTTATACACAATTACGGGCCTTAAGGGGATTGTTGACGACGGGGTCAAGTACATAACAAGCAAGACTGCACCCAAAATATTTGGGCACCAGGTCAGCCTCGGATTCCTGGCGTCGATGGCGGACAACGGCTTGATCGAGGCGTCGAACGTCGGGGAAGAACTGGCGGTAAATATTATCAAAGTCACCGACGACGCGACAGGCGAGGTTATTGAAAAGGCTGTTGTGCCAGTGGGCAGGAGGGCAGAACTGAAAACAGTTGTTGACGGGTTGATCGGGAGCGCAGACGATGCGGAAAAACAGGCCGGGCTGGCGCTGAAAAGATATTTCGCCTATACCGACGACGATTTTGCAAAATCCCTCGGAAGTTCGCAATCAAAGTTTGAGGATATAATACTGAAATCGGACGTTGATGATAAAGGATTTTACGGGTTGGTCAGCGGGGCTTCAAAAGCTGCTGAAGAACAATTTGACGCGAATGCGAAAATCATGGCATCAAGGTATGGTTTATACTCGTCGCGGCCGATAACCTCGTTTTTTGAACAGAGCGGGATAACGAAGTTTTCAAACAAAATCACCGCAACGGACGTTTTCAGGAGGATGGATTTTTTTGTAACAGACGACGCTGGTAAAGCTGTGTTGAAACCGGAAATGCTCGAGAAGATACAGAGCAGTTTCAAGGAATTGAAAATACAAACGCAGCTTACCGACCCGGATAAAATTACTGACGCGACGGGGCGCTTTTTCACGAGCAGCGAATCCATAGTTGCGGGCGCGGAAACGGATACGGCCATGCTGTCGTACGCGGAAACTTTTTTGAAGAACGCAAAGGACGGGCCGGCCACCGGAATAAAATTGGACGCGTTGGAACATTTCTTCAAAGGGACAGCATCGGACGATGAGATAGCCAGCATATCCAGCAAATTTTCTACCGGATATTTGCAGGAAATGAAAGATGCTGGAGTAAGCCAGGAAATCATAGATTCCGCTTCCAAAAAACTTTCCACCGCTAATTACGGCAGGAGGCTGTTGAGGGACTATTCTTCGGAATTGAAGCTTGCCCAGGGCGTTACTGTTGATACCAATGAAGTTTACGAGATTGCAAAGCTTTCCGCGGCATGGAAGCGCGAACCGGAGCAGTTAGCTTTGATGGCGGATGAAAAGTATACTTTCATACCTTATGCAATTTATGAAAAAATTGGAGGATGGAGCCCGAAAGCCACAAGCAAATTCATAAAAGTCAATATCGAATCGTACGGTTTGAATGAGATGGAAAACAATTTGAAATACCTTTATCTTAAATCTCCGAATGCCGGATGCGAATCAAACACGGTCTGTTTAAACCAGAAGGGGGTTGAACAAAAAAAATCCGACGTTTCCGAGGATCAGGTGAAGGATTATGAGACGATGTATGCTGTCTCGAAAAATGTCATGGTGCGCTTGGATCGAGGTGGTTTTACGTCCCCTATAGGAGCGGGAATAGGCGCTTTCTCTTTTGACAAGGAACCGCGGTTTCATTTGGTGTCGCCATGCCTTGCGAAATTAAGCGTTTACGAGGACGCTGACAATCCTACTGACGGCGAGACCGGAAGACCGCTGGTGAAAGTCAATGTTGATCCGTGCCCTGTTACAGGCCATTCAAACTATTGTTATTTCCCAACAAGCAAATTCAACGAAATGGCCGCAGGTTTTTACGGTTCGTTAGCATGTTCCATTGTCGCTGACATAGGGAAAGCCGCCCTGTTCGGTTTTGTTTTACAGCCAGCGTGTTCTGGAATACAAATTAAAACCGAATACGATACTACTTGGCCTTTCTCGCCTTTCCAGCCTTTGAAAAGCGCGGATATGAACGTATTGAATTGCGAAATACAAAAAAATCCGAAGGATGCGGCGAAATTAATGGTGACGGCGTGCTGCGGACTTGCGAAATGCGACGGCAGTTATGTATGCTCTGGAAATAATTACGCGGACAAGAACCAGGCAATTTGCGGAAAGGACAAGTGCACAATGGGAGATTTGTCCAAAATGTCCGGGCTGGATTACAAATCCGCGTGCGGATGCTGAATAAAATGAAAGGAATCATAATAGTAAGGGATTTCATCATTTTTCTTTCAGAGCTTGGAATATTACTGTTAAGCATACTTTTCATAACAACAGCGGGCGCAGCCATGGGCGAGTTTGTTTTTAATTTTGATTCGCGGCTTGCTTCAGAGACTTTATTCGGGTTCCATACGGCTGCCGACATGGCTCCGAGCTATGAGGCGAGTTTTATAATGGCTTCAAACCCGTACACAATGAAAATATCCAAAGACGGAAATGATAATTTTATTTTCATAAACTCCACCAGGGAACTCTTTAACTTAGCCCACACGGCGCAGGTAAAAATATTGCCACCCAGAAAACTTTTCCTTGTAAACTCCGGACCGAATGAAATAATATTGATAGAAAAAAAAATGGACGAAAAACACAACTGGCTGATTGGTGTGAAGAAAACCGACGGTAAAACCGTGACTTTGGTGAACGAGCAAGAGGTGAAATGATGTCTACGTTCATGGCTGAAAATTTACTTAAAATCGTTGCGCTGGTTGTCAGCATATTGGGCATACTAGCCACATTAGTCCAATTCCAATCGTTCAGTTTGGAGATACACGGCAAGCAGGTTGACAGGGAGTATTTAATTTTTTCACAATACATGGCTGGTGCGCCTTTCCTTACGTACGATAAACCGGATTACAGGAAAGGGGTTTTAGACGCCGACAAATTGAACGCATTGGACAACGGCTCCTTCGCGCAAAAATTCAGCTTCGCCGACCTGACAAAATATCTTATCATCATAGCAACGGATTCTAGTACGTGGATTTTCGGGGACGATTCAATACTGAAAGAAAAAAACAGGGTGTGGGCGCATCCGGTTGCGGTAAAGATGTCAGATACCATAATACCTGGTACGATGAAAGTTTATGTGCCGAAGGCTGGTTGAAATGAATAACCTTTTTAGAAAAAAGCTTAACCAAAAAATGAAAGGAGACGTGTGGTACGTTTCGACTTTCTTTTTTCTCGTTTCGCTCTTTTCCGTAACAATGATAATGCTGTTTTCAATGAGCATCGCGCGTCTGATTGTCGGAAATTTGATAGATTACACGGTCCACGTGAGCTTTTTGGATTTTTCCCTGAACACGGAAAACGCTTTGTTGTCGGGGATGGAAATTAAAATGGACCCGAACGACACTTCGATGAAGACCATATTATCAAATGCCGCGTTCCAATGGAGCGGGGATCCTGGTTGGGATAAAAATGTTTTTGCGGGCGGAAAAATGTACGATGCGGCCCAGCGTTCAAAGGACATCTTTGATAAATTGGTGCAGGGGCCGTACATTTTTGAATTGCGAAAGCAATTCGATGCGTCCGACGCGAGAAGGATAATATTTGCCGAGCGTAATGCGGAGTCGATTAAAAGCGATCCGGAAGTTGCTGAGATGGAATTTTATTTGCCGTATCCGGCGTGCGGCGGTTGCAGTAAAATTGCAGTTTACAGACTGTATTCAACGGTGAAATAAATGAGGGGAAGCATTTACACGTTCATGGGAAGCATCGTGATGGTTATGATAGGCGTAGGGATAATCTGGTGGTTTAGGTCTGTTGTTCCTTCGGAAGCTTTCATAGTTTCTGAAAGGCACAGGGAAAGTTTTTCCGCGTTGAATTATCTGGAGCTGTCAAGAAAATCCATGGAAGAAGCAATTATGATTTATGCGCAGACCGGCGCGACGAAAGCCGGCTCAGCGGGCGGGCTGGATGCTACAGCCCAGCAGAAGGATAAAATTGCGATATGGAAAAATGCGCCCGACGCGACGACGATAAAGGACACGCTGCAAAGATACATAGTGGACGAGATTGCGATTTTGCAGCAACATGAGATCAAAGGCAAATTCCTGGCAATTGATTACGGAAGTTTGAACATTCAGATCAATCCTGACAGCGATGACTTTTCTAAATCTGAAAAGTTTTATGTGAAAGGCGAGAAGGAAATAAAAGTTTCCAAGAACCTGCAGACGCAGGCCATAAAAATCTCAACAAGCTTGAAGGGCTACATAGACGACGAGATTAAATTAAAATATTTCGCGCTATACGACGCGGCGAAAAAGTTTTTCGAGGGCGGAGAGCCCGTTAACAGGATAAACAGCGCATTTAACGGCGTTAACACGGTTGGGAGCAAAACGAATAGTGCCTGTCCGTCTGCCAGCGTTGGATGCGTAAGCAAGGCATGCCCTGTTTTCACGACAACATTCCCGACGCCGCCGGAGGTTTTGAACGAGAAAACAGACTTTTCCAAACTGCTTGTCAAAGCGGGCGGTATAACAGGAGCAATCGCAGGCGCACCATTTTCGTTATTCAATGCCAAGTTTGAAAACTATGCATCAGCGTTCTTGGCTGGCTACGGGTCATCAGACATAACACAACCAACAGGCAGTTGCGGCTTTTCATGCACTTACCTGGAACCGAACCCTTGCAAAACAACAGTGCCTGATTGCGCGCCTGCGGCAGACTCGGACAGCCCACCAGTTTGCACCCCAAAATGCGTACCCGGTTTTGATACTATAACTTTATCGTGTTCGGCAGAGACTAAAACAACAACTATAGCTTTCACATTCCTCGCCGACGCGTATGAAAAATATTCTTCCGAAGACCCGTCAGGGATTGTTCCGTCGACGAGTATCCATGACGTCGCTGTTGTCTCAAAACCATTACCTTACGATACGCTCAAGTTTAATTTCATGACCCACAGCTGTACGACGATAGATAAAAACGCGGTTGTTACGGAGCTAAAGGATAATATTGAATCATGCCAATTGCCTCCGAGCGTTACGAATCATGTTTAGAGTGAAACCAATGTATTTAAGCCAATTCGAGGAAATAGATAATAAGGTCAAAAATGAAGCGCAAGGGTATCTCTTTACCAATAGACATGCTCGTTATCTTGGCGATAGCTGTCATTATTCTAATTGCTGTTGTGGCTGTTTTCATGGGCGTATGGAGTCCTTTTGCGACGAACCAACAGGCAAGGGCGAATTTCAACAAAGAATGCCAGGTTTTAGTTAATACGGGCTGTACGCAAACTCCTTCGCTGGCGTTATGCAAAGCGGCTAATGGGATTGTTTTGAACAAAGAAACTTGCGATAGTGATCCAGACAGACTTGCGGTCAAGAAAGGATGCGGCTGCCCGGGATTGTGATCTTATGGTTAAAAGAAAAGGTATTTCGCTCCCAATTGATATGTTAGTTGTTTTGGCAATCGCTGTCATAATTTTAATCGCGATCGTTGCCGTTTTCATGGGTGTCTGGAATCCATTTTCGACGAACCAGCAATCACGGGCGAATTTCAACAAGGCTTGCCAGATATTAGTCAACACCGGCTGCGCAGGAGATCCGTCAGTGGATTTGTGCAAAGCTGCGAATGGAATTGTTTTGAATAAGGACACTTGCGATAGTGATCCGGATAAACTTGCGGTTAAAGTCGGGTGCGGCTGTCCGGGCGTTTCCGGAACAACGGCAACTGCTCCGCCGGCTGGTGACAGTGGTTCTCCAGGCGCACCGGGTCCGGGAGATGTGGGTGACAGCGGGCCTTCTAGATAATGGATTTTAAATGTTTAGAATGTTGAATTAGGTTGTTGATTAAGGGTAATTGAAAATGAAAACTCCTACAGTTAAAACAAGTTTATTCGTTCTAAGTTCAATTTTTGTGATGTTTTTATTTTCTTTTCTTGCTTATTCCGGCGCGGGTGTTGGCAGTTCCATGGTTGCGGATGTAAGTTTTACAGCAGATGAAACTTCGCAACAAAAACAGGCCGCAGATTCATTCAACGCACTACAAAAATACAAGCCCGACCAGCAGGTTTTGATAAAAGTTAGAGGTTCTGTGGTCGGCTCGGGCAGCATATGGTATATGGGCGTCGGTTTGGTAAAAACAGGCGATGATAAATTTGTTTACAAATATTGGGTATCACCAAGCGGTGGCGCAGTTGATACTTCTTCGGCCGTTACGCCAGAAGCTTTGGCTAAATGCCCGGGCGATGGAAAAGATTGTACGATGACCATAAAATTACCCGGCACGGCTTCACAATATGCCGGGATGGAAGTAATACCATTTTTAAGCGGTTTCCTAGACGGGAAACAAACATCGAATGCGCAATTTGGAAGCTATTATGTAATACGTGTCCAGGGCGCGGTTGTTGATCTTGGAAAACTCGGGATAACGGTTCCAAATGAAAAACCTACGGTTACAGTTAAAGCAGAGAGAAATGCGATATACACAGATGAAAAGGTGAAGATTATGGTCGAGGCGAAAGCGTCTGACGGGGATATCAGGTCCATATCCGTGGATGTGCCCACTCAGGCCAATTCGAAGCAAATTTACGATTGCAACAATAAAGAAAGAAGTTTGTGCAAACATGATTTTTTAGTTCCTCTAAAATCTGTGGGTGATTTAACTGTGATGGCAAAGGCTGTTGATTTGAGAGATTCTGAATCCGACTCAAACGGTGTTACAATATCGGTCCAGAACAGGGTCAGCGTAGTGGAAGGATTTAACACTTTTGTGGTTGGAGGAAGCAGTTCTGACGGAGCCTTGTTCAGGTCTTGGTTATCCATGAAACAGGACGAAAATAAGAGGACGTTCGGCACAACAGACGTTTATTTGTGGGAGATTCCCGGTGCCACACAATGTGGCTGGGAGCAAAGCACGTTTGCAGCTCTCGGGTCCAATTTTGTCTGGAAAAGAATAGATATGCTATACAAGTTAAATTCAGATGATAAGGCGCTTGCGGTTTATTGCGTGAAAAGTAAATATGTTTATTCAGGTTCTGGCGACGAGGATTATTAAGACAATTTATAGGAATAATTTTCCGCAAGGAGTTTTTATTCTTGGAATTAACTATTGTCCGTTTGTTAAATATTCAGAGAATTAATTTCATCATATTCTGATATTTTTTTGTTTTTAGCGCGGATTTCTCGTCGTATTTTTTCGTATCCGAAGATTTTATCCCGTCGCCGCAAATTACGAACGGGACTGGTTCTATGGAGTGCTCATAACCTTTTGACAGCGAATTGGAATAATGGTCGCTTGTTACTGCTACGATAACATTGTTCAGGTCTATGTTGTCTAATAATTTTCTAACAACCATTTTATCGAAACGCTCGATAAATGCGGTTTTCTCGTCGCGTTTTTTGTCGTGCGACAGGGTGTCGAAAGCGTTAACGTGCAATAGGACGAAATCGTATTTGTTCAGCGCCTCAAGCGTTGCGTCGGTTTTGCTGTTTAAATCCGTGTCTTCGAGACTTGTAGCGTCGGGTGGCCTGATGAAGTCCATGCTTAGGAATTTGGCTATTCCGGTTAACGTGCTGTGCGCCCCGATCACGCAAGCCTTTTTGTTGTAGCGCTGTTCGAAGCTTTGGGTTTTCGTCGGATGGCCGACGTTCCTTATCAGAATTGTGTTGGCGGGAATTTTCCTTTTCTTGTTTATCAGGTGTTCATCGAGGATTTTTGTAGCCTTCCTTAAAAATTTGTTCAAAGCGCTCGCGGTTATTTTTCCTTTCGGAGTTTTTGGTGTTATCTGGCTCACAGCTACGTTTGTTTTTTTCGGGTCGTTGCCTGTGATGTTCCAGGATAATGGTTTTCCTTCTAAATGATGCATGACGATAATTAATCTGTGTCCGAGAGCGCGTGTTGCGTTGAACCTGATATTGTCGATTTCTATGTTGTCTATGGATTTAACCAATTCTTTTAAACCAGTTTCGTCTCTTCCAGCGCGGCGATCTACTAACATCCCTTCACGGTTTAAAGTTGCGAAATTTGCGCGGAAGCACACATCGCCTTTGAGAATTTCCATGTCTGTGCTTAACGCCTCGATGTAGCCGCGGCCAGGATAGGATTCGTCATAACAGCCGAGAATTTTTAAAACGCCTTCATCCGTGTCTGCGGTTTTTTTATATTTCAGGTCCAATTGTCCTACGAAACCGTTTTGTGCAAGAAAATCCAAGCCTGGGTGATAAGCTGTGTATAATGGCGTGTTGCCTTCGCTGTCCGGAGAGTCGGGCATGCCGTCGCAGATTATGAGCAGGGTTTTCATATGACCTTTTAATAAAAGGTCAATCAAAAAGATAAGCGTATTAAAGCCTGGGGTTGAATACTAGCTTGATGCTAATCAATCTCAGTTTAACGATGAAAAGCGGGCAAACCCCGGAATTTGTCTGGAGTGAGAAAGACGGGAATTTTTCCAGGCTGGTCGGCGGAAAGCTTTGCGAGATATGGCATGACGGCGAATTGCATTTCACAAAGGGCTTCGAAGATTATGTTATGGAACTTTTGAGGAAAGACGATGATTTGGAAAAAATATATGAAAAAATAAACACAGACGAAGTTATGAATAATGCAATAAAGAAGTATCGCGGTTTGCGCATAACGAAAAGCGACCCTTGGGAAACCACAGTTTCCTTCATTTGTTCTGTGAATAACAATATCAAACGAATACGGAAAAATGTGCAATCCTTGATGGTAAACGGAAATGTAATGACTCCGCAGGAAATATCGGACGCGGACATAAACCATGCACGCCTTGGATTCCGCGAGAAATTTTTAAAGAAAACTTCCGAAGCGATAATGGGCGGGCATTCGATTGAAGAAATTAAAAATATGAATTACGACACGGCTTTGGCACATCTCACAAAACTTCACGGCATAGGCGATAAGGTAGCGAATTGCGTCTTGTTGTTCGGATACGGATTTTTGGAATCGTTTCCGATCGATACGTGGATACGCAAGATAATGGTAAAAAATTATTTTGAAGGCAAGAAAACAAACGATAAAAAAATACGGGAATTTGCGCAGGCGCGCTGGGGAAAATATGCGGGTTATGCCAACCAATATTTATTCTGTTATGCACGGGGACTTTGATGATATACCGTGAGAAACCCAAAGGATTTTCTTCTTCATCCCATTTTGTAGTTGGTTGCATTATTTGGGTTGATAAAAAAATGCTTCTGTTAAAAAGGGGTTCTGAGAAAACTTATCCAAATAAATGGGGCTTGCCCGGAGGAAAAGTTAACAAAGGAGAATCAACCGCAGACGCGGTGATACGCGAGGTGAAAGAAGAAACCGGAATTTCCTTATCGGCTGGCGAATTAAAATCAAATAGAATTTATTATGTAGTTCAAGACTATTTAAATTTTGTTTATGTTTTGTATATCAGCAAACTCGACGGCGTAAGTGAAATTAAATTGAACCCAAGGGAACACACAAATTATCATTGGTGCACGATAGAAGATGTGTTTAAAATAAATTTGATGCCTGACACAGCGGATTGTATTAAGGATGTTATTTCGTTTCTTGATTAGCGGTTAGAATCACATCGAGGAAACTGAAACATACGCTAGACAGTTAGAAGCATACCGATACAGTATACGGTATGCTTCAGTCTACGATGCGTATGTTTCTAGCAACCCGTGCTTCAGTTTATGGCGGTATGATTCCAGTTGCAATGTCGACCGAAGCATATGCATACGAATAGCATATGCTTCTCGTTACGACTACCACACCTT
Organism: Candidatus Aenigmatarchaeota archaeon; assembly: GCA_016180965.1. GTDB lineage: Archaea > Aenigmatarchaeota > Aenigmatarchaeia > JACPZZ01 > JACPZZ01 > JACPZZ01. The sequence goes on from JACPAF010000001.1 coordinate 263,788, forward strand.
GTTGAATTTCCAGCCGAGCTTTTGCGCATTTGATGTGTAATTTTTCATTATGTTTTCCATATCCGACGAGGTTTGGTTTTTCCCTATAATGTAATATGCGCACATTATCAGTCCTAGGTATGAGTCCATTTTTATTTTGTAAACGTTTTTGGTTCCGGTGTCGCAGTTCATGCAAAAATCCAAGCGGTCGTCGTTTGCGTGGAGAAGCATTCCGTGTTGTGCGGTTGATAGACCTTCACCGGCCGAGCCTAAACCAGCCAACGATTCGCCCACCTTCCTTGCAGACATTATCGCGGGCAGTTCGTATTTGTCCTCTGAAATGAAAAAAATGAATTTATATTTTCTGAGATCCGGCAGTTCCAAGTTTTTTATGTTTTCTTTTATATCGCCGACGTTTTCTTTCATTATCGCGTATATCATGGATGCGTATGTGCTCACGTTGTATGTCGGCGGTTCGTTGAACGAAGGAAAAATAAATATGTTTTCTTTTGGGAGGAATTCGCCGGCGGGAGGGTTGGGGTTGCAAGTCATTAAGTTGAAATTGAAACCGTTTTGTTTCAAGAACGAGGCCATGTTTATACCATCTTTGCCTCCGGAAGCGTTGATTATGCTTATTGAGGCGAAGTCCGAGGCGTGCCTGGATGATAAATATTCCTTGTAATTCGCCACGCTAACTGCGTTTCCGCCGAATTTCTTGGCAAATATGCCGGCCACGTTAGATGCGTTTCCGCTTCCAAGAAACAGGTTTTTGTTATCACGTTTCAACGGCAATGACGGGTAAGGCCAAGCTTCCAAGTTGTCAAGAGTTTTCATAACATACTGGTCGAGCGTTTCCATGGTTGAGTATTACGTTGCCGAAGTTTAAATATCCTACTTTATCCTACCTTTCCAGAACAAAGAATTTCTTGTGGTTTTCGCCGTCCGGCACCTTTTCTATGAACATGCGGTCTTTCATTTTCGCGTAGACTCCTACAGGGTTCAGGCTTTCAGCGAGCCTAATAGCGTTGTGAAGCTTTCTGTCATCCTCGGCGTAAACTTCCATGATCACTTCCCCGTTTTTTACAGTATCGCCTATTTTTTTCCTGAACAAAACGCCCGCGCCCCTGTCTTTCGGAGTGCCTGCTTCACGCGAAATTTTTACAATATCGTGGTTGGCTATCCACCATATTGTTCCGCTGGTCTTGCTTTTTATTTCTGCTACATGCGATCCTACCTCTATGTCGCTTGGTTTTATTTTTGAATCGCCTCCCTGTTCGCCTATGATTTGTCTCAATTTGCGTTCTGCGGAACCGGATTTCAGAAGTTTGTAGGCAAGATCCTTGCCGTTTTTTTCGCCGGCCATTTCCAGCAGGACGCCTGCCACGCTCACGGCTTTTTCCACGAGGTCCGGAGACGATGAAATGTTGGATATTGTGCTGAGAGCTTCGCGTGCCTCCAGCGCAGGCCCGACACCGTAGCCGATGGGCTGTTCACCGAATGTCAGCACACAGTTGACGATTATGCCCATATTTTTTCCGAGTTCGATGAAATTTTTTGCCAGCGATTGGGCTTCGCCTATGGTTTTTAATTTTGACCCTCGGCCTGTTGGCATATCGATTACTACATGGGTTGAACCGGCGGCCTTTTTCTTTGACATGACCGACGGCAACAGCAAAGGATCTATTGACAATGGGTATTCAACCTGTATGAACATGTCATCTGCCGGCGCCAAATCAACTGCGCCGCCCCACGCCAGGCATCCGTTTGTTTTTTCTACGGTGCGTAATATTTCGTCTACGCTTAACGTGACGGGGCATAAACATTCCACGCGGTCTGCGGTCCCGGCAGGCGATGTGATTGCACGGGAACTGGTTTTTGGTATTTTGTAACCGGCTGCGGCTATGATTGGTACGACTAACATAGTTGTTTTATCTCCTGGTACGCCTCCGAGGCTGTGCTTGTCTAAAATCATTTTTCCTTTTATCCCGAGTGTTTTTCCGGTTTCTGCCATTGATGCCGATAATGCAACAGTCTCGTCCATGGAAAGCCCGTTGAAATGCAACGATGATACGAACGCGGTCAATTCGATGTCCGATAATTTTCTATCTACGGTGTCTTTTACTATTGTGAACATTTCCTGTTTGTTGAGGCGTGCGCCGTTCATTTTTTTCGTTATAAACTCAAGCGAACGCGGGGCTTCTGCCGGGGACACGTTGGCAGGGTCGCCCGTTTTTATTGAAAGCGCCTCTTCGACTTCTTTATAGAGCCCGATGGAGCCTTTACCGACCCAGGTTTTTGATATATCTACGACACATATTGCTTCGCGGTTATTGAAAGAAACCTTTACGCGGTCGGTCGAATGTATCCCCATTTCCGCGGCATCGAGATAATTTAACATTACTACAAGGACGCTTCCGGATTCTATACCAGTCAATTTCGATTTTAGCTGCATGCCAATCACTTTTCAAGGAATCTGTAAACGCTTTGCGGCGGTATTATGCCCAATTCGGTTATTATTCCGTTTATTCTATCCGCCGAGATAACATCGAATGCGGGATTTCTTACCTTTACGCCTTTGATTTTTTTTGTTAGGATTTCCTTGGCGGGACGCTCTTCGATAGGTTCTAAAAAACCTTTCGCAGTCTCCGGGTCTATCTTATGGGTCGCGGCCGCAACGTAGAAAGGTTTTTTTTGCTCTTCCGCAATCAATGCTATTGTTGAAGAGCCGATTTTGTTGACTACGTCCCCGGTCGATGTTATCGCGTCTGCCCCCACAATTACCAGTTCGCATTTTTTAATGAAAGTCCTGGCAGCGGAATCTACGATCAGAGTCACGGGTATGTGCATTTCCGCAACTTGACCCGCAGTTAACAATCCTTGGTTTAACGGGCGCGTTTCCGTGCATATTACTTTGAATTTCTTGCCGTCCATTTTTGCGCGCCGGAATATTTCCATAACTGTGTTGGAATGGCAATGCGTGAACACGGTCGCGTTGTTCGGTATGCGCCTTGCCCCTATCTCCCCGATCTTTGTTATCGTGTTTTCGATGTTTTCGGAGAAATTTTTAATTTCGTCAGACAACATTTTTTTGATTTGCTGTACATCTGCAGCTTTGTAAATCCTTCTAAGGACAAAACTTATTGAATTTCTTAAAGCCGGTTCTGTGGGCCTTGCCGACGCGACTGTCCTGGATTTTGCTTTTAATTTATTTATAAAACTTTTTTTATCCCCGGATTTTATCTCCGATGCATAAAGGTTAATCGCATTTAGCCCGGCGATTGCAACGTTTTTTGCACCCTGTATTTCGAGAGATTTTATTTTTTTTACGAGTGTTTCGGCGTCCATAGTATTAATTGGGCGGGTTCACATAAAGCTATTCATGGACGCGGCCAAAAATGCCAAAGACAAGCTCATAGAAGAGCTTCGGTCGGAGGGATATATAAAAAGCGGACGCGTTTTGGAGGCCTTCAAAAAAATAGACCGCGCGCATTTTGTTTTGGATGTGCATAAGAAGGCTGCTTATTCAGACTATCCGTTACCGATACCGGGCAATGCAACTATTTCCGCCCCGCATATGCATGCCATACAACTTGGGCTAATTCGCCTAAAAGAAAACGATGACGTTCTTGAAGTCGGGTTCGGCTCGGGAATATTGCTGGCTTATATCAGCCAAATGACAGCAGGCAGGATAGTGGGCACGGAGATAAACAAAGAAACGTTCGATTTTGGAAAAAAGAATTTGGAACGCGCCGGTTTTGAAAATATAACATTGTTGAACGAAGATGCCATCCGATCTTCCGTAGGCAAGTTTGATAAAATAGTGGTTAGCGCGGCCGCGAAATCGATACCAAAAAAATTGATTGACATGTTGAAAGACGGAGGCCTAATGATAATTCCTGTGGGAGAGTATTTACAGAGGCTTTTTGTGCTGGAAAAGAAAAACGGAAAAATTACAAGACGGGACGCCGGCGGAGTGGCGTTTGTGCCTTTGACCAGCTAGAATCATAGCTGCTTGAAACATTCTAGTTACCCGTTAGCCACGAACTTAACGTTTTGCGATTTCCCGGGGATTTTTTCTTAATGTTTTCAAGAACTTTTTCCACGCGCTCCTCGGAGAATGAATGCTCGGCGATCATCATGTTTTTTATCCCTTCTTCGTTTGGTTTTGACCACCTTATCTCGTAGTTGTCTTCTACTGGTGGTTTGAGGAAAAAATCCAAGACCATTTGGGGGTCGTACGGGCTGAAATCTATTTCCATGAATATTTCGTCCGCACTTTTTGTGCGGACCAGTTGCAGCGCTTTTTTCGGCCCTATTCCTTTGATACCGCCGGGATTGAAATCTGTGCCGACCAGAATACCCAGCACGATTAATTTTTCCTGGGTCAGGCCGAGAGAGTTTAAATTTTTCCCCAATTCTATCATCTCCGGCTTCACTTCAATATAAGTTTCCTTGTTCGGCAGCTTTTTTCTTCCCGTTATTGTTAAATTCCGTACGAGTCTTGGAGACCCGAATAGGAGGGAATCGTAATCCTGCGACCCGGTCGCGAATGCGTCTCCGCGCTTTGTCATGTGTGCGGCCTGCGCTTCGGCTTCGCTCGGCGCCTGCATTATTGGAATTCCCATCAATTCAAGCAATTTTTTGGATTCGGATACCATGTCCTTTGTCAATCTTGACGTTTTTGAATGCCGGCGGCTTGCCATCGAAAACGAAGATTGGCATTAGCCCGGCTTCGACAAATTTGGAAGTGCGGTAAAACAATCCGGACAGGTGCGAGGTTACGCGCCCGGCAGAATCCATTAAGGGGGTCCCATCGGGCTGCCTTATACTTGATAAAAACTGATACAGTGTGTTGTAAGCGTCAATCGCTATCGTCTTGTTAACCAGGTTATCCAGTTCTATTTGTGTACGTTCCATTATGTTCGATATTTGTACGCCCATTGAACCACCTTGATTTTGTATTATGCCAAACCGGTTTATAAGCCCCATCACGTGCGGGATATTAAAAAGCCAGCACAAGTTATATTATGGCGATACCGGCGGCAAAAAAGAAATTCGACGACACGGTACGCGCGCCGTCGCTAAACTCCATACTCATTTTCAGCGTAATTGCCATAACATTCTTTTCCACTTTCCTTGTCTCAAAATTGGACAACACAAGGGTTGACGATGCCCTTTATTGGACGCTGTGTTCGATAACAAGCGCCAACTGTTTTGTCAGCCAGCAATTTTATTACCTTCCGGTCGTCAGGATATTTTCAGTTATAAATGGGATTGCGTTTATAGTTATTATATCGTTTTTGTCTGCCAATATTGTGGACAGGCTTGGACGAGTGGACCTGAGGGGAAACAGTTTGAGAAAAAAACTTGAAGATTTGAAAGACCATTTTATTATCTGCGGTTATGGGAGGGTGGGCGAAAAGATATCCAGCGTTATGAGATCGCACGGCATTTCTTTTGTAATAGTCGATAAGGATCCTGAAACTATCAAGGAATTGAACGAGTTAGGAGGATTGACGGTCGAAGGCAACGCACTCGATCCGCGCGTCCTGGAGCGGGCGGGCATAAAACGTGCTCGCGGCCTGATAGCGGTTTTGAACACGGATTCCGATAATATTTCTCTGGTATTGACGGCCAACGATATTAATCCTAACATACTCATCGGCGCGCGCGCCGATTCTGAGGCTGCGATTAGAAGATTGCATCGCGCAGGCGCGGAAATTGTTGTTTTGCCCGAGATAGTTGGCGGTTTGCAGTTGGCCAAGGAGGTTCTTGAACTGGAGGAAGTTGAAGAACATGACCTGGTTAGCAGGAAAAAATTCAAGCAGGAATGAACCGATTTTTGTTTCTGTGTGATTAGCCATGGAAAAAATTTCATTGTGCCAAAGTTGTTCGGGCGTTGCGAAATTAAAAAACTGCAATAGTTGTTACGCCACGGTCTGCGATAATTGCGCGTACACTCTTGGATGTAAATTATGCATGGGCGGGCGACGCATGCGAACATCGGATAAAAATTCGTTGGGTTTTTCCTAGACAACGAAAATCCAACCGATTTTCGTGGGTAGAAAACCTCGGTTTTCTACCATAAAGTCCTGTTGACTTCGGTTATTTCGGCTTCTGCGACGCCAACTATGTTTTTTACGGATTTTTCAAGCTCTTCCGTCCCGCCTTCCGCATCCGGAACTACGAAGTAGGATATTAAAACGTTCAATCCGAATGCCATAGGTTCGGTAACAACCTTCTTGGAGCCGAGTTTTAACAACGCAGACTTGATCTTTTCCAGATCCGTTTCAACGCCTTCGGGCATTACACGAAAAGTTACCATTACATTTCCCATTTGATCACCGTCTGAATCATGCCGTATGCAGCATCGGCACGATTCTAGTTACTCACGGCCCCTCAAAGCCGCATTTTTTGCATTTGTAATTGTTGCTCAGGTTTTTGCATTTTTCGCATCGCCTGATTAAATCTCCGTTGCAATTGGGGCAAAGAAATTCGACGAATGAGCCTGTATAAATCGCAGCAGACCCGCAGGCAGTGCATAATTTTTTATCGTTGACCTCCGCTATTGTTTGCTGTTCCATAGTATCGTATTACTTATTCGAGGCGATGTATTTAAACCTTCTTTCAAACAAGTTTCTTAGAACGAGAATGCCCCTGTGGTCCAGCTTGGATAAGACAAGAGGTTGCGGACCTCTAAACCTGGGTTCAAATCCCGGCGGGGGCAATTTATTAGTAAATGCAGGCGTATTATTATTTGAGCTGGATTTGTTAAAATGATTGAAATTATTGCGAGTGCGTTTTTTGGCCTGCTTATTGCGTCGTTAGGTGCATGGAAAGACACTCTTTGGGAGCCTTTTATACTGAGAAAATTTTTCAGAAGCCCGATAATTACGACGTTCTGGGGATGGGTAATTTCAAATATTTCCTTTTTCCAGGGTTCCCATTGGCTGTTGATGGCCATGGCAGCGGTCACGATGGAGCGTCTTACGGTTGAAACGTGGAAGGCTTTGTTCCGCAAGATGCCTGGAAAATTCAAGAGGAAAAAAATTAGGGACACTTTGTGGCTTCCTGAAAGAATTAACCAGATAAAAAAATCCTTCTCCAGATAATTTTTATATTTTTTGTCCCGGTTATTTGAAAATATTCAGCACCCACGACAGGCCGTAGAAACCGGCTATCGATATTGTTGTCATTTTGATGAAATTACCTATCAATGTTGCCACGTAAAATTTTTTCAAGTCGTATTTGGACAACCCGCATATGATCCCTACGAGATCAAAAATGAAAGGTAAGGATGCAAATAATATTATCATAAAGAACGGGTTGTGTTTCCTGAGCACGGAGTTGATGCGGTTTGCGAGTTTTTTGTCCTTCTTTTTTATGATGTAATGGCCGCCATAGCCGGCTAGGTAACCTGTTAATTCCCCCAAAGAACTGCCCAAGGCAGCAAATAAACCTACCAGCAGGGGGTTCAATATAGAGCCGTATAGGAAGACAATAACTGCGCCGGGCAACGGCAATACTATGGTTGACGAACTTATCAGCGTCGCTGCAAATATTCCCAGATATCCCCATTGGCCCGCCAAAATATTGGACAACGAAGAGAAATCCATAATATATATTTCGATTAGTTTTTATTAATCGTATGATCGATGTTATCGGGGCTTTCTGGTTGATATTGCCGGCCTATTTTGCAAACGCCAGCGCGACCCTGGCTAAAGGAAAGTTAAGGATGGATTTCTCCAAGAATTTTTTCGACGGGCAGCCTTTGTTCGGTGCGGGTAAAACTTTTGAAGGTTTTTTATTCGGTATTTCTGTGGGAACATTAATAGGACTGTTCCAGCAATTTTTACAGCAGGCGTACGGGCTTGGCTTTTCTTTTTCCGCGGGCTTCTTTTCTTCGGCGTTGATGTCTTTCGGGGCGCTTTCTGGAGATTTAGCGGGAAGCTTTATCAAGCGCCGTATGAAATTAAAACGCGGCGAGCCCGTTCTTCTGTTGGACCAGCTGGATTTTGTGTTCGGAGCCGTATTTTTCACATCATTGTTTTACACCCTCGGTTTGGACACGGTTATGCTGATAATAATAATGACACCGTTAATACACCTAACCGCCAATGTTCTCGGGTATAGGATGAAATTAAAAAGGGAGCCTTGGTAATTTGTTAAAAGCAAAATATCGCACATCATTTTCTTCCGCGGAGAAATTTACGGGCGTTTTGTTTTCCAAAATTCCTATTACCCCGAACCAATGGACACTCCTTTCCCTGATTTTTGGAGGGGCGGGTTTTTTGCTGGCATCCATCTACGGAAATTTAATTGCATCATTAGTTTTGTTTTTCCTCGCTTTCTTCTTTGATTACGTGGACGGTGCAGTTGCAAGATATTCCAAATTGGAAACAAAGAAAGGGGCTTACATAGATGGAATTTCCGACAGGTTTGTGGAAGCTTTCATAATTTTTGGCCTAATGTTTTATAAAATACCGAACGTGCTGGTAGATGCAAATATATTGCTCGCTGTGCTGCTTTTTTTCAGCACAATGACGTCTTATGCCAGGTCTTACGCCGGCCATAAAGGGTTAATTACCAATGAAAAGGAATTGATGCGTATGGGTGGTTTGCTCGAACGGTTTGAGAGGGTTTTCATACTGCTTTCATCGGTTTCAATTTCTTTCATATACGGAGCTGAAATAATATCTTATTCAATAATTTTATTGGTCTTGTTGTCTGCGATAACTGTCGCACAAAGGATTTTTTATGTTTTGAGGAGACCGGGCAGATGAAACAAGTTATTCTGATACGAACGGACATTGGAATGTCTGCGGGGAAGAAAATTGCACAAGCCTGCCACGCGTCGGTTGGTGCGGTATTGAATGCCGACGATAAAATTGTTGCTCATTGGAATGAGACCGGGGCGAAGAAAATAGCGTTGAAGGTGGCCGGTGAGAATGCGATAAAGGATTTGCATTCAGCTGCGAAAAAAATGCGGTTACCGTGTTTTTTAGTGGCCGATGCGGGATTGACGGAATTGGAGCCCGGAACTATAACAGCTTTGGCCATAGGCCCTGCGGACGACAATAAAATAGACAAGATTACGGGGAACATAAAACTTTTGTAGGTTTTTTAATGAAAAGGACAACACTGGCAGTTGATGCGATAATAGAATCCGAAGGAAAAATAGTTTTGGTGAGGCGCGGTTCGCAACCATTTAAGGGTTTTTGGGCCATACCCGGCGGGCACGTGGATTACATGGAAACAGTTGAGCATGCTGCAGTGCGAGAGGCGAAGGAAGAGACCGGGCTGGACATAAGATTAAAGTGGTTGGTGGGGGTTTATTCTGACCCTAAGAGGAATCCAGACGATGAGCATAGGGTGGCGGTTGCATTTTCCGCGGAAATTGCCGGCGGCAAATTAATGGGCGGCGACGACGCTGCAGAGGCAAAACTTTTTCCCATTGGACAATTGTCTAAAATAGAGCTGGCGTTTGACCACAATAAAATCCTGAAGGATTATTTTAAGCAGGGGCCTGTTAAGTGAAAATAGAAAAATACGGAGCAATTGTTCCGACAGCAATGTTTTTTTATCTTTTGATCTCCGGCTACAATATAGTAAATCCACTGCCGTTGACATACGATCCGGCTTTGCACGGGGAGATATCGGCTTACATACTTCCAAAAAATTTCATACCAGCCAATTGGCAACCTTTGTCTGATGTGGCATACACATATCCTCCGTTATTCCATTGGCTGGCTTTTCTGATTTCCTTGACAGGCGTCGAGGCTTATAGGGTTGTCATCTCAATGGGATTATTCCTGTACGCTTTGTTTCCCGTTACATTTTATCTCTATGGTCTTTCTTTTGGAAAAAAGGAGGCAATCTGGTTTTCTTTTTTCGGGGCCGTGCAAGCCAGTTTGATAGAAGTCTTTGCCGCCGGCGAATACCCGCAATTATTGTCGATGAATTTGTTGTTGATTGTTTTGTTTTTCCTGAATAAAAGGAGTTATGGGAATGCCGCGATTTTTTCCGGTCTGGTTTTATTGTCTCACACTTTTTCTACTGTTTACATGGCGGCGCTGCTGATGGTCCACTATTTAATTCATATGAAGAGAATAAAGATGCAAGATGTCATGAAGTTCGTTTTTGCAGCATTTTTGGTCTCCTTTGTATGGGTTACAAAATATTTGGAAATAGCAAACAGTGCGCTGAAAGGAAGCTGGGAAAATACTATTTGGTATTACCAAAGCGGGTTCGTGGGCCTGGATAAAATAAGCAGCATGTTTTTCAGCGTTATGCCCGGATCGCGGATGGGATTTGTTCTTCTTTTGCTATCTTTGGCAGGTTCGTTTTATTTGTATAGGCGTAAAAATTATTTCCCCTTAGCAATTTTTTTGTTTACGATTGCATTCACAATTTTCCATATTCCTGGCACACAATACAAATTTCCCGATATGCTTGCTATCGCGGCGCCGCCCTTGGCCGCTATAGGACTAATAAGATTGTTGGAAAAAAGAAGCATTGGTAAGTTGGCCGTTTTGTCGGTCCTGTTGTTGATAGTTTTGGTAAATCCATATATGAACGCCAACAACCTTCGAAATTGTTGCGTCTCGACGGATATACCAAATGTTGACCAAGCCAACCTGGCAAAATGGCTTCGTGTTTACGACAGCTCTAACAGTGTGTTGCTGGCAGACGGCAATTATGAGGTATGGTTTTCCCTGATAGCAAACAAATACCCGATGAACCCGAGGGTTTCTGAACTTGAAGTTTTTACCGATAATTATCGTTTGCGTTTATCGGACCGGTTAGATGTTTTGGAAGGGATTAAACAGGGAATGTTAGCCGAGACTATTCTGGATAAGTGGGGTGTCGTCTATCTGGTTACCGGAGAGAGGTTAAATTCGACCCATCTGGAGCTGGTTAGGGAGGAAAACAGCACCAAGTTATATAAGTATTATGCCTGATTAATGTTCAAGGCGATGTTATGGAAGACCGCAAGAAGGAACTTGAACAGAAATATTTTTTGTACCAATTTTTGAAAGAACAGCTTGATAATATGAGCAAGCAGGCCGACGGGATGCAATCTGCGATTGTGGAAACACAGGCCGCGGTCAATGCGTTGGACGAGATCACAACAGGCCCCACGCATGAAGCATTGATACCGCTTGGCGCAGGGACGTTTGTCCAGGGAAAGATAGAGGATGTTAACAAAGTTATGATTGCTATAGGAACCGAGATAGTTGTCAAAGAAGATAAGGATAAAGCACAAAAGTTACTTGAGCAGCGCGTTAAGGACATGGAAATCACATACACAAAATTGCTGAAGGACATGGGAAGCATAACCGCACAGATACAATCCATATTACCGGAAATTGAGAACCTTGCCGGCGAAATGAATTATTCCGACAGCAGGAAGTAATTCTTGGCGGTTTGGTGCTAAAATGTTTGGATTTCTGAAAAAAAAGATTAAGGAATCGATAGACAATATAACTAAAGCTGTTTCTAAAAAACCCGACGAGGCCGAAAAAATAAAGGATGAATTCAGACCTGAGTACCAGGAGTTAAAAAACGATGATTTATCCGTCCCTGTTGGGGATGAAATTAACCGAGACGTTCCTAAGGAAACTTCGTCTGCGGTTGAGATTGAGAAAGCTATTCCTTTAGAAAAACCCGTTCCACAAGAAGAAATCATTGGAATTGATTCAAAACCGGCCGAAATAAAATCCGACGAAAGACCGAAGAAAGCCGGGTTCCTTGAAAATATAACTAAGAAATTCACAAAAAAAGTGACCGAGGTCAAGATACGCGAGGAGGATGTCTCTACAATCATTGACGATTTAAAAATGGGTCTGATGGAAAACGATGTCGCGCTTGATGTTGCGGAGAAAATTTGCGAAGATGTTGAAAAAAGCTTGGTCGGTAAAAGCGTAAAACGCTCCAAAGTTGGGGATATAGCAAAAGATTCGTTGAGGAAAAGCGTTTCGGATATACTTTCCCAGAAAAAAATAAACCTGCGCGAATTTGTAACTGCTAATGATAAACCTGGTTTGCTTCTGTTTGTCGGATTTAACGGCGCCGGCAAGACTACCACATTGGCCAGGATAGGGAATTACCTGAAAGCAGGCGGAGTTAGCTGTGTTTTCGCGGCCGGCGACTCTTTCCGGGCGGCGAGCATAGAGCAATTGCAGGTGCACGGCGACAGGCTTGGTATCAAAGTTATTAAGCACAACTACGGCGCCGATTCAGCAGCGGTTATTTATGACTCAATGAAGTACGCAACAACGCATAACATTGATGTCGTTTTGGCCGACACAGCAGGCAGGACCCATGTCAATGCTAATTTAATTGACGAATTGAAGAAAGTGTGCCGGGTGAATAATCCGTCCATGAAAATTCTTGTTTTGGACAGCTTAACAGGCAACGATATAGTCGAGCAGGCGCAGAAATTCGACGAGGCGGTAGGAATTGATGCGGTTGTTTTTACCAAGGTCGACGTTTATGAGAAGGGCGGTGCAATACTGTCTGCGACGCATACGATTAAAAAACCCATTTTGTTCCTTGGCATCGGACAGGGTTACGAAGACATAGAGGAATTTAATGCAGACTCGATAGTTAACAGGCTGTTTAGCTAGCTTTTCTTAAATCGTTTAATACTTCAAAATTTATACCAGTTCTTTCGAGCATTTCGGGTACGCGCCCTAAGAAAGGATAATCCTTATTGTCTCTATTGAGATGGTCATGGCCTACGATCATAACAGCTTTGTTGCGTGGCAGGTTGCGTTTGATGCGTTGTATCCATCTCTCTTCTCTTTTCTTTTGTAGGTCTTTGAAATCCTGCGAATTTGTAAAATCCACGTTATATTTCGTAGCGTATGTGCTAAGCCATTCGTATACTCCGGAATCTTCATCAAGATAAACCGTTCTCGCACCTCCGGATTCCGCAACGTGAATTACAGAGCCCGCAATCCCTTTGTACGATCTTCTTTCACCTTCCATATACAAGATTTCAGGTTTTATCGAGCCGACCAGAGTCTGTTCCTCTTCCATTATTGATCTTGCATAGTTGATATCGTGGAGGCTTTTCTCTTTTATTGCAGTTACTATGGGCAATGCGTCTATAGCCGATACGAGTTGCTCCCATAATTCAGAAGTGCCCGAATCCCCGTAAAGCGTTTTGTAATAGGCGGATTTTCTAAAAAACCTTTTTGTAACCTCGTCATAATTTCTTATCCCGTCTTTCACGGAGGGCGTTTTAAATTTTCTGAAAGTCAGCAAATTGCGTTCGACTGTTTCAATGGCCAAATTTACAATAATTGAAGGGTGACTTTCCGGTACACCGTAAATTATCGGTTTGTCCATTTTCAAAACCTCATACGCTATACAGCTTTGGCGCAGCCCCGGTTCCTGAAACGGTCAGGTCTGCGTACATCAAAAAATTTATGCCTTTGTCTTTTAATAGGTTTGGAAAATTGCCTATGAAAACCCTTGACGGCTCTTGCACGACGCTTTCTTCGGACGGCCTGATTAAATGGTTTCTGCCTGCGATTAACAAAGAAGTTCCGTGCGGTTTGTTTTTACCGACTCTTTTAGTCCAGTGCGCTTCACGGCCTTTTTGAACGTAAGACAAATCCGCTTTAAACCGATTTTCCTGCCATTTTTCATAAGGCGCGAAGCCTTCATCAAGATACACAACATCAGCACCCGCGTGTTTTGCAACGAGACCGATTACCGACGACGGATATTTTGAACAGCCTTCTATGTACAATTTTTTTGGTCTAATGCCATAAACCATTTTTCGTTCTTCCAACGACGTTCTTTCGGCTTGGCTAATCCTGTCTAAAGCCCATTTAGCCAAGTTTTGATCTTTCGAAACGTTTACAACCATATCTTTCCAGAAATCCCAATATCTTTCTTCTACTCTAATATCACGCGCCATCTCGGAAAGAAATTCTGTGTCAATGAGCCCATCAGCGGCTTCGCCTTCAAATTGTATTCCAAGGGTATTTAGTGTGCTATCTAAAACAGCAGCCGGGTGCGATTCTGCGACACCGTGGACTATTAGACTGGTTCTAAACAGATCAGGAAATAAACCTAACATATAAACCTTCACTAAGGAGTAGTAACAATAAATACCAATAAAAATCGACTATTGACGTATTATATCTTTTGAGAGCCTGTTTATTATTGTCAAATATAATAGTGTAACTTATGGTTTTGGACAAGCTCGGAGAGTCGTTATCAAACGCCCTAAGAAAAATAGCGGGCAGGGGTTTTGTAGACAAGGCTGTCGTAGATGAATTTATCCGAGATTTGCAGCGCGCTTTGCTGCAGGCTGACGTGGATGTGAAATTGGTATCTACGCTTTCAAATAAAATACGCGACAAAGTTTTGAACGAGAAGCCTGCGTCTGGGATTACGGTTAAAGAGCACATGATAAAAACCGTTTATGACGAGCTGGTAATTTTTTTGGGCCGCGAAACCGGGTCTGTGGAGTTAAAAAAACAAAAAATACTTTTAGTAGGATTGTACGGGTCCGGTAAAACGACGAGTTCTGCGAAGCTTGCTAAATTTTTCGTCCGCAAGGGTTTGAAGCCTGCTTTGGTGGGCTGCGACACGTTCCGGCCTGCGGCACAAGAACAGATAATACAACTCGGAAGCCAGATTGGCGTGCCTGTTTATGCGCAAGGCAGCGACCCTTCCAAAACCGCCGAGGAAGCGATAAAAAAATTTCCGGAAAGGGATGTAATAATCTTCGATTCCGCTGGTCGCAATGCGTTGGATGTTGAATTGGCCGATGAATTGAAAAGATTAAAAGATTCTGTGAAACCGGATGAAATTTTTTTGGTGATACCGGCCGAAATGGGGCAGGCTGCGGGCAAGCAATCTGAGGAGTTTGCAAAGCTTGTGGGCATAACAGGCGTTATAGTTACGAAAATGGACGGCACTGCCAAAGGAGGCGCCGCACTCAGCTCCTGTGCGATTGTAAATGCGCCGATAAAATTTATCGGTGTCGGGGAGAAAGTTGACGAGTTCGAAAATTACGACCCGAAACGTTTTGTTTCGCGTTTGATAGGTTACGGCGATTTGCAAAGCCTCGTGGAAAAGGCGGAGGAAATCAAGTCGCCTGAACTTATGAAATCCGCCGAAAATATGATGAGCGGTAAATATTCTTTACAGGATTTTTACGAGCAGATCGAATCAATAAAGAAAATGGGGCCTTTGAAGCAGGTGATGCAGATGATACCTGGGCTCAAGTTGCCGGATGGCATGTTGGATGTACAGGAAAAGCAGATGGCAAAATGGAAAATTGCGATGGAATCAATGACAAAAAAGGAAAAGTCGGATCCGTCGATTATCGATAATAGCAGGATAAAAAGAATAGCGTCGGGAAGCGGTTTGAAAGACGACGATGTGAAAGAACTGATAAAACATTATGACCGCACGAAAAAAATGATGAAGATGATGGGCGGGAAAAATTTGAAGCGCGGGGGCTTTGCCCAATTAGCGAAACAGTTTGGAATGAAGATGTGAAACAAATGAGGATAGGAATTTTCGGCGATGCGCATATTCCGGACCGCGCATTTGAAATTCCTGATTTAATTAAAAAGGAACTTTACGCATGCGATATGATATTGTGCACCGGAGATCTGACGGGCGAAGAGGTTGTTGAATTCGTCAAAAATTCGGGCAAACCCCATAAAATGGTGCGCGGCAACATGGATCATCTCGATTTGCCGAAACTGGAAAGCATTGATATAGAAGGGAAAAAGATAGTTATTATCCACAGCGATGAAGTCAAACCGCGCGGAGACAGGGATAAGTTGTTTGCGATTGCGGAACGTTATAATGCAGACATATTGTTGTACGGCCATACGCACGAGCAGGACGTTTGGGAGTTAAATGGAAAAATATTCGTCAATCCGGGTTCCGCTACTGGGTTGGGGCCGGACGGCAATCCGCATTGCGCAATAATTGAGATGGGTAAAAATTCATTGAGCGTGAAAAAAACATGAGCATGCAAATTTTGGAAAAAGCAAAGATGATAATGAAGAACGGTTATGTGTGCGACCATTGTTTGGGCAGGACTTTTGCCCAGCTGACTAAAGGCACGACAAACTCGATCAGAGGCAAAGCTATCCGCGATATTTTTGCGTTTTCCGCGGAGTCAGGCGAGAAAATTGAAATTGATGAGATTAACATCGACAATTATGATTTCAGGAATGTGAAGCGCAAAATAAAAAAACAGAAACCTACCTGTAAAATCTGTGGGAATTTTTTCGATGGTTTGGGATCAATTTCCAAGAAGGCCATTGACAAATTATCTAAATTTGAATACGACAACTTTGTGGTCGGAACGAAAGTTTCCGGGGATATAGCAGGACGCGAAGAGAATTTATGGGAGGAGGTTGGCGCCGAGCATTGTGAGCCCATCAAAGCGGAAATAAACAGGGAGCTGGGGAAATTACTTGAAAAAAAGACGGGCAGGAAAGCGGATTTTGAAAACCCCGATATTGTAATTTTGCTGGATATGGATAAAAACGACATAGAAATAAAGCCGTCGCAGGTCTGGGTTTACGGCTTATACCAGAAACTTGCGCGTGGCATACCGCAGACGAAGTGGCCTTGCCGCAATTGCGGCGGAAGAGGCTGTGAAAAATGCGATGGCAAGGGCAAAATGTATCCGACATCGGTAGAGGAAATTATAGCGAAGCCTTTGATCAAAGCTGCGAAGGCTTCGGCGAGCAGCATGCACGGAGCAGGCCGTGAGGATATTGACGCGCGTTGTTTGGGATGGAGGCCGTTTGTGATGGAGCTGCAGCATCCGATGAAAAGGAAATTACAATTGAAGAAACTTGAGAAAGAGGTTAACAGAGATCGCAGGGTTAAAGTTAAATTGGTAAAATTTTGCAGCAAGGAAACGGCCAGAAAAATAAAGGCGGCCAAGCTGACGAAAACGTACAAGATTATAGTGGCTTTTGAGAAACCGATAAATAAGGATGATATCAAAAAAATACTGGGTATAAAAAATCTGGTTAAACAGCGCACTCCAGTGCGGGTGGCGCACCGCCGAGCCGATCTTGTCAGGGAGAGGCGCATTCTGGGCTTAAAAGGAAGGATTATTTCCAAGAAGGAGGCTGAGTTTTTTGTAAAAACCGAGGCGGGCATGTATGTTAAAGAGCTAGTTTCCGGCGATGACGGGCGAACGGAACCGTCATTCACGGGAATAACGAACAACAAGGCCAAGGTGAAAGCTTTGGACGTTGTTGAGATAGGAAAAATCAAGGTTTAATATGTTTGCGGGTTAATTAAACAAGGCGAAACCTATGGTAACGAGATCTCATGGTGTAAGGTGGGGAACAAGAAAGAAGTTGAAAAAGCACGATAAAACACCCATAACCAAATATTTGCAGTCTTTTGTTGAAGGCGATGTGGTCGTGATATTGCCCGATTCCGCGTCTCCGCAAGGCATGCCTTTTCCCAGGTTCAAGGGAATGGCCGGCAAGATCGCGGGAAAGAGGGGAAAAGCCTATATTGTCAGCGTAATGGACGGCAACAAGATGAAAACCCTGGCTGTCAAACCTGAACATATACGGAGGCTGGGAAAATGAAAGTAGTGCAGGAGAAATTCGTTTCCTACCCGAAGGCTAAAAAAATCCTGGAAGAAAGGGAGAAAGAAGGAGCATTGAGTTACGAACAGAAATCCAGCCTTGAACACCTGCGCAAATTCTCCAAACTTGAAGACGATGGAAAGATAGCCGAAGAGTTGCATTCCATAGAAAAACTGCGCGAAGACCTTGTTGTTAAAATAATAAATAATTTGCCTAAGGCGGCTGAAGATGTAAAAGTCCTGTTTCAAAAAGATGTCATAGACCTTTCCGACGAGGACATAGCCAAGATCATAGAAATAACGAAAAAGTACGCCTGATTCTTTTTTGAATAATATTTAAGAGGCAAAAACGAAAAGTATCTCATGGCTCAGCCTTTTAACAAAGGAGTTTCACCTCTAGTCGCATCAGTACTTCTCATATCATTTACCATGGCAATAGCTGCGATATTGGCGACTTGGGCCACACAATACATGACACAACAAACTACTACGCTAACCACGAAAGGCAACGAGGCTAATTGTGTTTATGCCAGGATGAACCTGGACACGTACAGTTACGATAAAACGGGCAACCAGCTGATAATGATAGTAAATAACGACGGCAGGGTCGGGCTGCAAAATTTCACGCTATTCCTTTACAACGGAAGCGGCATAAGCCGTATCTCATTAGAGACGGATACGAGCGTTACGAACAGGCAAAACACAACGCTACCGCCCGGCGAACCAAGATCGTTTATAGTCAACGGGGTTGCGAACGTAACGAGGTTTAGGGTGGTTTCCAACTGTCCGGAATATTCATTCGTAGATAAAACGGTTTAAAAATGTTTATAAGTATCTGGCCGACAATTAATAATTAAGTTGAAGGGATTGAATTTGAACAGAAAGGGTTTGTCTCCATTAATAGCGTCCGTACTTCTGGTTGCGTTCACCATGGCAGTCGGGGCCATCATAATAAACTGGATCACAGGTTTTACACAGCAGCAGACTACGGGTTATTCTGTTCTTACGATTGACAATTCCGAAGTTAATGTTGTGGGCAGTGTGATTAACGTAACTGTTACGTATGCCGGCGGGACTGAGATATTGAATATTACAGGATTCAGCGTGCGCGATGCGAATGGGGTTACGTATACGAATGCGACAATACTGACAAACCTTGCTGCCAATGAAACGAGGAACTGGGCTGTTGGAACTCAGAACAAATTTGTTAATTATATATTGACTGGTACCGTACCTGCAGGTGTGGCTTGGAGCGAGTTGCGCGTGACAGGATTATGCCAAAGCCAATATGCGGTTACCGGCGTAACGAGACCGTCTTAAACACTAAAAATGATATTTATGGGCTCAGATTTTAAAGATATTTTGAACAGAAAACAGAAAGGTTTGTCACCTCTGATAGCTTCGGTGCTTCTGATAGGGTTTACAATGGCCGTTGCTGCCATATTGGTCGTTTGGATTACAGGCTTCACGCAACAACAAACTACAACAGTAGGGCAACGCGCTGATTTGCAGACTAAATGCAGCTATTCAAGTTTCACGGTACCAAGAAATGATGTTGCAGTTGTTGCTAACACATTGAACGTTACTGTGATATACTCAGCCGGTTCGGAAGTGTTGAACATAACTGGGTTTGAAGTGCGCGATACAAACGGTATATCATACGTGAACATAACTATCGTAAACGGCAGTGCGGTACAAAACCTCGCTGTGGGCTCTGTGACCAAATTTAGTAATTACATACTCAGTGGTTCGCTGCCAGGCGGAGTTTCATGGAGCAGGGTCCGCGTTACTGCATTATGCCAGAACCAGTACACGGTTGTCGGCTCAATTTCATCTGCATAAATTTTCCAACCCTATTTATTTAACAGCCGAAGAACAAATTACATTGTTATGAAACATTTGAAAGGCCTTTCTCCATTAATAGCGTCCGTACTTCTGGTTGCGTTCACCATGGCAGTCGGGGCCATCATAATAAACTGGATCACAGGTTTTACACAGCAGCAGACTACGCGCTTTACGTCTCACGCACAGACGTTTCCGTAATTGGGAATACGGTTAATCTGACTGTCACATATACCGCGGGCACGGAAATCCTCAATATAACTGGGATAGAAGTGCGTGACGCGAACGGCATTTCCTATGTCAACGTCACCATACCAAACACAGATAATGCCACTAGAAATATCGGTTTGGGATCGGTGAATAAATTAACGAATTACATACTCAGCGGTACGTTGCCGGGTGGAGTTTCATGGAACCGCGTTCGTGTGACTGCGTTGTGCCAGAACCAAGTGGCGATTTTGGGCCTTACGCAGCCGTCTTAAACAAATTTATTGCCAATCGGATAAAATAATTGATAAGGAATGATAAAATGGAAAGAAAAGGTGTGTCTCCGCTCATTGCAACAGTCCTTTTGATCGCGTTTACAATGGCAGTCGCAATAATATTGAGCAACTGGGTTTTGGATTATTCGCGCACACAGACGCAAATACTCAACGAAAAGGGTTCCAAACAAGTTGGATGCTCATCGGCGTGGCTGGCGTTCCAGGGCCCGGTTTACAATTCGACGCAAAAAAGATTTTCAGTTGAAATAATCAACCAAGGAAATGTCCCGCTCGGAGATTTCAAGATGATAGTCATTTATAACAACGGCACAAGTTCGGAATACCAGATAGCGCCGGTCAATCTCAGTTTATCACCGGGCACGCCCGCAGCTATCAGCAACACAAGCGTTGACAGCGTGGCGATAACGAGGGTTAGGATACCTCACAACTGCAGCGGCTCCAACTCCGCCTCGACTGCGACTATGGAGTCCGCGGACATAAAAGTTGCGTGATCCGGTGTAATTTTTAAATTGCTGCGATGTTATTTTTTAGCTGGTTATATGGAAACTGAATACGATGTTATAGTCGTCGGCGGCGGGCCTGCCGGCTCTTCTTGTGCGGCGCTTCTTGGGCGCGACGGCATAAAAACTTTGCTAGTCGACAAAGCTTCATTCCCGCGCGACAAGACATGCGGTGACGAAATAAGCGATAAATGCGCCGATATACTAAGGGACATCGGGGTGGAGGAAGAAGTAAAAAAATTGCAGCATTCCATGATTTACGGCCTAGTTTCGTCTTCGCCGTCGGGCATACAAATTGAAACTTCCGAAAGTTCGGGGTTCCACCAGTATGTTTGCAAGCGGGAGATATTTGATAATGTAATTTTTGAACAGGCGAAAAAAAAATCCGAGGCCATGGAGAATTTCACAGTCACGGATTTGATCATGGACGGTTTTAAAGTTGCGGGCGTCAAAGGCGTAAAAAAGAACGGAAATGAAATCGAGTTGCGCGCAAAAATCGTGGTCGGAGCAGACGGCGCGACTTCAATTGTTGCGCGCAAGCTTGGGCTGAACAATTTTGATACTAAAAAATCACATGTTGCAATACGCGCATATTATGAAAATGTCGACATGAACCCAGGGCGTATGGAGATACATTTTCTTGACGAATGCATGCCGGGATATTTCTGGATATTTCCTGTGGGGAATAACATGTGCAATGTCGGATTGGGTATGTTGGCGTCGGAGATACAGGAACGGAGATTAAACCTTAAAATACTCCTTGACTTGGCAATAAAAAATTCCAGGATTTCCTACAAATTCAAAAACGCAAAACAAATTTCGGAAATAAAAGGCTGGAACCTGCCGACGGGCGCACAAAAAAGGAAACGCGCAGGCGACGGATTTATTTTAATCGGGGATGCAGCTTCTTTGATAGACCCGCTTACAGGCGGAGGAGTCGGCAACGGAGTAGTTAGCGCGAAAATCGCCGCAGACACAATAAAAAAATCATTGGCATCAAATGATTTTTCTTACAATATTCTTTCGGAGTATGAAAAAAATTTAGATAAAAAAATGGAGGGAGAGTTCAAGGAACGGTACAGGATAATGAAACTGATGAGCGACATAAATGTTGTGAATTCCGTTTTCGAGGCGTTTGACGGGAAAAATTACCTGGTGGAACAGGTGTTTAAAAATTTTGTGCATACGGGAGGAACGAAAAAGCCGGGCATACCGCTGAAGTTTTATTTTGCCGTCCTTCTTAAGCTTGTTTCCAAATTTTTGGGACTAAATAAAAATCACACGACAATTGCGCCGGCTGCCACCCAAGCCCCGTAGCCTATTGAAACTAGAGCGACTGAGTGTTTGAACCCGCCGAAGAATGAGCCTTCCGCCATTTTACCTATTGCCAGACCTGAGAACCCGCCCTGGATAATTATCATTGCGGTGAACATCAGATCGTAAAGGTTTTTGTTCACGTCGCCCGATAATCCTCCCTCGAGCCCGCCACCTAAACCCGAAAGGGACGGTAACAAAAATTTCTGCAGTCCGATTAGTACGGCAAGAAAAACGAAAAATATAGTGTAACCTGTTATCATCTGTCCGTAAATATGCGAGGCGCGTTCGGATTTTATCCTGTTGACTTCGAGTATTGCGCCTGAAATGGCCTGCAGGACTTCTACAATATTGCCGCCGGAACGGTGGGTTTCTATAATTGTCGCGACAGTTCGCTTTATTAGAGGGGTTCCGACAGATTCCGAGAATGAGCGCAACACGTCGTCGAAAGGCACGCCCCAGTCCATTTGGGCAGACATTTGCCTCACATAGGAGTTTAGCTTATCATAATCGTGTTTTGATGCGGCTTTCATCGCTATGGGCAGTGTCATGCCTGCGCGCACTCCGTCCACGACATCGGTGATGTAAAGCGGAAATTCGGTTTCTATAGCGCGCGCCCTGGAGTATTCCGAATAACTTATAGCCAGGGACGGGCCCAATGCGAGTAAAACAGCCAGGGATCCAAGCAGCTGGAAAATCACAGCGTCTTTTGCGAAATAAATCAGGTTTATCGCTGTGACTATCGTGGCGACTACCAGGGAACCTCCGATTATTGCCGTTTTCTTTTTGTTCCTTAATATCCAGTTTACAATGCCTTTTTTCTTCAATGCCATTTTTACACCTCCGGCTGGGTCATGTGGACGAATGCCAGGAACGCTATGTTTACCAGCGGAAGGGCCACGAAAATTCCCAGAACCATTATGCTTTCTATTGACGTGCCGCCCAATGCACCGCCTATCATGTTCATTACTGTCAATATCGAAACCAGGAATAACGGGGCTGCGATTAAAAGGGCGGTATAGAAGTCTGCGTAAGTAGCTAGAAGTTCCATGTATTTTTCCCTTCTTATGCGATAATCGAATAAGGAGTCTTTCGCCTGGTCATTCAGGAATTTTTTCAAATCCCCTCCGGTTTCTATACCGGATCTTATGCCTTCCAAAAGCTGTTTGAAATTTTTTGAAGGAGTCCTTTCGGAAACTTGCTGCATTGAACTGGTTATGCTTAGGCCGAATGTGTCAACATTCCGGACAATTTTTTTTGCCTCGGTTGAAATTTCACCGTACTCCTTGAATGTTGCCAGTAAGTTGAACATTACGTAAGTCGGCACGCCGGATGCGGCTATGGCGGCCATGTGGTTTAATGCGAAGGGAAGGTTTGCGTCTATCGACCGTTTCCTTGATACCGATTTTTGGTACGGATAAAAAACCATGGCGAGGAAAGTCGACATTGTGAACAATGGGGGCAAGAGAACCGCGAACATTACGACGTTTGAAATTTCCATTTTCAGTTCAATTGTCAAAATCCACAGAAGGACCAGTGAAAACAAACCCGCGCCCACGCCGACGGCCGCGGATATCGAGACCCATGTTTTCAGCAGATAACGCATTCCCGACCGCTCCAGCCCGACTTTTACGGGCTGCAGTTCTTTTTCATATTTTTCAGGTATCCAGCCGAAAATTGAAGTGGCCAATGAAACCATGTTGCGAGCCATTGAGATCTGTATATTATAGTAGCTGTGACCGCTTAAAATCGCTTTTGCCGGACCGCTTGCGAAAAAATTACCTCATAACCGCTTCTTCCTGCGGGTATGTTACCAGGCCTTTGTCGGTGATTTCGTACGGGTGTATCTTTTTAGAATGGTTTGTGGCGCGCATTTTCCATATAGTTATTGCGCGTGTGAAAGTGGTCTCGGTTTTGAAATAATAAAGCACTACAACGCTGTCGCTGATAAATTCTTCGACCCCGAAGCGTGAGATGCCGGTCGACCCGGGCGGTATTTCCGATGTTATTATCGATGTGCAATTCAATTTTCGCAATGTCATTCCTAAATTGAAAATCATCCTGCGCAATTCAGGTATGTCGCGCACGTAAAGGCCCAATGCAGATATAGAATCTATGCAAACCCTTGTCGCGCCGGTCAGGCGTATGTTAGATTCGATGATGTCGAAGATGTCTTCTATGTGGTAAGGGTCATATTTGATGAACACTACTTTGTGTTCTGCTTCAAGCGTGTCAAAGTCCATTCCAAACTCTTTCATATCAGTTTTTACTATTTCCGGGTTTTCTTCGAACGATATGTAGACGCCCTTTTCGCCAAACCTTGTAGCGCCGTTGTATAGGAACTGCGCGCAGAATGTAGTTTTGCCCGTTCCGCACGTTCCTGTTAAAAGCGTTAAAGAGTTTTTTGGAAGCCCGCCCGCTATCATCTCGTCAAAACCTTCAATGCCTGTAATAGTGCGGTTCATCCAAACATCCCATCTTGCAATTTATTTTTCGCCCAATATCCTCATGCCGCTTGCAGACGTCTTCATCCGCTTTATGTCTTCCTTGCTAATGGTCGAGAAAGGCTCCAATTGTTTGTCCACCCAGTCCATCAGTGTGTGGTTGTCCTTGTAATAGAGGCTTACGATGTTAGCAACATCTTCGAATTTGGTGACTTTTTTTCCGATCATCCAATTTATGATAAGCTCCTTCCTTTTCGTTTCCGCCATGATGGCGTCGAATTCTATTCCCATTTTGGATGCAATCCTTCTGAACAAGACGCTGTCCTCTTTTTTCTGGTACGTGTCCGTAATGGGATCCCACACGTAAGATTTTACGTGGTGCACTTTTCCGGTGACCGGGTCCATCGATTCTATTTCGTCTATTTCCGTTATGCGTCTTGCGGATTTTCCTATTTCACGCGCGTGGGATAAGACGACGACCATGTCCAGCGATTCTATCAGAGACGGAGGCAATTCTATAGGCGGTGTTATCAATCTTCGTATAACGCCTTCTATGGAATCCGCGTGCATAGTTGTCATTGAAGGATGGCCGGAAGCCATGCCTTGGAACATTACATACGCCTCTTTACCGCGGACTTCGCCCACAATAACGTAATCCGGGTTTTCACGGAAGGAGCCTTTTAACAAATCGAATAAACTAACCTCGCCGTATTTTTCACCAGATGCGTTGGGTATTCCGAAACCGGCGCGGGAGACGCTGGGTATCCAGTTCTCATGAGGCAGACTAAGTTCGCGCGTGTCTTCTATGCTAACAATTTTTTGTTCCGGTTTTATGAACATGGATAAACAGTTTAAAAGTGAAGTTTTGCCCGTTGCGACGCCGCCGCAGAGCAATATGCTTGAGCCATGTTCAACAGCGGTCCACATGTATGAAAGCAATTCTGCTGACGCAGTCCCCACCCCGATGATGTCGACGGGAGAGAACGGATCCTCTCTGAATTTTCTTATTGAAAATGTCGGGCCGTGCGTAGTTACGTCGGATGACAACGAAGCGTGGGCACGCGAGCCGTCGGGCAGACTTCCGTCCAGTATGGGCTCGGCGTAGCTTATGTAGCGGCCGCATCTTTCCGCGATTTTAACTACCAGGTTCCTTAAAACTTCCGGGCTGTCGAATTTTATGTTCGTCTTGACTGACCCATAAACCCGGTGGACTATGTAAATAGGAACGCCCACGCCGTCGCATCCTATGTCTTCGATGCGGGGGTCGCTCATCAGCGGCTCTATATCATTGAGCCCGATAAAGTTCCTGTAGATGTAATAGAACAATTTTCCGTATTTGTGCCTCGGGACGTTGATGCCGGCCTCATTGATTATCCTTTTCACGTGTTCTTCCAGATATTTGACAGCTTCGGTCCTTTTTGTTATGGAAGACAATTCGACCTCAAGAAGTTCCATCAGATCCTGCGTTATTGTTTCGATGAGTTTTTTGTCATCGTCAGTTATGTAAGGCTCTATGACCTTGTAAACAAGCTCGCTTTTTTCCGGATCCCATACGATGTTCGCGTATAGGAATGGATCTATCAGAGGATATCTTACGTTAATCTCGTGCAGGTGGTCGGATAAAGTTGTAATGACCGGAGGGTTGCGCTGCCTCTTGGTAAAAATAGTATAGACGCTGTCGTAGACCGTGGTTTTTTGGTCGTTTTTCGAAAGTTTCCTGCGAAGTGCGCCGCGGAGGGATGTGACGTTTAGCATGGCTTGAATAATATTCGGTTTCAAGCCTATTATTATTAATCGCGGTTGGTTAGAACGAGGATCGAGATGCGCTAGCCCATCGGCCTTCCCATGGTGTTATGATGTTTTTTGCGCACGCTCTTGCCGGGTTTTACAATTCCCCTGTGGCGCGCGCAGCTTGGGCAGGCGTACACTTTCTGGGAATATACCGAAACGTACATGGGATCCACGGATTTGAGTATGCCCGGGTCGGTTATGCGAAAACCCCGATATTTGACGAATGTCTTGTAGCGCGGGACTAAACGACCGCAGAAGCCGCAGTTTACGTTTGTTTCCGCTCCCCTGGTTTTTGTGTGGGCGTACTTTCTCGTGTACGGTGCGGATGATATAGGCATAACGGTCAAACCAATTTTGTAAGCTATGTATATAAGGTTTGTTTCGGACAACTTACGGCAGAAGCAATAAAAAAATTGTAATTTAAAACCATTATACCAAGTTATAACGCGCCTGATAAATCCAAGTAAAACCAGACGGGGGTGAAACTTAGATGGGATTTAGAGATAACTTTCAAAAACCTAAACTGGAACGAATAAACGATTACGTGTGGGAAATACCTAAAACTTTTAAAAAAGAAATGCGGGTGCCTGCACGTATCTATGCGTCAAAAAAGATCGTTGACGATATGGATGTCCATGTTTTCGACCAGATAACAAACGTTGCGACTTTGCCGGGAATCATCAATCATGCATTTTGCATGCCCGATGGCCATACCTTTTAATTAAGGGGCAAATCCGGGTACGGATTCCCGATAGGCGGTGTCGCAGCGTTTGACGCAACAGAAGGCGTAATTTCGCCGGGCGGCATAGGATTTGATATAAATTGCGGTATGCGCCTGGTTTTGACAAACCTAACACTAAACGACGTCAAGCCACAAATGAAAACTTTAGTTGATAAATTATTCGATCGTGTGCCTGCGGGCGTCGGCTCTACAGGATTTGTAAAATTAACTAAAGACCAGTTTAGAAAAGTCATCGTAGACGGCGGAGAATGGGCTGTTAAAAATGGTTACGGCTGGGACGAAGACCTTGCGCGCACAGAGTTAAATGGACGCGCAGACGGTGCGGACGCTTCAAAAGTTTCTGCGAAAGCGATTGAACGCGGTTTCAACCAGATCGGAACATTGGGTTCGGGAAACCATTACCTGGAAATTCAAGTGGTGAAAAAAGAAAATATTGCCGATGAGCGGTTGGCGAAGAAATGGGGTTTGTTTGAAAATCAGATCGTTATAATGTTCCATTGCGGTTCGCGCGGGTTTGGACACCAAATCGGTACGGATTATTTGCAGACATTCTTGGAGGTCATGGAAAGCAAATACAAGATAAAAATACTCGACAGGGAGTTGGCGTGCGCACCATTCAGTTCGCCAGAAGGCCAGGATTATTTCAAGGCGATGAAATGCGCAGTGAATATGTCCTTCGTGAACCGCCAGGTTATTTTGCACAGGATACGCGAAGTTTTTTCGGAGACGTTTAAACAGGACGCCGAGTCGCTGGGGCTGCGCCAATTGTTCGATGTCGCGCATAACCGCGCTTCGTTGGAAAAGCATAAAGTCGACGGCGCAGTTAGGGAAGTTGTCGTGCACAGGAAAGGTGCGACAGGCTCTTATCCAGCCGGACGCGAGGAGATACCAAAAGAGTTCCGTGGCGACGGTTCTCCTGTAATAATCGGAGGATCTATGGAAACGGGTTCTTATTTACTGGTCGGCGGAGAAAAGGCTGTTGAGACATTTTGTTCGACCTGCCACGGATCCGGCCGTACTATGTCACGCACGCAGGCGAGAAACATGGTGCGCGGCGACCAATTGCAAAAAGACATGGAGGCGCGCGGAATTTACGTTAAATCTGTTTCTTTTTCCGGATTGGCCGAGGAAAGCGGGGCCAGTTACAAAGATATTGATGAAGTTATTAACAGCGTGCACAATGCGGGGATATCGAAGCGCGTTACGAAATTAGTTCCGCTCGGAAACGTGAAAGGATGACGGAACTGATCAAGAAAAAATGCATATCGTGCGAAGGCTACGGCTCTTCGATGGGCGAAGATGAAGTTTTAAAATACATAAAGAAGGTCAGCGGTTGGAGCGTAGTTGATAACAGAATAGAAAAAAATTTTAAGTTTAAAAATTTTGTAAATGCGATGGAATTTGTAAATAAAGTCGCTTCGCTCGCAGAGGGCGAAGGCCACCATCCGGATATTCATTTGTGGGGCTGGAACAAGGTTAAAATTACTACATTCACCCATGCGTTAAACGGGCTGACGGAAAATGACTTTATCCTTGCAGCGAAAATCGACCTGATAAAATCAGAAAAACCCTAACCATAAGGACAATATTATTCCTATGACTGCACCAAGCAGGATTGAGCTCAAAACAACCGCTTTTTTGGTCATGGACAAATCCGTTTCTAATTCGTAGAGGTCGCCGGTCATTTCCAGCGGGAATTTCTTTACCAGGATAATGAAAAGCGCGATTACGGCTATGGTGACTACACGGCTGGAAATGCTATCTACGAAGCCAATGGCCAATATGATGGCCGGTACTGTAAAAAAGAATGCCAGGCAGGTTAAATAGAAACGCAAGTTCCGTTCCATATCAATTTATTAGTTTGATTAATATTAATCTAGTTTCTATGAAGACTCCTTTGGTTGTGGTGACAGGCTACTTGGGTAGCGGGAAAACCACGCTGTTGCGCAGCATGCTTACGAACACGAAGAAGAAGATCGCAATAATAATGAACGAATTCGGGGATATAGGGATAGACGGGAAAATACTGAAAGGCAAGAACGCGGACATGGTAGAACTGTCAGGCGGGTGTGTTTGCTGCTCCCTTACAGGCGAATTGGAGTATGCCATAAACGAAATAATAGGCAAGTACAAACCGGATTATATTGTCGTGGAAACCACCGGTGTTGCGGAACCGGACGCGATGATAACTAACATAGAAAACATAGCGAATGTCGAGCTAAATTCTATAATTTGCCTGGTGGACGCGTATGCGTCTACCAAGTATCCGAACATCGGGCACACTGGAATTGTCCAGATTGAGAATGCGGATGTGATACTGCTAAATAAAACTGACCTTGTTAGCGAAGACGAAATAAAAGAAGTGGAAAAATCGATACGCGGGATTAACCAGGAAGCGGAAATAATACGCACCACACATTCCAAAATAGACATAGAGCCTTTGATGGATTCGCACGTGAAAAAAGACATCGACAGTCTGGACCATAAACACGATGAAATGGAGTTCATAGCGTTTGTTTCAAAAAACAAGATAAGCAAAAAAGCGTTTGAGGAATTTGCAAATTCCATTCCAGAGACCATATACCGGGCGAAAGGATTTGTGAACCTGGACGGAATTTCATATTTGTTCAATTACGCTGCGGGCAAGTGGGATCTTGAAAAATTCGACGCGGATAAAACCGAAATCGTTTTTATCGGCCCAAATTTGGGCAAGATAAAAAAGGAATTCAGCGACAAGTTGAACGCGTTGAACAAGAGCGGCGACTAAACAACTTTATCATACATATCCTAAAAATTTACTTCTTCTGAATGTAATATTCTGAAACTTGAAAGCTTTATTTTCCAGATAAACTTAATGAGGCTATCCGTCTTCGGGTAATGCATCAAAATCTTTTCTCTTACTTTCAAACCAAAGTTTCATATCCTTGGGATTTTTCATAAGTTCCATCATGTCATTCATAGCTTTAATATGCTTCACATCACCTTTTTGAAACATCTCCATGCCATGCTTCTTGCTCATTTCAGCCATTTCTTCAAAAGTTTTGGCACGAAATTCTTTATTGCAAGTCCCACCAAGCTGTTTACAAGTCATTGTTTTCATATTATTTGCCTCCTTTTCATGTTAGTTATCGAAACTTTATTCATACCACTTTATAATAAATCCTTCTGTTCGATTTTCCCTTGTTTTCCACACTTAGCAGTTCTATTTTACCTATCTCAGATGTGTTTTTGACGTGACAGCCGCCGTCTGCCTGCAGGTCATAAGATCCTATCTTAACGAGCCTCAATTCTGGTATATTAGGCGGCAGCGCGCCGGCCAATTTCACAACATCCGGGATTTTCAGCGCCTCTTCCCGTTTAACGGACCACATCTCAATCGGGACGTTTTCTGCAATAATTTTATTTGCAATTTCTATGTAAGAATTAATCTTGCCGCGGTCCATGATTTCCATGTTAAAATCTATGCGTGATTTGTCGACATTGAGCTGATTTCCGGTGATTAAAACTCCGGATTCCTTGTTGAACACGGAACTAAGTATGTGTGCGGCCGTGTGCATGCGCATCAGAGCATACCTTCGTTCCCAGTTTATTTTTCCTGTGATCTTGTCGTTCGGTTTCAATCCTTCAATTTCAACTATGTGTATTATCTCGCCGTTTTTCTTTATTACATCTATGACGTTAAAGGGATTTCCGGCATCTGCGCGGATAACTCCTGTATCGTTTGGTTGGCCACCGGAAGAAGGATAGAAAACAGTCTTGTCAAGAACTATTTCGCGATTGGCTGCTGAAACAACATTCGCCGTGAAGTCGGTCATGTAAGAATCTTTCAAATAAAGCGGCTCTGCCATCAGGATAATTTGCCAACGTTTTATTTAAGCCTGATACGCTATGATGGTTCATGCCTTACAAGTTCGTTGACAATTTATCCGTCGCGGATGTCGCTTTTGTGGCCGAAGGAAAAACGATTGAGGAGATGTTTGAGTCTGCGGCGCTGGCGACAACAAATATAATGGTAAAGGACCTGTCGAAAATAGAGCCGAAAAAACGAAGGAAAATGACAGTATCCGACAAATCGATTGAAAAATTGTTATTCAATTTTTTGCAGGAGATAATATATCTCAAAGATGCGGAATTGATGGTTTTCAGCAAATACACGGTTAAAATCAAGGACCGCACCGGCATGTATTCGCTGGTCTGCATAGCATACGGGGAGAAGATAGATGTGGAGAAACACGAACTCGTCGTTGATGTTAAGGCGATCACATACCATTTATTCGAAGTTAAGAACGAGGGCGGCAAATGGAAGTCGCGCGTTATTTTAGATATTTGATTAAATCTTCGAAGTTGACGTTTTCTTCGTTTCTAGTTTCCATGTTGCGCACTTTGGCGGTTTTATTTTTGATTTCTTCCGGGCCTATGACGATTACGAACGGAATTTTCATAGAATCAGCATATTCCAGCTGTTTTTTTATGTTCCTATTTCCGAGTTCGATGCTTGTGTTGATGTTATTTTTGCGAAGGTTGTTAACCATTTCCAACGCTTCTTTTTCAACGTCCCCGATAATCGCGATGAATACTTTTGAAGTTGATTTTTTGTCTTCATTTTCAACCAGTTCCAGCAATCGATCGACGCCTATGGACATGCCTACTGCCGGCAAATCTCCTGCACCGTAAGCTAACATCATTTTGTCGTAGCGGCCGCCGCCGCCGATGCTGACGGACAGCGAAGATAAAATTTCGAAGACGTTGCCTGTGTAATATTCCAATCCGCGTACAAGTGTTAAGTCTATTTTCACCTTGCCTTTTATGCCGAATTTTTCGACGTAACTCATGAATTTTTTTAATTCTTCCAGACCCGGCGTTTTTTCCAATTGTGAAACGTCTTTTTCCAGGTACGAAAATATCTTTTCAGGGTTTGCGCCCAATTTTTTCAATTCTTCTTCGACGCCGTTTTTACCTATCTTATCCATTTTATCTATCACACGGAATACGTCGAAAATTTTTTCCTTGTTAACGTCGCATTTTATGAGTATGCTTTCCAAAAGTTTCCTGTTGTTGACACGTATTTTGAAATCTTTCAAACCCACGTTTTGCAGCGCATCAATTATGGCTGCGACACATTCGGCGTCGGCCATCATAGACGGCGTGCCGATGATGTCCACATCCGCTTGCGTAAATTGCCTCCATCGCGAGGCTTGCGGGTTGTCGTAACGCCACACATCTCCTATGGCATAGCGCTTAAATGGTTTGGACATTGTTGGGTTGTTTGAAATGAAGCGGGCTAAAGGCACGGTTAGATCGAAGCGCAAACCTATCTCGCGGCCGCCTTGGTCTTTGAAATTATATATTTCCCTGCGCATAGCATCGCCGCCGCCTTTCATCGAGAGCATTTCAAAGCTTTCCATGGAGGGCGTTTCCATGGGATTGAATCCGAAGCGCTCGAAAGAAGACCTTATTTTGCCTATCACAACTTGTTTTTTCATGGATTCGGCAGGGCCGAAATCGCGCATGCCTTTCAACGGTTGGAATTTCATTTTATCGCCTTTTTTCAATACGGTTTGTTTACTATTAAGCGTTTCATATTTGGAATAGGAGCTTCCTTGGGTTTTTGTCACCCATCAATACATTTTTCTGCCCCGATTTTTTTGATTTGTTCCGCTATTTTTTCCATGGAAATTTTGTCTATCGAGTACATTGAATAACATTGTTCTATGTAAACGCCTTTATTTTTAGCGAGCTCTTTTTGTACACTTATCGGCATGCCTATTTTTGTTTGAAATTGGCATCGCAAAGCGCTTAAGTTTAACAGTCTATCTCTTATCATGAAAATCGTTGTGAGCGCGAACAACTGGGTGCGACATTCAGACTTTGCCGGTTGGCTGCGCGAATGCGAATCGCTGGGTTTTGGTTTTGTCGAGTTAACGGACAGCGTTATCAGCGACAAGACGCTGGAAATTTTCCGCGGGCTTAAAATAAAGCCTATAGCGATACACCTCAACAAAACCAGGAATTTCAACCTTGACTCCTATGGCGAAGCGAAGGAGTTTGAGAAGTACATAGACAAATATGCGGAGGTTGCGGGCGCATTTGGAATTAAGTCGTTGAGCATATCCATGCCGTCGTTTGAAAACAATAAACGCCGAGCGGAAAGCAACCTCAAAATATCTTTGTTGAAGCCGAGGAATATTCGGGTAGTTCTTGAAACGCATTCCGACTCCCCCAACCAGATATTGGGCACTGTTGCGGATATCCAGGATTTCATAGACAGCACAAAATCGCCGCTGGGCATTCAGGTTGAGACTTCGTATCTTTATTCCAAAGGTGTTAGCGTCGAGAAGTTTATTGAGCGTTACCAGCGCAATGTCAAGTCGCTGCATTTGTCGGATTATGTGACTAAACTGGGCAAGGGCGGGTTTATCATAGGTATGGGCGATGTAAAATGGGACAAGTTGTTGGCTGCGGTCAAAGCGCTGGAAAAGGCTAACCGCACGGAGTTGCCGTTAATCATAGATTTGGACAGGAATTACACACACCACGAGGCTTACATATCGAAAGGAATGCTGGAAAGAATGGCCGGCAGTTAGTTTTTATCATTCGAACGCGTGTTCGACATCAGTCGAACTTATTAAGGGGACTTTTTACAAAAGTTATTTGTGAATTCGATTGGCGTCGGATGAAAATACTGATACGATTTCAGATTATTTGGAATCTTCCAAATTTTATACCCAGACGGACGATTCCCTGAAGGATGAGGATAATGCTGCGTGGATAATGGAGCTTCCCGAATACGAAATAAAAAAGTGGGTTTCAGTTCTTCATTGGGTTAGATTGGCCGACAGGCTGCTTGAGTGGGATAGGTTACAAATGGACAAATCTGTGCTTAAATTTTCCAAATTTTTAATGAATTGGAAAAATCTCAGGATAGGTGAAAATTTTGCAGATTCGGAACACGCTAAACTTTTTGAAGAATTGTCTTTTTTGTGGAAAGATCAGAGTCTAAATAACGAAGACCTCGAAGTGTGGGATCTATACTTGGAATCTTTGGAACTGTATACGCGCCCGGGGATTGTCATCCACGATATGCAAGAGTATGAAACTGCCCTTTATGGATTGTCCGGGACGTTCTTTCTGGCGTTTCCGGAAGGGCCCAGAAAATACAAAAAAGAGATAGGAGTTCTGGGCACATTGGACCAGTTTTATAACAATCTTCGCGACCTTTACGAAGACAGCGTCCGGGGTTTGTATTACTTTCCAGAAACATTGCTAGAACAATTTGGGATAAAGAGGGGAGAATTGTCCAGGCTTGTTGTCGAACCTGACGAAAGGTTTGTCAGGATGAACGAGTTCCTTTTGGAATCTTTTGCAGGAAAATTGAAAGCTTCCGTAGCACATATGGTAACCGATGAGAACTTGCCTGCGTCGTGGCAGATTATGATAAAAAATAACTTTAAACGGTATGCCAGAATAGAAAATGTTTTCAGGAAAGTTGGTTACAACTCATTAGAGTTTAGCATGGTTTACTGGGACCACGTCCGTGTGGATATAGACCCGAAAATACGCGAAAAATTCCGCAATTTTAAAAGCACTCTTAAAATCTAACTTTTAAGGCGAAAGGGACGTATAGTATTTTTAGATATAATGTTCGAATTCGCCAAAAAGCTGTTATTTACAGGCCAGTTTAAGATGGAGAAGGGGTCCATCACAATACTGAAACACAGGTTTATGATCATACCCGTTCATGTGATAGTCACAATAATTAAGAACGATCCAGAGTCTTCCAGATATCTTTATTACGGAGCCAAACAGGGCGGGGTAGATTTTGCGGATACGCTG
Organism: Candidatus Aenigmatarchaeota archaeon; assembly: GCA_016180965.1. GTDB lineage: Archaea > Aenigmatarchaeota > Aenigmatarchaeia > JACPZZ01 > JACPZZ01 > JACPZZ01. The sequence continues at coordinate 298,341 of JACPAF010000001.1, forward strand.
ATAAGCTCTTTCAAGATTGACAGCGTACAAAAGCTGGAAGAGCTTCTGATCAATACTTTTAACCTTGGAGGTTGGGGAGAACTTGAAATAATAAAAAATGACATGCAAAATAAATTTGCGATTTTCCGTATCAGGAATTCTTCCATGGCCGTAGATTACGGTAAATCCACAGAACCGGTTTGCCATACGAACAGGGGTTTTCTTGCGGGCGGAGCTTCCAGGGTTTATAATACGGACGTGGATTGCGTCGAAACCAAATGCGTTTCCTCGGGCAGCGAATTCTGTGAATTTATCGCTGCGAATAAAAATTACATTTTAGATAATTATCCCGCTTTATTCAGAAAACAGATTATAATCTAGGACATTTTATTTTTTTCGACAACCAGGCCGTCTTTTGTGACATCAAAGGGCACCATGTCTTTGTAGTGGTTTGTTCTTCTCATTTTTCTTACTGTTAGCCCGCGGGCGAACTCGCCGCCCACGCCCAAATAGTTAAGAACAATTACAGCATCCGCAACGAACTCTTCCACCCCGTAACGCGAGAAACCGATAGATTCCTCCAATATTTCAGACGTCATTAAAACCGTACATCCCGTCTGCTTTAATTTTTCTATCAGCTTGTATAATTTTTCCCGCACCTTGAATTCGTCGTTGAGATACATTGCGAATATCGACGTGGAGTCTATGACAACGCGTTTTGCACGCACTTTGCTTATTTCGTCCGTGATTATTTTGTTCACGTCCGCTATTTCGAAAGGATTGTAGAAAGCTATTTTGCACATGCCCTTTCTTTCATAAGAATCGAAATTCCAGCCAAAGATTATCGCGTCGTCTTTCAATTCTTCGGGCGTCTGCTCGAATGAGATGTAGACGCCCGGCTCGCCCTTTTGCAAACCGCTCCAGAGGAATTGCATACAAAACAAAGTTTTTCCGGCGCCTGTGTGGCCTGCTACCAAAATAGACGAGCCTGGCACGAGCCCGCCTTCCATCAAATCATCCAGTCCCGGTATACCAGTTTTAACTCTCGCTATCGGCATTAATAGTAATTCGCGTGCGGCTAATAAAACTTTGCCGATCCTGTTTATGCGCTGTTTTAAGCCTGAGATTTCAATAATTTTTCATGAAAACCGAGACCATAGAAGCCTATTTGTTGGAGTTAAAACCACTAATAGATAAAAAAATCGAGGAATGGATTCCCAGACAATACGATGCAGCCTCGATGAAATTCACACTTGGAGAACCGAGGTACGAAAACAGCCCGGCCTCCGGGACCAAAGGCGTTTCGGAACCGATCTGGGAATTTTTGGACCGAGGCGGTAAAAGATGGCGGCCTGCGCTCATGGTTCTCATAGCCGAAGCGTTGGGAGCGAAAAGATCCGATGTAATGGACTTTGTTGTTGTGCCTGAGGTTATTCATAATGCTACATTAATCGCTGACGATATTGAGGACAGCAGCGACATGAGGCGCGGCAAGCCTGCGCTGCATAAAATTTTCGGGGTTGATGTGGCGATTAACGCAAGCAACGCCATGTATTTTTTGCCGCTGAAGATATTGATGGAAAACAAGGAGATGGATCCGGAAAAAATCAAGAGGATGTACGATGCGTTTTCACAGGAAATGATTAATGTGAGTTTCGGCCAAGCTTTGGACATAATCTGGCATAAAGGCGGTTTTAAAGAGGAATTGAATGAGAACAAATACCTTCAGATGTGCGCCTACAAGACCGGCGCATTGGCACGCATGGCTGCTAAGCTAGGCGCGATAATAGCAGATGCCAATGACAGAGACGTGGAGAAGGTTGCTGAATTTGCGGAATGCGTCGGGGTTGCGTTCCAGATACAAGACGACATACTCAACATAACAGCATCGGAAAACCTGGGAAAGGAATTCGGCGAGGACATTAAAGAGGGTAAAAGAAGTTTATTGGTGATACACACGCTTACGAAATGCGATAAAAACGCGGCAACAAGGCTGGTAGAAATCCTGGATATGCACACCAGCGATAAGAAAATTTTACAGGAGGCTATTGATATAATTAAAAAATACAATTCCATAGAATACGCCAAGAGTTATGCCAGGAAAATGGTTGTAGATTCGTGGAACAAAGTTGACAAGATGCTTCCCGAAAATGAAGCTAAACGTAAATTAAGACTGTTCGCCAATTTTCTTGTAGAGAGGGATATTTGAAAATCACTTTGATTTTCAACTTTAATATATGGAAAAATAAAACAAAATGAAAGTGATTTTATGCCTGAGACAGAAAACAGGAAATCTGATCATATCAAGATAGTTTTGAATAAAGACATCCAGCACAAATACTCCGCAGGTTTTGACGATGTCACATTGATACATAACGCTTTACCGGAAATTGATTTTGATGATGTCGATACCGAAATTGAGTTTCTTGGTAAAAAACTAACAGCGCCGATAATGGTGAGCGGTATGACCGGCGGAACGCCAGAGGCGGAGAAAATAAATAAAAACTTGGCCCGGGCTGCCGAGGCGGTTGGTATAGGCATGGGCGTCGGCTCGCAGCGTGCTATGATCGAAAACGGCAAGCTTTTGAGCACGTATAGCGTGCGGGATGTGGCGCCGAATATTTTGCTTCTTGGAAATATCGGGGCTGCGCAATTTGCAAAAGGTTACGGCGTCGACGAATGCAAAAAGGCGGTTGAAATGATCAATGCCGATGCGATTGCGATACATCTCAATGCGGCGCAAGAGCTAGTCCAACCGGAAGGCGACAGGAATTGGAAAGGCGTTTTGGAAGTCATCAGGGACGTTACAAAAAAACTTGGTTACCCGGTAATAATCAAAGAAACCGGAGCCGGCATAAACGGGGATGTTGCGAAACAACTTGAGGCTTGCGGAGTTAAAGCGATTGACGTGTCCGGAGCCGGAGGGACTTCGTGGACGGCGGTCGAATCTTTTCGTAATTCACCCGTAGGCGACACATTCAACAATTGGGGCATACCGACTGCGGTTGCGATAAAATGGTGCAAGATGTCTGTGAAAATACCAATACTCGCATCGGGTGGGGTTTACAACGGGCTTGATGCTGCGAAAGCGATTGCATTGGGCGCGCACGCCTGCACTATAGCGAGGCCTTTCTTGCGCGCTGCGGTGGCAAGTTATGAAAAAACGAAAGAAGAAATGGAGCGCGTCATCAGGGAGTTGAAAATTGCAATATTCTTGACAGGGTCAAAGGATCTTAAACAATTCAGGAGTAAAAAAATAATAATAACCGGCAGAACAAACGAATTTTTGGCCCAAATTTGATGAAAATACGTACAATTAACGATTTTGACATCGTCAATTGGTGTATATTGATGATATGATTTTATATCTTCAGCCTAAGATACTCTTTTATGCAACTGGTTACAGAAGAGGCTCTTTTGCGAAAAGCTGGGGTTGCGTGCAAGCGGGCCAACAAGACTCTTTATGCTATAACACGACTTCTTCCGAAAAGCAAGCGCGATGCTACGCTTCTTATTTACTATTATTTGCGCGTCATTGATAACATGGTTGACAAGAAAGGCCTGAGCAAATCAGCGAGGATGAAAATAATCCAGCAAAACAGGAAGAAGATGGATCTTCTTTACAAAGGAAAAATGCCGGTGGAGATGGACAACAAGGATATGGCGCTTTACAATTTCATACTCGGAAACCCAAGGCTTGCGAGAAGGATGCGCCCACAAATTGAAAGATTGCTGGATACCATGATTTTTGAATCGAACAACAAGAAAAAACCGATCAGTTACGAAGAACTGATAAATTATTGTTACCTTACCGGCGGGTCTCCTTTCATAATGGCGTCTTCGATGATGGATCCGGGTATAGAGGATTCGGTGAGCGATAAGATAGCTCGTACATTTGGTGTCGGGAGCGACCTTACCCACTTATTGCGCGATTTCAGGTATGACATGCGAGCCAACGAGGTAAAAATAACGCGTGAAGAGGCCAGTATGTTCGATTTTAATAACAAAGAGGATTTGAAAGAGTTTGCAAGGCTACGCGTCCATGAGGCCGAAGCGTTCCTGAATATGGGTAAAAAATACATAAAAATGACTCCGAGCTTAACGCTCCGCGTTACGTTGGCGCTTTATCGATGGAGATTCCTTTCTATACTCAAAAAAATCAAGATGAGAAAATACGACCTTATGGAAAATTATTCGAAAACCAGTTTCAAGGAATATATGGCGTCCTTGGGAATATTTGCGAAGGAACTTTCTTACGTTTTCTACCTAACTTTTTCAGGAAAAAAGCGATAAACTGATTAGTCCCGTAATTATCCCGAGAACGGCGCCGCCGATTACATCTATTTTTTTGTGGGCTTTCAGAAAAACCCGTGTGCAGGCTACAAATATAGCGAGTGCGAAAAAAAGTATCGAGAATTGCGGGGCGTATTTTGCGTAGACCGTGACTATCGAGAACGCTATTTGCGTGTGGCTTGACGGAAAACCATACCTGATTATCCTGTATTTGTTTAGGCGCGGCCTGTTCGTTTTTAGCAGCATCTTGATAACCACACTGCTTGATGCGGATATGAAAATGGCGATTAGCGCGGTTAACGAGGCTTGGTTTGAGCTTGTTGCGATTCCGGACAGGTTTAACCCGACCAGTATCAACAAAAGAAGATGGAACGGCTTCCTTTCAATTAGTTTGGATATGCCGCTGATTTTAACCATCTAGAAATTTGACGGGCCAGAAATAAAAATAAAATGTGCCTTCTTTGAGGGAAAGAAGGCAGTAAGAACCGCCGGAATTTAATTTTTCTCGAGCTCTTTTATCCTTTCAGCAACGCCTTTGGTTTCCTGTTCAAGGGAATCTTTGTACTCTTTCAACATTTCAATTTTTTCCTCTTTGGTAAGGAAACTTCTTTCCTGCGCAACGCAACCACAATCCATCTCAGCACCTCCTTCGATAGTACTAGAATCATACCGATACAGTATACGGTATGATTCAGCTCAATTAGATATCGGGTGTACGATATAATACCAGTCTTAGTATTTATATATATCGGTCATCCAATATGTGTTATGCGGGACGATTGCGACATGCGCGGGATGTTGTCTTTTCTCATACTTTTCATGCTTTCCAAGAAACCAATGAACGGTTCGGAGATAGCAGACGAGATTGAGAGGCGTAAAGGAACAAAGCCAAGCCCGGGAACAATCTATCCGGCATTGAAGGGTTTGAAAGAAGCGAATTTCGTCAAAGAAAAGAGGGAAGGCAAAACCATAGCCTATAGCCTTACTTCTGAAGGCAAAGACGCGCTCCGCATTGCGAAACAAAGGTTTTGTGCGACTTTTACGGATGTGTTCAGCGGGAAATAAAATCGCAACCGAACGTTTATAACTGGCGGATATTTATGCAATCCGCATTTTTATTTTAGTATTAAAATTTTCACCCGTCGCTGCAGTCGGAAAATTTACCGCAGGTTTTGCAAACAATTTTGCAATGACGACATTCTGCCATGGAACCGCAATTAACACAAACGCCGTTCTTCATTATCAAGTCGGTTTGCATTTTAACCACGAAAAATTAAATTAGCAGGCGCAATTTTCTATCACGCCTGCTTTATATTAATCTAAGCTGATGTGCAGATTCCCCAGCCACACGACGGGCAGGACAGACAGCCTTCTTTCTTTAACAAGCCTGTTCCGCATTCTTTGCAGTTTTTCAATTCGTGCGCTGGTATGTCATTGTTTTCCATGTTGCGTCCATGCGTCTCGACAGCTATGCGTTTTGGCTCTTCCCTTTTTACAGCAGTCAAAACCTGGTTCTTTATCGAAGAATCCCGGAACACGGTTACGTCTTTGCAGCCCAATTTGTAGGCGAGCAAATAACTTTCGCGCATATCCTCTACTGTTGCGTCTGCGGGGAAGTTGTTTGTCTTTGATATCGAAGAATCGGTCCAGCGTTGGAACGCGGCTAACGCGCGGATGTGGTCTTCGGGTCTGATGTCCATGGCAGTGACTAATGTGTGCTTTAACAAACTGGGCACGTATTGCACGCCTTGTATCGTCCCGCTGCTTGCTGCGACGTCCTTGATCAACTGGTCGTCGAATAAGCGTTCTTCACGCATTATTTTTTCGAAGGCCGGGTCGACATAATAGAAGTTGCCTATTGCGACGCTCTTTTCAAACGCAAGCGTATAGACAGGCTCTATTCCCGAAGAGCAACCTGCTATCATTGATATGCTGCCGGTGGGCGCGATTATTGTTGTGTAGCCGTTGCGGACTCCGTGTATTTTAATTTCTTCCACGAGTGCATCCCAGTCGAAGTTCAAATTATTTTTGTCCTCGAAACCTGAGAATGGCAATCGCCCATTCGGGTAGAAGCTTTTGTCGAGGTAAGGCATCGGGCCGCGCGCTTTTGCAAGTTCAAGCGATTCAACCTTGGAATAGTAATTCACAAATTCCATCAATTTTTCCATAAACTTGCGGCCTTCTTCCGAATTGTATGCGAGGCGCAGTTCGTATAACAGATCTGCTAAACCCATTATGCCGAGTCCCACTTTTCTTGTGGCCAGAGCCATCTGTTCGATTTCAGGCGTGGGCCATTTGTTTACGTCTATGACGTTGTCCAAGAATCTTGTCGTGGTGCGTATTGTGTTTTTCAGGCTTTCCCAATCGTAGGATAATACACCGTCTTTTTCCTTGACGAACGCCCATACATTGATGCTGCCAAGATTGCATGGCTCGTTCGGGTAAAGTAGAACTTCCCCACATGGATTTGTCGTGACAATCGGTCCGAGATGTTCGTAGAACGGGTTGTATTTGTTTACATGGTCGAAGAATATGACGCCCGGTTCTGCTGATTCCCAAGCCTGGTAAACAATCATGTCAAACAATAATTTCGGATTTACAGTCCGCATAATCTCGCCGCTACGAGGATTGATTAACGGGTAAGGCTCGTTTTTTTCGTAATAATCCCAGAAGTCCGGCATGATTAAAACGGAGATGTTGAAATTTCTCAGCGCCTTGTTGCCTTCTTTTGCCTTGATAAATTTTTCTATGTCCGGGTGGTTTGAATTTAGTATGCCCATATTCGCGCCTCGGCGGATACCGCCTTGCTTAATTACCTCGGTCATCGTGTCGAACAGTCTCATGAAGGACAACGGGCCTGATGCTATGCCGCTTGTGGATTTTACAATATCGCCTTCCGGCCGCAGATGCGAGAAATTATAACCTAACCCGCCGCCGGATTTGAATATCACAGCGGCCTGCTTGAGCGATTCCATTATGCTTTCTATTGAGTCGTCGATGCCTAAAACAAAACATGCCGAGCCCATGCCTAAAACATTTCCGAAGTTGGCTATTGCCGGCGTGTTGGGCATGAATTTTTTCGTGACCATCGAGTTGTAGAAGTTTTCTATGTCGGCTTCATGATTATTTAATTCACCGTTTTCTATCATGTTTAGAAGATTGTTCCAGCTTAATTTCATATTTCCTTCCCTGTTTGCGCGGTCATAGACCCTTTTGAGCGCTTCGAGGTGGTAACGGTTCAGAGAGTATTTTCCTATTCTGTAGCGGCCTTCGCTTGCAATTGGATCGAAATTTTCCGTGTTGTGTGTCGCCTGTTTCACGGACATGTCGAAAACCCTGGGGTCGTAGAGTATGTTTGCCAGGCCCGTGTGCGTCGCAACCCTTGTGAATAACTGTTTTGGAGTCTCCATTAATTTTCCATCCTCGCCCTTTCGCAGGTAACGGGATTTTAAAACTCTCAGTGCGTTGATGTCGAACATTTTATCGACTTCATCCACATTGTTTTTTTCCAATACCTTTCTTTTTTCTTCTCGTATTTCGGCGCGTTTTTGCCTGTATAATATGTAAGCTTTAGCAGTCGCAGCGTGGCCGGATTCTATCAAAACTTTTTCTACTGTGTCCTGTATTTCTTCTACGCTGGGAATCAGTTTACCGCTCTCTTCAAGCAAACGGACGACCTGTTCGCCAAGCTGTTCGGCTATTTTTTTGTCGTTGCCGCCTACAGAATGCGCAGCCTTGAAAATTGCGTTTGTTATTTTTTCCTTGTCAAAATTTACGACACTGCCATCACGTTTAACCATCTGCCCAATCGCCATGTTAACAACCCCCTTATCCAGGCGTGCACGATGTGCAAGCCTTTATCGCTTCAGCGTTTTTATTTCTTTTTCGAAAGATTTTATATCGGAAAAATTCCTGTAAACCGACGCGAAGCGTATGTACGCAACCTCGTCCAGTTCACGGAGTTTTTCCATGACTAATTCACCTATCCGCCTTGTTTTAATTTCAGTTTTCCCGCCTTCACGCAGTTTTTTTTCAATTTCGTCTATCGCTGCCTCAATTTTTTCGTGTGATACGGGCCTTTTTTCACACGCTTTCAATATGCCGTTGCGAAGCTTGATCCTGTCGAATTTTTCGCGCCGGCCGTCGCGTTTCACTACGAACAAGTCCATAACGTCTAATTTTTCGTAGGTTGTGAATCGTTTCCCACACCTAGTGCACTCGCGTCTCCTTCTTATTGCGCCTAAATCGCCGTCCCTAGTCTCAATAACTTTCGTTTCCGGGGCAGGACAATAAGGGCATTTCATATTGACCACAAACACTATGGGTAGTGTTTTTTAACATTATGAAAACACTATAAACCGAACAGCATATAATTGGCGCCCGCGGTATATATAATTTCGAGCGTCGAATCGCGTGTTTTTCAGGGCTTCAAGCCTAATTGTCTGGAATATTGTATTAACTAATCGGCAATTTCTTAATTGTATTTGGTTTTCATGCGCCCGTTTTTGGGATCAGGGTGTTGAACCTTTCGTCCACTTTTTCCCAGTCTATGTTTTCCAAGTATGCTTGTATGTATTTTGCGCGGTCAGGCCCGCAATCGTAATAGTATGAATGCTCGAATACGTCCAGCGCTACCATGGGCGTTACGCCCCACACGGCGCCCTGGTTCTGGGTGTCTCCTATGAAATTTCTTAATCGGCCGTCTGTTTGGTCAAAAACTAAAACAGCCCAGCCCAATGCGACCTTGGCGGACGCGATGAAATCATCCTTCCATGAGTCGAAAGAACCGAAGTCCTGTATTATTTTTTTCACTACTGCCAAATCGTTGTTCGGTTGGCCGTTGCCACCTAACACGCCCCAATAAATTTCATGCAAAATCTGCCCGTTGGCGTTGAAAGTTTCGCGTTCTTTGAGACCGCGGAATAACGACCAGTTGGCATTCGCTTTTGTGCGGTCGACTTTTTGTAATTCTGTTTCTATTTCATTGCGTTTGTTGACGTAACCTGCATAGTGGGTGTCGTGGTGCCATTTATTCACTTGTTCAGAAATGCCTTTTGTTGCGTTGTACGCGAACGGTAACGGTTTTATCGGATGTTTTCCCTGATTATTTTCTGCCATAAAAAATTCCTCCATTAAAAATTGCTAGGATTTCGACTGAAGCACATCCAAATGATGTGCTTCTAGTTGCTTATGATTGAACTTTTTGGTATTTATGCTTTGTTAATATTTTATTTCATAATTCTTGGATTTTGCTGGTAGGATTAAACGTATTTATAGCATCCTCTAGTATTATCTTGTAGGATATCGTACTACCTTTGGTGAATTCTGTGAAACAAAAAATTTCCTTGACGCTTTCCGATGAGATTTTGCGCGATGTGGACGGGCTGGTCGACGGAAACATGATAATGAACCGTTCGCATGCTGTTGAAGTTTTGATAAAAAAGGCGTTGGACCAGGGGACGATAACACAGGCTCTGATACTGGCCGGGGGCAAAGGCACGAAATTCCGCCCTTTTACTTATGAAATACCGAAGACCATGATACCGGTTGCGGGCAAGCCCATATTGGAACACATCATTAACCGATTAAAAGCGGTTGGGGTGAAAAATATTTTGCTCTCCGTCAGCTACAAGGCGGAAAAGATAATCAGCTATTTCGGGGACGGCTCCAATTTCGGGGTGAAAATAGACTATATCATTGAAAACGAACCGCTGGGCACAGCGGGCCCGATAATACTCGCCAAAAACAGGCTCGACAACACGTTCCTGATGTTAAACGGCGATATAGTTGCGAACATAGATTACGATGACGTTGTTAAATCGCATAGGTCGTCGGGCGCGAAATTCACCATGGTTTTGGCGCAGGTGGACGACCCGACGAAATTCGGCATGGCCGAAATGAAAGGGAGCAAGATCATAGGCTTTACAGCTAAACCGACGAAGGATGACAAGCAATCCCGATTAATTAACGCGGGCGTTTACGTGCTTAACAAGGCTATATTAGATTATATAAAATCAGATTTCCAGATGATAGAGAATATTTTTCCCGAGGTTGCGAAGGAAAATTTGTTAAACGGCTACATACATCCCGGATATTGGGTTGACATTGGTTCTATAGAATCGTATGAAAGAGTGCAGAAGGATTTGCAAGAAGGAAAATTAAATTGGTTATCGTGAGATTATGAAAACTTTATTGACCGGAGGCGCGGGATTTATCGGAAGCAACATGGCTGCGGAGCTGTTGACCATTGGCCGAGAGGTCACGGTACTCGATAATTTTTTTACGGGCGACCGCAATAACATACCGCCGGGCGTTGAAGTAATACACAAGGCGTGCGAAGATTTCACAGCAAAGGAAAAGTTTGACGAGATTTATCATTTTGGCGTGTATTCATCGTCGCCTCAATACAAAAAAAATCCCAAGCTGTGCGGCGCGGCGGTAAACGGGATGATATCGATACTGGAAATTGCGCGGCAATCAAATTGTCCGGTTGTTTTTGCTTCATCGTCGTCTTTGTACAGTGAGTTAGAACCGCCGCACAAGGAGGATATGATAATCAAGGTCACGGATTATTACACAGAGGCGCGCTACTCTATGGAACGTTTAGCCGAATTGTACAATCGTTTGTATGGAGTAAGATCCGCTGCGATGAGGTTTTTCAGCGTCTATGGTCCGAATGAGCGCGCGAAGGGCGAGTTCGCGAACATAATTACGCAATTTTTGTGGTGCATACAAAAAAATGAAAGGCCGTTGATATTCGGCGATGGAAAACAGACGCGTGATTTCATACACGTTAAAGATCTGATCCGTGGCTGCACGCTCGCTATGAATGGGTTAAAGGAAAATAAATTCCAGCGCGAAGTTTTTAATCTCGGGACAGGTGTCGAGACTTCATTTAACCAGGTCGTTGACGCGTTGAATAAAGCGTTAGGAACGAGCATACAGGCCGAGCATAAAGATAACGCGATAAAGAATTACGTTTCGCGAACGCGCGCGGATACGAGAAAGGCAAAAAATATCTTAGGGTTCGAGGCTAAAACCACATTGGCGGACGGGGTTAACAAACTGATAAAGGATTATCCGGTTGAGTAGATAGATGTCATGAACTTACATCTATCACTTACATCTATCATTTTCCAGGCGCTAAAGTCGCGGGATAATTCACATTTTTGCGATAAAGAAAGGGCTTATTCCCACCATCATAATAATTTTTATTTTCAGTTACCGATTTATCGCCTATTACTTTTATGGAAGTACAATCTCCATCGGATTTAAAACTTGTTTATTCGTTTCCAGATCATCACCGCTGGCAATCAAAATTTATAACCAATATTTTCCAATACATTTTTCATTTTAATCGCATCACGTTCCAATAACGGCGATTCCGAGATCAACGTGATGTCGATTTTTCTTTTTAAAATTTCTTTGGCCAGCGGCTCGAAAGCCGGGCTATGGTCTATCGGGATGTGGACGTCGACGAATTCTCCAGCGTTATTTTTCTTCACGTTCTCGAAATGGGAATGAATCTTTTTGGGTTTTATTTTTTCGATCTCGTCAAAGACTTCTGCGTAGTCTATAACGCCATTCTGTCTCACGAAAATATGCGCCCAGTCGATGTACGGGATTATTTTTATTTCTTTTGATAATTTTATTAATTCTTCGAGAGAACCGAATTGTGCTTTTTTGCCCATGGTTTCCAAACCTAATGAGACATCATTGAATCCATCCTTTTTGGCGGTTTCTAGTATGTCGATGCAAGCTTCTTTCGTGTCGTCGTAAGTTTTCTCTGGTGTGTCGTTACCATAGTATGAGGCATGAACTGCGATAGCTTCGGCGCCCATGTGATGCGCCCTTTCTAATGAGTCGAGAACACGTTTCTTACTTGCTGTTAATTTGTCTTTATCGTCGGAGTTAAGATTAATGTAATAAGGAGCGTGAACGGATAATTTTATTCCCAAATCTTTCGCTGCGGTCCCTAGTTCTTTGGCAGTTTTGTTAGACATAACGACGCCGCGGACGAACTCGATTTCCATCGTATTTAATCCCAGTTCGGAAACGGTTTTAACCCCCTCTATTGAGGATTTTCCTTTTGCAGAAATAGGTATGCCCGCGGGCCCTAGAAAAATTTTCATTTTAACCAGACATTGGTTGCAGAGATCCGTTGATTAATGAAGATGCGAAAATTACTATCAACACCAGAGCGATTATTGTCGGTGAGATAACAGCAACCAGTGAGCGGAACATTCCCATTTTGTACAATTTTGAAACGCCTTTTGTCTGCAGGTATACAGACCAGACTGCGAATAAAAAACCGACGAACGGCAGCCAGCCGAGTATTTGCGACGGCAGCGAACCGTAAACCAATGCGTTGAAAGCTTTTGCGTAATCGCCTTTGCCGCCCAGTAATTTTGCCGTCGTCGATACTATAGCAGCCATGACGAACATTAGAAGTATGCTCATGGCCCATGTGAACAATGAAACCGATGCGATGCCGGCCAATCCCAACGACGCCAACGGACCGGTTACAATCAAGAAGACAGTGGCGACTAGGTAAACCAATGAAACTGTTAAAAGGAATGAGAAAGCGTCTTTTATTTTGTTTTCCGACTTTATTTTATCGAAAAATTTGTCCGGTTTTGTTAGAATAGTTACAAATTTTTCTTTGAAGTTCATTTTTTGACCCTTATTGAATTATCAGCGGAAGCACGAGCTCGACGACTACTAGCACCAATATGGCAGCTGTGACGTGTTCCGGCTTTAATTTTATGCCAATTTCCGATTCTTCCGTCGATGCCATTATGCCCGCCGAGGACATCGGCAATGTCTTGTTTTCGTCTGCCATTTTATCAAGTAATAATTAGCGGTTAGGCTTAAAAAGTGCTAGGGGCATGCTGGACGTAACCCGCCTTCTGTTTGGAAGTGCTTGTGGTGAGTTGTGGCAGTTAAAGCAGACGCTTTTAGTATGCATCTGCTTCAGCTTACCGCCGGACTAGCGTCCACTTCACCAAGCATCCGAGGCATTCGTCTGAGCGTTCTGCCGACTGAAACAGATTGTATTTTGTAACAATCTGTTTCGGCCTCTCGAACTTGCATCCGCGTTTTATAAGATCCGTTTCATCCAAACGCATCCAACTTCGACATTTCGCCGTTTTACCGACGATCTGCGTCCTTTGTCGTAGACGGACATACATTGTGTGTATGCCAGTTTACCCGGATGCGCTGGTCCGTTTCTGATACCTTTTACCGACCTCTCGGCCGCCGGCTATCACCGGAACGCTGACATTTTGTCGCACTTGACAAAATGTCTAGATGGGCGGAGTTTCCTTCGTGGTAGACCGAAACATACGCATACTAATAGCGTATGTTTCTAGTTACGCCGAGTTGCCTTCGCCAGCTTGCCCAAAAGATGATGGTGTGGAACTAATTTATAAATGTTTGGATTCGTGCTTTTCGGTTTATTATGCGGAATAAAGAAGTTGTAGCTCCTCTTTGGGACCGTTGGTAGGTTTTACGTTGTATGTAAATCCGCTTACATCGAATGATTCCGTTTTTATCCCTCTCTTTCCAAGTTTACGCTCAAAGCTTCCTATGTTTAACGATTCGGTGTGTTGCGTTTTATTGCCGTCGTCTACGTGATTTGCTCCTACAATCGCCATGCAATAACCTCTGGGAGGATTCCTTAAAACCTTTCTTACCCAGTTATCTTCCCGATCAAATTGCATTGAGTAATTTGCGCCAAAATCGCCATCATCCAGCGCCTTTCGCTGTTCGGATACGTATTCTTTAAAATATTTTTTCAATTCCGGATCCTGTACCCATTCTGCGAAATATTGGACGGTTGAATTGGAATTGTACTGGACGTGATCTTCATCTAACATTACCGCGCGGATTCCCAAACGTTCGGCCGTGAACCACAGTGGAGATGGAATGCTGTTTTCCGACCCTTCCATATACAAAGTACTGGGTTTTCTGGATTCAACCATCCCAATTTCTTCGTTCCAAATCCTGTACGCTTCCCTTATGTTATGCAAAATTTTTGTTTTTTCGTCTTCGCTTACTGTGGATTTCCGGACGGCGGATATATAAGGGCTCCAAAATTGTATCCTGTATTCAGGATCGTCTGCGTATCTTTTCATTTTATCCTTGGTTATGCCGTGGCCGAAGCCAATGGACTTCATTGCGTCATGAGTGAGATTAGTTGAATGGGTTTCCCTGATTATCCCGATAACGGGTTTTTCTCCTGTTATTTTTGACCTTGCCCGTTCTTTGTATTCATGCGCTAGGTCTGTCGCTCCGGACAGATATGAACCGGCCTTTGTGTGTTTAAGTTGAACATAGAATAAACCCGTCCTTATTGCGAGGCGGGCCCCGATATCTTTTAACATTCACTAAAAATGCAGGTAAAGAGTTATAAATTGAATTTCCTTATTAAGCGGCATATGACTTCCGCTAAAAAAACGAATAAACCAGCGAAACCGCAGCAAGAAACAAAGTTATGTATGCGTAATGCCTAGATCGTGCGTTATCCTCTTTTTGCGTGTAAAGGTAAGCGCCGATCCAAATCGCCAATAGTGATGCCAGTTTAAACTTCCAATAGAAAGCCATTGCGATGCAAACCATCGATGCGAAAAAAAGGCGCGGAGACAGGATTTCAGCGTGCTTTTTCATAATCAACCGCCGAGCATGTTTTTGATAAATGCGAGTATGCCGCCGGCATTTTTGCTTTTTGTTTCAGCCTCTTTCCTGAGTGTTTCGGCCTGCGATTTCAAAAGATTGATCTGGTCCTGCAGGTTCGTCTTGATTGTTATATCATCAGTGTTCGACGCAACATTTTCCAAGGTTTTTATCGTGTTTTCAAGCTGGGACGCCTGGCTGTTTAAGAAATCAGAGTCGTTTTTTTCCTGCCCTGCAGCTGCGCCTATTAGCCATGCTGCGGTGTAGGCAAAGCCGCGCTGCTTTGTCAAGTTGTCAAAGCCTTGCAGCGAATCGCTGGACTGTATTATCGAATCCTGCATTGCGGATAATGATGCCTGATCGTCATCTTTTGATGACAGTGATTTTATAACTTCTAATTTTTTCAGTATTTCATACTTTGAGGATTCCAGATTTCCAGCCGTTTGTATAGTATAAGTTTTGTTTACATCGCCGCCGGACAGCACAACAATTGAATTGACCTTGACATCCTCAACGAATTCTAATTTGCGTATCGTATCAACGTTATCCCTTAAAGCGGGCATCCTTATGATTGTCAATTTGTCCAACGGTTCTATGGACAACGAGCCTGTCAATCCCAATCCGGACGATTTTTTCAGGTCTTCGAGATGCGAGTTGGACACGTCCCGCATTACAATTATCAATGGTACGATATTGGATTCCGGCGTTTGCGACAAGGTTGCGATCTGGTTTTGCGACCCGTATTGTGCATTCTTGGAAATCTCGTTCTGTATTGCGCGCGAAAGATAATCCGTAACTATTTCCGGTTCCTCGTTACAGACTTTTGAAACGTTTGCGATGGTGTCCTGGTAGTTTTGGTCCAGGTAATTCCAGAGGTCGTCCCTGTCGCTTACGACTTTTTGCACCTCTTTGTTGTGGGTCAGGCGTATTGCGTATTTCCTTATGTTAGTGAAACATTGTTCTGTGTTTTTGCTGACTGTTGCAAACACGGGCGTTACATGTGTTGGAGAATCCTCACCGCTTTGCGCGGACTCGGAACGGCCTTCGACCTTTAGGAGCGGAATTACATTTCCTGAAATTTCGTAGGTTTTCACGATTCCGTTAAGTTCAATTTTTCGGTTATCCACGCTGCCTCCGAAACCTATTAAGCCGATGCGGCCGGTCCCGTCGTTGATGTAGAACGGGAAACATTTTTCCGTTTCTTTGACTGGCCGGGCTGCGGATGTCGATGTTGCGGTCAGCTTGCCTGTCACGATGTCTTTTGTTAGTTGTGTGTTTGTTCGTATTCCGACTGCGCTTACTGCAACTGCCGCAGCGGCGTCGCATTTTCCTTTTTCGAGTATGCCCACTATTTTTACGGCCGCATTCTCAAATTTTTGCGGGGCTGCCAGTATCTGTTCTATTGTTGTGATCCCGGGAATTTCCCTTATAATTTCTTTGTGCTCCTCGATTTTTTGGCATGCGTGGTTTTCACATTTCAAGCCAGCTGAACAAAATTTATCCTCGAATTTATCCTCGAAAGTGCAGCATTCGCCTGGACATGCCTGTCGGGTAGATGGCGGATGCACAACGAACGATTTTGTGCTGGTTGTTGTGTTTCCATGCCGATCGGTTGCGCTGCATGTCGCAGTATAGGCGCCCTCTTCGCTGGCGTTGTATAGACGTACGGATTGGGCTTCGGTCAGACTTTGAAGAGCCGCACCGGAAGGCGAAATCACCCGTATTCCGGTTTCAAGAATGTCGCTTCCTTCCACGACACAATAAAATTTAAAGTAATTGTTTTTTTGGACTTTTTCAGGAGACATTACGAAATTTGATATTTTGGGTGGCCTGTAAACTTTTATTTCAGGGCAATTGTTGAATTCGCAATTGTTGTTTGGGTTGCGGCTTACGAAGTTTCCGTCGGAGCATTGTTTCACATCCTGGGTGCAGACTCGCGGTGTTGTGCTTGTTACGGGCGCGGCTGTGGTAGTTGTAGTGTGTGCGGTTGTAGTTGTCGTTGAATTCGTTCCGCATGCCTGCTCATAAGAACATCCGTTATTATTTGAACCGTCGGGACAGGTGAAAATTGCCTGGCATGTTATCTGGGGTTGTGTAGTTGTCGTGACAGTCGTCGTAGTAGTTGATGTAGTGGTAGTCGTAACCGGCGCTGTTGTAGTTGTTTGTTCTGTAGTGGTTGTAGTAGTCGAAGTTGTAGTAGTCGTGGTTTCATTGGTTTGTGCGGCTACGAGCGAGGTTATTAGAATAAACGAAACCAGAAGCGGAACCAGCAATTTTTGCGCGGTTTGCATATAGTTATTTTACAGAAGTTACTTAAAAATCACAGTTTGGCGGGCTTTTTGAACTTTTTTAAGAATTCGGTCCCTTGCATCACTTTTGACAGGCTGTCTTCCCGGCCCTTATAATTCGCGCCGCTGAAAGGTTTTTTTTCAATTTTAACGGGTTTTGCGTCAATGTCTTTGTAATCGTTAAGCTTGTTGCAGAATTGGCATTCCCACCTGGTCATCCTTGCGCGGGCGTTGCAGCAGTCGGTTAATGGGGTTTCGCCGCTCCAGTAAATCGAACTTTCTTTTTTGGCTTTCATGCATTTTGGGCAGACCCATTCCATTGGTGTCTGGCCGCCGGGTTTTGAGCAGAATGCACAAACAGCGATGGGGTCGCGCATTTTCATGGTTACCAGTAGGATTTTAAAGAATAAATAGGCTGTAAAAATCCCTTTTTGGAAAAAATAAATCTTTATATTCAGTAATTCACAGTTTTTATTATGGTCAAGGGCATAACACCTGTAATCGCGTTAGTTATGTTAATTCTCATAACCGTAGGCGTCGTCGGCTTGTTCTACGGCTGGTCTTCGGGACTGTTTAGCACTCAAACAGAAAAAGCGGTTTCAATCCCG
>JACPAF010000002.1 GCA_016180965.1 Candidatus Aenigmatarchaeota archaeon
ACCATACGGTTAAATCCTTTGCTTTTTAGAAAGGTTTTCATGTTAGTGATTACCAACAAGGTCGATTTCGAGGATATTTATGCAATGCCAAAAGGCAGTAGGAAAGAGCTGTTGGAAGCGCGTGAAACCGCGGGACGGAATGGTTATGCCGGCTACAAAGGACATTCTATTTTGCGGGTTGCTAATGCCGGAACGGAAAAACCTTCGATGATTCGTGTACACGGCCGGGCCGGGGAAAGATCACTTCGTGTAATGTATTTTGCAGAATTGAGGCACGGCGATGCGGATTGCGCTAAATGGTGGAAATTTTATTTTTGCGTAGATCCTGAAACAAAGCCGCATCCGGATTTCGTTGATGAGACTTTTTTGGCCGGCGCTGACGTAGATCCTGGCATATCACGAATGGCCAAATCGATGACAACTATTAAACACGTAACGCCCCGAAGATTGTATGTTGCATCTAATTCTTATCCGAACCGTTATCAGCAGTCGTTTTTTGAAATGAACGACCTTAAGGATGCGGAAGGCTTGTTATCCAAACCCCGTGGCGTGATTGTTCAAAGGGAATACGGTTTTGAAGTAATTGCGGATGTTGTGGGCAAGGAAAAGAAGATGTCTTTGGGATCCGCTTTGATGCTGGAAGCGGGCGAGCTTTACGAGGTTAGTTAGTTATTTAAATTGTTGACCATAGTTTTTGAAGCGTTTGTGGTTTTATAACCTCTTCGTACATAATATCTAGGAGTGAACTTGAATGAAAATCGTTATCTCGGAACCGTCGACAAGAAAAGCTTACCAGTTGGAAATAGACAATGCAAAAAGCGCTGCTTTGGTGGGCAAGAAAATAAGCGAGGATTTTAGCGGCGATTTGATAGGCCTGAATGGATATTCATTAAAAATAACCGGGGGCTCGGACAACGGAGGTTTCCCTATGAGGCCTGAAATACCCGGCATGGCACGCAGAGCTTTTTTATTGAAAAACACGCCGGGATTCCATCCTAAATTAAAAGGCCAGCAGAAAAGGAAGCTTGTTTGCGGCAACACAATTTCGCAGACTATCGCGCAAGTCAATGTCAAGGTTATTAAAGCGGGCGAGAAAAAACTCGAAGAGATCGTTCCTAAGATCGAAAAGAAAGAGGAAGCTCCTAAGAAATAACTTTTTATGGAAAGTTTGGCCAAAACAAACTTTTTAAAAAGTTTGGACGAGTGAATTTTATTTGATGAAAACTGACTTAAATGAGAAATTGATACCGGAAGCTAACATTGGTACGGTCGGCCATGTCGAACACGGCAAAACAACTTTATCCCAGGCGTTAAGCGGTAAATGGACAGGCACACATTCTGAAGAACAGAAGCGGGGATTAACGATTAAACTTGGCTATGCGGATGTAACTATTTACAAATGTGAAAAATGCGATAATCTTGAATCTTATTCCACCTCATCGAAATGTTTAAAACACGGCTCTGATTCTGTGCCATTGCGCACAATAAGTTTAGTTGATGCTCCGGGACATGAAACTTTGATGGCGACTGTTTTGGCGGGCGCGTCATTAATGGACGGCGCCATTTTTGTCATTTCCGCCAACCAGAAATGCCCGCAGCCGCAGACGCGCGAACATTTGATGGCGTTGAACATAACGGGCGTTGAAAAGATTGTTATCGTACAAAATAAAATCGATGTGGTTGCGCCTGAAAAAGTGAAAGAAAATTACGAACAAATTAAAAATTTCGTCAGCGGTACGGTTGCTGAAAAGGCGCCGATAATTCCGATAAGCGCGCAGCAGAGGATAAATCTTGACGCATTGATTGCGACTGTTGAAAAAGAAATACCTACTCCAAAGCGCGACCCGAAGAAAACCCCGAAGATGCTCGTCGTACGCACGTTCGACGTGAACAGGCCCGGATTTGTTCCCAGCAAACTGTCTGGAGGCGTTCTCGGAGGTTCGCTTTTGCAGGGCGAATTCAATGTCGGGGATGAAATTGAGATACGCCCGGGATTGAAGATTGAGCGTGAAAATAAAATTTTCTGGGAGCCTTTGTTCACGAAAATATCGGGTTTGCACAAGAGGAACATGTCTCTTGATAGGGCAGGGCCCGGCGGGTTGATTGGATTGATGACAGAATTGGATCCTGCTTTGTCTAAAGCGGATTCGTTGGCCGGTTCCGTGGTCGGATATCCGGGTAAGCTTCCTCCAGTTTTACACAAGCTGCACATAGAAACGGATTTGATGGAAACTATTATCGGGTCGGAAGAATCGATTAAAGTCGATAACATACGCACAAACGAACCTCTGATGTTAACTATAGGAACGAGCCGTACTGTCGGTATAGTTACGTCTGCGAGAAAAGACGATTTTGAGATTTCTTTGAAGCTTCCTGTCTGCGTTGAAAAAGGCAACCGCGTGGCGATTTCGCGACAGATAGCAAACCGCTGGCGATTGATAGGATCTGGGCTGATAAAGTAACCTTTTAATAAGCAATTCTTGAATTCTGGCTTATGGTAACTACTTTAGGCAGGCCGACAACAGGAATTCAAATAAAACCGATCACAAGACTTTCGGAAGATGATGGCAGCGATGGAATAACCATGGAAGGCGGAGTGGTAGCGATTACTGAAAACCGCAAATTCTCAGGACTTGTCGGTTTTATGCTGGCCGAATCGTCAAGCGATTCAGCGATGCATAAGGTTGATCATTATCGGGTTAGCGAAGCTGCGCGCCGCGTTTTACAAACGAGATATACTGATGTACAGAAAACTGCGGATAGTGATGGGAGACCGTATTACACACTCATGCGGAATGGCCTGATAATACCCGCGCCAAGCAGGATGCCTTATGAATATTGCCCTGTCGACGGTAAAGATTTTACCAGGGTAAGGACTCTGTTATCCGGACCGGAAACTTTTGACCGCGGGCTTGCAGCAATTTACGATATTGTTACAGGTGCGAGGCCGAATATTTTTAAAATGAACGGCCATAATTTAGAGATGCCCGAAGAGTATGCAAATTTGATACCGAGGACAAGGCAATGAAAAAAATATCGTTAGTTGGCTGGGACGCCGACCGTGTGATCTATGACGACCTTTTTACAAGTGTTTGCGCAATGCAGAGCAAATCGGATCCCATGCCCTACGTTGAAAAATTTATCAGAGACGGATGGTTTTCACTGGAGGACGTGGAAAATTGGTGCGCTATTAAGAAAATTAAAATTAAAACAATAGAACATCTTGCACAGATGCTTACGGAATTTTATTCCATATCAACAAAAAATGGCACGTCGATAATTAACCACGAGCAGGTTATAGAAGCGAAACATTCTTTGTTGAGAGGATTTACGATAGAACAAATAGAGCAGATTTCAAGCAAGATGGTTTACACGAAAGGTTTTGTTGAGTGCGCCAATATTTTCAAGGATAACGGGATTAAGCAAACCATGTTCAGCGATGGGCCAAATCCTCATGTTCTTTTCCAGATTAAAAAACTGGGTTTTCAATCCGGAGGAGGCGTTAACCATATAGTCGAGTATGACGGTAAAGAAGTTGAGTATGATTCTAACACACCAAAGCATGCGAAACTTACCGGGAAGATTGTACCGTTTGACAAGGCGGAAGCGTTTTTCAAATACGTTTCTTCACAAGGTTGTTCGCTTAGCGAAGTTGCGGTTATAGACGATTCCGCGGGCAATGTTGAGAGCTTGTTATTACCCGTTCATAATGCGGGCGGGTTGGCGGTTGGTTTTAATGTAACCGAGCGGCATAAACCAGTTTTTAGAAAATTCGGGATACCTGTGATAAAGGGGAATGACCTTTCCACGTTCAAGGAAATAGTTTTAAATTTTTGTGATTGATATGAAAACCATTTTAGCCACAGATATAGTAGGATCGGATTTTGCCAGAGGAGTTTATCAATCGACTGTATTGGGTTACGTGTCCAGAAATGGCAACGGCAAAGAGATCTTGGTGGCTGAAAGACGCAAGCCTGACGATCCGTTAAGAGCGGGCCAATTGGTGATACCCGGAGGCGGCACGGAAAAGCAGGATGTTGTTTATGCGGCACAGCGTGAGGTTTTAGAAGAAACCGGTGTAGAGACCAAATCTTTGGGAATTTTTACATTTTCCGGGCTGGTTCACACAATTTTGAGGGATGGAAAATATGCGACAGTTGTCATACAACCCCCTACGAAACTATGGATACGTTACAAAGATTCCGGAAAATGTTATACGGGTTATATCGTGCGATTAAAACCGTTATCGGAACCGAAAAACATGGAGAGCGATGCAGCCAATCCCAGATATATGTGTCTTGATCAGGCGCTTGAAGAAATCGACAAATTCACACCCGGTTCCGGAGTGGCGCTTGAGATGATAGGGTCTGAAGAGTTTGGTACAAACCCTGTGAAAAATGACGATGTGATCATTGACGAGGACATACCGCTGGGTGATTTGTTAAAAGTGATTTATTGAGTGATTTTATGTTTTTTTTGAGCGGATAGTTTTAAATCCTATAAGATAAGCTTTTAATACTTAGCTCCAAATTCTGGTTCATGGCAATCGGCGTTTTGGAAAAGCTCGAACGGGAATTAGGTACAGAAACATCTCCCGAAAGGAGAACTGTCACGCAACGCAGCGAAACAGCAGGCGGTTTGCAGTTCAATTCGATAACCATAATAGAAAATCCTTTTCAGGGAGGTGTCATAGGTTTTATTTTGTCGGAAGGATACCAAAGGAAACCCGGCATCGGCGAGGTAGAGCTTTCGCGTGTCGGCCATTACAGAGGATTTGTGCTTAGCGGAAACAGTTTGCAGGTTCCCAGACATTATGACAGCGCTACGATAATGAAAGGGTTTGACGAATTTCCGTACAGTCTTATTCGAGCCGATAAACGCGTTTTGTACAGGCCAAGCAAAACGAATTACGAAGTGTGTTTCGTGCCTTCGGAAGACTTTATTGGTGTCAAGACATTACTTGGTGCACCAAACAGTTTTCGCGACGGACTCGAAACCGTTTATAGGATGGTATCAGCCAATTCGAAATCAGGAATGTTTTCTCTCGAAGATGGAAAACTTAAAATGCCGAAAGATTACGCTGCGATGGGAATGCCTGGCGAGTTTACTAAATATTCAAAACGTACCTAAAAATTAAGACTTTTGTGATTGACATGTACCAAATTGACGATTCCAGGATGCCTGTGAGGCTTGGTTCAGCGTTGCGTGTGCCTAAACACGCATACGGTGCGTGGGGAATAAAAGGCGATTCTGACGAATTAAGAAAGTTAAGCGAAGAAGCCTATACGGTTGAATGGGTAAACGGCTCACCGCGGCAAATGCAGTATGTGTCAGATGCAATGAGGCGGGCTGGTTACAAGGATTTTCCGCAGATGCTTCGTGATGCGAATGCCAACGAGGTTGCAAGGCTGGTTAGAAACCGCAAGGGTTTAGTTAATGTTTTTGACGTTGGCGCTGGTTTGAGCACTATTTCTATTTTCAACGCATTGGACGAAGACGATAAAAACAGGGCTTGGATAACTATGATCGAACCTTCGAGAGAAAGATTGATGTCGGCTGCTGACACTCTGCAGCGAAAAGGTTTTCGTAATTACACCCCTATTGTAGGGACTGATATGCAAAGATTGGAAGAGGCTTCGTGGCGTTCAAAACCTGATGTAGTCAGTTATGTAGCTGCGATCCATCATCATTCCGATTTGCGACCGCCGATGAGACTTGCTTATAAAGTTCTTCAAAATTTAGGTAATTTAGTAATCGCGGATTGGCATAACCCTATGTGGGAGCATCCTAACAGGGTCTATGAATTCTTGAAAATAAAGAACTGGGAAACCAAGGACCGCGATCTGAAAGCGTTTGCTAGTATGTTCCCCGATGCCACTGTCCCTGCACCAATAATCCGAAACCCTTATGAAGCCCGTGCGATGCGGATGATACAGGATTTCTGGGATGGTTGGGGTTTAATCAGGACAGATGCGATTAAGCGCGGTGAGTTTGAGCCGCGCGACGATATTTTCATGCTTGAAGGGCACAGGACTTTGCCAATGCAAAGGGGCGATGCGCTTAGATCAGGTTTTTTTGTTGAGAATGAGAGGCAGCTTCTTGAAGATTCGGCATTATTGGCTGTCAGCACTTATCGAAAGGTTTGAAATCAGGTTTTTAAACCAAATTCCTAAATAATTAATCGGTTACATGAAGACGAAAGTTGTATCTGTGGCTTACCCGACCATACCTATAGTTTTCTTGGGCGGCATACGGCCTGACAGGAGACCAATTTATAACACGATGGGTTTGGCTGTTACGGATTTAGACGAGAATGTTAGGACAGAGACGACGATAAAAATTGTGGACAAGAAAAATGGGATAAAGTTTACGCTTGGCGGCAAGCCTGTTGAAGGAAAACGAAATGAGGATACGATAAATTCGATAAAGTCTTTTTTAAAGGATAAAAAAATTGACGTTGGTCTGGAAATAGATTCCACCAATTACAACATTAAAGGCGGAAGCAGCGATTCCGGGCTAGCTGCGCTTTTTTCCGGTTTGAACGAAATTTTAGGAACGAAAATGAAGGTTGATGAGGTTTCTAAATACGCGATGCGCGGTTCCGAATCTGCTATAAGATCGGTTTACGGAGGGTTAAGCAAAATTGTTGTTGATGAACCGGAAATGCACGGTATCGCAGTGGCATCAGCCAAAGATTTGGATGGCATAAGGATTTTCACAGTTTGTTTCGACTACCCGAGCCGCATAACCGCGGATGAAATACACGCTGCTATAGTAACGCATCCTTGGTATAACTATCGCGTTAACCGCATCCCGTTATGGATAAAAAATATTGAGAATGCGATTAAAAAGAAAGATTTTTTGGCTGTGTTAAAAAACGCGGAAGAGAACATACGCAATGCGCATTATTTACTCGAGGATGTGGGTTTGCGTGTGCGGCGAAAAAAGATAATGGACTGCTGGATTGACGCCGAGGAAATGCGAGCCAGCGGGCTTCATGCATATTGCTTGCAGGGCGGGGGCAACCTGGTTTCGGTTGTGTGTTTGAAAGAGCAGGCCGATAAAGTTTATGCAGAACTGGTTGCAAGGGGATGGGCGCCTTTGAAATATAAAGTTGCGAGCGGGCCGAAGATAATCAGGAGCGAATGAAATGCTTTACGGCGGCAAAGATTCAATTTTACTTTGTACCGGCTTGGGGTTGGATAAATTATCCGGTTTATTTGGTAAAAACGAAATTTATGTTGAAAATACATTGAAAAAAATCGGGAAGAAATATTTTGAACGTTATGTTATTTTCAATAAATACAAGAAACTGGTCGAAAAGGGTAAATTAAAAGAACCGATAATACCGATAATAGCTGCTATGCCGTGTGTTGGTAAAACTACAATGGCGCGTGAAATCGCGACCGCGTTCGGAATTGGAAACGTGATCGGTGGCGATGCTTTTCGTTCTGCGCTGCGTGATTTTTTTTCCAAGGAAAAAAATCCGGAATTTTTCACATCTGTTTATGATGCGTGGAAATTTTTTGGGGAGAAAAATAACGAAAACATAATCAAAGGTTTTGAGGCGCAGGCTAAGATAATGAATCAAACCATAGAGCGCATGGTCGCGGACCGCGGGATCAGGGACGGCGAGTCGATGGTTTTAGGTTTTAAATTATCCAAGCGTGATCCCGATAGTTTTGAGATTGAATTCCGAAAAAATCCATAAGGACCGCATAGGCATGAGGGATCGGAAGACGCATCTGAAAGGAGATTCGTTGAGATTGTTAGACGCCATTGATACATATAGAATAATGCAGGATTACCAGTGCAACGATGCGAAGAAAAACGGCGTGCCTGTAATTGCGACGGATGATTGGGAGAAGGCCCAAGATGAAATATTTACAATAATATCCCAGAAAATTAAAAATTTGGTCGGTTCTAAAAGCCTTAAAGAACCCGAAAAGCTTAGTAAATTAAGATCGGAGAGGAAATTGTGAAATCGACGGCTATTGCGAATTCAAACACGGCTTTGGTCAAATACTGGGGAAAATACGACGAGAAATTGATTTTGCCGATGAACGGCAGCATTTCCATGACTGTGGATAAACTAAATACGACAACAACCGTGGAATTTTCAAGCGATTATAAAAATGATTTGGTCGAATTGAACGGTAAGAAGGCAGAAGGCAAGGAATCGGAAAGAGTAATTGAACACATAGATATGATACGTAAAATTTCCAAATTGGATGAAAAAGCGAAAGTTGCATCGAAAAATAATTTTTTGACTGCGGCGGGTTTGGCGTCGTCGGCTTCCGGTTTCGCAGCGCTTACAATTGCTGCTTGCAGCGCTGCGGGTTTGGAGTTGGATAAAAAAGAGCTTTCAATCATTGCGAGGCAAGGCTCCGGGTCGTCGTGCCGTTCTATATTCGGGGGTTATGTTGAGTGGTTGGCAGCGAAAACCTCCGAGAAATCTTATGCCAAACAAATAGCCGATGAGAATTATTTTGATATCAGGGACATAGCGGTTGTCGTAGAGGCTGCAAAACGCAAACACGGTACACGTGAAAGCATGCAAGCCAGCGTGCGAACTTGCCCGTTATACGATGCGAGATTGTCGGCTGTGGAGAAAAATTTGAAAATCGTAAGGAAAGCGGTTTTGGACAAGGATTTTACAAGCTTGGGAAAAACAGCGGAGTTTGATTCCTTATTGATGCACGCTATCGCATTGACTACGACACCTACGATATTGAACTGGTCGGCGGGCACGATTTCCGTCATGCATGCTGTGCAGGACTGGCGAGCCGAAGGCATAGAATGCTATTACACCATTGATACAGGTGCGCATGTGCACATACTTTCATTACCGGAGAATTGCAGGGAAATTATTAAGCGGGTTAAACTCATCGGCAGTGTGATTGATGTCATTGAAAACAAGCCCGGCAAAGGGGCGGAGACAATCAATAAACATCTTTTTTGAGTGATTTTATGATAATAACGTCGGCTCCCGGCAAGCTTGTTCTGTTTGGCGAACATGCTTCCAGGCACGGTAAACCTATTTTAGTCCAAGCGGTAGATAGCAGGGTTTATGCCATCTTAAAGCCGAGAAAAGATAGCCAGATTTTTTTGACGTCCAATAAATACGATGTGGTGAAGGAGAAATGGCCGACAAAAAAATTAGATATATTGTCCGCGGCCATAGAAAAACTGGTTGAGAAAGCAGGCGAGAAAAAGGGTTTTGACCTCGAAATAAAATCGGACGTCACATCGGGCACGGGATCTTCGAACGCGGTCACGGTCGCAGCCATCGGAGCGTTAAACGAATATTTCAACATCAAAATGGATAAAAAGCAAATTGTTGATATCGCGTTCCAGGCCAGTTCCGGGGTCACAGGTTACGGGAGCGGTATGGATGTCGCAGCTTCGACATACGGCGGGATAATATATTATATCAAAGGAAAAGTGACGCGTGTAGTTACTAACGAGGACATTCCGATAATCGTCGGCAATACGGGGATAAAGGCGAAGAGCGGGCCGATAATCAAAGCTGTCCAGCAGTTAGAACAAAAATATCCCACCCTGTTGACGGTTTTCATAGATAAGATTGGTGAAATAGTGGACGAAGCGGAGAAGGCGATAAGGACTAAAGACTGGCGCACATTGGGTGAATTAATGAACATTAACCACGGGCTTTTGTCGGCAATGGGCGTCAGTTCCATAAATCTTGAAAAATTGATTTTTGCTTCGCGCGGGGCCGGGGCGTTGGGTGCTAAATTATCGGGCGCTGGTATAGGAGATAACATGATAGCGATTGCACCCGAAAAGGGCAGGCAAGTGTCAAACGCTATCAAAAGGGCCGGGGGCAAGATTTTGCCGGTCAAAATAGGCGAAGGTTTGCGCTTGGAAAAGAGCGATTAAATATTATCTACCCATTAACCGTACTATTAAGTATGGATTCGGGAAAATCTTTAATTTTATCTGTTTGCGGGATTCTATTGCTTTTGTCTTCATTTTCTTTTGCGCAGCCTTTTAATGGTTCAAAGATGGCTGTTGAATTAATAACACCTGCAGCAAACGAACGTTTTTACAGCGGCAGCGACCTGACCGTAAAACTGAAGGTGACCGAAAACGGTTTGAATCTGGGCAGCGCGGACGCCTTTTGTAGATTGCTTTTTTCGCGCGATCCGACCGCGGTATTTGCGATTAACCTTTCACCAGAGGGCGGCCTTTTTTCCGCTGTTTATAATATCGAGAAAGACTCGGTCATAGAGGAAGGAGCTTATTACGGGGAATATGAGATCGGCAGCGGGGATCCCGCACAGGCGTGGATTTTGAAATGTACTGCGACAAGCGGCGGCGATATTGCGGATATTTCGATACCTTTGAAGATCGTCAATGAGCCTATATTGCTGGAATTTTTATCTCCGAGTGAAACAGTGGTTGACAGCGGTAAAAAAATTAATGTGATGGTCAGGGCTTATTACCAGAATAATAACCCTGTTAAAAATGCTTTGGTCGTATTGGAGGATTCGGACGGGCGTTCATCTAGAATGAACATGATTTCAGACTCAGGCTTCTACGAGTTCAGCGGATACGGCGTCATTTCAAACGGCAATTATCTTTCCCTTACGGCTATAGCTGTTGACGGCGAAGGCAATGCGGGCAGTCACTCGATAATAATCAGGATAATTAAAAATCAACTGCCTGAAATGGCTTACAAACTTTGGTGGACAATCCCAGTTCTAATGGTCATAATTCTCATGACCCTTTACCTCGAGAAACAGCTGGAATCTTCTTATTCGGATAAAATTTCAAGGCCCAGGAAGATCAGGGAAATGATAGCGGATTTGCAGGAAGAAAGGCATGATATTATTGAATCAAAGTCTTCGGCTGAAAATAATTACAATAGCCGGAAAATAAATGAAAATTCATTTGGCCGCATAACTTCTGATTATCTGCGTAAGTTGAATGAAATTGAAACGAAAATCAGGGAATTGAAACGCGAGCTGGATGAGTTTGTGTAACTAATATATACCCTGTCGGCCAATCATTAATTATCGGGCGTTGATATGGTTATAGAAAGAGTTCCTACAGGAATAAGCGGGTTAGACGAACTCATAGAAGGAGGATTTGTAAAAAATTCCTCAATACTTGTTACCGGAAAAACGGGGTCCGGGAAGACTACTTTTATAACCCAATTCCTTCATGCCGGCGCAAGGGTTTACAAGGATCCTGGAATTTTAGTTTCCACCGAGGAAACGTCCAGAAGTATACGAAATCATTGTGCAAGGTACGGCTGGAATATGGAGGAATTGGAAAACAAAGGCATGCTAAAAATACTTGAAGTGGAGCCGTTTTCAATAGACACGCTGGTTACGACCATAGAGAAGGAAGCTCAATTGATCCACGCCAAAAGAATCGTCATTGATTCGGTCAGCATGTTTGAGATGTACATTGACAAGCAGCTTGAGATGAGGAAGATACTTTTTAAAACCTTAAGAAGGCTAAAGGACCTTGGAACCACGGTTGTAATAACTGCGGAAATACCCGAAGACTCCCAGTCTTTAAGCAGGTACGGAGTGATAGAATTTGCTGCAGATGCTGTAGTAGTTTTACAGTATATGAGCCTCACAAAATACAAAAGAAGCCTCATGGTAAGGAAGATGCGCGATACCAACCATTCTCAGGATATACACCCGTTTGAAATGATGGCGACGGGGATAAATGTGCTGTCAATTTAAATTTTCATGTTATTTTTGTGCGACATTAAAAAGGCGTAACCTACTACGCTTAGGGTAATGGCGGTTGGCAGGATTTTTGGAAGTGAAAATCCGAAGCTTTCCATCATCATGAAAATCCCGAGGAATGCGATCGAAGTCATGGCGCCGTTTTTGAGCCAAATATATTTTGATATTTTTCCTATTCCCATCAGGGTCAATTCGCGCAATGCCAACGAGCCTATGCCCAAGCCGAGAAATATGTAAAGCAGGTTGGTCGTGAAAGCGAATGCGCCTATTACGCTGTCGAAGCTGAATACCATGTCTAAAACTTCCAGGTACATGAACTTGGAAATGTCCGACGCTTCGGTTTTAATCATTTTTTCTTCCTGTTTTTCCGCGCTTTCCTTGAAACCGTATAGTATGAAGAAGGCTGCGTTGCCAAGCGCGGCAGTTATCATCATGGGCGGGTTAGAACGCGCGAAATAAAGCACGGACGCAAGCAACAGGGCTGCGAATGCGAAGAACCATACATCATGGTTTTCTTTCAGCAGTTTTTCGTGTATAAAAAGAGGGTTTTTCTTTTCCATGAACAGCCAGTGGAAATAGACCAGAAGCATGAACATGCCGCCGAATGACAGTATCAGGTATTTTTGATGCTCGATGGCTTCGTGGGCCAGTGAGCTGTCGGAAGTGAATAATTTCGCAATACCATCTGCGGTTATATCCGGTACAAGCAGCCACACCATGACCAATGGGAGGATCAAACGCATCAATAAAACGGCAGTAAGAATTCCAAACACAAGGAAAATTTTCCTCCATTTCTGCCCCATATTTTTCAGTATGTGCGCGTTAATTATGGCGTTGTCCATGCTCACGATTATTTCAAATACGGCCAATCCTATAACGACGGCCAAACCGTCCAACAAACTCACGTTTTCACAGTTAATTTTTAATTTGTGTTATTTAATAATCAAAAAATAAAATTAAAAACCGGATCAGTTGGGATGAAGTACGATAATAATTACCGCGGATTGTCAACGACTGAAGCGGCCATTTTGACCGCGAAGTTTGGACTAAACAAACTGCGCGAAAAAAAAGGCAAGGACCCGCTTGAGCTGTTTTTAGAGCAATTTTCGAGCGTATTGATACTGATACTGATATTGGCCGCGTCCGTGTCTTTTTTCCTCGGGGAAGTGATAGATTCGATTGCGATAATTGCCATAGTTTTCCTTAACGCGGTCCTAGGTTTCGTCCAGGAATACAGGGCTGAAAAGTCATTGGATGCGCTGCGAAAAATAATAAGCCCTACAGCCAAAGTTGTGCGGGACGGGCGGGAAACCGTTATACCGGCTGCGGATATAGTACCGGGCGACCTTGTTATCATTGAGGCCGGGGATAAAGTCCCTTCCGACGGCATTATAGTGGAATCTTTCAGCCTTCACGCCGACGAATCGTCTTTAACCGGAGAATCGCTGCCGGTTGAAAAAAACGTTGACCTCGATAAGGATGAAAGCGTTCCTGTCCCGGAACGGGTTAACAGGGTTTTCATGGGGACCGCGGTAACATACGGGCGCGCGAAATTCGTTGTTGAGAAAACGGGAATGGGTACCGAAATAGGAAAAATAGCGGAGGTTATACAGGAGCAGAAATTATCAAAGACGCCGCTCCAGAAAAAGTTGGATGTTTTTGGCAAGGAAATGGCCAAGGTAATTTTCATAATCATAGCCGTGGTTTTTGTTTTGGGCGTGAACAAGGGCGTTGATTCTTTCAACATGTTTTTGGCTTCTGTGTCTCTGGCCGTGGCTGCAATCCCGGAAGGTTTGCCTGCAGTAGTTACGACTTCATTGGCGCTGGGAGTTTACAGGATGTCAAAGAAAAACGCAATAGTGAGAAAATTACCTGCAGTTGAGACGCTAGGCGCGACTACTGTGATAGTTACGGATAAAACGGGTACACTGACCGAAAACCAGATGACGGTAAAAAAAATATACACCCCATCGAAATTTTATGAAGTAAGCGGGAGCGGTTACAATGTTGATGGAGTTTTTATGGTTGACGGGAAGGAAGCCGATGTGGATGAAGACCTTAAAATGCTGTTGAAAGCCGGGGTTATTTGCAATAACTCATCTTTCTCCATAGAAAACGGCATGCCCAAAGTTGTCGGGGATCCGACTGAAGTTTCGATGCTGGTGGCCGGCGCGAAGGCCGGACTTTACAAAGAATCGCTTAACGAGATATACAACAGGAAGTATGAAGTAGTTTTTGATTCGGACAGGAAAAGGATGAGCGTTGTTAACAGCACGAAAAAGGATTCTATAGTTTGCACGAAAGGCGCTGTTGATGTGATGTTGAAGTTGTGTTCCAACGAGCTGGTGCGGGGCAAGGAAATGAAACTTTCCGAGGGCAGAAAATCAGAGATATTGAAGATTAATGAATCCATGGCTTCGGAGGCGCTGCGCATAATAGCCGTGGCTTACAAAAATTATGGCGAAAAAAACTACGACAAGGATAAGATAGAATCAGGCCTGGTTTTTCTCGGTTTAGTGGGCATGATAGACCCGCCCAGGAAAGAAGTCAAAGAGTCTATTGAAATCTGCAAAAAAGCCGGCATAAAAACCGTGATGATCACAGGCGACCATAAGATAACCGCGATTGCGATCGCCAATGAATTGAATTTTCCGGAGGGGCGTGTTATAACCGGCAGCGAACTGGACGGATTAAGCAGCGAGGAATTCGATAAGATAGTCGGAGATACGTACGTTTATGCGAGGATGTCTCCGCAGCATAAAACACGAATAGTCAAAGCGCTGCAAGACATGGGGGAAGTGGTTGCGATGACCGGCGACGGAGTCAACGACGCGCCCGCGTTGCGTTTAGCGGACATAGGCGTTTCCATGGGTATAACGGGAACGGACGTTTCAAAAGAAGCTTCCACCATGGTGTTGACGGATGATAATTTTGCGACCATAGTTAGCGCAGTTAAAGAGGGCCGCGGAATTTACGATAACATAAGAAAATTCGTTTTTTATCTCTTGTCCTGCAACATAGGGGAGGTTTTAACAGTATTCTTTGCGATACTTTTAGGTTCTACGATAATGAAAGAATTGCCATTGCCCCTGGTTGCGGTCCAAATTTTATGGATGAACTTGTTGACGGACGGCTTGCCTGCGCTTGCGCTGGGAATGCAACCCGTGGAAAAGGATATAATGGAGCGGAAGCCGAGGAACATGAAAGAGGAAATTATCAACAGAAAAACAATATACGATATAATTTTTGTCGGCTTTTTGATATCAATCGGTACGTTATATGTGTTTTTGGGGCATTTACCAGATGTTGCGAAAGCGCAATCGGCTGCGTTTACCACGATCGTGTTTTTCCAGTTGTTCCAAGCCATTAATTCCCAATCAAACAAATCTGTGCTTAAAATAATTGACGCCAATAAACACTTGGCGTTTGCAATATCGATATCCTTCCTGCTGCAGCTCGTTGTATTATACGTCCCTGCGGCGAATTCAATATTTGGAACGGTTCCTTTGACAATCGACGAATTAATCCAGACTATTGCGGTCTCTTTCTTGATTTTGCCTGCTGTAGAATTGAGAAAAATTATTTTCAACCGACCCGTAAAAGACGTTGATAATCTATGAAAATAAAAAAATTAATCCTGGACGCGAACATTTTAATAGAAGCAGTTAAAGGCGGGTCGGGCATTTTCAGCCATCTGGAAGAAGTTTTTCCCGGATGCGAACTGGTGACGTCGCGCTCTGTGGTTTTGGAAGTTGAAAAAATTTCCCGTGGAAGAAGCAAGATTTCAAAAGCCGCTAAACTGGCCTTGCAATTTGCTGAAAGGAATTCATTGAAGATCAAAAAAACAAAAAGCAAGGGCGACGATTCGTTGATCGAACTGTGCGATGCTGGCAGCGTTTTGATAAGCCAGGATAAAGAATTGCGTAAAAGATGCGTTGAAAACGGTTTTTTAGCAGGATATTTAAGGGACAGAAGATATTTAATGTTCGGACGGGAGATAAGATAAAATGAATCTTCTAAAAGATCTTGATGTTGGAAAAAAAGCGCCGAACGAAATCAATGTAGTTGTGGAGATACCGAAAGGCTCCAGAAACAAATATGAATATGACAAGGAAAAAGGCGTTTTCATACTTGACCGCGTTCTGCGGTCGCCATTCCATTATGCCGGCGATTACGGTTTCGTTCCACGGACGCTGTGTGGCGACGGCGACGCGCTGGATGTGATTGTCCTTGTTGACCAGCCAAGTTTTCCGGGTTGCGTAATTAATGCAAGGCCAGTTGCAATGATGCTGATGAAAGATGAAAAAGGCACTGACGAAAAGATTTTAGCGGTCCCAGTTGATGATTCGCGTTACGATGAGATGGTCAGCATGGCGACAGTTCCGGCGCACATTTTGAAGGAGATTGCACATTTCTTTGAACAATACAAAGCCCTTGAAAAGGGCAAGTGGGCCAAAGTAGAGGGCTGGAAAAGCGCGGAAGAGGCGAAGAAATTAATAACAACGTCAATGAAGGCGTTTAAGTAAGCTTTTCTGCCCGTTATGGGAGTTTGTTTATATTTATTTTCATACTTTCAATAGAAAATTATGTCCGGATTTGATTCTGCGTTTCATGAACCACTGAGGTTGACATCTACGGGTGTGGTCAACGATTTTCGAGTGGGTCCCTCTAGCAGTTTGCCTGGAGCGAATATTCCATACAGTTATATTGGTCCAGATGCGAGGCCATGCGGTGGCATAGGCGGTTACTATGCTGCAGCGAATGAAGCAAAACGGCTGCAAGATGCTGCTTGGGATTCTGTGCCAACTCATAATATTCATGAGCCTTACAAATTACTAGATACATCAGCTAGTTTGCCTGATATAAATCCTATGCGTGCGATAATGGCTAAAATAATGCGGGAGCAAGACGAAGCGATGAGACAGGGTATCGAAAGTGCTAGGTCTTCTGCGAGTATGCCTGATACAAATCCTATGCGTGCGATAATGGCAAGAGTATATGAGCGACAGGAAGTGGCAAGAAAACTGCAAGTACAACAGAAAATGACACGACAGTATCTCGAAAGTGGAGAAGATATTGGGGTTGCACAAATCCAACATCAACGCGGTTCGTTAACTGTCTACGAACAGACCGGATATTCTCACATCAGTCATGTGGCAGGCGAAGGATACCATTTAACTACACAGGTTCCGGGAATAGGCAGAGATGAAGGTTTGGATGAAGGATTGTCATTTCATACTTATGTTAAGCCGAATAGAAGCGGACGCCTGAAATTCGATTCAGAGTAACTGATTTTAATAACCGGCATTTTTGGCTACCTTTATAAAGCTTAAATGACTAATTTCAGTTGCGACACACAGGTCAAATCTTCTATTTGGCTGGCATTAACGCTTTAGGTGGAAATATGTACAAATTACTTACAATCGAGGATGTGGTCAGGGTTCCGCCAGCAAAAATGGGTATGCCCATAAAAAAAGCTGTCAAACAGAGCTTGCAAGAACAGTTGGAAGGGGTCATGGACAAGGAAATGGGCGTCATGGTCGCAGTTACGGAAATCACACACGTGGGCGAGGGTAAATTGCTGCCGGGCGACGGTTCGATACATTATGTCGTGACTTTTGACGTATTGTCTTATTATCCTACAATGTACGAAATCGTCAGCGGTGAAGTGATCGATATTACAGAGTTTGGCGCGTTTGTACGCATGGGACCTTTGGACGGGCTAGTCCATATTTCACAGGTAATGGATGATTTCGTTTCATACGACGCCAAAAACTCAATGTTTTTAGGCAAGGATTCCAAAAGAACTATAAAAGAAGGCGACAGCGTAAAGGCGCGCGTGATAACCGTATCAATGGGAAAAAATGATTACAAGATCGGGATGACAATGCGCCAAAACGGGTTGGGCGTTTTGGATTGGCCGCCGATTAAGAAAGGTGAAGTTAAAGATCAAAAAGAAGAGGCTAAGAAATAATGGCAGATAAAGTTTGCAGGGCGTGTCGCAGGTTCGTCAAAGAAGGCGTTTGCCCGGTTTGCAAAGGCACGAGTTTTTCGTGGACTTGGAAAGGCATTGTCATGGTTAACGATCCGAAAGATTCTTCCATCGCGAAGCATATGGGCATAACGGCCCCGGGCAAATATTGCATATTGGTGAAATGAATGGAGATTGAACCAGTTTCTGAGAAAATTAACCCTGTCTTGAACAGGAAGGAGTTGGTCGTTAAGATCAAAAACTCAGGCGCCACGCCGTCCAGA
The DNA here is from genome assembly GCA_016180965.1 of Candidatus Aenigmatarchaeota archaeon. GTDB lineage: Archaea > Aenigmatarchaeota > Aenigmatarchaeia > JACPZZ01 > JACPZZ01 > JACPZZ01. The sequence goes on from JACPAF010000002.1 coordinate 17,985, forward strand.
AAAGATGTAGTCGCGGGCATCGCATCGCATTTCGGCGTCGATGAAAAAAATATCCTGGTCGACCAGATAATCACGGAATTCGGTACGGCCGAGGCGCGTGTTCGAGTTAAGATTTATGATGATCCAAAGTTCATACCAAAACAAAGGCTTGAAATTGTAAAGGCCCGTTCCAAACCGGCGAACGCACCAACAGAGGTTAAAAATGACAAAACATAAGCTGATACAATTGTGGAAAATGTACAAGGACGGCAAACACAAGAATAGGGCATGCCCGCGCTGCGGAGCAGGAACATGGCTCGCGGAGCATAAGGACAGGTTCACCTGCGGAAAATGTAAATACAGTGAAAGCAAGAAGAAATGATTTTTAGGCGCATATGACCGCGGTTTCCGCCGTGGATGAGGACGTGGCAATTTTTATTGTGTGTTTTCCTGTCGCGCCAGGATAATTTATTATCATTCCGGATTTTCCCGGCTGTACGTTGATATCTCCTACGTTTTTATTGTACACTTTTATTTCGTCCAATAGTCCTCCCATCCGGTTTACAAGGTTTCCGCTTGAGCCTATAATCAGGCTGCCACCCGGGCCGTAATTTATGGCCGGCCTTGCCACGGTCCCTTCCAGTTTGCCGTTGATGTACAATTTTATGTATGCGCCGTCATAGAGAGCTGTGAGATGGTACCATGTGCCTGTTACGGGTATTGTCGCAGAGTAAACCCTTGGTTCCACCACGGCTCCGTCGTAAACAAAGAAACTTATTTTATTTCCTTCCACCGGGCTGTCTTTTCTTAAAAAATATGCGCCTTCAGCAGGGGTTCCTTTTTGTGCAACTATTTCCTGATAACCGGAAAGCGTGTCAAAATTTACCCACGACATTACGGTAATTTTCGCAGGAGATACCTGCGACGCGCTAAGATAGTCGTTGGATCCGTCGAAATCCAAAGCGTTGCCTGATTTGCCCATTGCCCACGCGGGACAATCCGGACAAAGCGGTTTAAGCGATGCGTCGTTTGCACTTACCGAGTAATCTTTTGCAACCGCGCCGGACCCTTCGTCGAATTTCCAATAGCCGACCAAACCCGATGACATGTCACCGAAGAAAGGGCTATTCGACACGTCGTTACCGTCTATCTGCGCGATCAATATGTCCGAACCTGTCAAAGTTTTATCGCCGTTGTTCAAAACAAATACTTTAATTTCGCCGTTTGAACATAAAGCACCGCCGGGCGGGATTGAGATTGCTTTTGATGTGGAAGATGAAAATAACCCGGAAAACCAAACTGAAGCCGCGCCAACGATGCCGACCGTAATTAACATCAGCATGACCAACGCTATAACAGGCGTTATGGCTTTCATACATTATCGTTGAGTTTTTCCTGTTAAATTTATTAAACCGTTGTTTTTTTCACGTTTTCTATTATTGATCTCTTTACATCCTCTATCTCCGGCAGGTTCTTATTTTTTTCGGACGGCCCTATTTTGCCGTAAGTTATGAAGTTCCTTTTTTCAGGTTCGCCGGTGTTAACTAAAACAAGCTTCGACCCGGTCTTTGAAGATATTTCGAACATCTCGTCGTAAGTTTTCCTGTCTTTTTTGCTTTTTGGCGGCAATCCAATTTTCATATATCTGGACATTATCGACATGTCTTCGATGATTTTTTTCGTGTGTTTTGGGTTGGCCAGCGAGTCCGGGTAATATGAAATAATTGTTTTTATCCCGTTTGAGCGGGCGTATGAAAATGTTTCCTCTATGAAGTTTTTTGGAAACGCCAGGTCGATGTCCACGAATTCCGTTTTGAATTTCAACGCCCTTTTAACAGCAACTATGGTCTCCTGGTCTTTTGTAAAATTACACGAAATTATTACGGGAACCGGGAAATTTTCTATGCGTTCCAGGTTTGAATAGTCGTTGAATGAGTTGAAGTTTATTTCCACCAAATCCGAGCCTTTTTGTTTCGCTTCGGCCGCTTTGGAGGCCAGTTCTTTCATGTTGCCGCCTTCCAAAATTACGCAGGATCTCATACTTTTAGATCAAAATGAAAGGATTAAAAGATTTATTGGGGCCAGCACAATCAATATTATCATGAGCAGGGTCATAGGCGTGTTTTCGGGAAAAGGCGGGGTTGGCAAAACGACTACTGCTGTGAATCTGGGCGTTGCGCTCACCAAATTGGGCAAGTCTGTAATTTTAATCGATTCGAACGTGAATACGCCAAACGTGAGCCTTCATCTGGGCATGAATTTCACGCCCTTTACGATCCAGGATATCATGGAAAATGTGCCGTACATATCACAGGCTATGTATATACATGAGAGCGGGCTGCGTGTAATACCCGCCGATTTTTCCCTTAAGGACAGGCATGTTGACATAAGCGAATTGAAAAACCACGTGCATAAGCTGGCGGGCGACGCGGATTACATCATCATGGACTGTGCGCCCGGGCTAGGTACGGACGCACGGGCTGCGATAGAAGCTTGCAGTGAATACCTTATTGTAACAAACCCTGAACTGCCTGCGGTTGCGGATGCGTACAAGGCTTACAAGGCGATAAAAATTATCAACGGGAAGGTTTTGGGACTGGTCGTGAACAAGGTAAATAACGACAATTATGAGCTCCAAAGCGGTGAAATTGAGGATTTTTTCAATGAAAAGATAATTGGAATTGTGCCTGAAGACAGGAATGTGCGCGCTTCAATACAAAACCGTATGCCGGTTGTAATGCATAAACCAAATTCCAAAGCTGCGAAAGCGTACCGGAAATTGGCGATGCATATCGAAGGCGCCAAAGAAAAAACTTTCTCGGATATTTTGCTTGATTTCCTGAGCTTCGACAGGAAAAAAATGAATAAAGGAACAGCTTTGTAACAAGACTTTTAAGCGGTGTGGGACAATTAAGTTGGTATGATTTCTGTTTCTGACCTCTCTTACCTTGGACTTTGCCAGATAGCGTTCCTTTTCAACAAAAAAGCCAAGATCGTCACGAAAGCGATGATGCAAGGAGCCAAAAGGCACAATGAATTACAAAAACAGGCCGAAGTCTTTACAGACGATGAAATAATAACAAAAATAATCAAAGGCGAGAAATTTGTTGCAAGAGAAATAAGAGTCGCCGATTACGAGAACGGGCTGCGCGGGCGGATTGATGAGCTTCAGTTCTTAGGCCACAATCAAGGCATGAAAAATGAGGTTTTGATAAAAGATGACAAGTTTTCTTATTCCAATTTCCTCGGAATGAACGATACGCATCGAATACAGTTGTCGTCGTACGCTTTCATGATGCCCAAGGATGCTAAATTTAAAAACCTTGTGGATGTTATCGGGGCGTCAATAAATTTCAGGAGATTCAACACGCCCGACAGCTTGGAGTTTAAAGTTTCCGGGGCGCAGCTTTCGTCGTGGGTTACCCAAGTTCCGGAACTAACACAATTGGCCGAAAACATACTTTCCAATGAGATAATCCCTAAACCACAGGGTTTCGCATTAATAGATTCCGAATGGCTGCCTGTTTCCAAACGGACTTGCATATCATGCAAATACAACAAAGTCTGCAAAGTCGGGCGGAAAATACTTTCAGAATAAAATTCGAACCGGGTTTTGCGGTGACAACTAGGCTCATACAATGTATGAGCCAGTCGGTTCGGCTGGCCGCCGTAGCTAGACATACACATTGTGTATGTCAGTTTCCTCTGCGTCAGTCGACTATGGAAAAGATCCGAAAAACCCGGCTTTCTCGATTGCCCATTGTTTTCGGTCATTCGCTTTTCGGGCAGAAATTGCGAAATCATCCCAGATCAAGCAGGCATCGAACTAAAAACAGATGGGTTGTGAACTGAAGCATACCGATACAGCATACGGTATGCTTCTAATTGCCACGTACCTGTTTCAGGCAACTTGTTCCAGATATTATACGATAAACAAAACCTGATGTTCATGATGTGACTCGTTGTTTTTTGCGCCATAACTTTCAAAATATTCTTTGTTTTGCGTCCAAATAAAAGGGCCAGATAAGTTTTTTCAACTATCGGAACTAGAAACAGATGCATACGCAAAGCATCTGTTTCAGTCAGCTTTTTGTGCTTTGCGTTACATTAAATTAGCATGGATTTATTCGGCAAACAGAAAAAAAGGAAACTTTTATTGTGCACGGCTGCTTTGTTAGTAGTTTTCGCGTCTTATGCTATATATTCCCAGTTGTATCCGCCTGTTAGAACTATTGGCAATGTGAAAAGCTTGGTTAACATCAGCGATTTCGACACGCCGCTGCCTGAAGGCGCGATACCGGAGATAATTAATCCCAAATTCGTTTCCGCTAATGTCACTTATCCCGAGGATAAGGATTTGGTAGTCGGGATAGTTTACAATGGTCTGATAAAGGCTTATCCTATTAAGATATTGAATTGGCATGAAGTTATCAATGACAATTTCTCTGGCAAGCCTGTAGCTGTCACTTATTGCGTTTTATGCCGTACACCCATTGCTTATGAGAGCAAAGTTTCCGGCAAAATTGCTACGTTCAAAGTCACAGGCATATTATACAATTCAAACGATGTTTTAGTTGACAGCGTTACCCGGTCTTACTGGTCACAATTAACAGGCGAGGCCATAATGGGCGACATTGTTGGCAAGAACTTAACCAGAATACCTGTTGAAACTACGACTTGGTCGTTGTGGAAGTCCAAATATCCAGACACACTAGTCATGTCTTCAGACACGGGTTTTGACCGTGATTACGGGACTGACCCCTACGGCGGTTATGAAGAAAGCGAGAAAGTCTGGTATAGAGTTAAGAATGAAGACAAGAGGCTTTTCGTGAAGGATATAATTTACGGCGTAACTTTTGCCGGCGAGGCAAAAGCCTATTTGAAAAGCAACGTGACATCAATTGGGGTTGTAAATGACCAGGTTGGCAAACAAAAATTGGTTGTAATATACGACAAGGAGTTGGATGTTATTAAAATTTTCGACCGTAATTTAAAGGGAAGGGAATTAAACTTTGAAATCGCCGGAGATAAAATCGTTGACAAAGAAACCAACAGCGTCTGGAATTACGATGGCGTTGCGATCGAGGGTTCGATGAAAGGCGAACAATTAAAGCGCATTGATGCGACATATGGCTTCTGGTATGTGTGGGCTGCGTTTTATCCTAAGACCGGGTTATATTTAGTTTATTAAACTTTTTTTTATCATCTTCTTCAGAAAAGGAGAAAGTTTTATAAAATTTGCCTCGTCCCTTCATCCTTAACGACGTCCGGGCGGCAATGAGCTTGATGGCAGGTTAATCTTGCGATTAACCTGCCTTTTCCGGATAATGGAGGTGATCGTTTAAATCACGGTTATCCAGTTTTTGGGAGGCGGAAACGCGAATAGAGGGCGAAGCCTTGTTCCCGTGCACCCTTATTGCACTAACTAGTTATTTCTTTGAACTGTATCATTACACTTTCGGGTGGATGAAATTCCGATAGCGAGAAAAGAGTTCCGATAAAGATTGTTTTTAATTGGCCGGCGTTTTCTGGGATTGTTCGTAAAGAGTGTGCATCATTCCTATGGGTATCCTTGTTCGGTAGGCTATTTCCACTTCGTAAGCATGAAAAAAATTCGTCCCGTCCGGCAACTTGGCTGGTTGATGCAATTCGGTGACAGACGGCCGGCCAAGCCTCCTGGCCTGCAGTCCCAAAGAAGGTTCGAGATCCACAGCCGTTATGGATTGGAATGTGCGCGCTATTTTTTTGGCGTCATCCGAGCTTCCGGCGACTGTATTATAACCCTTTTTTTGCGGGTCGAATCTCTTGTAGCCCACAAGGCCGTAGATACCGATATCGATTTCCATGTGGCCGTCCTCCCTTTTCACATTACGCGGCCAGCTAAACAAATTATATGGTGTAACTATGCCTTTCACTTCAACAGTTCCAACACCCTGGCGCATGCGATCTCTGACAAGTTTTTTCGCATACGACATTGCAGTATCAAACTGCTCTAGTGTGAGTCCTGTTTCCTGGAGGCATTCGAGCTCCTTTTCGAGCGCGGCTTCAAAATTTTGTCTTAATGCAACTTGGGCATATTCGCGTGCATCAGATAGCAGTTTCAATATGCGATGATCCCTGGTGTTATTTCCCAGTTTCACACCAACCGATCTGGCTATTTCCCTGTCCAGATCCGTGTAATTTCTCCTGCCGGATTTTCCCGCTGCTTCGTCCCATTCGTTGCCCAACAGTGCGCCGGCAAGTTCGGATATGGTTGTCATAGATGTCCAAAACAAGAATGATGCAAGCAAAGTATTTAAATGCCTTTTTGGGCCGGATCATCCAACAAATTGACGTTCCGATGATCCTAGCAATTTAAACCGCTAAATACTCGCGCCAGCGCACGTCGCCTTCGTGTTTTATCAAACCGAGCTTGGCGAATTTTTTCAGGTATTTGCGCACGGCGCGTTCAGTTACGGGCGAAGAGACTTTTTTCGAATATTGCTCGTATATACCGCTAGCGTTTATTTTATTTGCAGACCTTATGATTTTCAATATTTCCATTTCATCCTCGTTTAGCCTGGCTTCGACTTTGTTTTTTCTCATGAATTTTGCCTCGTTGAACGCTTTTTTTATGTGGTCGGCGGAGATTTTCTTTTTGTTTTCATTCTCGGCCATTAACGCGGCTTTGCGAAGCATTTCAATTCCTACGCGCGCGTCGCCGTTGCACATCCTTGCTATAACTTTCGTGTCGTCGCGCGTTATCGCGTTTGGGGCAAGCGCGTATTTTGCGCGCTGGCCGATTATGTCCGCCATCTGGTCAATTGAATATGCCGGAAACTCGATGCCTTCTACTTGCAGCGAGCTTTTGATCCTGTCATCGACATTCGATAACGCGTAAGGATTGTTTGAAATGCATACTAATCCAGAGCCGCTCCTTGAAATGTCGTATAAAACTTCATTCGATTCCAGCTGGTCGACTTCGTCGAGCGCGATTATGAATTTTTTGTCCGTCTGTTTTGAAAGGTTTTCGAATTTTCTTATCATTGAAACCATTGACTCGCGCGGGCTCACGAATATTTCCGCTTGTTGCAGTATTTCGCCCAGGACGTTGTATGAGGTTGAACGGCTCCAACAATTGACATATATTGTTTTAACACGGTTTGCGCCTTTTTCCAATTCTGAAAGGATCCATTTAGTCATTAACGTTTTACCAGTACCCGGGGGGCCGTAGATGAAGACGTTTCTTATGCGTTTGCCCGACGAGGCGGGTTTAACGCATTCGATTAAAACCTGCTTTTGCCCTTCTCTGTGGATAATGTCCTCCGGACTATGCGATTCAAGCAATATCGATTCATTGGCTATGACCACATTTTCGTCGAACATAGAAACCTGTATAGGAATAGGCGTAGTTCCGATATAAACTTTTTACAAAGCTTTACGAGGCAGGGGACTTGCCGCAAACGGGCACGCGGTGCGTTGTTTCCTGGCCATGATGATTGCCTGTTGAATTGTTTTTAGTTTGATTTATTTCTTCCTGTGGTCGTCTTCGGCTTCGCGGACTTTTTTGGCGAATTTGTGCGCTTCATCCAAACTGCCTTTTATCGAGAAATCGATGATGTTCGTAAATGCCATGTTTTTGGCTGAATGGATTTCCAATCTTATTTCCTTTAGTATCATGTAGGCAACGAAAAATATCATTGATGTTGCGAATGTCATAACGGGTATGTTGTACGAGCCGGAAATTATGGACACCGTAGATTCCAGCATGGGTTCAAAAAAACCCGATAAAAAACCCAGCGTAACGAGATTCAAAATAAATCCGATTATTTTAATTACCGTTTCGGATATTGAGCGATAAGGCGCCACGACCCAGATCAGAATTAACAGTATTAATGTAATTAACCAGAGTAAATTGCTTATTTTTAGAAGCAGGGAGTACCGGTTTAATGCCAGTTTTATCGAATCTATTTTATCCAATTTTATTTCCGTTACTGTCCCGTCGGCGGTTTTTGATGCGAATCCCAGGATTTTCGTGATTAATTTGCCCAATCCGCCCATTGCGAGATTGATTATGTTCTCCTCCCCAACGACGCGTTTGTTTGTGAGAACCAGCGCGCCGTATCTGGATATGATTTTCTCCCCTTCCAGAGAAGTTTTTTCGGCGTACATGTTAAATCCTTTTTTACAAAATTAATCCATTCTCGCTATGATATACATTGCATTCGGCCACAGGGAAATATCATTTTTTGCGCCCGGCTTCATTGAAGGAATCCCAGTGGGGGTGAAGTTTTCATTGATCATGTCCATGATTATCCTGTATTTTTTCATATTGCCCAGTTTTTTGTGCGCCCATGCAAGCCATGCAGTGCTGACAAAACACGTTTTGTCAGATGTTGAATTCCTTTTTAGCCCGTTGTCCCAGAGGCTGTCTTCTATTTTTTCCAGGGTCTTTTCGGTTTTTTCGTTCCAATTGTCCACCATTCCAAACGGGACTAACATGGATAACATGTACGCGTCGACGTCTTTTTCGTTGTATGCTTTGTGGTAAATTTCATCGGAGCACATGAACAAATAAGATTCTTTCAATTTTTCCGATAAGGAGTTCCATTCCTGGGACAGGTTTTCGTGACCCATTTTTTTAGCCATTATAGAAGCCGCGTTGAATGCGAAATGCGAGCTAGCTGCAATATAAGCGTTTACGTTGAAGTTGTCTTCCCAAGGAGTCAGTGAAGGCGACATAAGGCCGGTTTTGAGGTTGAAGTTCTTTTGCAATTCTTCCGCGGCGTAACGTGTTGTGTTCCACATTTCCGCTATGAACTTGTTGTCCTTGGTTTTCTTGTAATGCGAATAAATCCCCCAAACCGCCGTAGCGAGTTGGTCCGTCCTTTTTTCATTATTATTTGTTGCGGTTCCGTCGGCGAACATGAGGTATTTGTGCTTTGTTATTGCATTTTTCAGCCAAGAATAGAATTTCGCAGCTTCTGAGTGATATCCTGCTAAATCGAAAGCGTAAGCGGCATAGACGCTGTCCCGTATCCATGAATATCTTGTCCGTGTTGAGTGTGCTTGTCATTATTTTGTTGACGTCTTTAACGGAATTCGATATTGCAATAAATATGGCGGCTTTGTTGTTTCCATCTTTGTCAGGTGCTGTGAAAAAAGACATCACTGAGGTTGATTCTCCCGCGTTTTTTTCCTGGAGCGAATCCATTTCTATTTCCCCGACGTCGTGTTCTTTTATTTCATTGGGTGAAAAAACGCAAAGCGCAACGTCCTTGTTTTTGTGCAGCATTCCGCTTTCGAATATTACCGAATCTTTTTTTTGGTTTTCTCCAAGCTGGGTTTTTGTGCAGCAATAAATCATCGCCGGTTCGTTGGTTGAAATTATCCTGAGCAAACAATTTTCCATGGGCAGGACAAAATCCTTTATATGAATTATTGCAGTCCCCTTTTTGGTCGTGGTTTCAAGTATGTTTGAATTTTCGACATATTGCTGCTTTGTTTTCCATTCGTCTATCCACGATACGGCGTTGTCGTTAAATGAAAAAATTCCAATGCGAGATTCCACCATGTTTTGGAAATTGTTTACTGTGGGCCAGAAAAGTTTTGTTATTTTGGAATCCTCGACGGTTGCAAGCATTTTACCGTTTCCGATGATCATGAATAATATTTGTCGGAGGGTTAATATAACCCTGCAGAAAGAAAAATTTAGAAAAAATCAAACCCTCAGGAGTAATTTGCAAGCAGGTTTTTTTCGTCTTCTCTCAGGTTTGAATAAAGTTCCCGGAGAGTTTTTATGTCGTTTTCATCCAGGACTGCGGTCAATATGTCGCCTTCGTTTATCTGCCTTCCTATTGCCGGCTCGTCCATCGAGACTGCGACACGCTTGCCTTTTTCAGCGGTTGCGACGTTTTGTCCCTGGTCCTGCAGCTCTTTTATCGTGCCTATAGTTTTCCCGTCATTTTTGCGTTTCATCAAATAGCCTGTTTTCAAAACACCACATAAAACCTCGACACCAAAAACCGCCGGTTTCGAGTCCCTGAACACGAACCCGGGCAATATGCGCATTTCGGCGGGCCTTGTTATTTTTTCCAGGCGTTCGTTTATCGAGTTTTTCTTCAATTCTTGGGACCATTTTTGATACTCTTCTATGAGCCTGTAAATTATGTTTGAGGATATTATTTTCACTTTCTGTGTCCTAGCGTAATTTTCCGCATCTTCCAGAATTTCGTTGTTGAACACCATTATTGCCCGATTTTCGGGGTTTGAATTTTCAATTTCCATCACATCGAGTTTCGTGACGGGTCCGACTTCAGCTTTTCTTATCGGCACATTCGAGTCTTTCAGGATTTTTATCAAGGCTTCCAACGACCCTAATGTGTCTGTTTTTATTGACACACCTTCGTTTTCAGCGGAAAATTCAACTGATTGCACGTCTTTTTGCACCAAAGATTTAAGTTTTTCTATTTCATTTTTATCCGGTGTGGACAGCAGTGGATTCCCAGCTACAACTTTTTCCAGGTCCGGCGCGGATATTTTTATTCCCGCCGCCGCATGAACGGAGTCAGTTTGTACGAAGTTTTTTTCCATTCCCATTTGTTTTAATGCCGGCGGTTTTAGAAGCGCTTTTACCTTTGTGACTATTGGTTCTTTGCCTCCGATTACTATGAAATCATTTTTCTCTATCGAGCCGTTGTAGAGTATAACGTCTATTGTTGTTCCAAGGCCGCGTATTTCCTTGACTTCCAGCACGGTCCCTTCGCCGTCTTTTCCTGTTATTTCCAGCCTTTCTTTCAGGAACTGTTGGGCTAATCCTGCTACAGTCATCAGCAAATCCGCTATGCCTTCTCCCGTGGGGCTTGATACCGGAACTATGGCAATTTGTTTCGTGAAATCGCTGACACGGTCGAAGCGTTCTGATTGAAAGCCATGTTCAGATAATTTTCCAACTATTTTGTAAATTTTTTCCTCCAGCTCGTCTATGGCCATCGGTGATTGGTTTTCGACGTTTTGTATAAAAGGAATGTCTTCGTTCCGTTTCCATCCGCTTATCCTGTCAAGCTTCGTGGCAGCCACGATGAACGGCGTTTTATAATGTTTTAGTATTTCTATGGATTCGAGGCTTTGTTGCTGCAGGCTTTCGTGTAAATCCACGACTAGGATGGCTATGTCAGCTATCGATCCGCCCCGTTTCCTTATTGTGGTGAAAGCTTCGTGGCCTGGTGTGTCTAAAAACAACAGGCCTGGAATTGTCAACGTGACTCCCATCCTTTCAAGCAGCGGGCCGCATATTTTTTTGATGGAGTCTGCCGGAATTTCAGATGCGCCTACATGCTGCGTTATGCCGCCGGCCTCTATTTTTGTGACAGCGGTTCCCCTAATACGGTCCAGCAAAGACGTTTTCCCGTGGTCCACGTGGCCTAGCACAGCTACTATAGGTTGTCGTATCATACGGATCACATTATTAGAAGTAGATGTTGGATCGACTATAAATTTGATTCTACCGCGGATTTTATGAGGTTGAAAACCTCTTCCGGCGGTTTCGTGCCGTCAACCAATATTACATTTGGGAATTCTTTCGAAAGAGTTTTATAATTCTCGCGTATTTTTTTTAATTTTTCTTTTTCTTCGAACAGTTCGATTTTTGGCCTTGAACTTTTTATCCGGTTTATAGATATGTCTTCGGGTACGTCGATTATTATTGTCAGGTCCGGCTTCCGGAATTTTTCATTTAATTTTTTCAGCCATTCCGCGTCCTCGTTTAAAGATCCGAATGCGATAGTTGACATGATGTAGCGGTCCGTCACGACGATTTTGTTTTGTTCTAGCGCGGGAATTATTTCGGATTCCAAGTGGTGCGCACGGTCTGCGCAGAACAAAAGCTGCAAAGTTTTTTGGTCTGTGGTTATTTCTTTCCTTAACACAGATCTTATAGTTTTTCCTATAAAATTTTCCGTTGGCTCTTTTGTTTGAAGAACTTCTTTACCTTTGCTGCGCAGCCATTCGCATAACATCTTTGTCTGAGTCGATAAGCCGGATCCGTCACAGCCTTCGATCGCTATTAATTTGCCTTTCACAAAAAAACCTTGTTTTGTAGAAATATAAGTTATCTTCGTTTATTGATTTGACATGGTTTGATTACCTGCCGGTTGTGTGGAATTCATCGGCGCGCTTGTATTCGTGCAGTTCTTCGGTTTTAAACCACAAAGCGATTTCCCTTTTTGCGTCTTCCGCGGAGCCGGATGCATGGACGATGTTACGGCCGCCGGTTCCGGTTACAGATGAATATATCATGCTCGCGTGGGCGTAGTCGCCTCGAATGGTTCCGGGAGCGGCTTCATGCGGGGATGTCGAGCCAACAATTGAACGCACATTCTTAACTGCGTGCACGCCTTCAAGTACGATTGCGACTACCGGGCTTTCGGTTATGAAATTTATGAGGTCTTCCCAAGTTTTTTCTCCCAGTTCCTTCTCGCTTTTAGTCGTGTTGATACCGAACTCCTTGAGACCCTCAGAAGTCTTTTTTCCGAACAGTTTGGCCATGTCTTTGGGATAATGATTTTCGGCGAATTCCCTGTTTATGTGGATCATTTTCATGCCGATTATTTTTAAACCTTTCCGTTCAAAGCGGTTCACAACCTCGCCTATCAATCCTCTTTGAACGCCGTCCGGCTTTACCAATACCAATGTCCTTTCTATCATTCTGAATCCCTTTTTGGAAAACAACGAAAATCAACGGATTTTCGTGCACTGGAAACCCTTGATTTCCAGTGAGGTCTTTAGGAACCCCAAAAACCTTTTGGTGTTTTGTTGACCAAAACACTTTGTTTAGTTCATTTTTGTAAGAACGGGTTATTAAGCTTATTTTTCAGAATGCACAAGTGGAATTATGTATAAATTACCTGTCGGCATGCGCGGCGAGCTTAGAAGGCCGTTGGGCAGGGTTTTCGTTGACACCGATTCATTGATCAGGTTTTTGTCAAAAACTAAGTTTTCCAAGCTGATAGCGGTCGGGGATATTTGCTCAAAAGAATTGATTCTGAGCGGCGTGACGCCTGATTTGATAATAATAGATAGAAAAACAAGGCGCAGGAAAGTCAGGTGGGATGTTAAATTCAATGCTAAAAAAATCAAGGTTCGGAATAAGAAATCTACGATTTCCGATGAACTTGTGTCTTGTGTGAGGAGATCTTTTAAAAGAAAGACCTTGATAGACGTGAGCGGGGAAGAAGATTTGGCCGTTTTGCCCGTAATAAAGTATTGTCCTTCCAACTCTATAGTTGTTTACGGACTCTGGTTCAGGGGTGTAGTTGCTGTTAAAGCCAACCGAGGCGTTAAATCCAGGGTGGATAATTTGATGAAAGGGATGGATTATGAAAATTGATAAGGATCATATAGCAATTCTCCGCGTAATTGAGGGGTTGGGGAGAAGATACAAGCATGCCCCAATAGATGAGATTACATCAAAGCTGCCGATGGCTCCGAAGAAATCGAGATTCCTTATATCAGAATTGAACAAGATGGGATACCTGACTTTCTTTACACATCGCGACACGGGAGTTGCGGTAAAAATTGCGGATACGGGTTTCGACGTTTTGTCGTTATGGGATTTCAAGAAACACGGCGTTATAACAAACATAGGCTCTGTGATTGGAACTGGCAAGGAATCTGACATAATATCCGCGGAGACGAAAAACGGTTTCGCAGCTGTAAAAATGAACCGTTATAATCAAAAGGAATTTATCAAGATCAAGAAATCCTTGTCATGGACTGCGGTAAAGCGTGTCATTGAAAATCTGGGGATAAGGGAATATGAAATAAATGTTCCGCGCGCAAAGGCGCAGACCGAGTTTAAGGTTTTAACAGACTTGCAAGGCATAATACCCGTACCGGAACCTTACGCGATTAACAGGCACGCTGTTTGCATGCAATTTATCGGGGACAAGTCTCTTCCGGCTAAAATTTTGGCCAAGGTTGTTTTAAAAGAACCTGTCGACGTGTTGGATTTGATAATTGAAGATTACGAAAAGGCTGCGAAAAAATGGATTCACGGGGATTTTTCAGAATTTAATATAATGATAACGGATGACGGCGAACTTTATTACATCGACTGGCCGCAAGCGGTCCCTGCGAATTACGAAAATGCGGATAAAATGAAAGAACGCGACCTGGCAAATATAAAAAATTATTTCAGGAAGAAGTACGGTTTGAATTAGCGCAACACGCCGATTGACCAGTCTGTGCCATAGCTTTTTTTGGCCTTTTGGTATTTGGCCCAAATTTCGTCCGATATCTTTCCTCCCGTATGCATGTATTCCATCACTGTGTCTGAGTCTATGGCTGCCCGTACATTGGGCAAATGATTTTGCAATTCCCTCCTGACGTCCATCAGATTCCTTCCTTTCAAATCCCTTGAATTGGGCGGGATTAGTTGGAAATGCACAGCGGCAAAGCCGTCTTCTACTTGTGCATTTGGATATCTTATTCTGAGAAATTCCGCCCATTGTCTCATGCTTTCCCCGGTAAGAATCGAATCGTCCACCACCATTGCCCTGTAGGTTTTTCCTTTTTCTTGAGTTTGGTCGGTTAAACCGCTGAATTCTTTTTGTCTAATTCCCCTGTTTTCCTCGATTTGCGGGGAAATCCAGAGGTATCTGGCGTGGTCCCTGACTTGGCCCACTACCAATCTTTCCATGGCATCCACCCGCGCGTTATAAGATGCGTCTTTTGCGGACATTCCGCCAGTTTCGTATAGTTCCTTCATTTCTAGAAATGTGTTTTTTGCTCTTGTCCTTGATTGGCGACCCCTTCTCACTACTGCGAAATCCGGATCCGCATTGGTTCCCATAAAGTATGCAAGGGCTGTGGCTGCGGGTACCGCAGAACCGTCTGCGATAATCGTGTTAAATCCATAGCCTGATGGTTTGTCCTTTCCCGGTTCGTAGAATTCTACAGCAGATCTTGCGGTTCTTGATGCCCAAATATCCAGGCTTTTCGAGTCTAGCATCGGGGGAACCCATACCCGGGCGAACGGTTTCACATCTTCCGTGTACGCGCCGACCATTTCCGGTACGCTGACACTCGAATTTTCGGGAAGATTATAACTGATAAAAACCCTATTTGCGTTTCCCAACCTCAGCGCCATTAGAGTTGCGATGGGCACACCTTTGTATGCGGGTCCAAAAACGAGGTCAGGCTCTTCTCCAACAGCCATTGTCATAGTGCTGTAAAAAGTTTCCGTGAATTCCCTCATTCTTTTGGCCGTACCTATGGCCCGGCCAAATCTCATGAACAGCCCTTGTTCCCTGGCCCATTCGGGCATTTTTCCGGGATTTATTTCTATTACACCAGAATTAACCAAAAAATCTATAAACCTTCTTTTTACCAGTGGAGCCTGTTGCATCATTTATCACTTAATAACTAGTTATCTGATAACATTTTAAACGCAACAAATTGTCTCGATTTTACTATTTATCGGCGTAATGTGAAGCGTACCAAGTTCCTGTGGCATTTCTGAACGCAGATGCAGTTTCGTTGTCAGCAGGATCTATCAAATAAACTTTTATCCTTCTTGGTGCGTAACCTGATCCGCCGTTTTTGACCGCATCAGAAGTTTCTTCGTACCTGAGTCCGTGATTTTGCGAAACTCTTCTAATTCTCCCAGCTTCGGATATAGCCTCCCTTATTCTTAGACTGTTTACTTCGTCTGCACCAGACGTTACAGTGTCTGATAGCTCAAAAACCAGGAGTTTTTTCATGTCCGCTATAACCATATTTTTACACCTTTTGCGTGGCGGTTTAACTTTTTATTTGGATATTAACTACCATTTATGAGATTTATATGTGTTTCTATATTCGGTAAAAGACGTACAAAACATTTATATCCGGTGGTTAACGGTTTTATTTTTTGTATAAAGCGAATTGGGCCAATAATGCTTCCAGTTGTATGATTTCGTCGCATCCTTCTGACAAGCGGAACTCGCATTCACCCACTTTTTCAATCATTGAGATTTTTGATTTTTCATCGATTTCCAAATCAAAAATTTGCCTGTGAATTTCCGATATAATATCTTTGCCGGAAAGTCCCTGGTCGATGATTATTTTTTTCAGGAGTTCGCGCGCCGACCTGAAATCGCCAGTTACAGCATTGGTTAACATTCCGCTTATTTCCTTTGGTTTTGCCCGAGCCGCAATTTCGAAAATGTCGTTTTCAGATATTTCCGTTTTCGTAGTTGCGGCGGCTTGCAGGATGTTTATGGCTTTTCTCATGTCGCCTTCTGAAAGCTCTGAAATAGATTTCACTGCTTCCTTGCCAATTTTTAACCCTTCCTTTGAAGCGATTTTGGAGACCTGTTTTTCAATATGATCGGCTTCAAGAGAACGGAAACGGAACACTGCACATCTGGATTGTATGGGTTCGATAATTTTTGACGAGTAATTGCAGCTGATAATAAAACGGGCCGTGTTTGTGTAATTTTCCATAGTCCTTCTTAGTGCGTTTTGGGCCTCGTTCGTTAAAGCATCGGCTTCGTCCAGAAAAATTAATTTAAACGGCACATTTCCAAGCGACTTGGTGCGGGCGAATTCCTTGACTTTGTTGCGTATTACGTCGATGCCCCGTTCGTCCGATGCATTGAGGTCCAGGAAGTTTTGTTTCCATGTTTCTCCGAACAAGGAGCGTGCCATTATCAAAGCTGCCGTAGTTTTGCCGCAGCCTGCCGGGCCGGAAAACATCATGTGCGGCAGGTTTTTGCTTTTCGCAAATTCCTCAAGGCGTTTGGTTATTTGCCCCTGGCCGGTTAAATCGCTAAAATCTTTAGGCCTGTGTTTTTCCGTCCACATTTCAAATTGTTTTTCCTGCATAATTCTTCAATAAGAACAAGAGAGCATGAAATATAAAGTATAATTTGGGTGATTTCCAGTTAAGCTTTGCGTTAAGAGCAGGTATCTATGATAATAATTATTACCGGAACCCCCGGAACCGGAAAAACAGCGGTTTCAAAAGAGCTTGTAAATATTTTGAATAAAAATGGGAAAGAGAAATTTAAACTTATTCATTTGAACGATGAAATACTCAGCCGTAAATTGTGGTCTTCGGTTGACAAAAAAAGGAAATCTAAAAATGCGGATATGCGAAAATTAAAAAAATTCATTTCGGAACAATCGAAGGAAAATAAAAATTTGGTTATAGAAAGCCACCTTGCGCATTATTTTGGCGGGGACTTGGTTTTTGTCCTGCGGGCGGGCATAAATGAACTGAGAAACAGGATGAAAATGCGCGGTTGGAGCGAAGCGAAGATCGAGGAAAATTTAGAGGCTGAGCGTTTAAACTTAATTTTGGGCGAGTCGCTGGATATTCACGGCAGCGGATGCATCGAAATTGATACAACCGGAAAAACGGCAAAAGCTGTTGCCAAGCGTATTATGAAATCGCTTGGCGGCTTTTTATAACATTTATATTATAGCTTCCATTATCATCGTCTATGTTTGAAATTATGAGGACCGTTTTATTGTTAAGCATCTTAACAGGCCTGTTTTTAGGGGCCGGTTATTATCTCGGAGGCAGCGGAGGCGCTACTATTGCTTTGATCCTTTCATTGGCTATGAATTTTTTTGCTTATTGGTATTCCGACAAGATCGTATTGAAAATGTACAATGCGAAGGAAATCAGCAAATCCCAAGATCCGAAGATACATAAAATGGTTGAAGAAATAGCCGAAGAAGCGAAGATACCTAAACCAAAAATTTATTTGGTCGAACAAAAATCGCCGAATGCATTTGCAACCGGACGCGACCCGAAAAACAGTGCGCTTGCCGTTACGTCAGGATTGACGGATATCTTAGACGAGAATGAACTAAAAGGAGTCTTGGCCCATGAGATAAGCCATATTAAAAACCGTGACACTTTGATATCCACTCTTGCCGCAACGTTCGCCGGAGCATTGGCGTTTATGGCGCAGACCGCCTATTATGGCGCGCTTTTCGGCAATCGGGACAGGGAACGCAACCCAATTGGATTAATTTTTATGGTGATTTTTGTTCCCCTGGCTGCGACCATAGTACGGTTGGCAGTATCCCGCGGCAGGGAGTTTGCAGCAGACCGTACCGGCGCAATTTTGATTAACGATTCCGACGGTTTGGCAAGCGCTTTAAGAAAGATATCTGAGGCTTCTAAACGTGTCCGTTTGGAGGGCAATGCGGCGACATCTCACATGTTTATAATAAATCCATTCAGCGGCGATTTTATGATTAATTTGCTGTCAACGCATCCCAGCACCGAGGCCAGGATAAGAAACCTGAAATCCCTGAAATTCTGAGTGTTAGTGAAGACGCTTATATACTTACCAGCAAATAAATCGTTAGTGACGTCCAATGGCAAAGAAGAAATTCCCTGAACTTGAACAAAGGCTTTTTAAGAATGTCTATGTCTGCATGCGTTGCAATTCCAAGATGAAGACCAGCTTGAAGAAGATAGAGGCCGGCAAAGTAAAGTGCCGAAGGTGCGGTTACGCTTTTTTGAGATTGAAGAACAAGGACATAAAGGTGTAAATTTTAAATGCCACGTCCGGATTTTTTGAGGCCGTTAAATTTCTTTTTTTTTGCCATTTTGGCAGCAAGCGGTTACTTGGTCTCTTCAGGGGAGTTGAAAATAACAGGCGTGCTGGCAAAAATCGTCTTGTCAATGCTTTTTTTGACCATTTCAGCCAATATTTTCAATGAATTTTCAACCGGCAAGATACATGGCGTAATGAAAATTTTCCATTTCAGGTTCAAAAAACGCGAATTGAACCATTCGGTTATAGCCTCGTTGATCCTGTTTTTTTCGGGTTTCCTGGCGTCTTACAGTATCAGCTTGAATACAAGCTTTTTTTACATTTCGGCCGCAGTCTTGTTGGTCGCTTATTTGTCATATTTTAAAAATGTGAGATTCATGCGGAGCATCGTAATAGGCGCGGCCTCGTCTGTGGCCATTATTATGGGCTCGGGAGCTTACGGATACTCGCAAACCGCGTATCTGATGGCAATCTTATTGTTTTTTTCCAATGCGGCAGGCGATATGATAAAAAGCATAACAGATGAGACCAAGGACCGCGCAACATTTTTGGTGAATTTTTTGAAACATTTTTCTTCCTATGTCAAATTCGACGCGAACAGGACCAGAAAAGCGTCAGTTGCGTCGTTAGTTGTTTTTATTATACTTAGCCCGATGCCCTACGTTTTCGGGTTAGTGTCCATAAAATACCTGATTATCATTACCATAAGTTCGCTTATCGCATTTGCAGCGCTTTTTAGTATTATTAAAGAAGGTAAAAATACGGCTTTATTGGCTAAGGCGGATGAATTAATAAAGATAAATATGCTGGTATCGATTATAGCATTTTTAGCGGGTTCGTTTTTATGAGCAACGTTCGTTATTTGACATCACGGGAATTGCAAAACGATCAGGGTAAAGTTACGGGAATGATAAAAGTTTTGGTCCCGAAGGACAGCAATGACGCGAAAGTGAAATATGTCTGCCCGATGTGTTTGAAAGGCGAAGACACCACAGCGGAATGGAAAAAGCCTTTTGCGGTTGAATGTAAATTCTGCGGGCATAAAATGAAACTATCGAAACTTCTTGCCCAATTCAAAAAAGATAAGAAAGCTGCATTGGCTAAAGGCGGCTAGGCTCGAAGAGCTTTGGCTGCTATATCAGTCCTATACAACATGCCGTCAAAATATATCCCGTTGTTTTCTTTTCCTATTGCTGAGTATGCTGCAGTTCTTGCTTCTTTTATGGTATTTCCCAGTGCGGTTATGCTAACAACGCGTCCGCCTGATGTAACTATTCTTCCGTCCGGCAATTTCATTGTTCCGGCGTGAGATATTATTACACCGTTCCTATCCAGCCCTAAAATTTCCCTGTTCAAATGTTTTTTGTATTCGTCCGATGGATAGCCTTGTGACGCTAACACAACAGTAACAGCGGATTGCGGGGACCATTTCGGTTTGATGCGGTTCAGTTTACCTTCGTTTATGGCGTAACCTATGTCTAACAAACTGGATTGCAAAAGCGCCATCGCCGGCTGCGTTTCGGGATCGCCTCCCCGGCAGTTGTATTCCAATAGGTACGGTTCGCCTTTTCTTATCATGATGCCGAAATACAAAATTCCTTTGTATTGTATCCCGTCTTGCTGCAAGCCACGCAGAGTGGGCATGACGATGCCGCTCATTATTTTGTTTTCTATTTCATCAGTGATTATCGGCGCGCGGGCGTAAGCGCCCATTCCTCCCGTGTTCGGGCCTGTATCGTTGTCGAATATTTGTTTGTGGTCTTGGGTGTACGGCAAGGGCAAAAATGTTTTGCCGTCGGTGAACCCGATGAATGAGGCTTCTTCGCCTTCGATGAATTCTTGCATCACTACCCTGTTTCCCCAGCGATTTTTTACCATTATTTCATCAACAGCGTTTTCCAATTCTTTGCGGTTCCGATAAATTATTACGCCTTTACCTGCTGCTAAACCGTCGGCTTTGGCCACACCAACTCCGTATGTGCGTAGCATTTGATCGCCCACGCTTAGCGCCTGTTTAACCGTGTCTGTGGCGATTGACCGCGGGTGCGGTATATCATAGCGTTCCATGAATTCGTTTGAAAAAACTTTGCTTCCTTCAAGCTGTGCCGCGGTTTGATTAGGTCCGACTATGGGCAGCCCATATTCTTGGAATGAATCAACAATACCTAAAACCAGAGGCTTTTCCGGCCCGACAAATGTTAAATCTATTTTATTGCGTCGCGCAAACTCCGTCAATCCTAGAATGTTATCGGGTTGTATCGGAACATTTTGAGCTATTTGTGCGGTTCCTGCGTTTCCGTTTGCCACAAAGAGTTCATCGTCGCCGTATAATTCCTTTTTCAGTTTCCACGCAAACGCATGTTCGCGTCCGCCGCTGCCGACAACGAGGACTTTCATATGGTTTATTCCAATGTTATAGGATTTAAGAGTTGTTTATCGGAACTCTATTAAGCGTTTTCTATAAAAAGAAATTTCTAGAGTAGTTTTTGATGAACAACGAATTAGCAGAACTTGTTGGAGCGTTCATTGGTGACGGTTTCATAGGAAAATACGATGGCCATTACCATGTGGAATTTGCTGGTAATCCTAGGTTGGATGATGACTATTTTCGATATTTGTTTGAAATAATCAAAGCTCATTTCAAAGTAAATCCTAGACTGAAAGTCCACGAAAGAGCCTTGAGATTAATAATAACGTACAAAGAGTTGTATGAATTCTTTAAAAACCTAGGTTTTAATGACGGGGTAAAAAATGGCACGGTGTTTATACCCGAAAATTTGTACCGATCTAAATTAGTAAAATTTGTTATTGTCGGGATGTTCGATACCGATGGTTATTTGTATATAGATAGAAGATCTGTTTACAAGGAGCCGTATGCTAGAATAGGTTATACCACCAAAAGCTAGAGATTGTATGAGCAATTGGTAAAGTTGTTTTTTAACAGAGGTTACAGCCTTTATACAAGGGTGGATAAGCGTTCGGGATCATATAACTTAGAAATGTATGGAAACAGACAGATATCTAGATGGCTTAAAGAGTTTGGGTTTTCAAATAAAAGAAAGAAAAATTATGCCTCAGTAGCTCAGTTGGTAGAGCGTTAACGAATTTCCAAGCGAAGTTTGTCGCTAAACCTTGGTAAGGTAAAGGTCGTGAGTTCAATTCTCGCCTGAGGCTATCCAGAATAATCGGATTTTTGTATTAGATAACAGACCTTTCCGAGGTTTTTCATCAATTTATATCTCTATCTTTTTGGTACTGAAGGATGGAATTAACTCTGGATATAGGATGTGCTGACGGCGTAAGACTATTAGATGATGCAATAAGAAATCCGAGTCAGTTGTATATAGGTTGCGATATAAAGTTGGGCGCAGTCGCCGATTCGCCGAAAGGCTTTTATGATGTAATCAAGCAGAAAGTGATCAATCTATTAGAAATCAGGCTGGGAAGTAAAACTCGACCTTTGGACGGTTTAGTGGACGAAGGTCTTAGTAGGTATCTATCTAGTATAGAGTATGAAATTAGGCGCAGAGAAAATAAATTGAGGGCAGGGAAAATAAATTATGATGAGGTTTTGGCAGAAACTTTACGTAGAATGGACGAACACCCGACGGGTAGGGTAGTATCCAACTTCAGATTGGATCGTATTATGGGCCCGAATAATTATTTTTATCATTTTTACAATGATACCTCTCCAGAGCTATCTGATATGAGTTTAAACGATTTTCTTAAATCTGACCCACCTAGCTCGTTTTCAAACCATTATCGTCAATACACGGATCGCATAGAGGTTGTCTTAGGGGATGCCTTTCAACTGCCTTTCAGAGCTGGCAGCTTTGATCATGTAACTATCGTTCATTTTAGTCATCAGACAGATGACGATGCCAGAGATAAGGCACAATTTGAAGGACTTGAATCGGAAGCAATAAGGGTTACAAAAACGGGTGGGGATATCATAATCTATCCTGTGCCTGATTTTCTGAAGGGCGAATATCAAGAAAATGCCATGAGAATTGAAATTTCAAGTTAGCAAATCGAACTAGTTCTAGTATCTTAAAATAATTAATGTTTCGCCAGCTCTCTAAGTAGCTCTATGTCTTCTTTGATAACCTTTTGAGCCTGTTTTCGTCACTTTTTAATTTCTTCAATTGTCATGTTTATGGACATTTAATTCTGTAGCTGAAACTATGTCTTTATGTATGTCTATTAAGATACTGACAACCAGTTTGACATCTTCTTTCGTAACTGTCATTTAACTTATCAAAAAATAATTGGTCCGTCTTACTCATAAACCAGATTTGACCCGTACAAAATTAACCGGTTGTGCGAAGTTCACGTGGGGCTAATTCATCAAAACTATCGAAAGGTTTAATATTGCCGCGAATGACACCCATGCCAGATACGGGATTAAAAGATTTCCGGCTGTTTTTGAAATTTCATTGAATTTTTTAATGGTTACGAAAATAGCCGTCCATAATATGATTATTTCCACCAAAGCCAGAAAAGGGTTTTTCCCGCCGAAAAATATTATTGACCATAGAACGTTCAATATCAACTGAAGGCTGAATGTTTTGATGGCGTTTTTTATTTTCTTGTTTTTCCAGCCTTTTGAAAACACTAAACACGCTGATATCCCCATCAAAGCGTAGAGCGCAACCCACACCGGTCCGAAAACCCAGTTCGGCGGGCTGAAGGATGGTTTGTTCAATTCGGCGTACCATGTCCCAGTGGCAGGTATAGTGAATATTGAGCCTATGAGGCCTGCCATTTCGCATAGCAGGATGAAAATTGCCAGGTTGAATGGGTTAATTTTTTCTTTCATTGATATAATTTTTGAATTTTGCTGCTGATAACTTTTCATGCTACAAATTAATACGTATTAAAAGTATAGTATAGGCAGTATGATTGAAGTTGAACAGCGTGCTTTGTTGCTGGATGATGAAAAAGAACTTCCTTTTGTAAGTGAAATCGATCTTGGTGGCGAGGATGCCGATTTTTCCTCAAATTTCAGGAACATTTACGAGGCGAAAGGTTCGGGTGGCGCGGGTGTAGCGGCTGACGACACGGAACAGGTCAAGAGAATCAGACAAATTTACAAGGTCGATGGTGCTGATATAGAA
Source organism: Candidatus Aenigmatarchaeota archaeon (assembly GCA_016180965.1). Taxonomy (GTDB): domain Archaea; phylum Aenigmatarchaeota; class Aenigmatarchaeia; order JACPZZ01; family JACPZZ01; genus JACPZZ01. Next base: position 41,617 of record JACPAF010000002.1, read on the forward strand.
GATGGTTCGGACGATGACGATGAAGAAGATGACCGGAAAGTAAAAGCTATCGCAAAGCCAAATTATTCCGCAGCTCAAAGCGCAGAAAAACCTTCGGGCGACCTTAAACGGAGAACTGGCGTGCCGGAGTATTTATCCTCGGGTTCAAAAGACATGAGTCCCGTTTCGTTGACTAGAAATTCCGCTTACGTTTGCGTACCGGGCAGCAAGGGCGCGTGTGGCACATGCCCGGTTTACAGTTTAATGGCAAAGCCGGGTGTGGCGGAGCGGTTAGATAAAATCAGGGCGGACAACCAAATTGGCAACAGGTCTTATGTTATATCAGGTTCGAGGTTAACGCCGCAGTTCGGAGCCGGGGTGTTGTAAATCCTCAAAATCGAAAATTTTAACTACCCCGACTAATAATATATTATGGCAACGGTTTCTGAGGCTGTTCGTTACCTGCGCAGCAGGAGGCTTCTTTCTCAGATAACGCACTCGCAAGCTTCGATGAGATATGAGCTTGAAATTTCGAAGAAAAATGGGTCAGCGCCTATTTCGTTGCCTCAATGGATGTTTGAAGAAGAGTAATTATCTATTTTTAAGGTATGCTGACAAGTTCTTTAAACTAGCTGACACTCATCCCAGATGTGTGTTAATTTAGCAACTGGACTCATACTATGTATGAGTCAGTCTGCAACGGGGTCGTGATGTAATCTGGTTTAGCATAGGAGCTTTGGGAGCTTCATATGGGTGTTCAAATCACCCCGACCCCATCAGAATTTAATAGCATGTTACGCTGGTTTCGACAACGCCTGCCGCAGTTCCGATCCTTATTGAGTGTGCGCCTTCAGTTCCGGGATAATTCACCAATAGCGCTGACTCTCCAGGATTTATGTTTATGTCGGCCTTGATTTTATTATGCACTTCGACCTCGTCTATGGTGCCTTTGAACAGATTTATTGGCGTACCGCCCTGATAATCGGCAGCGATTGCGAATGGGGCGTCGTTCAAGCCGTTTCCAATTGTGACAGACGTTTCGGATTGAAAAATGCCGTTAAGATAAAGCCGGACTTTTAAATTATTCTTGTCGAAAACCACGGTTCCATAATACCACTGGTTAGGCGACAATGCGGCGGACGACGGCGCGTTCTGGTACGACCAGCCGTATAATTTATTGTCTATGGAACCTTTGTTTATTGAGAGGCCCAATTCTAAAAAATTGTCGCTGAAAAGCATCTGGTATTGCGATGTTATCTCCGGTTTGAACCACAGCGATATCGTTATCGGCCCGTTGGCAGGGTTTGACCCTATGTCTAGGTTGTTGTTCATTCTCACATAATTCGTGCCGTCGAATCTTAGCGCTTTTCCCGATTTACCCGCTACCCATTGCGGATTGTTCACCAAAGTTCCGGTGTTTCCGTAAGTTGACGAGTCTGCCGTTGTTGAGCCGGATCCTTCGTCGAGTTTCCAGTTTCCTACAAGCCCGGACGATATGTCGCCGAAGAATGGCGTGTTCAATATGTCATTGCCATCGATTTGGGCGACTATGATATCCTGGGCTGAAATCCTATCGTTTCCATTGTTCAGGGCGTATACTTTTATTTCGCTGTTTGTGCAAAAGGCGCCTCCGGCCGGTATGATTAGATTTTTTCCCGTGGATGTCGATATGAAGCCGCTGAACCACGCTGCCGAAACCCCCACAATGCCGACTGTTATCAGCATCAGCATGACCAATGCTATGACGGGAGTTATTGCTTTCATAAAAATCATTGGATCGCGGGTTTATTAAAAACGGCGATTTTGCAAATTAATCGCAAATTTACAGGATGATCGAATTTAAGCTCGACATAATAGGCGAATAGTTTTGCGAATGGGCCGTGACACAAATCAAATAAAAAACTTATATGGCCAAAAAACCAAGAAAATATAGGTATTTTTGTGGCATTTAATAAAAGCTTGTTTTTGTCTGTTTTCGCCTGTCTTATTTTTGTTTCTTCTTTCGCGGCTGCTGCAGGCGTTGACGTGAGCGTGACCCCATCGCAGGCTGAAGGATACAGCGGGTCTGTTACCAAATACGCGGTTACGATAAAAAATTTGGAAAATAAGGCTGACAGGTTTTTAATGTCCTATTCCGGAACATTTTCCTCGTGGGTTACACTCGAAAAAAGCAGTTTAGTAATACCAGCAGGCGGCGAAGAGACTATAGACCTTTCCATCAATCCGCCAGTTGGAATAAACCCGTCCGTTTACCGTTACGTTGTCAGGGTAGATTCTGCAGACAATCCTTCGGTTTTTGGCAGCTCGGAGTTTTTCTTTGCAGTTTATTTCAAATATCCGATCGTTATCAGGGATTTCAAATTGGACGCGTCGAATTATAACCCGGGCGCGGACGTAACAGCTTCCATAAAGCTTGCTAATTTGGCTGTTACAGATTTGGAAGGATTTTCCCTTGATATAACGATAACAGATCCCGAAGGCAAGCAAACAGGTTTGACGTTACCGGTCGGTGTGAATGGGCTGGAAGAAAAGACCGTGCAAAAAATCATTCCGCTCGGTAAACAAGCGGTTGCAGGAAACTATGGCGCATCCGCACAACTGAGGTCGCAAGCCGGCGAGCAGGTGTCTCAAAATCAAACTAAATTTTCCGTGAATAGCTATTATAATATTGTCCAAACTAAAGACGAACAGAAAACGTCTTCGGGTAAGACCGTCATACTAAAAATCTCGAACAACGGCAATCTGGTTGGGCGCAATTTAACAGTTCGTGAGGATTTATCCAGCGTAATTTCCTGGTTGGCTGAACCGGACACCAAGCCGAACAGAACTATATCTTCGGGCGGGGATGTGAGTTATTTCTGGTTTGTTAATGGGTTAAATCCGGGCGAGAGTGCGAGTTTTGTTTATAGGATCTCATACACGCCTGCTTATGTAATATTGGCGTTCCTTGTCGTCGGCTCCGCTGTCGTATTCATACAGATACAGAGGCCGAGGATATTCAAGCGCGTGCTTCATTCGGGCCCGGCCCAGATAGGTAAAGAATTTACTGTAACGATCGGGATTAAAAACGCCTCACGGCACACTTTGAAATCCGCGATTGTGCGTGACTTAATACCTCCGGTAATGAGGCTTGTAGCACAACACGACACGCTTAAACCACTAATCAAGAAGACCGCGGTGGGTACGGAAATGATATGGAAAGTGGGAGACATCAAATCTCAGGAAGAGAGGATAATAACTTACAAAGTTTCTCCGGTCATGGGTATTCTAGGAACTTTGTCTTTGCCGAGAGCGTATCTTAGATACAGGGACGCGGATGAAAATTCGTTGAAAATAGATTCGAATTACGCGGAAGTCGGCGAGGTCGTAAGAGAGCGCAAAGAAGAATAAAAGGATAAATTTCTTTTGTTTCAATAGTTAACATGGGTTATTTGCATATTATCACAAAGGACCCTATTTCTCCGCGTTATACACACTCCAATGTCTATGTTTTAGACGATCCTAATGGAGATTTGAAGCATGTTGATTTTAGAGTGGATCGCATATGGCGTTCTGATCAAGTTTATGTGGGCCCATTGAAACTCATAAGGACAGTAGGGGTAGAAAATGGCAAGCGGGTTGACTTATTGTCCCGCGAATTGCTTGGACTTGATCCAAAGGAATATGACGGCATTGCGGTACACATTTTAGATCCAGACCAGAAGACAACGCTTGCCGGAAGCCGTAAGAAAAATGGAGACGCCCTTTCAGGATATAAGGACGCCTTTAGGGAAGAAGGCGAAGATGCAATGGTTGGCGGATTCCGATTTAAAGACCGTACAGTAGCTCGTCTTATCGGAAAATCATTTGAATATGAAGCCGGCCTCTTTAGACCATAACAGAAGGTCCAGCTCGTCCATTGGTATGCTGATTTCGTCGGAGAATTTTTTCATTTTATTTTCTATTTCCATATATTTCCTGTCGTTTAACTGTTCAGGAATCTCTTCTATCACATTGAACCATTTTAAATTTCTCATCACATGAACGTCCAATATTGCGAAATTCTTTCCCATCCCTATGTTTCTCAGGAAGTGCGACGCCTCTTTGCGGCCTAGACCGCCGACGTTTTTTATCAACCATTCGCGCGCACCGGCCGGGGAAAGGAATTTTTTGAAGAAATCGATAAAGTTAACATTTTGCGAGACAAAACGGTCCCTGGCCTCGACGATGTATTTCGATTTTTCGTCCGGAAAACTTATCTCGTCCATGTATTTTTTAATCTCGTTTGAAGCGCCGTTGAACAATAAACCGTTGCTTGCCAATTGTTTGATTATCCTGTCGCATTTTATCGCGGAGGAGCGTGGCGTGCAAAGGCAGAAACATAATTCCATGAATATCTTTTCATTGTCGCGCCCGTTCTCCTCGAAGTATTTTAGGCGTGCGGCGATTTCAGCCTTTTTAGATTCGTGAAGTTTTTTAAGCTCTTCTATATCCATGATATAATCCGGAAAAATAAGTTATATAAGCTGATTGGGCAAATAGATTTTTAGTTTATCATCCCCCGGTAGCTCAATCTGGTAGAGTACCCGGCTGTAGTTTGGCACTGTGTTAATTGCATCGTGCCAAGATTTGGTCGTATTCGGAAACCGGGTTGTTGGGCGTTCAAATAACCTTTTCTTTCAAAAGAAAAGCTTAACCAAAAGAAATTAAAAAGAAAGGAAAAGTTTGGAAATTCGCCCCCGGGGGACATTTTTATAATATAGTGAGCGAGTAATGTTATGCCTTTGAAAGTAAGCGATTCACTGGTTGAATTTGAGTTGATTGGGGTTGACGGTAAAAAACATTCCAGCAATAAATTTGCCAGCAAAAAAGTTTTAGTTGTAATTTTCACCTGTAATCATTGCCCGTACGCCAAAGCTTACCAGGACAGGATAATTGCAGTACAAAAAGATTATGCTTCGAAAGGCGTGCAGGTAATTGCAATCAATTCAAACGACGATTCCAAATATACTGAAGACAGCTTCGACGACATGAAGACGCGCGCAAAAGAAAAAGGTTTCAACTTTCCTTATCTGCGTGACGAGTCGCAGATCGTCGCACGCGATTACGGCGCTAAAGCGACGCCGCATGTTTTCGTTTTCGATTTTTCCAGAAAATTAAGATATGTGGGCGCGATAGACGACAATTGGGATAACGCGACCGCGGCCAAACAAAAATATCTTCGGGAAGCTATTGATGCCATACTTGCCGGTAAAGAAATTGCGGTAAAAGAAACTATGCCAGTGGGCTGCACGATAAAGTGGCGCTTATAATTCCCTCATTATATGTCCGCATTGGGCGCACATCGCCCGCCCGTGTTTGGGGTCTTCTAACAATTTAGCGGAACCGCATTCAGGGCAAACACGCCTTCGGAAATCACGCGTCACGTCAATACGGTCGCTTTGCTTCAATGATCTCATCAAACTTCCTTCTGTATGAACAATATCATTGCGCGTATTTTGTCCTTGTCTGTCATTTCATCGTCGTTGATTATTACCATGGTTTTTCCGCCTAACTTCTTGGCCCATTGCATGCTTATGCGCGATTTTGCGGAGTTGCTTAACAAATCCCATTGTTCTATGCCCAAAATTTCGTTCTTAACAGCTTTGGGTATGTCCGGTAACTTTTCAGTCAAAACGACGCGTTTGACGTTTTCAAGCGCTTTTTGCCTGTCTTGTTTTGATAAACGGATTATTTTGCCCTGTTTGGCCACGGACTGCATTATTTCAAACGCCTTGTCTGTAGGCACTTGATAGGAATATTTGGATAATGCTATTTCGGAATCGATTACATTTTGGGCGGCTTTTTCCGAGAATACGACACCGTTGCTGATGTTTTTTATCTCGAGGAATGAATAACTGCTTCCCTGTTTTTGGATCGTTGCGCTAAAGTGGGGGGGATTTTTTTCATTTATCTCGTCGGAATATACCTTATAATTTCCGTTTTTCTCCGACGATTTTGCCTTTCCATAAGCGGCTTTCATCACCTTTATCATTGGATGTTCCACGTTTTCCAGGCTTTCGAGAGTTTTTGCCAGATCCATAAAGTTTCATTGTCCGCCCAAGATTTATATCTGCGTCATATTATTGTTTTTCAGAGTTCGCTTTCATTCACGTATTTGTAAGCTGAATAGACTGCTGCGACCGCCTCTCCGACCCCGGTTATCGCCTGCTTGAATTTCGTGTCGACTACGTCGCCTGCTGCAAATATCCCGGGCACGTTTGTTCTTGAATCCCGGTCAATTATTATTTCTTTTTTATTGTTTATTTTTACTCCCAGCTTTTCCGCCATCTGGGACATCGGGGTTGCGCCTATTTCTATGAAAACTGCGTCCAGTGCAAGCTCGTTCTTTCCGCCATAAGGCTTATCCAATGTTACAGAGTTTACCAGTTTGTCGCCCTTTATTTCTTTCACGTTTGTGTTGTTTATTATCTCTATTTTTTTGTTCGCTTCTATTCGTTTCATGTTTACAGGTTCTGGATGTATTTTTTCACCACGGTAAATTATGTAAACTTTTTTGCCCCATTGCGTCAATAGCAAAGCTTCTTTGCCTGCGCTGTCCGAGCCTCCGACTACGGCGATGGTTTTCTCTTTGTAAAAATAACCGTCGCATAATGCGCATGTATGCACGCCTTTTCCTTCGAATTGCTTCTCTCCCGGCACGCCAAGTTCGCGGTGTTTAGATCCAGTCGCGATAAGAATGGATTTGGATTCATAAGTTTTATTTTCGGTTTTTATAATAAATTTTTTGTCTTTTTTATCTATTGATTTGGCTTTGTCTTCGATCATTTCGACGTCATAATTTTCGGCGTGTTTGCGTAATTTTTCGGCCAGTTCCAACCCTGTCAACCGTTCGAAACCGGGATAGTTTTCTACCACGTCCGTTAACGTTATCGTCCCGCCTATGTTGTCGCCGAGCATCAAGGTTTTCATGTTCAACCGCCCCGCATACATGGCTGCCCCAAGGCCGGATACGCCGCCTCCGATGATAATTAAGTCGTACATGATATCCTATAATGTGTTTTTCAATCTTTAATAATTGTGTTTTTTCCCGTGGAATTTTTTCAGGCCGTCCAGCCATTTTGGATTTTTTTCGGCAAATAGAACCAATTCATGTATCCTCTTCAGGGTGGAGGGATGCATGTGATGCTCGATGCCTTCAGTGTCCACATATGCGGTTTTTTTATCCACGCCCAGTATAGTTAAAAATTTCATTATTTTTGAATGCCTGTCGGAAATGTTTTTTGCTATGGTTTTGCCGGGCTGTGTGAGCGAAATGTCCCTGTAACGTTCGTATTTCAGCAGTCCGTTTTTGCTGAGTTTTTGTATCATGATTGTTACAGTAGGAGGTTTGACGCCAAGTTTTCGGGATATATCAACAACTTTCGCGTAACCTTTGGATTTTGTCAGCTCGTAAATCGTTTCCAAATAGTCTTCCGTGGCGGGCGTTGATCGTTTCATAATAAGAATAATCCGTTGTTGCGCGCTTAAATATCGGTGCATTTAATGTTAGATGGAGCTAAATTTGTTAGGTCTATAGAATATTGTGATCTTTATGTATATTTCAGAGGTATTTAAAAAACCAGCCTTTGCACTTGCAGCAATTTTCGTGCTGCTCGGGTTATACGTGTTTTTTCCTATACAGACCGGTGGCCATGAAGAAAATGGAGCTCAGATGGCGCACGGACACACGGGTGTTGTAGGCGAATATACATTTGATGATTTTGACCCGGTTTCTTATCTGAAGTCCTGGAACTTCAACGATTTGCCTGAAAAAGAACGTGAAAAATTTTATAGGGAGCAAAACCTGCCCGACGGCACGTTGTTGCGGGAATACTGGATATACGCAGTGGATAAAAAAATAGAGGTCGCGCCCGGTGTTTTTTTTGACGCGTGGGCCTACAATGGAAAGGTTCCGGGCCCGACGATACGCGCCACAGAAGGCGACACAATACGTGTTCATTTAATCAATCAAGGATCGCATACGCATTCGATACATTTCCACGGCTATCACGAAGCTTCCATGGACGGTGCAATGCCGGAACAATTTGTGCAACCGGGCAAAAATTTTACCTATGAATTCATGGCAGAGCCTGCCGGTTTGCATGTGTATCATTGCCACTCGACGCCTTTGAAAGACCATATAGCAAGAGGGTTGTACGGCATGTTCATCATAGACCCGAAAGAAGACAGAGAAACGGCCAATGAACTTATCATGATGATGAATGCGTTTGACACGAATTTCGACGGTGAGAACGAAGTTTATGCCGTCAACACGAAGGCGTTCTATTACGCTGATACTCCAATAAAGGTTAAACAGGGGGAATTGGTTAGAATTTACGCGGCGAATATGGTTGAATCAGACCCAATCAATTCCATCCACATACACGGTAATTTTTTCAACGAATACCAGACAGGAACTTTAAGCACGCCAAGCGCTTTCACGGATATTATTGAACTTGGCCAGGCTGAGCGATCCGTGTTAGAATTGCGGTTCAAATTCCCCGGCAAATACATGTTCCATGCGCACCAGACAGAATTTTCTGAATTGGGGTGGATGGGATTTTTCGAGGTTGAAAAATGAGAAAATTAATCATAGGAGTTCTTCCGGTCGTTTTGCTGGTATTGCTAATAGCATCTTTTCTCCAGTTTGGCCCGTTAGGATTGTTAAAAACAGCTTTCCCGCCAGTTGAAACCGTCGCGTTTGAAAAAGTTGTTCTTGAAAAGGATAAAATAGCCGTTTCTATAATCAACGATGGGCCGGATGAAGTAACTATATCCCAAGTTTTGATTAACGACGCTTACAACCAGTTCCACATAACACAAAGCACTTTGAAACACCTGGAAAAGGCTGTAATATATTTGGAGTATCCGTGGTCGGAAATGCTTCCTTTGCGCATTAAGCTAGTTTCTTCAAGCGGTGTGACTTTTGAAAAAGAAATCCCAGTTGCTACGCCTACCCCTGTGCCGGATTCAAGATACATAATCAGTTTTGCTTTGATAGGCTTGTACGTCGGCGTGATACCGGTTTTTCTGGGTTTGTTGTGGCTGCCGTTGCTTAAAAATTTAAGCAGGAGATGGTACGATTTTTTCCTTTCGTTGACTGTGGGATTGTTGATTTTTCTTTTGATAGACGCGCTTGAAGGCGCTTTTGAATTAGCGGCGGAAATACCCCAAACTTTACAAGGAGTTAGCCTCATAGCCATTGGGGTTTTCCTGCCTTATCTGACTTTGCTGGCCATAGGTAAAAAAGATTCGATAGACGCTGACAATAAAAGTGCTATTAGCCATACGCTAAGGCTTTCTTATATGATATCGTTGGCCATAGGACTCCATAACATGGGAGAAGGCCTTGCAATAGGAAGCGCGTTCTCTGTCGGCGAGATAACACTGGGTTCTTTGCTGGTTATCGGTTTCATGATGCACAATGTCACAGAAGGGATTGCCATAATAGCTCCGATAGCAAAACAGAAAGGTGAGAATACCTTAAAACATTTGTTGACGCTTGGTTTGATTGCGGGCGGGCCTACCATTATCGGTGCATGGATAGGAGGTTTCGTGTTTTCGCAGTTGTGGTCGCTTCTGTTCCTTTCTGTCGGAGTGGGCGCGATTCTCTATGTTGTAGTTGAGATAGTCAAATTCATGAAAAGGGACGCTCCGACTACTATATTCACATTTACAAATATAGCCGGATTTTTGTCAGGGCTTTTCATAATGTATGTCACGGGTTTGTTTGTTTTCTGATAAGGCGATTCACATGCCAAACATGTTCAATAATTTTTTTGGTTTTTTGAAATTGTTCGCGGATAAAAAATTTTGGGTGTTTTTCGGTTCCGGTTTTATCGTGAGCGTGGCTTACATGGATCCTGGCAACTGGGGCACTTCCATAAGCAGCGGTGCGTCATTCAAATATGATTTGTTGTGGATAGTGTGGCTGTCAAGCGGGATGGCTATGCTTTTCCAGTATTTGTCCGGTAAAATGGGTATAGCCGGCTATTCACTGGCTGAAGTAATAAAAATAAAATGGAAAAGTAAAACACTGGTTTTTTTCTATTGGGTTTTGGCGGAGATAGCGATCCTTGCGACAGATTTGGCGGAATTTTTAGGCATCGTAGTCGCGTTAAATTTGCTTTTTGGCATCCCATTGTTATTGGGTTCGCTTGTTGCGATGCTTGATGTATTGTTGCTGTTGTTTTTAACGCGCAATTCTTTCAAGATATTAGAGTATGCGTTTATTTTGTTTGTTTCTGTTATCGGGATTTCTTACGTTTACGAAATCTTCATAACACACCCGGACCTTTCTGAAGTAGCTGCGTATTCCGTTAAATTTTCATTGACGCCTGAAACGGCATTGTTCGCTGTCGGTATTATCGGGGCTACTGTTATGCCGCATGCGCTTTTCGTTCATTCGTGGCTGGTTAAAAATAAATTGAAGGAAAATCGTTTTTTGCGTGACAAACAAATGATTCTCAAATACCACAAAGTGGATAATGTAGCTTCGTTGCTTGTTGCCGGCTTTATCAATGCTGCGATAATGGTCATGGCTGCGGCTGCCTTTTACGGCTCGGGCCACGAGGTTGCGACGATAGAACAGGCTTACAAAACACTCACACCATTGTTCGGAGGCCTTGCTTCAACAATATTTGCGGTTGCGTTGTTATCCGCAGGCATTTCATCCTCCATCACAGGTACGTTGTCAGGCCAGGCGATAATGGAAAGCTTAACTGATTTTAAATTAAGTCCCACGATGAGGCGGTTGATAACCAGATTCGTCAACCTGATACCGCTGGTTGTTGCGATACTTCTTAAAATTGAGCCGTTGCAGATTTTGGTTTACAGCCAAGTTGTTCTGAGCTTGATGATACCTCTGCCGTTAATACCTTTGATCTATTACAGCTCGGATAAAAAATTAATGGGTAAATTCGTAAACCAGAGAAAAACTACGGTAATTGCATGCATATTTGCGTTGATAATATTGCTTTTCAATGGTTATTTGATCTACCAGACATTTTTCGGAAACGCATAAGTTTTTCATTATTCTTTTTTACCCGATTCCGCCTTTGCCAAATCGGTTATAGAAGCGAGCTGTTCTTTTAATTGTTCTTCGGTTTCGTTGCCGTAGCTTACCATTAATTTATCCAGGTCATGTAATTCGTAGGTTTTAGATTTGTCACTAATTTTTCCGTTCAGGTAAAATTTTAGTGTTTTGTCGCCTTCATTGCAGTATTTTTTCCCGTCGTCCATTTTGAAGCAGTTTTCGTCTATGTCCATGTTAACGGTTTTCAGAAAATCTTCAAACGTCACACCAGTGGCGTGCTTGTGAAGCAACGTCCCGATCCCATTTTCCGCGTGCACGTATTGGGCTGCCAATTGGTATTTTTGCTGGGCGAAGTTTATGGCATTTCCGTTTATGTATATTTTAAAATCAACGTGTTCGTGCGTAGAGCCGATAGCACCCATCCTTGGGGATGAGGAGATAGAAGACGCAAACACGTAAACAGCAGCTCCGCCAATAATCAGGATAAGAGCGTAAATAATTAATTTAGTTTTGTCCATTCCAGGTTTTTTTGTTTTTTCATCTGTTTGTGCGGTGTGTTTAGCTTCTTTATGCTGCTTCAGCGAATTGGAGGAATCGAAAACTTTTTCACAGTCGGCGCATTTATGTTCTTCCATGGGTTAGAATGTTTTGTATTTTTGGTTTATAAATCCTTCTCGACAACTATCTTTGGTTTGTTATGGTTAAAATTAAGATAGGTTCAATCGGGGATTTGCGTCCGGGTGAGTCTAAAGTTGTTGAAACTGATTCGGGTATTATAGCATTGTTCAATGTTGAAGGAAAGTTTTTTGCCACACCTAATGCTTGTTTGCACAAAGGCGGTTCTTTGGGCGACGGTTTTTTAAGCGGTTCAATTGTGACTTGCCCGTTGCATGGCTGGGAGTTTGACGTAACTACGGGTGAGAATTTAACAAATCCTTCCAGGCCGACGAAAAGTTACAATGTTATAGTCGAAGGCAGTGAGTTGTTTCTGGAGATTTAACTTAGTTAGACGTTTTTGAAAAATAAGTATACTTATATATACTTAAGGATACTATACTAAGTAAGTGATGCGTATGGAAGCTACAACAATAAAGATACACAAGAATACCAAGCAGGAGCTGGACAGGTTTAAGGAGTATGGTAACGAGAGTTACGAAGAGGTTATACAGAAAATTATTTTCATAGCTAAGAATGTGAAAAATCAGCCTGAACTCAGCGAGGAAACTTTGAATGCTATTGAGAAGGCGAGGGAAAGGATAAAAAAAGGTAACTTTTTAACGGAAGCGGAAGCTAAAAAGAGATTGGGTTTTTAGATTGTACGAAGTCGTTTTTGACCCAGTTGCAATAGATTTTCTAAATGGACTTGACAAAGGCGTGAGAGAAAGGATATTTAAGAAAATATTGTCCACTAAACCAAACCCATTTCATTATTTTGAAAGGCTTGAGGGGAGAAAGGACAGTAAGCTTAGGATAGGCGATTACAGGGTAATAGCTGACATAGACCAAAATACAAGGAAGATTCGGGTTACGCTGATAGGGCACAGGAAGAATATTTATAAAAATATGGTTTAAAAGCTTTTTCTGCATCGAAACCGTTCTAAAATTATGAAAGGCATAACTCCCGTCATAGCGTTGGTAATGTTGATGTTGATAACCGTCGGCATCGTTGGAACTGCATTTATCTGGTTTTCCGGTCTGTTGAGAGGTTCTTCGGAGGACGCCATATCCATACCTAACGGAGGTGTTTACTGTCTTGGAGCGAACATATACGTTATGGTATTGAATTTGGGGGCGTCTTCTTCGATAACCAACGCGGATATCAAGGTCTTTAAGGTGGATTCTGCGGATGTTGCAGTCAATATTCCAGGCGGTTCAATGAATCCAGGAGAGGCTAAGAGCATTACCGGGGGTTATCCATGTGGCGGAACATGCGCAGGCGCGACCCACAATATTGCTGTCGGAACGGCCACAAACGTGGTTCAAACGCGCGTTACATGCAAATGACGCTTAAATCCTTTTTGCCTAAATACAGGGTATGAGATTTGCTTTGTTTTTGGGTATCTTACTATCCCTTTTTACTGTTTTTAGTTCGTCAGTTTATGCGGTATCCGACACAGATTATCGTTGCAGTCTGGATGGAAAAAATGGAAATTTACAAAGATTGACATGTTTCAATGAAACAAATATATCGATACCAAGTGGTGGGATAGTTCCAAGCTGGGTGCACGCTTATATCGATATACCCAGTAATTACACCTCCAAAGTTCTGAATTTGTCTGTTCACATTGGTATTTGGCATCAATGTGCCGCTGATGTGTTTGCGGATTTAATTTCGCCTAATGGGACTAGAGTGAGACTTAGTAAAGAAACTGTAAGTGGTCTTTGTTCAACCGAACAATTTCCCGGTGGTGAATATACTCCAATATGGGTTGACAATGGAACCAGTATGCCATCGCCATGGATAGATGGTGTTACCTTAGGAACAAACGATTTCAATGGAACTTTGGGTTCATTTTTCGGAGATAATGTCAGTGGTACTTGGTTATTGAACGTTACCGATCCAAAAGCCAATGGTATTATGGGTAATGTGGATTTTTGGGCGATATCTATAATGACCCTCAACTTATCCAACGATACAATCTCCGCTACATATTCCCAAAACATAACAAATGCGGTTGATTATTACAGCCCGACTTCATTAAGTAATTTTTCCGTGTTGTGGTTTGACAATTTAAATTCGATAACAACAGCGTATATAGAAAACAATTTCACGGGCGTTTTACAGAATGCGACGATGGTTGGAAACGACTTGGGAAGCAATAATTTCATTTTCTATTACAACGTTACGTTGCCTGCGGGTTTGTTTAATTACATGTATTACGCTTCGGATTCTGCGGGCAACTGGAACAAAAGCGACGTGTATTATGCGGGTGTGAACAGGAGCAATGCGAGTTATGCAATTAACAGCGATATGAAGATACCTGGCAATCCTGTGTCAGTCGTTGTGGGTACAGAGTCCAATATAACTGCATTCAAAAATTTACAAGAAGGCAACATTACTATGTTTTTAGATGGAGAATTTATTGGGACTAATTTGACATATGTTACGCATATAGCAACTTTGCCATACGGCAACCATATTTATAAATTTGTATACAACCAGACGCAAAATTATTCGTACAATGAATCAGAATTGCAGGTGAATGTGGTTAAAAGAGCTCCCAGATTATCTGTGATTAATTTGCCTTCAAATTCACATGTATATGGAACTAACACAAAAACTTACTGCAATATAACAAGCGGGGACGCGTCTGCAAACATCGCTATATGGTATAATTCCAGCTTGGTGTCAACCGGCCAGGGAAACCAGAGTTTTTCAAATGTAAATCCAGCCGGAATTTATAATCTTACCTGTAGTTATTCTGAATCGCAGAATTTTTCGGGAAAAGTAAGTTATAACAATAATTTGACCGTGCAAAGAGCTTTTCCTATTTTAAATTTAACTTTTGGCGGCGCGGAATCGAATTTGACCATATCCAGATGCCAGTTATTGAATGCAACTGCTTGGACAGAAACGATACAGGGCCAGATAAACATTTACAAGCAAAACGTTACCAACATAGTCAATCCTGTGAACGGTTCTGGTAACGCGACTTATATGGAGCGTCAATGCGATTCATCTGGTTCCGTTTTAAATTTCACGTCATTTTATCCGGAAAGCCAGAATTATTCCGCGAATAACAAAACGTTTTTTGCGTTTATCGATTCAACCAATCCAGCGTATTCAAACAATATCAGCAGCATACAAGATTCCGTTTCCGAAGACAATTTCAGTTCCAATTTCACTATAAGCTGGGTTGATAATCTGAATATCAGCATGGCATTTCTGGAAAATAATTTCACAGGCATTTTTGCCAACTCTACTATGAACGGGTTTGGCAATTTCAGTTATAAAACATCGGTAATTTCCGGTTTTTACGTCTACCGGTTTTTGGCTAATGATACAACAGATTTGTGGAACTCAACCGAATACATAGCGTTTTCAGTTCAGTATACTGCGCCTGTATCTAATCCGCCGCAAAACCGTGGAGGCGGGGGAGGGGGCGGTGTTGGCGGTTCTGTAACCACGACGACCACTACAACTACAAGCACAACAACTACAAGCACTACGACAACCACTTTGCCGAAAGTTATAACTGTTGATAAGCCCAGCAATAAGCAGGATTCCGGCCAGGTTGGAAATAATAACGGCATTGACCAAAACAATAACCAGTCTTCAACTAGTTCCGATATCATTACGGGCGCGGTTGTGAAGAATCCCGGAGCCGTGGCCGCGTCTTTGGTCGTTCTTGGGGCTGTGGCCGTTAACTATTTCGTAGGCTATGACAGTGTTGTAAAAAGCTCGAAATTAGCCAAGAAGAAGATATTGAAGATGCTGCAAAAACTGCTTAGTCGAGGTTAATTTTATCATTTATATTGCACTTTTCATAAAAATTATTACATGGAAAGCGGGCGTTACGCTGGTAAGACTAACAGCGGTTTTCTGTCGAAATATGAGTTTAATTTAAGCCTCTTCGGGCAGATAGTGGTTTTTGTTGTTTTGCTGGGTTTGATAATATTTGGGGCTATATCCCTGGGAACGGACAAAATTCCTTCTAATAACAGTTCTGTAAACGGCGATTCATTGAAACTTCATCCTATTGAATGTAGGGATTATCAGTCCGAAATTGAAAGATGTGAAAATGCGGTTAAGTTAGTTTCAGAAAACTATGAAGGTGAAGTTTTTTCAGTGACAAGAAATCAGACATTTTCCAGAAATCAAACAATCAATTTTTGGATAATAGGAATGAGATTCGAACCTCCAACAACTTTGAAGGACGGTGTGAACGCTAGTTTGATAAGGTTCAGAGTTTCTGATTATGGCGATTTGGGCATTTACGAGCTGGTCAAATGATCAAAAATTATGGAAAATCTTTGAATTTAATAATATCAGTTTTTGCCATTTTGGGAACTTTGATAAACGTTCCTTATGCGGGTGCTGATGGGGATCCAACTTGTGACAATGGTCCATCTCTGGGTTCACTGTCACCGGGCGGAAGTGTTTCCGGAGATACCTATGACCCATTGACCGCGGACGATCCGGACGATTGGTTTTATTTTATAACAGGTGGTTCCGGAAATCAACCGGTAACATTAAAATTGACATCCCCGCCTAGTTCCGATTTTGATGCGTACATTTATCTTAATACTGAAGGTTGTGCTTCTCATACATCTGTTAGGAGCTGTACACAATCTCCTCCCCCTTCGCCTGAAGTTTGTCCGGCATTTACACCAACAGTAAATTCAGTCTACGATGTTAAGATTCATCGCTATAGCGGTTCCGGAGAAGGAACTTTCACTATAAGTATGGCAGCGGCGCCCGCCGGAGATACAACAGCCCCGTCGGCCGGAAGCATATCGATAAACAGCGGTGATACTTATACTGGTTCAACTTCTGTAACTTTAACGCTTAGCTGCACGGATAATGTGGCTTGTACAAGCATGCGGTTCGCTAACAGCGCAGATTGTTCCAGCGCTGCATGGGAGGCGTATTCAACCAGTAAGTCATGGACATTAGTGTCAGGCGACGGTTCTAAAACTGTTTGTGCACAGTTCAAGGATGCTGCTGGTAATGCGGGAAGCACATACACGGATACCATAACTTTGGACACGACCAATCCGTCGGGCAGCATCTTGCCAACTTCGTGTTTGATTAAGTCCGGCGGTTCCTGTACGTTGACTTTGTCCGGCAGTGATATATACAAAGTGGATTGGCTTCGCTTTTACGGCGGTGGAATAGATGAATGGGGAGGGAATGCTGCGGACGGCGTTCCCTGCGCGTCAACTTCCTGCTCTAGGACAAGGTCGGTTTCCCCGGCTTCCACAACCACATACAATTTGGATGTGTGGGACGGGGCAAGCCATCATGTTACATATTCATCAACAGTCACGGTAGATTCAACAAATCCTTCGATAAGCAGTTTTACTTCCACGCCGTCTTCACCGATAACACAGGGAACTTCTATAACATTCACGATAACAGCGAGTGATAATATTGGTTTGTCAAAGTTGCAGGTTTACAACCCCGATACCGGTGCGCGGGTTGATTCAGCAAGCTGTTCAGCCGCAACGTCATGCACAAAAGCGATAATTATAACACCTTCTTCGACGGGTTCGAAAACTTACATTGCATACGCCGTGGATTCCGCGGGCAATGAGTTTACTTATGGCACTACGATTGCCTATACGGTCAACGCTGCTGACACAACCCCTCCATCCATATCCGGCGGTTCGCCTTCGGGAGTTGTTGATTCTGGAACTATTACAATGTCCGTTACCACGGATGAAAACGCGAATTGCAAATATTCCACGACTGCGGGAACGGCTTACGATTCGATGGAATCCACATTTTCGACTGGGCAGGGCACGAAGTCGCATTCAACCTCACTGGGCAGTTTAGGATCTGGATTACATAATCGTTATGTGAGATGCGCGGATACAGCACCCACACCCAATAAAAACATAGCTGATTACACGGTTTCATTTACAGCCAACGACGCTCCGGTAATAGGAACCAAGGAATTGCGCAGCACGGTTGATTCCAGGGATATTTTACTTAACCCAGACATAGCTTCCGGAAATTCGTTAAATGTTTATATTAGTGCGACCGACGACCGCGGCATTGATTATATCCAATACATTGACCAGTCTGGAAGCCCAAGTGAATCATTGAGCTGTGTAAGCGGAGGTGTTTATCCGACCTCTTGCACGAAAACTTTCGCTACTATTACGCCTACAACGGCAAGCCACAGTTACAGTGTTATCGTACGTGATAAGGATGGACGCAACGCTTTAGCAACAATCGGCCCCATAAATGTTGTGAATTCGTGCGCGAACTGGGTTTGCCCTGCATTATCTTCTGGAGATACTACATCGGGTCTGCCTTCGATATCGGATGCCCAATATGTAAACTATATGAATTGTGCGAGTACATGTACATGCCCTGCCGGAAAATACATACAAGTTACAGAATCGGGCAGTACGGAAACTAACCGTGATTTCTTTTCATTGGGCGGCGCGTGTGCGGGTGTTTACGATCCTGTTTCCGGATCATTTGGTCCATTACTTTTCAACTCCTGCGGGACACAAAGTGCAGACCTCAAATTTATCAGCGATTACAGTGTACATTCCGGAAGTTTGAGCACTACAAAAATCAGTTGCGTTTCCCCGCCTGTGAGAAGCAGTTTAAGCCCGTCTCCGGGCTCGTATGTGGGTTCTCAATCCCAAACTTTGTCCCTGACTACGGACAAAGCTGCAACTTGCAGATATTCTACGAGTTCGGGCGTTGATTATGATTCGATGACAAATACATTTAGCGGCGGCGGCACAATTTCCCATTCGATTGGCGTGAATACAGGAGCTGATGGCACCTTCCATTATTATCTCAGATGCAAGGATACGGCTGGAATAAAAAATCTCGATGATTCGGATTTGTGGTTTGTCGTTGACACATCGGTTCCTGCCACTACAGACGATGTCAGTGCCGGATGGTACCAGGGCGATGCTACGATTACTATAACTTGCACAGATGCCGGATCATTATGCTGGCAAATATTTACATGTAAACCCGGAATCGGCTGTACGCCTGCTCTAAAAGCTGACGGATTGGCGGCGTCTCCTGCATCAACGACAGAAACTTTAACGACTACGGGCGATGTTGTAAGATATTATTCTAAAAACAATGCACAGCTTGTAGAATCCACAAAAACTTCTTCGGCGGTTAAAATAGACAAAATCAAACCCACTTCAACGTGGCACGCTGACACACCAGCTGACGGGTCGTGGGTCAACAAAAACGGGTTTACAATAAAAGTTGTTGACGCAGACACGGGCGGATCAAATCTCAAAGATTGTAAATACAGGGTTAACAGCGGAGCTTCTGGTTGGACAGTTGGCGGTGGCGGATCTGATCCTGCTATGGCCGGTGCGTGTTCCGGCTCTTCATCGACTGTCACCAAGTTGATAACAGTCGGTTCTTCCGGCGATTGCAGGGACCAGAGTTCGACCGCAGTTTGCCAAGTACAAGTTTACGCAGCTGATAATGCCGGATGGAAGAATGACGTTGACGACGGAAATGGTAACGACGGAACAGGTTTGCAATACAGAAATTACAAAGTTGATTACACTGATCCGATAACATCTGCAAAAGTTTCCGGTACATCTTCGGAGACGTTTGATGTCACATGGCCAACTTCGCTAGATTATCCGTTGATAGGAGCGTCGGGATTGAAACAAATTGATTTTGATGTAAAAATAAATGCAGGCAGCTGGTCTTTTTGGAGTTCTTGCCAATCCTCGCAAAATGCCGTCGGACAATGCTGGAACACTGGCAAATTATCTTACACAGGCACAGCTGGGAATACTTATGCGTTTAGGGCTAGAGGCTTTGACGTTGCCGGAAATGACGAAGCTGTTCATGCGTCTGCGGATTCGACAACTAAGGTTGTTAGCCTTCCCGGGCTTCAATACCCGTCGCCCAGCGGTTCTGATATATTTACGGTGACGCCGACGCTTGACTGGAGCGTATCCACAGGAGCGAATTGTTACGGCATTACTGTGGGAGAAGGTGCAAATCCATTGGATATAAATAAATGCTCTGATACTAGTTGCACTGGTTATGTCGCAGCCGAATGGCCGTCGACAACCAGTTATGCGGTGCCCAATGATATTTTATCCTATGGAAAAACATACACCTGGAAAATCTTTGCATCCGCAGACAATTGCGCGAGCTATAGATCTCCCGCAACGTGGTCTTTTAACACAAAAATACCCGCGCCCAGTTTGACGTCTCCGGGCGACTTGACAACCACATCGCCGGCACCTACATTGAGCTGGGATGCAGTAAG
The DNA here is from genome assembly GCA_016180965.1 of Candidatus Aenigmatarchaeota archaeon. GTDB lineage: Archaea > Aenigmatarchaeota > Aenigmatarchaeia > JACPZZ01 > JACPZZ01 > JACPZZ01. Next base: position 61,597 of record JACPAF010000002.1, read on the forward strand.
CGGAGCAGATTGCTATCAAGTAAATGTTATCAGGTCGTCGGACAGCGCCGTGATGATAGCAGGTGACAATTCGAATACAAATTCATATACCGTTGCACCGGGCGTTCTTGGGCAAGGAGTTGAATACAAATGGAAGGTCAAATCATCCATCGACGGCTGTAATACATTCGGACCGTTTAGTACGCAATGGAGATTTACAACAGGAGGAGTTTGCGCCGATATAACTAAACCCTGCAAAATCGAGTGGACAAAAATAAGCAACAATCTTGATTTCTCCATTTCGCCCACTCACGCAGCTTCGTTGGTAACGGCTACAGCGCCGGCTTACTGGTATGTAGATCTGCCGCCGCCTTCAAACTACGGCGCGCAGTTCAACAGTTACGCGCTGGGAGCTGGGCCTTCTCCTTTGTTGAGCCCTGATGTGACTGCGAAAATAGGTACTACGGCTGGTGGAGCTGAAGTGTGCCAGGCATCGCCAGACCTGCCATGCACCGAGGGCGTGGCAGGCAATGCACGATATTATATAACTTTAACATCCAGCGGGACCGCAAATAATCGACGGCCGGTCGGAACAGCTGAGCTTTGGGAGTGCGGCACTGCGGCAGCTATTTCAGATACCATATCTGTTGGCAGCTGCACGGTAACGGCAACAAATCTTGCAAAGGATGTGTCCGACGGGAGTAGCGGAAGGTACAAGGATCTGGGCGTTTCCAGTAATACAAGGACGATACAGTTTGACGACAAACTTTCGGGCGGCTGCGATATGGATTTGAAATTTTCAAACCAGTGGACAACGAACGTTGGCGGAATTTCCACGCTGATGAGTATGTTCAACATGAAACTTGACAAGGATGCCGGTAATGACATTTCTTTCGGTTACAAGCTTGAATCGCCAAGTTGCGTTTTCGTTCTGGGCGCTCCCGGAACGTGTTTTGATGAAGGAGCCGGTGAAGGGGGAAGTTGCAACCCGGCACAAAACAACCCTGATGGCTACAACAGCAATTGCGCAGCCGCGGATGAGAACAGGCCGTATTGCAGTACCACACTCTCTAAATGCGGCGGCGATTGCCACAAAGATCCTCAAGTATCCGCGGACAAGAAAAGCGTCACGTGGGTGCAGCTTGCCAAAAAGAACGGATTGATCGGCGGCGCCTCTCCTAACACCGACCGCGCACAAGCCACGTACAATTACAATGTCTGGGAATGCAATCCGGGGGACAACACAAATGCAGCGGGATATAATAATTTCTGCGCTACTAAGAATTCAAATGCGCCATATTGCGATCCCAAATGCACTTTGTGTTCGATTGTGAATAATAATCCTGCTACCAGCGGAAACCCGAATGCGTTGGACTGTCCAGCCGGCAGCACGGCTAAAGGTTGGATAGATAATCCGGCGGATCCGAATGACCAATTGATTGTCGGTAAATGCAACCTGCTCGCCGGGGCTACTAAAGGAGGAAGTTGTCAATATTTCACTTCATGCACGTTTAACACGGATTGTTCGACGGCTTGCTGCAGCAGAGAATCAATCATAAACACGGGTTATCCAGGTCCGGGAGAAGGCACGGGTAAATGTGTAACACCGTTTTCTGCAGGTAACCCGATTAATCCTTATTTGTGCAGGTCTTCCTAGAAAAGAAAATTAAAAAATCAGTATGCGAGCTTTCTGGCTATTTCGGCGTCACCAACCAGATAAGTCCTGCGGTCTTTATTTGTTGATAATGGATCTTCTCTGAAAACCAAAACGGTTTTTCTTAGGGGCGAAGGAGATAATTTTCCGCCCGATACTTGTTCTAACGCATCAACAGCTTGTCTGTTTGGCAGGTTTGGCTGCAAATATCCGTGGTCTATTGGTTGTCCGTAATAACCGGGATCGTTTGCAAATTCATCTTCCAGTTGTCTGGAAATACGAATGGCTAATTGTCTGTCACCTCTTGAAAGATCGTTAACGTTGTATGCTATCTGCGCTTGTCCGCCTACAGCTAAAACGTAAGCTAATGGCTGTTCGTTTCTTGCAATTTCTTCGTTCCCTTTAGGATATGTCCATGCCCGTCCAACCAATGCCCAGTGAGCTTTGTCTGCGAATGTGCCTTGTTGCCTGATAGCAGATTTGTATTTTGCGGCTTCTTGTTCTGTCCACCAAATATTGACGATGTCTGCCTGATCCAAATATTCTCTCATCTTCGCAGGATCTTGTAACTCAGCCCATATCTGATCGTGTTGCGTTACCATTTCTGCGATGTGTTTTTCCAGCGCGTCATTAGCCTTTAATGTCAAATCTTCGTGATCCCTATTGACTGAAGAATAATTGTTAAACAAGGCATCGGGAAGGAAATCCGTATATTCGCTGAACGGAACCAGTCTTTCACCTTTTTTGTCCCATTCTATGTTGGCTTTGGTCCATTTGACAACCGAAGTTTTTAACCTGTCAAAATCTGTAATTATTCCATGACCGTTGGACGCGCCCCTTTTTCTGGCTTCATCTTGGGCGTTCTTGAAATCAACAATTCTTTGTGTTGCATAATTCAATGCAGACGTGTAATTGGAAATTTCTGGAAGTTCTTGTGTTAAATAAGATCGGGTCTGTGTGTAGTAAACATCTGTAACCGTTTTATCCGAACTTCCCGTGCTTGTTTGTCCTGTTCCTTGCGATTGTGTGTCAACAGACCTTCCTATGGATGGTAAATTTGGGAATTCGATGGAGTTGCTTCTCGGAAGCAATCTTGGGACTGTTGCAGCGGCTATCATTAATGCAAGCGCGCCGGCAGTGGCAACTCTGCCTACCGGATTGTCATAAAGCGCTTCAATGAAATGGCGTCTTTGGTGGATCTGTTGCGACATAGATATCAACTATGTAGTAGTGGTAACACCCTAAATATATATGTAACTATTTGATTGTAGTCATATTATTGATAGAAAATGTATAGTTTAGGTTATTTTTACTGGATAGTTGTTGTTAATAATGCTGATTTTTGGGACAGAATGGATATGCAAATTAAACGATTGTGTATAAATTTTGTTAGAAGAAGCGTTTCAAAACTGCAGGCAACCATGCAACAATTTACGCGCATCTAGCAGAGTCCTTCTATATTTTTCAAGAACCGTAATATTAATATAACAGTTGTTATAATATTATTACACATGTTACAAAAATATAACAGATGGAAAGTGCTGCAGGTTTTTTTCGACGACCCGGAGGGATATTTCCAATTGAGGGAGATGGGCAGAAAGGTGCGTCTGGCCACCGTTTCTGTGAAGCTGATTTTGGAGTATCTTTTGGACGAAGGTCTGATAAAGACCGAGAAAATAAAAAAATATCTTGTGTATGTTGCCAACAGGGACAGTGAAGCTTTCAGGTTTTTGAAGAAAATGAACAGCCTGATTATGATATCGGAATCCGGAATTCTGGGCTATCTCGGCGATTTGTGCATGCCTGATGCTATTATACTTTTTGGCTCGACCTCAAGAGGAGAGGATACAAAAAACAGCGATATAGATTTGTTTCTTTTGTGTCAGGAAATTTCTCCTGACCTGTCGAAATTTGAAAAGATCCTGGACAGAAAGATAAACCTGCTGTTCAGCGGCAATTTCAGAGAATTAAGCAACGAACTAAAGAATAACATAATCAACGGCATAGTATTGAAAGGCTATCTCAAGGTGTTTTGAATGAACTGGATAAAAATTACGCCCGACAAGGAAAAAGCAAAATCTATGTTAAGCATGGTTGAAACGACAGAGAAAATGATATCCACGATTGACGAAAAAATGTTCACCTCAAATATTGTCGCAGAATATTATAATGTCATCCGTCAATTGATGACTGCTATAATGCTTTTGGACGGTTTCAAAACAACGGGAGAAGGCGCACACAAAAGCCTTATACTATACCTAAACAATAATTACGAGGAATTTTCAGAATATGAAATAAACCTGATCGACGAATTGAGGATAACAAGAAACAAAATTGAATATGACGGTTTTTTTGTGAAATATGATTACGTTCAGAGAAAGAAGGAACACATCATTTCAGTGATATCTAAATTGAAACAAACGATCGTCAAAAGGCTATGAGCAACTACAATGTCTGGGAATGCAATCCGGGGGACAACACAAATGCAGCGGGATATAATAATTTCTGCGCTACTAAGAATTCAAATGCGCCATATTGCGATCCCNAAATGCGCCATATTGCGATCCCGCACTTAGAAAATGCACTTTGTGTTCGATTGTGAATAATAATCCTGCTACCAGCGGAAACCCGAATGCGTTGGACTGCGGTGTTGCGACTAGGCGGATTTGCGGTGTCGGTGAAATGTGTGGTATTTTTTGATCTGAACATCCGGAAAGCATAGAGACGGCTAGAAGTCCGGCGGTCGTTGTGTTTAGGATGGCCATTTTGACTTTTCCGGCTTTATTTTTGTCGTTTATCGAGGGGGGTCTGTATAATTCTTCTTCGAGCAGCCACACACAATTACCGGAGCCGTTTTCTGACTTAGTTTTCATATCCCCTATTGACCGCTGTAAAGCTTAAAAATGCATATAAACAGAAAAAGCGGAATTTAATTTGTATGAAAGCTTACTGGCTGGCGGTTTCGGCTTTTTTATTCTCTTTATTTGTTGTAATCGTTTTACCGTCGTTTTCACTTTCTGCATATTGGGAGCCTTGTGGAACGGGAACTCCTCCGGCAAACCAATGTGCAACGAGGGGTGTTGCCAACGGGTTGACGGAAACATACCAATGCCACAAGAGCGCTGTTTCGGGGAGTTGGCAATGGGATAAACAAACGCTTTTGCAAGTTGGCGGATCGGAAAGCATTGAAAGCAATAAAATAATTTCCGGTGTTTGCGCCGATACTTACGACAACAACTGCAACGGATTGGTTGATGCAGTTGATACAAGAGACTGCATGGCGCCGGTTTCTTTGTTAAATTCAGTTGAAGGCGATACGACCTCGCCTTATTTCGATTCGAATGGTGCTAACAGCAAGACTGTCGTGCAGGTCGTTGTTTCTGACGAGAGCGATAACAGCAAGATAGGATGCAGGTGGTACATTTCAGAATCCGGATATAGTGCAGGTACAGGAACAGCGTGCAATGACCCGACCGCGGAGGTTGTTCCGAAAATAAACTGCGATATGACTCAAGGTTCGACTGAAGGGCCGCACACCGGTTACATAGCGTGTATTGATGAAAATATTAACGGTCAACCATATACAAACGGTGTTGCGGACAGAACTTCAAAAAAAATCGACTGGACCGGCGATTGGACAGGCCCGCTGATAACTTTTGACAAACCGCCCAGCCCGACGGGAGTTCCGTACGATATAAAAATAAAATTGTCAGACACGTACGCGGGCGTTGATAAAACGTCAGTAAAAATTTATGTCAGCAACAATGGGGGTTCGGATATCGATATCACAACTTCGTTTTCAAATTCCGGTGCGTGTGAAACGGGAGGAGTTGATTGTATTTACACGCGAACGATAATCAGCGGCGCTGCGGAAGCGACGGCAGGCACCCATAAACTTACGGTTACGGTAAACGATAATCTGGGAACCGTGCAGCAAACTCCTAACACGTACACTTACACGGTTTCCGTGTGCACGCTGGATTCGGTGACGATAGCGCCTTCTGTTTCGTGCAATAAGGACATCAACATGTGCACAGTTTCCGGCTCGGCTTGCACAGGAGGAAATGCGGTTACGGTAACAGCGGCGTACACGGGATTGAATTGTCCCGATACTGATACCGCATCTTTCACAGTTCAGGTCGATGCTAAAACTTCCGATAATCTGTGCAATGTGCAGGGTTCGGGCGGGCAGATGACAGGGATAAGCATAACATGTTCAAATCCCACACCAAGCGCGTCGCAGCAAACATGCACGGGTTCATGGACGTTGCCGAACCCGATTCCACCGGTTTGCCAGAAAAAAACGATAATAGCCAAGAGCGGGGCGAACGACGGCTGCATAAACGGTTTGTATTGCACCACACCAAGCGGATCGTTCGGCGCGTGCCGCGATGAAACATTGCCTTCAGTTTCATTAGCGCTTGAAAATGGAAACGACTTCAAGGCGTCAAAAACTATAAGCGCAACAAGCATGTCGGGCATTGATAATATCTACGGATTGAATTCCTGCGCTTTGAACTGGGGAGATGCAACTGTAACTTCAAAAACTTGCGACGGAACTTTGGGCGAGGAATGCGCGAGTAAATTCTCATCTGCGGATAAACAGCACACATACGCAACGGACAGCTCAACAGCCGGGGATAAAATAGCGACTTTTAGTTGCACTAATAAAAACAGTGCGACCGGGAGTGCGCAGGATCCAATAACTATATGTACAAGCATGGGCGCCTTGACGGGTTTGCAGGCTTATTCCGATCCGAGCCCAGACAAAACAATTTTACCCAACGGAGTGTGGCAGAAAGACGGCACGCCCTATTTTCAATGGGACATTTTAACTTCACCGTGCGGGGTGAAATACGACATAAGCGGTTCATTTTCATCAACTACAACAGCGAACAGTTTCATCGCTGGTTTCGCTGACGGTAAAATTGTAATAACCGTGACTCCAAAAGACAATAACGGCCTCGGTCTGGCGGGCAGTTCGCAAACATTTAATTTGTGGATAGATACAGTTGCGCCTGTTACATCGATAGTTGAATCAATACCAGCATCGGGATGGTTTAACGCACCGTTCACTTTGCATTTATCGTGCTCGGATGCGTCTTCGTTATGTTCTTCGACGCAATATTGTTTGACATCCGGATGCACACCGGACACAACTTACGTTGCGGGAATAACAATTTCCAACACAGCCTACGTGAATTTCAGGTCTACTGACAATGCAGGCAACGTTGAGTCTACAAAGAACGCGGCCGCTTCCTGTGTGAGTTGCGGTGGTTACATACAAGTTGATACGACGCCACCGAATACGCCGACGGTTACGATTTCCGGCGTTGTCAACGGTTACATAAACACTCCTACGCAAATGACGGTTTCATGGACTTCTGTTACGGACCAGACGCCAAATTCTGGAATAATGGATTACAAATATTCTATCGGCGAAGCGCCCGCATGCACGAATGTTTTGGGTTTCACGAGTGCTGGATTGGTTACGACGAAAACCGTTACAGGGATAAGCCTTGTTGAAGGCAAAAATTATTGTGCAAATGTCATGGTTGTTAACGGCGCGGGTTTGACGAACACCGGCACATCGAGTAACGTTCAATTGGATGTGAGCGGACCATCCGGAATAAATTCTTTAACTATCCAAAGGACATACGGCAGTTACATATCAAGTCCGTTCACTGTTTATTCTGCGGCATTGGTTGATTCGGTTGGAATAGACACGAGTTCATGTCAATATACAATTGACGGATCGAGCTGGGTCAGTGCGACTTGGAATTCTGCATCCACCAGATGCGAGAAAACCAATATACCGTGCAATGATGGCGACAGCAAAAGCATAAAGATGAGAGTTTATGACCTTCATGGTTCTCTAGCGCAGACATTGACCCCGTTAATAAAAGTTTGTGATGCATCATTTCCGGAATTACAATCTTTTGTTCCTGCAGCAGCGTCTACTTTAACTACGTCCACAAAAGATGTGACATTTTCCACGACAGCGCGTGACTTAAAATCCGGTTTGGCAAAATTGGAATGGACACTTTACATGAACGGAATTGGAATAAGCGATGCGATCCAAACGACTTGCGACGGCGGTGAATCAGTTTCCGTTACGTGCAATATGAAAGTGAGCGATTTCAAACTGAGCGGGGTTAATATAGATCCGAAGAATTTGAAAACGGGCGATAGATTGTTTGCGCGTGTGAGAGCGGACGATCATATCGATCCTTGGTCGCCGACTGGAGATTCAGGCCAGTGGCTGATAGATGAAAGCGCGCCGGGCATATCAACGATAGCGCCTGTTATTGCTAATTTGGGAGTTCAGCAAACTTATTCCGCGAGCGTGAAAGCTGTGACTGGAAAAACAATAACATCTTGTGATTTGTTAGTGAACGGGGCGAAGGCTGATGGCATGGTATTGAGTGCGGGAACAACCGCGGATGGGACATGGTCAGGCAAATACACGATTAACACGCCTGCGACTACATTCATGCGCGCCCATTGCATTGACAATGAAAATGTCATCGGTGACGGCGTGGATGTGCAAGTTTCTTTGGCAACTCAGACGAATACAGGTGTGAATATTCCGATTAACCAACCTCCAACATTCCTGGCACCTTTAGTTTCGTTTGAGAAATTACAGATGACCAATATTACTGCGAAATATAATTTGGCTGGCGGCGGTGTAATAACGGGTGCAAATTGCTGGGTGTCTTCAAGCGATTTCGACGACCCGTCAAAAGGTATTGTGGGAATATCGCTGAATGATTTGAACAATGGATATTATACGTATTCATTCCCGGCGCCGGCGATAACAGGAAATTATAATTATCTAATTTCATGTTCGAAACAAGGTTATCAAACAAGTTCCGGCGGCAGTTCGTTTACGGTTTTGGGCTGCGACGGGCTTGTTTGCGTCAAAGTCACTCCTAAAGAAACAGCGGAAGTTTTGAAACTGGGCGAAACGAGAACTTTGAATTTGCTGTTAAAAAATAGGGACGATTTCACAAGGACCTATTCGATATCTTTATCAAGTGCGGATCCGAGGATTTCTGTTGAAATAACACCTGTACAGGTCACGTTAAACAATGGAGAGGAAAAAACCGTGACCCTGGGCTTGACATCGTTATTGATTACAGACCAGTTGATAGTCCAGAATATAATTGTGAAGAATGTAGATCCATCAAAATCTGCGGATGTTGCAACGTCTGCGATTAACATATCGGTTGCAGTGGGCGTGGTTCCGGAAATAGGCGCTGTTGAGGTTGGTTTGATCTTTGTGCTGGCAACCCTAGCTTTGTACAGCAAAACCGGGTTTAGAGCCATTAAAAGGCGGAAATAAAAGGTTTAAATCCGTTAATTTGGCCAACGGCAAGCGCCGAAAACCTTAAATATCCGGTATATTATAATATGGTTCGGCTGGCGGTCAAAGCGGAAGGGAAACATCCGTACCCATCTCGAACACGGTAATTAAGACTTCCTACGATCTAAGCTGTAGTTGGATGATAATCAGCTAGAAATATATCATGGATATATTTCGGTCGATCACGATCCTGCGAAACTTAGGGCGCTGCCTGCCACATTTTTCAAACTTTGGTAAGTTTGAAAAAAAATAATTAAAAAATGTCATATTCCCCGTCGGTGGTAAATTATTGATAAATGATTCCGGTTCGCGCGTAATTTTTGTTGATGAAATTTCAAATGGAAGTTTTTATCAAAATACATGCCTGGGTAGTGTAGCGGTCTACCACGCGGGACTGTCAAATGAACTGTTTGGAAAAAATAAATTTGATACAAGGGTTTGTCATACAAACCGTGCATCGGAAACTAAAGTTTCCTATGCTTACAGAACTCCTGTAACCCGGGTTCGAATCCCGGCCCAGGCGCAAGGTCATAAGAAAAAAAATTTGTCACGAGAAATCATAGAAAATTCGCAGGGGCCCGTAACTCAGCCTGGTAGAGTATCGGGCTTTTAAGCGGTTGCAAGGAGCATGAACAAAATTTTCATGTTCCAATTCGTATATGGCTTAAAAGAGCTGAAACTATCCGATGGGTGGTTTATGATCACACGTAAAGAAACCCGAGAGTCGTGGGTTCAAATCCCGCCGGGCCCAACCAACTCACAGAAAAAATTCAACCAAAAAGAATCGTAAAAAATTAACGCTGGAGAAAGATTCAATGAAAGAAGAGATGAAAATCGCAACTCATATTATTGTGCCAAAACATGAAATATTGACGCCCGATGAAATAAAAAATCTTTTAGATGCTTATAAAATTTCTATTAACCAGCTCCCGCGTATAACCGACGACGATGTAGTGATAAGTGAAATCGGGGCAAACGTGGGCGATGTCATAAAAATAACCAGGTCGTCGCACACTGCTGGCATGACAATTTATTACAGGTTAGTTGTGAGGGAGCAATCGTGAATTCCAAACTTTTGATGTCGTCATTCGCGAAAGAAAGAGGTTTCGTAAAATATCAATTGGAATCTTTTAACAGTTTTATCAATTTCAGGCTGCAGAAAATAATAACACAAATAGGCGAAATCAAGCCTGAAGTTCCGGAATTAAATTTAAAAATAAAATTGGGTAAAATAAAACTCGGTAAACCTTCAGTCAAGGAAGCGGACGGCGCGATAAGGACCGTTTTTCCCATGGAAGCAAGGTTGAGAAATTTAACTTACTCTGCTCCGTTGTATGTTGAAATGACACAGGTCATCAATGACATTGAAGAACGGCCGGTTATGGTTCACATAGGCGATTTACCCGTGATGGTCAAGAGCGAATTGTGTTCCACCGTGGGTTTGTCGGAACAGGAATTGGTCGAAGTCGGCGAAGACCCGCAGGATCCGGGGGCGTATTTCATTGTTAACGGTACCGAAAGAGCTTTGGTTTTGGTCGAGGAAATATCGCCGAACAGGATAATCCTTGAGAAAAAAGAGGGCACATTGACAGGTGTTGCCAGGATAAATTCTGAAAAGGACGGTTTCGTCCAGAGGCATATGGTAGAGATGAGACAGGATGGAATAATCACCGCGTCTTTCGCTAACGTACACAAGATACCAGTTATAATATTGCTTAAAGCCCTTGGTCTGGAAACGGATAAGGATATTATTGCGTCCGTTTCTAATGACGCGCAAATTTCGGAAGAGTTTTACCCGAACATATACGAAAGTGAAGTGAAAAAAGTTGAAGACGCCTTGGACGGTATTGGCAAGCATCTGAAAGTTGCACCGGAATACAGAAAATCGCGGGCTGAACAAGTTATTGACCGGTATTTGTTACCTCATATCGGGCAAAAGCCTGAGAACAGGCTGGAAAAAGCCAAATATCTTTCGAAGGTTGCAAAAAAGTTGATTGATCTGAAAATGGGAAGCGTCATTGAGGATGATTTGGATCATTATGCGAACAAAAGGTTGAGGATGTCCGGCGATTTGCTTGAATTATTATTCAGGTCCATATTGCTCGGCCGTTGGGGTTTAATAACGAGGATTTGTTACAATTACCAGAAACTTGCAAAAAGAGGCAAAGTTCCTTCCGTGCAGTCCGTTGTTGAATCTAATGTCTTAACAAACCAATTGGCATCCTCATTAGCCACGGGTGCGTGGGTGGGCGGAAGAACCGGCGTTTCACAAAGATTGGAAAGAGGAAATTTCATAAGAACATTGTCACACATACGAAATGTTTTATCCCCATTGACAACGACACAGGAACATTTTGAGGCGCGTGAATTGCATTTGACACACTGGGGTCGCTTATGCCCGTCGGAAACTCCGGAAGGACCATCGATAGGTTTGAGAAAATATTTGTCGATAATGGCTGAAGCTACGTCGGGAATGAATGAGAAGGAAAATAAAGAATTGTTGGATTCGCTCAATATTGAAAATCCGGTTTGATGGCCTATGGCAGACATATACTTTAACGGTAAATTCGTCGGGACTACTAGCAAAGGGGAGAAATTCGTAGAAGACGTCAGAAAAAAGAGGCGCGCGGGATTATTACCGTCGAAAATGAACGCTGTGTTTTACAAAGAGTTTGATGAGATTAGGATTAATACGGATCCGGGCCGTTTGAGAAGGCCTTTGATAATAGTTGAAAAAGGAAAACTAAAACTTACAGAGGAGCATCTAAATAAAATCCAGACCGGAGAGTTGAAGTGGAATGACTTGATCTCGAAAGGTTTGCTTGAATTTTTAGATGCGGAGGAAGAGGAAAATGCTTACATTGCACTTACTGAAAAAGACCTAAACGAAGAGCATACACACATGGAAATAAGCTCGAGCATAATTCTCGGCATATCAGCTTCGTTGATTCCTTTTGCCGAACATAACAGAGGAGACCGAGTTAATTACGGAGCAAAAATGACTGGCCAGGCTATAGGCATGTACGCGTCCAATTATTTGATGCGTACTGATACCAAAGCTAATTTAATGATATATCCGCAAATTCCGTTGGTCATGACAGAAAGTTCGGACATAGTCGGATTAACTACGCATCCGGCCGGGCAAAACCTGGTTATTGCTGTCATGCCTTACGGCGGTTACAACATGGAAGACGCTTTAGTTATCAACAGAGGCTCCGTTGACAGGGGCATGTTAAGATCCGTTTATTTCAGGATTTATGAAACAGATGAAAAGAAATATTGGGGAGGACAGGAAGACGAGATAAGGATACCTGACCCGACAGTCCGCGGTTACAAGGCCGAGGAAGATTACAAACGTTTGGGCGAAGACGGAATAATAAACCTTGAAAATGTAGTTACGTCCGGCGATGTTTTAATTGGAAAAATATCACCATTGAGATTTCTCGGAACAGTCGAAGAATTCATGACCGGTATAGAAAACAGGCGTGAATCTTCTGTCACTGTACGCCACGGCGAGAAAGGCATTGTCGACAAGATTGTTATCTCAGAATCTGCGGACGGTAACAGGCTGATAAAAATTTCCGTTAGGGATGAAAGGATAATCGAAATAGGCGATAAAGTTTCTTCGAGGCACGGGCAAAAGGGAGTCGTGGGTTTGTTAGTTAACCAGGAAGATATGCCTTTCACCGAATCTGGAATATACGCATTCGATACCGTCAAGAATGACGATGGGCCAGTTATTGGAAATGATAACTGGAAAAACTTCCGCTATGAAAGGCGAGTATTTTGATTCTACCGGATTTACGGGAGTAGATGAAAAATATATACGAGAAGAATTAGGAAAGGTTGGATTCCGCGAAGATGGAAAGGAAATTATGTATGACGGAAAAACAGGCAGGCAGTATGAAGTTTTAATATACACGGGAGTTGCCTATTACCAAAAACTTGATCATATGGTTGCGAATAAAATCCATGCAAGATCTAGAGGGCCTGTTGCACTGTTAACTAAACAACCGACGGAAGGACGCGCGAAAGAAGGCGGTTTGCGTCTCGGTGAAATGGAAAAGGACTGTATCATAGCCCACGGAGCGGCCATGGTATTGAAAGAGAGATTCGATTCGGACAAGTACATGGTTGCTGTGTGCGAAAATTGCGGTTTCATCGCGATGAACGACCGTGCCAAGAATAAATTAGTTTGTTCTTTATGCAGCGAATCCAAAATAAGCTGGGTTGAAATGTCATACGCGTTCAAACTGATGCTGGAAGAGTTGAAGTCATTGCTGATTTACCCGAAAGTTGAGGTCGGGGAGCACAAGAACCCAAACTAGAAGATATGAGAGTGATTTGATTATGGCAGACATGAAAGAAGTTCAAAGCATCGAATTCGGCGTACTGTCGCCCAAGATAATATTGAAAATGGCAACTGTACGCATCGCACGTGCCGAACTATACGATCCTGATGGATATCCGATAGACGGCGGTGTAATGGATCCGAGAATGGGTGTAATTGACCCGGGTTTAAGATGCAGGACGTGCGGCGGTTCTGTCGGTGATTGCGGCGGGCACTTCGGATATTTGGAATTGGCGCGCCCTATTGTACATGTTTTATATTCAAAATTCGTTTACAGGCTGCTGAAAGTTATTTGCAGGAAGTGCGGTAAATTGCTCACGGATAACCGTGAGAAGACGTCATTAAAAGATTTGATAAAAACCGCAAATAAAAAATGCACGGCGTGCGGCGAGGAGCAGGGAGAAATAAAATTTGAAAAACCATATTCGTTCTGGGAGGACAAGTCGCCTTTGAACGCGATGGCAATAAGGGAAAGGTTTGAAAAAACTCCTGATGAAGATTTAGAACTTATCCGCGTCCGGATAAGACCGGAATGGCTGATAATTACTATCATGCCGGTTCCGCCGGTAACTGTCAGGCCGAGTATAACGCTTGAAACAGGCGAACGTTCGGAAGACGATTTAACTCACAAATTAGTTGACATAGTGCGCATAAACCAGAGATTAAAAGAGAACATAGACATAGGAGCGCCGGATTTCATAATTGAAGACCTTTGGGAACTTTTACAATATCACGTGTCAACATTTTTCGATAACGAGCTTACTGGAGTTCCTCATGCGAGACACAGGTCCGGACGCGGTTTGAAGACACTTGTACAGAGATTGAAGACAAAGGAAGGCCGGTTCAGAAGCAATTTGGCAGGCAAACGTGTAAACTTTTGTGCAAGAACTGTTATTTCGCCCGACAATAACATAGATATCGATGAAGTCGGCGTCCCGGAAATAATCGCAAAGGAATTGACATTGCCTATCCGCGTTACCGATTTTAACATTGCAATGATCAAAGAAGTCGTCAAGAATGGGCCCAATGTTTGGCCGGGCGCAAATTACGCTACGCGCGCGGACGGCAGGAAGAAAAAAATAACCGAGGAGAGCAAGAATGAAATTTCTGAAGAAATCACCAACGGCTGGATTGTTGAAAGGCATTTGCAGAACGGCGACACAGTTTTGTTCAACCGCCAGCCTTCGTTGCACAGGATGTCCATCATGGCACACCGTGTGAGGGTTATGCCTTATCGAACATTTAGATTAAACTTGTGCGTTTCGCCTCCGTACAACGCAGACTTCGACGGGGATGAAATGAACTTGCACGTTCCGCAGACTGAGGAAGCTCAAGCCGAAGCGATGTTGTTGATGGAAGTACAAAACCAGATACGTTCTCCAAGATTCGGCGGCCCGATAATCGCGCCTAAGAACGATCACATATCCGGGTTATTCGTATTGACGAAGAAAGATTCAGTTTTCACCAAGGAAGAAGCTGCCCAGGTGTTGGCGTATGCAGGCATAGATACGAAATTGCCCGATAAAGAGAAATTAACAGGCAAAGAAATTTTCAGTTTGCTGTTGCCTGAAAATTTAAACATGGAATTCCATTCAACCTGGTATAAGACCAGTAAGAACGACGACGATTCGATTGTTGTGATAAAAAACGGCAAGCTTTTGAAAGGAGTTATAGACAAGAGCGCAATCGGAGCAGAAGAAGGCGCGATCATAGACAAAATAGAAAAAATGAGTTCTCCCAGCCAAGTGAGTGATTTCATAAACAAAGTTTCCAGGCTCGGCAGCGCGATGCTTGATGTCAGAGGATTTACCGTAGGCATATCCGACAATGACCTTTCCGAAGAAGCGAGAAAACTTGTTACTAGAGCTATCAAGAAGGCCGAAGAGGAAGTTGCGGAATTGATAGACCAGTTCAACAAAGGCAAACTTGAAGGTTTACCTGATAGATCGTTAAATGCGTCGCTTGAAGTTTATATCATGCAAAAACTAGCCAAAGCGGTTAACGAATGCGGAGAAATTGTTAGCTCGCACATTCCGGAAAATGATACTATATACATGGCACGAACCGGTGCTAGAGGGTCGTTAGTCAACGTAACACAGACCGCTGCTTGCATCGGGCAGGAAACTGTATTGGGCCAGAGGGTACATCGAGGTTATTTGAACAGAACGTTGCCGCATTTCAAGAAAGGCGATTTGTCACCAATATCTCACGGTTTCGTGGGTACGAGCTTTAAAGCTGGATTGTCACCGTTTGAATTTTTCTGGGACTCGTTGAACGGGCGCGAAGGGTTGATGGATAAATCGTTAAGAACGAGGCACAGCGGTTACATGGAACGCCGTCTCGTGAACGCGTTGCAGGATTTGAAAGTCAAATACGACATGACGGTAAGGGATTTAACAAACTCTGTGGTCCAATTTTTACCCGGAGAAGACTGTATAGACCCGGCCAAATCAAACTGGGGCAAATTTGACGTCGAAACTTTCGTAAACATGGAGGCCGCAAAAGATGATTGAACTGCCAAAATCGGTAATGGAAAGGGCCGAAAAAATATTCGAAGAAAAAAAGATACCCCAGAAAAAAAGGGAAGAGATACTGGAAAATTTGAAAAAGGCGTACCAGCTTTACGTTTATGAGCCCGGCGAAGCGATCGGGATTGTCTCTGCGCAATCCATTTCCGAACCTGCGACACAGATGACGATGCGTTCTTATCACATAGCCGGTTCTGCCGGTATCCGCGTGACCTTGGGTTTGCCTAGATTGATGGAAATATTCGATGCGAGACGCACACCAACGACACCAATGATGATCATCTACCTTGAAAAAAATTACCAGACAAAGGAAAAGGCGCGTGACGTCGCATCCAGAATAAAGGAAGTGAGGATAAGGGAGATGGTGACAGACGACGTCATTGATTTGTTGAATTCACAGCTTGAGCTGAAAATCGATTTGAAAAAGGCGGCCCTATTCAATATGGACAGGGAAATGATTGTCGACGGATTAAAGAAAAACATGAAAGACATCGGGATAAAGGCGCACGACGACAAAATTGTGATTTCTCCGAAAAAGGATGAAATGTCCATAAGGGAAATGCAAAAATTAAAATCAAAAATACTTGACATGCATTTGTACGGAATAAAGGGCGTGCAGCAGGTAGTGGTGAAGAAAGAAGGCGATGAATGGGTTTTAAACACACTTGGATCGAACTTGAAAAAAGTTATGGCAGTCGAAGGCGTTGATGCGGTCAGGATAGAGACTAATGATATACACGAAGTCGCAAAAACACTTGGCATTGAAGCTGCAAGATACGTAATAATCAAGGAAGCGTCGAAAACTCTTGAGGAACAGGGTTTGGAGGTCGATATACGCCACATAATGCTAGTGGCTGACGCGATGACCGCTACCGGAAAGATACAGGCAATAGGACGTTACGGAGTAGCGGGTTCCAAAGGTTCGGTTTTAGCACGCGCCGCTTTCGAAGAAACTATAAAACATTTGACTGCAGCTTCGATTAGAGGCAGGAAAGACAGGTTCAATGGAGCCATAGAAAACGTGATGGTCGGGAAACTGGTTCCGATCGGCACGGGTATGTTTGATCTGACAATGAAGATTGAAGATGAAAAGGAAGAAAAAGACAAGAAATAAATTTTAAACATTGCGAAAAGGGTTTCACATGAGAGAAATAAGAAAGGAATTGAAAACTGCGCTTGAAAGGGATAAAGTTGTAATCGGAACCGAAGAATCGATAAAAGCCGCAGGTTCCGGAAAAGTGAAGACATTGGTATATTCGGCCAATTGTCCTTCCTTGATAAGGGAGAGATTAAAGTCCGTCGCTTTGACTAAAAAATTAGAGGTTGAGCAATTCGACGGCAATTCCGTTGAACTTGGGACAATGTGCGGTAAGCCGTTTGCCGTTGCTGTACTCTCTTTCTGAATATGAAGGATGCTAACAATGATGAAGCTGGACACCGATTCGATCAAGATCATAAATTTTTTTGAGAAATATACAAAGGTTCATGCGGTGGATTGCATAGTCGAGCCGGCCAGTATAATATTCGTAGTGGAGGAAGGCATGGCAGGTAAGGCCATAGGCAAAAAAGGCCTTACCATAAACGAATTGGAAAAAAAATTCAACAAGAAAATAAAAATATTCGAGTGGTCGGACAGTTTGGAAAAATTCGTTTCAAACCTTGCGCCCCAGGCAAAATCCGTTAAATTGGAAGAGATTAAAGGCAAACAAATACTTCTCATAGGGGTTGACGGAAGCAAACGCGGGCTTTTAATAGGCAAGGGAGGGACCAACATCAACAGGATAAAAGCCATAGTGAAGCGTTACCATAACATTGATGAAATAAAATTGCAGCAGTAGGGAAGATATTTAAATCCTACACTATCAAATGGTTTAAGGCGAAATACATGGGAGAATTTTCAGCTAGAAAGATAAAGAAAAACAAGCAGCGACTTAGGTGGAAAGAGATAAAATACAGGGCCAGGAAGCTGCAATTCTGGAAAAAAGACCCGTTGGAAGGTTCTCCGCAGGCGCGCGGCATTGTGCTGGAAAAGCGTGTGGTTGAACAAAAGCAGCCTTCTTCGGGTTTGATCAAGGCGGTGCGAGTTCAGATTGTAAAAAACGGCGTTGGAGTAACAGCATGGGTTCCAGGGACCGGTGCGATTGACAAAGTCAACGAACACGATGAAGTTATCATTGAAGGCGTCGGCGGGTCGCAAGGCGGTCCGATAGGAAAGCAGTGGGGAATAAAATTTACTGTAGTTAAGGTTAACGGCGTTGCGTTAAAAGAACTGGTATCCGGAAATAAACAAAAACCAACGCGTTAAAGCTGGAATCATACCGTATACTGTATCGGTATGCTTCAATCTAGACTGAAGTGATAAAATGGAAGAGCAATTGGTTGAAAATCTTGTAAATAAAATGGAAACTGTAGACGTTCCTTTGCTTAATGAAGAGGCTGTAAAAGAGAAGAAAGAAGAAACAGAGAAGAAAGAAGAAACTAAGCCGAAGAAAAAAACGAAATATATTCCGAAATTCCTTTTATTTGGAAGATGGGACACATCTGCCATCGTGGTTAAGGACCGCGGGCTTGCGGTTTATTTGAATTTAAGCTCGATGTTGATCCCTAGAAATTACGGCCGCCATGCGGGAAGGAAGTTCCACAAACTTGACATGAGCATTGTTGAGCGATTGATGAATAAAATGATGATACCCGGGCACAAGAGCAAAAAACACGTGATTTCTTCCGGAGCTGCCGGGGGCAAGAGCGAGCGCGTCATGCGATTAACCAAGGAAGTGCTTTCAAAAATTGAGCAACAGACTAAACAGAATCCCGTGCAGGTTTTAGTTACGGCAATAGAAAATGTTGCGTTGCTCGAGGAAATAACAGCTTACCAGATGGGAGGGATAATGGTCCGTAAGGCAGTTGTTACATCACCACAGAGAAGAATTGATTGGGCATTGCGCCTGATAACACAAGCCGCTTACCAGAAATCCTTCAACAACAAGAAAAACATCGTCGATGCGATGACTTCTGAGATAATGGCATGCTACAATAAAGACGTCCAAAATTCAAACGCAATGCGCGAGCGAGAACGCATAGAACGAGAAGCTGAAGGCGCTAGATAACATGGAGCTGTCTGCGATTTTTGGCCTGCTGGGAGCGATAACCGCTTCTACGATATTTTTTCCTCAGGTTTTGCAGACTTACAAAACCAAGCGCACGCGCGATCTTTCCTGGCTTACCATAATCATCGGCATATTAAACGGGTTCGTCTGGACAATTTACGGATTGATGAAATCCGACCCGTTTATTTACGTCACTAACATACTTCTTTCAATAGCGACCCTGATGCTGGCGGTAATGAAGAAAAAATATGATAGAAAAAAATAAAGGTTAAATATTATTTATTTCAATTTGATGTGATCAAATGGCAAAAATGGATATGACTGAAAGAATCAAGCAAGTGATGTACCAATCTGAAATGATCAGAAATATTGCAATAATTGCACACATACACCATGGCAAGACTACATTAACTGACAACCTGGTTGCGGGCGCGGGAATGATCGCCTCTGACTTGGCAGGCGAGGCTATGTTTACGTGGATAGATGAACAGGAGCGCCAGCGCGAATTAACAATCTACGGCGCAAACGTTTCAATGGTTCACACTTACGACGAGAAGGATTATCTGATTAACTTAATGGATACCCCCGGCCACGTTGATTTCGGCGGTGACGTAACGCGTGCCGTACGAAGCGTTGACGGGGCTATCGTTGTAGTCGATGCTGTTGAAGGCACTATGCCCCAAACGGAAATCGTGCTGCGACAAGCGCTGAAAGAAAGGGTCAAACCTGTAATTTTCATAAACAAAACTGATCGTTTGATTAACGAGTTGAAATTAACTCCGGAACAGATGCTGGAAAGGTTTGAAAAAATATTGGCCAACGTTAATGTGTTGATACAAAAATACGCTGAGGAAGAATTTCTGAAGAAATGGGGACTGCCGAATGTAAAGGACGGGTCCGTAGCTTTTGGTTCTGCGTATCACAATTGGGCAATTTCTATACCATTCATGCAAAAAACAGGCGTGACATTCAAGGACATTATCGAATTAACACAAGCCGGCGACAAAGACGGGCTCAAGAAAAAAGCTCCGATGTACAAAGTCATACTAGACATGGTAGTAAAACATTTGCCGAACCCGGTTGATTCGCAAAAATACCGAGTTCCGAAAATATGGCAAGGTGATTTGGAATCCCAAATCGGAAAAGATATGTTAAATTGCAACATCAACGGAAAAGCCGTTGCGATGATAACGAAAATGTTTCCAGACCCACATACAGGATTCGTTGCTTGCGCAAGAATATTGTCCGGAAAATTAATGAAGGGCCAGGAAGTTTACCTTATAGGACAGCATCGAACTCAGCGTATTCAATTAGTCAGCATTTACAAGGGCATACAGCGAATACCAGTGGATGAGGTTGTCGCAGGGAACATCGCAGGCATAGTCGGTTTGCAGGACGCGTATTCAGGCGAAACAATTTGCGATGCGAATGAAAGGATAGAACCATTTGAAGAGATTAAACACTTGTTTGAGCCTGTTGTGACGAAAGCGATTGAACCGGAAAGCACGAAAGATTTGTCCAAATTGATTGATTTCTTGCGCCAATTGAACAGGGAAGACCCTACTATACAAATTAAAATTAACCAAGAAACCGGTGAGTATTTGGTTTCCGGGCTGGGTGAATTACATATAGACGCCAAAGTCGAGAGGAAATTAAGAGAAAACAACATACCGATAAAATCCACGCCTCCGATTGTGGTTTACAGGGAATCTTGCGGTGCGGGCGTCGCAGATGTGGAAGGTAAATCGCCAAACAAACACAACAGATTTTTATTCATAATAAGCCCGTTGAACGAAGCTACAATAGAAGCGATCAGGAACCGCGAGCTGGCGGATTCCGAAATGAAGCGCAAAGATACGGAACTTGTTAAAAAATTGGAAGACTTGGGATTTGAAAAAAATGAGGCGCGCAGTGTTAAATTAATTTACAATAAAAACATATTCATCGACGGAACCAAGGGGATACAATATTTGAACGAGGCGATGGAACTTATCAAAGAGGGTTTCAAAAGCATGATGGACGAAGGGCCTTTGTCGAAAGAGCCGTGCATGTTCTTGAAGGTTGTGATAACCGATGCTACGCTTCACGAAGACGCTGTACACAGGGGGCCGGCCCAGGTTTTGCCTGCGGTGCGATTTGCGATTAAAGAAGGTATTTTGAAAGGCGACCCGTTTTTGCTGGAACCCAAGCAAATTATACGAGTCGATATTCCTAAGGAACAAATGGGCGGCGCGATCCGCGAGGTTCAGAATAGGCGCGGCCAAATATTGGACATGGTCGAAGAGCGCGGCGCTTCGGTTATAACTGCCAAGGTTCCTGTGGCGGAAATGTTCGGTTTTGATTCCGCATTGAAATCTGCAACGGGCGGCCAGGGTTTCTATTCATTGATTGACGTAATGTTTGAAAGGATGCCAAGAGATTTGCAGGATAAAGCTGTGCTGCAAATACGCAAGAGAAAGGGAATGGTTGAAGAGATACCAAAACCGGAGAGTTAGAATCATTTTTTTGATTTTTTAATTGTTGATAATTAATAATTTAATTTCCAGTCGATCATTACTAAACCCGATTTTGTGACTTTTCCGTTTATTTCTGCCGGCATTAAATCCTCTTCCGGCCTGAAAGGTTTATTCCCGTTGTAGAATCTGCGCGCTTCGACTTCAACAGGCGACCCATTCCGATGTACAGGAATTATCAATCTTCTTCCCGGAAATTTTAACATGGGCGCGATGTGATTTTCAGGTCCTCTTTCAGTTTCAAAATAACCTGATCGAAAAGTTTCGTTGAAGTGGCGTGCAAAATAATGCGGATGTTCTGCAAATTTCCCGCCTAGCCAATTATTAACGAATGTAGAAGCCAGATAGACTTGTATTCTAGGATATCTCATTCAGACCAACTCAATATAGTGTTTTCCAGAAAACTTCCACGAGACCCGATCCCGTTTTTCCACTTTTGATTTGTGCAGGATTTGTTTGCCTGCGACCCAACTGGAAAGGCCTTCTTTCATGATAGAATCCATGCGCTTCCATTGAAGTTTCAGAACCGTTTTGGTGCAAAGGAATTACGATACTTCTTTCTGGAAATCTCAGCCTGTATCTTCCATCGTTTGATAATTCCATGTAGCCCATCGAAAATCCATGGCCTAAACGATCTATTATGGGCTGTGGATTGTGGCGATGAAAATATCTTCCGTGTTCCCATGTTTTTACGAAGCCCGGGGCGATGGAAACTTCGATAGTCAACGGTTCAATTTTTCCTTGTCCATAAGTTGTGAAATGTGATTCTTGTCTTTTTTGTCGGTACTCCATAAAACCAGTTCGAAATAACACGGATTTTAAGGATTTATAACGCATTTTACGGGAGAAAGTTTAGTTGAAATCACGTCATTCCAGTAAGCTATTTAAATATAACAGTGCTAAATAAGAGGTGATCAGCAATGGCGAAACCGCATATTAACATCATGACATCTGGGCACGTAGACCATGGAAAATCCACTTTGATAGGCCGATTGCTGTTCGATACGGGCGCAATCCGTGAAGACGAGATGCGCAAGTTGAAAGAAACGGCGACAGAATTAAAAAAAGAAACTTTTGAGTTCGCGTTTGCAATGGATACTTCCAAGGAAGAGCGTGAGCGAGGCGTAACGATAGATTTGATGCACAAGCCTTTTGAAACACAGAAGAATTATTTCACGATCATAGATGCACCGGGCCACAGGGACTTTGTAAAGAACATGATTACCGGAGCAAGCCAAGCTGATGCTGCAATTTTGCTTTGTTCTGCAAAAGAAGGAATTCAGGATCAAACAAGAGAACACGCTTATTTGTTAAAAGTTTTGGGTATAAAGCAGATGACTGTCGCAATAAACAAGATGGATGCTGTTGGATACGATGAAGCGAAGTTCAACGCGATAAAATCCGAAGTCACGAAGCTTTTGCAGGGCATTGGTTACAAAATTGACGCTGTCCCAATGATTCCGGTTTCCGGTTACATGGGCGATAACGTTGTTAAGAAATCTGATAAGATGCCATGGTACAAAGGGCCGACGTTACTTGAATCCTTAGATTCTATCCAGCTTCCTCCTAAACCAATTGACAAGCCGTTGAGATTACCAGTCCAAGATGTTTATGATATCAAGGGTATCGGTATAGTTCCTGTAGGAAGGATTGAAACAGGTGTAATGAAGCCGGGCGATCAAATCGTTTTCATGCCTTCTGGTACAAAAGCTGAAGTTAAATCGGTTGAAATGCACCACAAGCAATTGACGCAAGCGGAACCAGGCGATAACGTCGGTTTCAACGTACGCGGCATATCACGCGACCAAATTAAGCGCGGTGATGTAGTTGGAAGGCCTGAGAACCCTCCGACTGTTGCAAAGGAATTCACAGCCCAGATAATCATATTGAACCATCCTACTGTCATAACAAAAGGGTACACGCCTGTATTCCATTGCCACACAGCACAGATGGCCGGTGAAATATTCGAGATTGTAAAGAAATTGGATCCGAAAACAGGTGCAACGATTGCAGAAAACCCTGATTTGTTAAAGACAGGAGATGCTGCGATCGTTAAGATAAGACCTGCGAAACCATTGGTAGTTGAGAAGCAGGCTGATTTCCCGCAATTAGCCAGATTCGCGATCCGCGACATGGGCCAGACTGTGGCGGCCGGCGTTGTCATAGACTTGGTCAAGGCTTAATTTTATTTCAAGTTTTTTTGATTAGTTTTTTGGTCGGTTTTTGATGTTTTTTGGGTATAAATCTTTTTAGGTCATTTTATAAAAATGCCCAAACTAACTACAGAGCAATTAAGAGAACTTTATCCTGTGGCCCAGGTTTACACACCTTTGGGCGGTTATGATATTCAAAGAACTAGCAGGAGAATAACAGCTTTGGTTGTTGTGGAAGATGAAAGGGGCGGAAGGGATCTCAGGTTTTATAGCTGGCTAAAAAAAAGAACCGGACAGCAGGATGGGGATGATGAATCGGAAAGCGGAAAAGCCGGTTATCGATGGAAAGTGGATTTGGCGCGAAATTCTGTGGTCCACTGGAATTTGAGGGAGCTTGCCATACAAGGTAATAGACTTGCCAAAAAATATAATGTAAAAATGGATGATTTTTGATTTTTTATCGCAGCTTTAAATCTGAACCAACCGAATTTCTATTTAACATTTGCTGAGGTAGCCAAGCTAGGTCCACGGCGCTGGTCTGGAATGTATAGGAACAAGTTGTCCGCGGGAAAGTGGTTTTCCAAAAGAGAACTATTACAGTTTATCTTCGGATAGATTGTAAACGTATGTTTGCTAGTTTACCGATGTAAACTGCAGCAGTTTTGCCATGCAAAACTTGCTTTCCTACGGCCAGAGAGCCAGTGTGCGCAAGCACGCGGGGGTTCAAATCCCTCCCTCAGCGTTGGAGTAAAACACAAGCGTCCTTACTGCGAAAAGAGATGAAAGCGGTGCAAGGAATCGCGCGATTCGATGCACGTATTGTATTAGATGGTAAAATCATCTTACCCATAACCAGGTATTTTTTCCTGTGTCTGCTACAGAGCAACAGCTGCTATAGACTCCGGAACTGCCTGTACCGCTGCTTATGCCAAACCCTAAAACAGAATCTACTGAGTTGCAATCGTTTTCGTTATTTCCTAGGTATCCCCATCTCACTTTACGGCTCCCATCGTTGTTGAAGCCTCTTGTGCCACAATTGGATTGGGCTGTTAAACTGAAAACGGCGTCGAATTGGGCTCTTGTTGGGCCCTCCTGCAAAAACGGACCGCTGAAAAGAGAGAGCGCAGACGTTTTTTGTGCGCCAAATGTGTGAGACAGACAATTCGATGTTGACGTAGTGACGCAGCCCCTGATTTCTTGAAATGAAACCGTGTTGAATGATTTGTATTTTGCAGAGTTGGCTGCCAACGTCAAGTCTTCAGGATTTAGTGTGTTGGAGGTGGTCCAGTAATTGCTTGAATATTTCAGTGTGTTGGACGAGCTCAGGGTTTTCATGATCAATGTCCACCCGCCGTTGGCCATGTCGCAATAAACTTGAAAAATGTCGTCCGATGTCGGTGCGATATCGTACAATCCATCCACGGCAGAGCCATCGAGGTTCAAAATGTCTTTGCACGACACACCTATAGGGACTGTTACGGTCAAAGTCGCGGTGTTGCATATGCTGGATGTGCACAACATTAATTTGTGACTGCCTTTTTCCATAACAGCAATGGGCTTTATCAATGCCGCCTCTCCGGCTTGTATGCTGCTTGGCATGAGAAGGTTTACGGAGTTCCCGTCCAAAGTCGCTGCAATGCTGGCGACGGCGTTTGTCCCGTCATTCCTTACGATTATCTGGTTGTTGGCGCTGCCCACAACATTTAACACGTTAGCGGCCTGGCTTGTGAACATCCCGGAAATAAAAACGTAGGTTGTGCCGATTATACCGACCGTGATTATCAACAAAAGTGTGATTGCGATAACGGGTGTCACTGCTTTCCTCATGAATCAATTTGAATATCGGTGGATAAAAGTTTATGTTCACAATATCCGGAAGCGTAAAACTCTTGGATGATAATATGATCATGATTCCGGACCGAGGCGAAACTTTAAATAAACTTGTCTACAACTGATCTTTGGTAAATATGACCATGCCAAAATTTAGTGCCAGACTGCCCGATAAAACCGGCGGTTACAAAGTATTGCAAATCTATCAGCGGGGAGAGCCTGTTTTTGTAACTGGCAATTATGATGTTTATGCGAGGGACCTGCTTAGAAAATATTATAAAGAGATGGGAATATCACACAAAGAAACGAAGAGCCAATCCGGTCCTATGATGCCAGATATAACTGATACGGAAGATCAAAGGGTTGCTGGCATGGGGTCTGTTTTTGTGGTACCGAATCTCAAACGGGCCAATTTTGACGGTTTGAGCATTGATTATGATCTGTGGTTGGATGAAACCCATTTGAAACAATCAAAAGGATTGTATCCAGGCTGGACTTTCATGCTGCGGGGCAAGAACGGCGTTTATGTTCCGGTCTGATTATGCAACGAAAACCAAAAGGTTTTCGTGCATAGGAAATTTGATAATTTCCTATGTTTATTAAAACCACGCGACTAAACTACTGAGTAAACATGAAAAAAGAAATTGTAATCGGCGTTGTTTTATTAACTGCGGTCCTTTTATTTATTGTATCCAAACCCATAATCAATGGACAAAGTGGAAATGATATGAATAAGATTGTTGTGTTAGAGACTTCGAAAGGAAATGTAGAGGTACAACTTGATAATGTGAACGCGCCGATCACGACTGCGAATTTTTTGCGTTATGTCAATGAAGGCTTTTACAATGGCACCATATTTCATCGTGTGATGCCTGGTTTTATGGCGCAGGGCGGAGGATTTACGCCAAATGGCACGGAAAAACAAACACACGAAGCGATAAAACTTGAATCAAATAACGGATTGAAAAACAAACGCGGAACGATTGCGATGGCTCGGACTTCGGTTCCGGACAGCGCGACGAGCCAGTTTTTTATCAATGCGGTTGACAATTCTTTTTTGGATTACGCGCACGGGAATGACGGTTATGCGGTTTTTGGCAGTGTCACGAAAGGTATGGAGGTCGTCGATTCGATCCTTTCTGTGAAAACGGGCGATAGAGGATCATTTTCGGATTGGCCTTTGCAGGATATTGTTATAAAAGGCGCTTACGTTAAAAAATAAGTAAATATTTTTGTTAAATTAACAATCGATTGTGGATGATAGTTTATGTGGGGAGACAAATCGGGGGAAACAAAAAAAGAAACTAATTGGCTGGGAGAAACCAAAGAATCCCATTATGACAGCGGCGGTAGCAAAATAGGAGAGACGAGATTTTCTACTAATTGGCTGGGCGGGTCGAAACAAGAACACTATGATTCGTCTGGAAACAAGGTTGGAGAAACGCGAAAAGGAACGGATTGGTTGGGCGGGGATAGAGCAGATCATTACGATGCACGAGGCGACAAGATCGGCACGAGCCGGGATGGGGTTGATTTCTTGGGCCAACCCGTCCAGAGGCATTACGATGTGCAAGGCAGTCAGATTGGATCGACGAGGCGAACTACTGATTTGTTAGGCACATCAAAGAAGGTGCATGAAGGCGATTGGCTTAAAGCTCCTTTGTCCAATTATCCAGCTGAAAGTACGGGCGGAAGCGGAGGAGATAGACATGATACACCTGCAAGTGCACCGCAATCCAGTTATGGGAACCAACCCCAACAACGACTGGCGCAAGATGCAGCGAGGGAACGCTTTGGGAAGGAATGGGACAAGAGCTTCGATCGTTCGATGAGGGAAATAGATGAAAAATTTGCACGAATCCAAGCAGAGTATCGTAAAAGCGAACTGGAACAAAAAAGAAAGCGGGACGAGGAGGATAGGCGCGTTCGAGTGGAATTGGACAAAGCTATTGAGCGTATTAGGATTGCCAATGTTGAGTATGAACAACAGGAAAGGAGAGAATGGAACGAGGTGTTTGAGCGTTCTCGCAGAGCATCAGAAGAAGTGGAACGGGTTTTATCAGGACTATAGAAGCGGGAATAGGTTTGTACACCTTATCCCAGCCTTATTAATGATCACGCCCTAATTATTGGGGAAGATGAAGAGATGAATTTTGAAGATTTGCACCTAAAACCGGAATTATTGAAGGCTGTCCGTGAATTGGAGTTCACAGAATTAACTGAAATACAGGAGAAAAGCATACCTGAGATACAGGCCGGCAAGGATATTGTCGGACAATCAAGCACAGGCTCAGGAAAAACCGCAGCTTTTGGACTGCCTATTTTACAGAAGATTGAGCACGGTAAAGGCATTCAAGCGCTAATTTTGACTCCTACCAGAGAGTTGTGTGTTCAGGTCACGGATGCGCTAAGAAGTTTTGCTAAATATACCAATGTCAGCGTAGCCAGCGTTTTTGGCGGTGTTTCAATCGAACCTCAAGTAAATGCGCTGCGCAATGCGGATGTTATTGTCGGAACTCCGGGCAGGATTTTAGACCACACGGAACGCAGGACGATAAATTATCAAAATGTGCGCTTTTTGGTCATAGACGAAGCCGATAAAATGTTTGAAATGGGCTTTATCGAAGACGTCGAAAAGATCATAAGACATATTCCGAACCAAAGACAAACCATGTTATTCAGCGCGACCATGCCGTCGGAAGTAAGACACATAGTTGAAAAACATTTAATTTCACCGGTGACTATTAAGGGAATTGTTTACGTTGACACGAGCTTGCTGCGAC
Organism: Candidatus Aenigmatarchaeota archaeon; assembly: GCA_016180965.1. Lineage (GTDB taxonomy): Archaea > Aenigmatarchaeota > Aenigmatarchaeia > JACPZZ01 > JACPZZ01 > JACPZZ01. The sequence continues at coordinate 89,861 of JACPAF010000002.1, forward strand.
AGGTCTATTACGACGTAAAGCCGCATGATAAATTTTCCTTGTTAGTTCACCTGTTAAAACAAAACAAGGAAGGCATTGCACTGGTTTTCTGCGCAACCCGAAGGGAAGCGGACGCTGTCGCATTCAATTTGAAAGAACAGGGAATAAACGCGATGGCGATACACGGGGGAATGGAACAGAATAAACGCTTAAAATCGGTTGAGGCTTTGAAAAACGAAACTATCAATGTGCTTGTTGCGACGGACGTTGCAGCGCGCGGTCTCGATATCCGCAACGTATCACACGTTTACAATTATGACGTACCAAAAACGTCTTCCGATTACATACATCGCGTTGGGCGCACTGCGAGAGCGGGCGGAGAAGGCGATGCTGTTACATTGTTATCCGAACGCGACCATGGAAGTTTCACAATGGTCTTGCGTGACCGCAGTTTGAAGATAACGCGTTCTGAAAAGCCCGGTTTTGAGCGTGTGCCTTTCAAAAGATCCGAAGGGCGAGAAGGAGGTTTCAGGAAACATAATTTCCGCAGGCCGAGTTTCAATAGAAGGCCGAGATACTAGATAAAAAGTTGCATTGTAAGATTTACATTGCGTTCTTGTTCTGCTGGGATTATTCCTTCCATAATTTGTACGCTGCCTATTGATACAGCTAAAGGCACTGGATATTCAGCTTCTCCAAGCATTTGAGCGATAGCGGCGTCATACATGTTTTCAAGTGAATCGCCTTGCAGCCATTCTGTTTTTTCCACGGCAGCGTTGATTGATGCCCATTGTTTCACGTAATCGATGTTTACGGTTCCTACATTGCCGCGGAAAGTTGAATGCCTGTAGGTTTCTCGCGCTACGAAAGAATCTCTCATTCTCAGCTTGAATAAAGCTTTTAGATAAATGTTATTTATTTCAAATTGGAAATCGCCTTCAAACAAATCTTTGCCTGGATTTTGGTTGTTGACTTTGATTTGCTTGGAATGTCCGTTGATTGATATTTTGTTGTTTCCGTGTACTGCGTATAACATCAAAAGATTTGCGATGTCATGAACTCCACAATCGAAGCTTACATCTGATAAATGGCCGGCTTCCGGCATTCTTCCTTTTTCAATCGGCGGGCGCGAACGCACGATTTCAATTTCATCTATATCTCCAATTTCTTCTTGCACCAGTCGTTGGGCGTACCTGAACGCAGGGTTGAAATATTCGACAAATGCGGTCATCATTGGTTTTCCGGTGAATTTTTGGGTTTGTCTAACCTCGATAGCCTCTTTAGAGTTAGCGCTCATTGGTTTTTCGCAAAGTACGCCAGAGACTTTTGGAGAAATTAAAGCTTGCATAGATTGCGGTGCGTGGTATTGTGTGGGCGATGCGATAACGACTAAGTGCGGTTTCGGAACGTCTAACCTTAGCAAGTCTTCGAATCTTTCATACTGTTTTACATTAGGCATGCCTGTCCTGTAAGAAGCTTCAGCTAACCTCGGATCGCATACAGCTACAAGTTCCATTTTGCCAGCATCCTGCAGTTTCAGTATTTTGGCTAAATGGTTGCGACCCATGTATCCGATACCGGCAAGCGAAACGTAAACTTTTTGCATAAACACCGAACGTATGGTATGATATTTAAATTGATAAAAATTGCATTTTATTTGATATGAGCGGGTTTGAAGGCATTGGCAGTATGTTAATAGTCGCGGGCGGATTATTGCTTTTATCGGGTTTAATTTTGGTATTGGGTGAGAAAACGCCGTTGGGCAAATTACCGGGCGATATTTTGATAGAAAAAGGTAATTTCAAATTTTACGCGCCAATCGCAACTTTTCTGGTAATCAGCTTAATATTAACTATTTTTGTAAACTTTTTTTTAAAATAAAAATCAGGCGGTCATGAACTCGGCAAACTGCACGACAGGTGTTTTATCGGGGGTTTCACCTATTTTTACGTATTTCAGATCCCTGCTGATTGATATGGTTGGTGGCAACCCATCTTCCATGGTTTCCCTTATCCATTTTATCATATCAGTTGAGTCGGAGTACATACCCATTTCAAACTCACAGACATATAGTCCGTTATCCTGCCGTTCAATAGCAATAAAACTGCCCATGGAAAATCTTGTTTTTTTATTTTCCCGTGTCGAAATTCCAATAATACGTACCATCCTTTTGTCGCGGGATAAATATGTTCTGCCACCCACCCGCTGCAATTCTGTTTTTATATGGGATAACCCGACACTCATTTCTTCGAACATGCCATTTGCAGTATTTTCATCCGTGTATACATCCCGGATAGCTGCCGATGGCGTAAATCTACCTTTGTAAATATGGGCTTCCTTATCTTGCATCATTCCCTTAAACATACAAAATTATTTAAACGTTATAACGAGGTCACGTTCAATGTGAACGGACCGATTATTCCTGAAGAACGCCCGGCTTCATCGGCTTTTACCCAGTAGTCGAATGAGCCTTTAGTCGTTATCGGCAGGTCATATGTGCATGAAAATGCCGTTCCGTTGGGTTTTGTGTTGCCTTGTACGCTGCAATAACGGCCAGTACAATTTGCGTTCTTGCAAACGCTTACAGTCACGAATTCGCTTTCAGCGTCAGCTACTGCAATGTTGAATGTGGCTGTTTTTCCCACTTTCACAGGGTTTGGTTTCTGGGATGCTGATATTATTTGCGGCGGCTGGTTGCCTGTGATTGTGGTGGTTGTTGAAGTAGTTGTGGTAGTTGAGATCTCAATTGTTGTAGTTGGTGTTGTGGTGGTTGTCGTAATTGAGGTTGTAGTAGTTTCCAGAGTCGTTGTGGTTGTTGTGGCTGGGGTTTGTGTGTCACCTGTCAACAAAACGTATGCGATTAAAGCGAGTGCAGCGCCGATCAGGTAAATTGGATTGGATTTTTGTTGGTTTTTCCTGTAACTGTATTTCATGTTAATATTTTGTTTTTTACCTTAATTAAAATAATCGAACTGCCTGTTCTCTCCGATTAATGATCTTATTCTGGGGGAATCCGGGAATTCGGCTAACCCGTGCAATGCAACAGCGCCTTTGCAATGGCCGGTCGTGTTTTCGGAGGTTCTTACAAACCTGTAAATCGCTAATATTTTGTTTGGTATCGGATTGGTAGTTGTGTATTCCTTGTGGTCCGGCGCCTTTTCCATTCTTCTAGAAAAATCGATGAGCCCCATGCGGGTGTTATAGCCATAAGTTATTGCCATTTGGCCGTTGCGTCGTTCGTAGACCATGCCTAAGAATTTGACATCGTCAACGTCCTGACCCGATAAACCGGTTTCTTCAGCCAGTTCTTTGTAGAAGGACAATAAAGGAGATTTGACTGTTGGGTTGAAAATTGTGACCGCACCGGCCGGTATGCCTTGGGTCATACCTGAACTGAATGTTTCGCCCAACTCGCCTACGACTATGCCGTTTTCAGCAATTTTGGGCACACCAATCACACAAAGCGGCGTTATCCCGTCTCCCGGAATGAATTTTTTAAGCATGGCTAAATTGGTTGCATAATCGATTTCCTCGCATTCTAAAACAAGCCTGTTTCCTTCTTTTCTCATGTTTCGATAGCTGGGCAGCGGGTCGTTCTTTTTTAATGTTGAGGCTATTTTATCAATTTCGTATTGCCACATTGAGGCAAATTTAATCTTTCCGCCAATGCCCAAAACAACTTCTGTGACATCCGCTCCAGGCAAATACAGGTCTGCTATAGTTTGCGTCATGCGTTCCATTCGGTGCGAACTTATTTAAACTGATTTTTTATCGGAACGGTCTATGAGAAAGGGTTCTAAACCATGGATGCGAAATAATTGCATGGAACGGATAATCCTACATGTTGATTTGGATGCGTTTTTTGCGGCTTGTGAAGAGCGCGAGGATCCGAATTTGAAAGGCAAACCGGTGATCATAGGCGCCGACCCGAAAAACGGTTCCGGTCGCGGCGTGGTTAGTACGGCCAATTATGAGGCACGCAAATTTGGCATAAAGTCTGCGATGCCCATTTCACGCGCATTTAGGCTTTGCCCAGATGGCATTTATCTACGACCTAATTTTTTGATTTATGATAAAGTTTCCGCCAGTGTTATGAGCATATTGAAGAAAAAAGCGGACAAATTCCAACAAGTTGGTATAGACGAGGCCTTTTTGGACGTGTCTTCGTGCGGAAGCTACGAAAAGGCTGTTGAAATTGCGAATGAATTGAAATCGGAGATAAAAGAAAAGGAGAAAATTACGGCATCGATAGGCGTTGCGCCGAATAAGATGGTTGCGAAAATCGCGTCCGACGAGAATAAACCGGACGGAATAACGGTTGTCAAACCGGAAGATGTTAAAAATTTCATTTATCCGAAAAGCGTGCGCAAACTGTGGGGCATAGGACCGAAAACTGAAATTATTTTGAACGGTATTGGGATAAAAACTATTGAGGATCTTGCAGAGGCGGACCCTAAAAAATTAAAAGATAAACTCGGCAACACGGGGAATTATTTCCAATTCCTTGCGCACGGAATCGATGAAAGTCTAGTCGAAGAAGATTACGGGATAAAATCTTTTAACCGTGAACATACATTTGAAGAGGATACGAATGACAAAGGCTTGATTTTATCCACAATAAAAATGCTTTCGCACGATTTGTTTGAACAATTGAAATCGGATAAAGCATCGTTCAAAACTGTGACACTGAAGATACGGTTTTCGAATTTTGAAACTTATACGCGGGCAAAAAGCATTAATTCATTCGCGAACGACGAAAATGAAATAATAACAAACGCTAACAGACTTTCCGAGGAATTTATAAAAACCGGGCGTAAAATAAGGCTTGTCGGAATACGCGTGTCCAATTTAAAATTTGGCGGTGCGCAAAAGAAATTGTCCAATATTTAATCCATTGTTTTATTAATCTTACTGGTGAATTTGAACCATGATAAACGAAGAACAGGTTAAATCAGCATTAAAGAATTGCTACGACCCGGAGATACCCATTAATATCGTGGATTTGGGCCTTGTTTATGGGATAAAAATAGACGACGAAAACAAAAAAATAAAAATTATTATGACACTCACATCTCCGGGTTGCCCGATGTATGTGCAGATTTCGGAAGATGTCAAAAGAAAAGTTGAAGAGAACACAACCTACGAAACGACGGTTGAAATGGTCTGGGAACCGAGATGGACACAGGAAATGATGAGCGAAGACGCGAAAGCTATGATAGGGTTGTAAAATGGGAAAGCATGGGAGTTTTTTGGCAGAGGAAACGCTTATAAAGGCTACCTTATATTATAGATAGGAAATCATTGATTTCCTAACACGAAAATGATCACTTTTCGTTGATTTGGCAAACAAGGTTACGTTCGACAAAAGGATCGAATTTAAAGGGCGATAAGACCTTGCGGTTTTGGTTTCCGCATGGTTGGAATGCCCTCAAACCAAAAACCACACGCTGACGTGGTTCTGGCTTAGGAGTTTGAACACTTCTTAGGTGCAGTTTTCAAGTAGAATGAGGTAGGTTAATATGCCAAAAGTGAAATCCCCAAGGAAAGGAAGCTTGGCCTTCAAGCCGAGAAAGAGAGCCAGCCGAATCTATCCTGTCATACGATCATGGCCAATTGCCAAGGAAATAAAACCGCTGGGGTTCGCTGGCTACAAGGCCGGTATGACCCATGTAATGGCTATCGATAAACGTAATAATTCCCCTACGGCCGGACAAACGATACAATTGCCCGTGACCGTGATTGATTGTCCCCCGCTTTTTGTTTTTGGCGTACGCGCTTATTCCCATGATTACAACGGATTGAAACCCACGAAAGATCTTTTTTTCAAAACTTTAAACAAAGACCTTTCAAGAAAAATAAAACCCCCAAAAAATTATGACTTTGAAAACAAACTGAAAGAATTTGAATCATGCAACCCTTCTGATGTAAAATTAATCGTTCATACTTTACCTAACAGATCCGGTCTTGGAAAAAAGAAACCGGAAATATTTGAAGTCGGAATAGGCGGTTCTGACGTGAAATCTAAGATCGAATACGCAAAACAAATGCTTGGAAAAGAAATTTCCGCGAAGGACATATTCAAAAACGGCGATTGGGTGGATGCAGTTTCCGTAACTACAGGCAAGGGTTTTGCCGGCACAATCAAAAGGCATGGAGTTAAGATGCTGGATCATAAGGAAGGAAAAAACCGGAGAGGTATCGGCTCAATGGGACAAAAACGTCCTGGGAAGCTGCGCTGGACGGTTCCGTTGCCCGGCCAGCTTGGTTTCCATTCAAGAACTGAATTGAACAAACGCATAATTTTAGTCGGGGACAAAAACACGGCTGTAACGCCCGCAGGCGGTTTTGTCAAATATGGTTTGGTCCCCAACGATTACCTCATCGTGCAGGGTTCTGTCGCGGGCCCGCGCAAAAGATTAATACGACTGAGATTTTCAGTGAGGCCTCCAGCTCTCAACAGGCCGTTGCCGGAATTAAAATCAATTTCTTTGGAGAGCAAGCAGGGTGTTTGACATGGCTAAGATTAACGTTTACAGCATGGACGGCAAGGTAAAAAACCAGGTCGAGATGCCAAAAGTTTTTTCGAATGAGATTCGTAGAGATTTAATACAAAGGGCTTTCCTTTCTGTGATGTCCAATTCAAGGCGCAAGCATTCAAGAGACGTGATGGCAGGCAAGCGCACTTCGGCACATTACCACGGACGCAGAAGCGTTTTCCAGTCAATGGCCAACAAGGAAATGGCGCGCGGTCCGAGGATAACAGGGCAGGGTTATTTGAATTTGAGATTAAGGTTCGCACCTCATGCAGTCAAAGGCAGATTGGCGCATCCGCCAACTGAAAAAAGAATATTTTCCGAAAAAATCAACGACAAGGAAAGGCGCATTGCGATACTGTCAGCGATTGCTGCGACTGCCGATAAAAAAACAGTTTCCGAACGCGGCCATGTTGTTCCTGATATTGATTTGCCGATAATTGTAGACGACGTTTTGCAGAAAACAAGCAAGACTTCCGACATAGAAAAATTCATGTCTTTACTGGGTTTGAAAGAGGAACGCGAAAGAATGGACGGAAAAACCGTGAGAGCAGGCCGCGGCAAGCTCAGGGGAAGAAAATACAAAAACAAAACCAGCATTTTGATCGTGATTAACAAGGACGAAGGAATTGTAAACGCGGCTCATAACCTTGAAGGTGTAGATGTCGTGGAATTATCAAACATAAACGCAAAACTATTGGCTCCGGGCGGAAATCCCGGCCGCTTAACGCTGTGGACAGAATCCGCAGCGAAGAAGTTGTTGGAGTATGAATAACATGGCTGATGAAAATAAATTACCTGTCAAAGAAGAAAAGAAAACCAAAAAAACTGTTAAGAATGTTAAAAAAACCGAGCAAAAAACTGCAGTTCAGCCGAAGGAAAATAAACCTACGAGACGATTAACAACTAAAAACGAATGGGATGTTTTATCCCATTCGTTAATGACCGAAAAATCAATAGGCCTGATTGAAAAGGAAAATAAGCTTGTGTTCATAGTCAATCTCAAGGCGACTAAACCAGAGATAAAAGGCGCTGTGGAAAAAGCTTTTGATGTCAGCGTTGACAGTGTAACCACGTCGATAACCAGGAAAGGCCAGAAAAAAGCGTTTGTAAAAATATCACAAGGCCATTCCGCGTCGGAAATAGCGACCAGATTGGGAATGTTGTAGGTGTTGTAAATGGGAAAGCGGCAAATCGTGAGGGCGAGAGGAAAAGGTTCGATGAGTTACACGGCTCCATCCCACAATTGGGCGGGTGTGGTTGAATATCCGCAAATTGAAAATTCACAGGATTTGTCGCAAGCTGTCGTCACGGAATTGATACACGATCCCGGACGAAATGCGCCGTTGGCGAAAGTTAAATTCAATGACGGAGAGGAAATGCTTGTAATTGCGCCGGAAGGCATCCAGGTCGGCAACACAATATCATGTGGAATAACCGCGCCTGTAATCCCGGGCAACGTTTTAACATTGTCTGAAATACCGGAACGTACGCTGATTTACGGCATAGAATCAAAACCGGGTTCCGGTCCAAAGTTTTGCAGGTCTTCAGGCTCATTTGGCATTGTAGCCGTGCATGATGCGGGGAAGGTTTTTGTACAAATGCCATCAGGCGAGATAAAAGAGTTTAAGCCGTTGTGCAGGGCAACAATAGGCGTGCCGGCAGGCGGCGGACGCAAAGACAAACCGTTTGTAAAAGGCGGTTCGAAACTTTATTTGATGCGCGCACGCGGTAAATTATTCCCGCGCTCGAAAGGTGTGGTGATGAATGCTACTGACCACCCGTTCGGCGGTAAAACGAGGCCGGGTCATGCAAAAACCATTTCACGCAACGCGCCTCCGGGGCAAAAGATCGGTTATATAGCTGCTAGAAGAACAGGAAGGAAGAAGTGATGATATGAGATTGTTCCATTTCACATTGGTTTATGCTGACGGTAAAGGAAGAGAAACAAACCGATTTGGAGAGCCGTTTACTGTGGATAAAGACGGTTTGAGAAGGTCACAATCACATCCCGTATGCCTGACGCCTTCGCTTGACCATGCTACTACATATGCAACTGATAACAAAGGCAGAAATGCAAAAGCAATTGTATACACGGTCGAAAGCGATGATGTCCCAGACATAAGAAGCGGAAATGTTGTCTGGACAGCGGAATATGTTCCCAGGGATGCAATAAAGGACATGATACAAGTTAGAGTTACGCGAGAAACGACGCCCAGAGATATCCAATATCATATAGAAAAAAGCGGAAAATTTAGAGGCTGGATGTAATGGCAAAGAAATTTTTATTCCGCGGGAAAACTTTGGAGGAGTTGCAGGGCATGTCACTGGAAAATTTCTCCATTTTACTTAAATCGCGGGCTAGGCGCGCGTTGAAACGGGGCCTTACAGAACAGGAAAAAATACTGCTTGAAAATGTGCACAGGGAACCGAACAAGTTCCACAAAACACATTGCAGGGAAATGGTCATATTGCCTGAAATGGTTGGCAAAAAATTCGGCGTCCACAATGGAAAAGAATTTTTCTCAATAATTATAACTGAAGAAATGCTGGGCCACAGGCTTGGTGAATTTTCCCACAGCACAAAAGAGGTCAAACATTCCGCTCCTGGAATAGGTGCAACCAAATCCAGCAAGTACATACCTTTGAAGTGATCGTTATGGCAGATGCAAAATACTCAATGGAAATGGATCCGAAAAAATCCGCAAGGGCGTATGGAAGAGCTCTGCGAATATCAACAAAACATGCAATGGAGATATGCCATGCGATAAGCGGTAAAAATTTACAAAAATCAAAAACAATGTTGCATAATGTTGCTTCGCTCCAGACTTCGTTGAATGGTAAATTTTACATCAATGCCACCAATGAAATGATAAGCTTACTGGAAAGCGCAGAAGCAAATGCTAAGGCAAAAGGACTGGATGTAAATAAAATGATCGTGAAGGCAAATGCAACGAAAGGTTTCGCTTTCACCAGGCCGCGATCCAGAAGGAAATTGGCGGGCCAGACGGGAAGGATGACAAACGTACAGATAATGTTGAGGTTGGCATAAATGACAAAGGAAATGAAATTCGTCCAGGAAGGTATAAAATCCGTTTTCATAGAGGAATATCTTAAAAGCCAGTTCTTGCGTGCGGACTATTCGCACATTGAAGTGAGCAAAACCCCGCTGGGAACAAGGATAATAATCTACGCCAATAGGCCCGGCATAGTGATAGGCCGCGGAGGAGAAAAAATAAAAGCAATCACGGAATACCTGCGCGACCATTTCAAACTGGACAATCCGCAACTTGACGTAAAAGAAGTCGATAACCCAGACCAAGATGCACAGATCATATCAAGGCAAATTGCATCTTCATTGGAACGCGGTTTAAATTACAAGAGGGTCGCCAACATGACAATAAAAAGGGTTATGGACTCAGGTGCGGTCGGAATACAAATCCGCGTATCAGGAAAACTTGGCGGTGACAAATCAAGGACTGATAAATTCATGCAAGGTTATTTGCAACATTCCGGCGAAACCGCTGACAGGCTGGTTTCAAAAGGGAAAGCGGAGGCCCTGTTAAAACCCGGAAAGGTCGGTATCCAAGTCAAAATAATGACTATTAACATAGAACAGGAGATGAAGCTTCAAAAGGAGCAGAAAAAAGCCGCTGAGGAAAATGCGGATAAAAAAGAGTGATCTTGATGGCCGTAATAAAAACCAAAGATGTTCGTGCGATGAAAACTGAAGAACGTTCAAAGAGGCTGGGCGAGTTCCGTTTAGAACTGGCGAAATTGAGAGGCAGTTCAGCTGTCGGAGCAAGCATAAAACAACCCGGAAAAATGAAAGAACTCCACAAAGCGATTGCACGCATACTTACGATAGACAATGAAGAGAAAATGAAGATTAAGAAAAAAGGAGGACAAGAAGCATAGATGGCAGACACTTGCCCCAACTGCGGGTTGCCGAGAGAGTTGTGTGTTTGCGTTGCGATGGGTATCAAAGACCAGCAAATACTGGTGTACCTCGACAAAAGAAGCTACGGGAAAAACGTGACGATCATAGAAGGCGTAGATGAAAAAAACGCCAAGGATCTTACGAAAACCCTGAAATCGAAGCTCGCCTGCGGCGGGACTTACAAGGATGGACGGATAGAATTGCAGGGGGACCATAAAAACAAAGTTAAGCCCATGCTTGTCAAGTATGGGTTTAAAGAATCACAAATACAGGTGAAGTGATGATCGGCCATTCGAATCTCGTACGCCACGAATTAATCGGGCTGAAATGCGAGGCATGTTTGAAAAATAACGATATGATAATAACCGGAAAAATAATAGACGAAACAAGGAACACACTGGTGATGGCAACAGAAACGGGAAAAAGAACAATGATAAAGGACAAATACAATTTTGTGTTTCAGCTGCCAGGAACCAGAGTAAAAGTGGATGGAACCGTCTTGATAGGCCGGCCAAAAGAAAGGGTAAAGAAAAAAATAGAAAAATGGTGATGATATGAAAACTAAGCAAAATATTGGTGTGGACGCGGAACCGCCAGCTAAAACGTGCGATGATGAAAAATGCTGCTGGCACGGTTCGTTACCTGTACGCGGGCGTGTATTTGAGGGTAAAGTCATCTCTGACCGGGCATCTAAAACTGTCGTAGTTAAATGGGGTTACAACAAGCTCATAACAAAATACCAGAGATATGAACGAAGGAATACAACCTTGAGGGCGTACAACCCAGAATGCATCGCAGCAAAAACCGGCGATACTGTGAAAATCGCGGAATGCAGGCCTTTAAGCAAGACAAAGTCTTTCATAGTTGTTGAGAAATTGGAGGGATCAAAATGAAAGCAATATCTTCATCCGCATCACGCGGAATAAACGTGGATTCGGTGATAAACTGCGCAGACAATTCCGGCGGGAAAACACTGAACGTAATTGCTGTAAAAGTTTACAAAAGCACAAAGCGCAAAAAGCCCGCTGCTGCGATAGGCGACCTGATTGTGTGCTCAGTGGTAAAAGGCGATGTGAAAAAGAGGCATGAAGTGTGTTTGGCAGTCATAATCAGGCAAAAAAAAGAATACAGGCGTGCCAATGGGATGAGGATAAAATTTGACGATAATGCGGCGGTCCTTGTTAATGACAGAGGCGAACCAGTCGGGACTGAAATAAAAGGGCCGGTTGCAAAAGAAGCCGTGGAACGTTTTTCCGCGATCGGGAAAATAGCTTCACAAATTGTTTGAGATGATTTGAATGAAAACTAAAAACCGTAAAATCCAAAGGAAAATGTCACTTAATGCACCAATACACAAAAAGAAAAAATTGGTAAACGTTGCGTTAAGCAAAGATCTGCGTGTCCAGTTAAAGCGAAGGTCGTTGGGCATACGCAAAGGCGACCAAGTCCAGATAATAAAAGGAAAATTCAAGGGTACGCAGGGCACGGTTACGGACGTGAACCTTAAAAAGATGAAAATTTACGTTGATAACGCAAACATAAAAAAGAAAAACGGCTCCCAGGCGCAGGTTCCTGTGGCGGTTGCAAAATTGAGAATAATAAAATTAATTACAGCGGATAAAAGCAGGCAGAAACTCGTGGAAAACGCGGGTAAAAAGGTGTGATTATGAAATTAAAAAGGCAATTGTCCCCGAAATTTTGGAGAATAGAAACTAAAACGAAAACGTTTACAACTAGCCCTAGCGCCGGCTCGCATCCCGCGTTTTCATCCATTCCGCTGAGAATAGTCATTAGGAACATACTTGGAATCGCTGAGAACGCATCGGAAACAAGGACCATACTCAATGGCGGGAAAATACAAATAGACGGAGTAATCAGGAAGGATAACGGCTTTCCCGTGGGTTTGATGGACGTGATCCATGTGGCAGATGCGGAAAAATATTATCGTGTCATGCCTTCCAACAAAGGCCTTGTAATCAAAGAAATGACAAAAGATTACGACAAGAAAATGCTAAAAATAAAGAGCAAAAACATCCTGAGGGGCAACAAGATACAATTGGGCTTCCATGACGGCACAAATATCATAACGACCAAATCCGATTACAAACCGAATGACGTCGTTGTTGTTAAACTGCCTTCAAAGGAAATAATTTCGCATATCCCGCTTGAGAAGGGCGTCACACTGCTCGTCACAGGCGGTAAAAACATGGGCAAGACTGCTAAATTAAAGGAGATAGAAAAGATCAGCGGTTCGCGCGCGGACGAATTGATCATTGAAACCAGCGACGGGGATTATAAGACACAGATTAAATTTGTTTTCCCGATAGGCAAAGAAAAATCGTCAATAGATTTAGGTGAATAAAATGAACCCTATGCTTAACATTTCGATAGACAAAATCACTTTGAATATGGGAGCCGGCGGGCCGGGCGAAAAACTGGAAAAATCCAAAAAATTGCTGGAAAAGGTTAGCGGCGAAAAAGGCGTCATAACAGCAGCCCGCAAAAGATCCACATTCGGGGTTGCGAAAGGCAGGCAAATGGGCGTAAAGATAATCATACGCGGTGAAAGAGCTGCGGAACTTTTGAAAAGGGTGCTCGAAGCGTCCGAGAATAAAATAAAAGGGTCGCAATTCGACGACCACGGCAATTTTTCTATTGGAGTCCACGAGTACATAGACGTGCCGGGGATGAAGTATGATCCGACAATAGGCATAATGGGATTTGATGTCGCAGTTACTTTGAAACGGGCGGGTTACAGAGTTTCAAAAAGAAGGATAAAACCTTCCAAAATTGGAAAAAATCACAGGATCACAAAGGACCAGGCGATAGCTTGGATAAAAGAATCCATGGGGACTGAAGTAATATGAAACCCGGAAAAAGAGAGAAAAAATTCGGCCCCGGTTCGCGCACGTGCAGACGATGCGGCAGGTACGGAGCAATAATAAGGAAATACGGGCTCAACTATTGCCGCCAATGTTTCCGCGAAGTGGCGAGAAGCGTCGGATTTAGAAAATATAACTAGGTGAAAATTATGGGACAAGATTTGCTAAATGAAGCTTTGACCGTTATAAGGAATGCGGAAGCATCCGGAAAAAGTGAATGTGTAGTACCGGCTTCCAAACTGATCAAAGATGTATTGCTGGTCATGCAAAAAGACGGCTACATAGGCAGTTTTGAATCAATCGAAACCGGTAAATCAGTTAAATTCAAAATTGAACTGATAATGAAATTGAACAATTGCGGTGCGATATCGCCAAAGCTTTCGATAGGCGTCAAGGAAATGGAAAAACACGAAATAATCCACCTGCCGGCCAAAGATTTTGGCATATTGATATTATCTACGAGTAGGGGGATTATGGACCACAAAGAGGCCAAGTCAAAAAATATCGGCGGAAAGCTGATCTCATTTGCGTATTAGGTGAATAAAATGACAGTATTACAGATCCCAAAGGAAGTAAACATAGACGTTAATGGCAACGAAATAACGGTAAAAGGCAAGCTTGGGACTATAAAAAAAAGCATTACCATGGAAAGCGTGGAAATAAAGAAAGAAGATTCCAAGATAACGATTATTCCAAAAAATGAAAGGCGCAAGTCCAAAGCGATGGCCGGCACAGTATCATCGCACATAGACAACATGCTTATCGGAGTCACGAAAGGATGGACTTACGTCCTGAAAATTTTATACCTGCATTTTCCGATGACTGTTAAGACGGAGAAAAACAAGGTCGTAATAAACAATTTCCTCGGGGAAAGGACGCCGCGCACAGCGAATATTATCGGAGAATCCAAAGTCGAGGTAAAAGGCGACCAGATTATTGTTACCGGCGCCAACATCGAAGATGTCAGCCGTACTGCGTCAAACATTGAGCGTGCGACGCGGATAAAATCTTACGACCGGAGGGTATTCCAGGACGGAATTTTCATAACTTCGAAGGGCGATTAATATGAGCAAGAGATTCAGAAGACAGGAAAAGTACGCGGAGAAGAGGGTAAAGAATAAAACCTGGAGAAAACCGCGCGGCATAAATTCAAAGATGAGAATGCGCGAAGGCGGTAAGCCGAACGCTGTCCGCATAGGTTATGGTTCGCCTTCATTGCGAAAAAGTTTCCATCCTTCCGGGTTTAAAGAGGTCCTAATAAACAATGAGAAGCAGTTGGCGCTCGTAATAAAGTTAAAAGCTGAGAAAACTGCAGTAAGGATCGGAGCGACGGTAGGCGGCAAGAAACGTGCGGCCATGTTGAAGATGGCTGACGAAGCTAAAATAAAAATATTGAACAGGTGAAATTCATGAATACCAGCATACAGAGAAGGATTGCGTCCAAAATTTTGAAATGCGGAGAAAACAGAATATGGATTGATCCGCAGAAATTGAAGGATGTTGCGGAAGCGATCACGAGAGAAGACGTACGCAGATTAATAAAAAGCGGAGCCATGGTGAAATCCGCCGAGGAAGCGCCTTCGCGTGCGGGAATAAGGCTAAGAGCGATTAAAAAAATCAAAGGCAGACGCTCGGGCCAAGGAAGCCGCAAAGGCACGTTTTCATCGCGTACAGGCAATACGAAGAAATTGAGATGGATACGCACAATACGACCCCAGAGGCAAATGATAAGCGAATTAAAATCGACCGGGGCTATTGACAATGAAATTTATAAGACTTTGTATAAGCTTTCCAAAGGTGGAGTGTTCCGAAGCCGTAAACACTTGGAACTTTACATGAAAGAACACAAGATGCTGGCCGAGAAAGACAAAAAAGAAGAAAAGGGTGTTAAAAAATGATGAGGATGCAATTCCGGCGCAGACGCGAAAAAAGAACAGATTACAACAAACGTCTTAACCTTCTACGCTCAGAGAGAACGAGGCTGGTTGTGAGAAAATCTTTAAAGCACTATCTGGTCCAGTTTGTCGATTACACACCAGAAGGCGATAAAGTCATTGTCGCAGCTAACAGCTCGGAATTGAAAAAATTTGGATGGGTCATGTCCACGGGTAATTTACCTGCGGCCTATCTCACGGGATTATTGTGCGGGCTGAAAGCCAAGGATAAAATAAAAACTGCCATCTTAGACCTTGGTTTGCAAGATTCGACAAAAGGCGGAACTATTTACGCTGTGTTGAAGGGCGTCGTAGATGCGGGCATTGAGATCCCGCATGACAGCGCGATATTGCCGAGTGCGGACAGGATCAGCGGGAAACATATTGCAAATTACGCTGAAATGCTGAAAAAAAGCGACCAGGCTGAATTTAAGAAAAGGTTTGGCTCTTATGTCAAGCAAAATGTGAAACTTGAAGAATTTCCAAAGATTTTTGAGGATACCAAAAAGGCCATCCAGGCGAAGTTTTGATTCTATTTTTTAACCGCTTTTTTCCCTGATATAGACTATGTTCTTGTATTTGTTGAGGTCTAACTGGAATTTTTCCGCTGGAATTTTTGGGTTGAAAACCATGTTCTTTAAAGTTGCTGTATATATTGTTTTTATACCTATCGAATTTTCGGAGGCTTCGGACGATTTTTTGAGTGTCCCCTGATATTTCAATAGTTTGAAATCATTAGTATCCAGCCATAAAATTATTTTCTGGTAAGGTATCTCCCTTTCGCTGATGTAGAATATACCCCCATCTACACTTTCCACCGAAACTTTTATGACATCCCGATTATTCAATTTTTCTTGACTGATGTTCACATTAAACATGGAAGAATTGTCAATGTTGGAAGGCACCTTCCATATGCTATCCGTTACCCACTGTGGGCATATATTCGGGTCCGAGGAATCAGCGCTTAAATCCGCACCCCTAGCACGGTCAGGTATCATGTAAAAAGTATCTTTATTGCATATTTCCTCCGTATCGCCGTAAGAACCTGCTTTTCGATACGAAAAATACCATGTACCGTTGATCAATTGACCGCCATTGATATGGTCGTCATTAGTTCCGGATGTAAAGATGGATTTTTTGTCCGGTTTTTCTATCAGCACTTTGAAGACCCATCTTTCGGAACTGTCGGATAGAATCTTAGGTTCTGCAATTTTATCGTCTTCCACAATACCGTAAGCTGTATAAGGTTTATCATATTCGTCCGTGCGCACCAAGTCCATGTCGTAGCTAAGAGACTTTATGCCGCGATAAGAGTCTGCTATGCGCTTGTTTATGGATTCGGAAGAAACGCAACCACTGACCACAATGACAAAAACAAGAGAGACCAGAATCAACAATTTCATGTTTGAATACACCGAAATATTTTAGTAACTTAATAAATATATTACCCCCGCAGGACAGATTATTATCATGCTTAACATCTATCTCTGGAATTTCCTGATATTCTCCGGAGTCGCATTGATGCTTGTTTACATTTTTGCGTCTTATTTTATCCTGAAATTCGTTTACAGCACACACAAAAAACACGAAAGGCCGCTGTCATGGCTGGGTCTGGTAGCATCGATACTTGTTATTGGGGCAGCCAACCTGACTGAAGGCATATACCATTCGTATAACGCGTTGACTGGCAGTATTTTCGGGGACAGCTATGTGCTTTTTGACACCGAAGTTTCCAGATCGCTCATTTTCTTTGCACTCTTTTTCAAATACTATGCCGCATTGCTTCTGATTTTGTTCGCACTGCTTGTGGCCCGTGAAACCAAAAAAACCTTGAAATGATTTTGATAGTGAAATTTAGCCAAAAATACGTTAATTGACGTTAAAAATCGACAAATAACGAATAGGTGCTTAAATCAACGACAGTCCAATTAGTTTGTAGGTGAAACGACATGGCTGTTGGATTGGAACTATTAAGTAGTCCAGTTACAGGTGTGTTCGTTGTACTCGCATTAGCCGAGTACATCGGTATTCGAAAGATGGCCGAGAAGGCTTTCAATTGGGTTGCCGCGGGCGGAGTATTATTGCTCCTATCCGGCATAACAGCTGAAAGCTTGGGATCTGGAACACTGGGTATGGTGGGTCTGGGTTCGCTGTCTTTTGGAAGCCAGCTAGCAGGGCTTTTTAGCGTCCTAGGCGGTATATCCGTCTTGGTCGGATCTTTGCTGGCGGCATTGACATTGCTGCAGGAAGCTTAACAGCTTCTCGTATGTCAAAACCACGAACAAAACTGTAAGACTGGTTTGCTATTTCTTTTATTTTATTTTTTTCTGATTAGCTGTTATTGGGTTTGATTAAGGTGCCTATATTTTTCCGAAAGATCAATATTCAAAGATGTATCGGAAAATTTTTATTTTGTCGGCTATTATCCTTATTATATTAGGTGCTGTTTTGTCAGAAAAATTCCAACCGCCGCTGGAAGTGCGAACTCTGGTAATACTATCGGAAGGCGAAACGCAACCAGGCGGCAATGCGGCGGATTTCATTCTGGAAGAAATAAACGGGACTGATATCAGGTCAGGTAAATTCATAGGCCAGCGAGCTCTGATAATCCATTTCTGGTCCATCGAGTCTGACAATGAGTTGACGCAGCTCCAGACGTTAAGAAATTTCCACGGCGACGAGATAGAAATCCTGGGCATCGGCGAAGACTTGAATAAATCATATGCGACGGGTCTGGCAAAACGCCTGGGTATAACTTTTCCCATGTTAATTGACAAGACCGGAGAAGTTAAACAAGCTTACAGAGTTTCTCTGTCCCCGACTACATATTTCATCAGCAAAGATGGCCTGATAATTGATAAAAAGGAAGGTTCGATGACGGAACAAGAATTGAATGAAAAAATGAAGATACTAACCAAATGAATCACCTTCGGTAATTCCATTCTTCGGCCTTGTAACGTTCTTTGGATAATTTTTTAGAAAGTTCCAACTCTTCGCTGGACAATGATCCTATCGAGTATTCTTTATCCTTGGTGAATCCTTCTAACATCGCATTGTATACGTCTTGCATTGAAAAATTTCCGAAATTTAAAACCTTAGTTACACGCTCCTCGACAGATTGTATCATCTTATCCGATATTTTTTCCTTTGGAACCTTTAGAAGCGTGAACATGGTACGTACATCCAAATCGTATAACAACGTCCCGTGCTGCAACAAGACTCCATTACGGCGCGTTTGAGCGTTACCAGAGATCTTCTTGCCGTTCGTAATTATATCGTTTATCGGCTTAAACTCGGATTCGATCCCGATTTTTTTCAACGATTCTATTATCCAGCCACAGATCAACTGGTAGGATTCACGTATGCCTTTGGGCATCATGGACTCGGGCGCGATAACGCTGTATGTTATTTCACCCTTAGTGTCGTGGTATACTGCTCCGCCTCCGGTACGGCGGCGGACTATATCCACGCCTAACTGCTTAGCCACGTTGACATCAACTTCATCATTGAGGCTTTGAAAATAACCGATTGAAACTGCAGAAGGTGTCCAAGTGTAAAATCTTATGGTGGGCTGTGATTCACCGGAAGCCACAAATTGGCATATTGCCTCGTCCAAAGCCATGTTCATGTACGCATTGTTTGTCTGCAATGGAATAACACGCCATCTCATTGTGAAACACCGACAGCTTTCATTATATTGCGTGCGATTGAGGCTGCGTCTATGCCAACCACATCAGCGCCAGTTTTTGTTATCACATTCTCTATTTTATGCCGCATCTCCTCTTCGCCCGCATTCACGCTCAAACCGCTAAGCGAATTTTCTATTTTTTCAATGACATCTTCCGGATGCGCGAAGAAGTCGCCTGTTATCCGGACTTGGTTGATTTTGCTGTCAAAATCCACTTTAACCCGCAAAAGCTTGCCGCCAACGACTTTTTCCGTGGATACGCCTTGCATACATCATGATAATTCCGTACAATTAAATAAGCTTCAAAGACAATATCATTTGATAATGATGGATGACAAACCGAAAAAATTGATTGAAGCTTCGTTGTTTCTTTCGCAAAACCCTATTTCTGCGAAAAGTTTAGCGCAAATAGCAGGGGTCAGCGAGAAAGAGATCGAAAAGCTGATAACCGAGTTAAAAACGGAATACGCCGACCGCGGGGTTGAGATAAACCAAACGCCCGCAGGCTGGCAGATACACGTTAAAACTGAATTGATAAACAAAGTTTCACATCTTTCTCCTTATTCGGACTTGTCGGAAGGCGTTTTGAAAACGTTGGCTCTTGTGGTCTACAAACATCCGGCCACACAATCCTACCTCGTGAAAATGCAGGGCAACAAGGTGTACAATTACATAAAAAAATTGGAAATACGCGGCATGATAAAAGCTGTCAAAAAAGGAAGGACTAAAGAAATTTATGTTACACAGGAGTTTGAAAATTATTTCGGAACAACCTTAGATGACATTAAAAAAAGGGTAGAGCAGCAAATAGCGGAAATAAAAACTAAACAGGATAAAAAAGCAAAAGCTGATACTAATGCCAAATAAAAAACTCCCGAAAAACTGGCACATGAAATTTGGTAATTTTACAACCAGCGACGGTTATATTGTTGTAATCGCAGCCAAACCGACGGAAAAAGAAAAATTAATAACAAAATTTTCAGAAGAAAATGACCTGATTATTCGGTCAGAAGATCCTAATTCACCATTCATTCTGTTAAAAACCAATAACCAATTAAGCGAGACTGCATTGAAAGAGGCTGTTGAGTTTGCTGCAGCGCATTGTGTTCAATGGCAGGATAAACTTGAAAATGCAGATGTTTACTGCGTTAAACCCAACCAATTATCGAAAACTATTCCGTCTGGTGAGCTGTTAGCTAAAGGTTATTTCTTTGTAAACGGTGACAAGAAATTATTCAGCAAAATCGATGTAAAATTATCCATCGGAGTTAAGATGGATGCATCTGGCATTGCATCATTGATCTCAGGCCCTGTTATGGCTGTACGGAAAAGTTCAGATTACTTTTTAACATTGCTGCCCGGATCAAATCCGAAGGAAACGTTTGCAGAAGAGATTAAAAGACGGTTATTGCTAAAGGCTATGCCTGAACATAAGATTGGGATAGAAAAGATCGTTCTTCAGGACATAACTTTTCATATGCCTTTGGGGAACGTAAAAGTGGCGGACTAAGTAATCATTTAAGCTTTGTAAAACATCGCAAATATGACAGGTAGAAAAGAATATGATGCCATATCGGCTGCCTGTGCTGTGTGGCAGGCTTCATGCCCTCACGATGATCCAGAGGTATCGGCTATATTCATAACTCACGAAGAAGCTCCTTTCGGACTTAGAACAGCGTTCGACAAAGTGACCGTGGGAAGAAAACGATTCGAGGTTGTTTATGATGATGACGGATTCCCTATAAAATATAGGCAACATACAAACGGGTCGCATGAGCTTACCACACCTTCCGGGGTACATTACGTTCTTGGAGCAGGAGAGGATCGAGGGGATTTCGTAGGCTACGAGGAGATTTCTGGATGGTTGGGCAAAAACGACAAAAAAGTAACGGAAACCCGTTGACTGCCTAGCTTTTAATTCTCCTATTCGAAATCTTTTTCGTGCCCAGCGAAGAAGAGTTTTTAAAGATATCCGGATTGACTTCATTTAACCCTGTCCAGCAGGAAAGCATCAAGGCCGGCGTTTTAAACGGCGAAAGCCTTGTCGTGTCTGCGCCCACAGCCTCGGGCAAAACGCTGATAGCGGAGTTAGCCATGCTGCGCTGCGTCCTGGAAAAAAAGAAAAAGACTGTTTACATAGTACCGTTGCGCGCGCTTGCGTCTGAAAAATACGAGGCATTCAGGGAAAAATACGAAAAAATGGGAATAAAAATTGCCATATCCATAGGCGATTACGATTCATCGGATTCCTGGCTGGAAAAATACGATGTCATAATTCTTACATCAGAGAAGTTTGATTCATTGCTGCGCCGTAATGTGTCGTGGATAGGCTCTGTTGGGCTGGTAATCGCGGACGAAGTCCATATTATCGGCGACCATGGAAGAGGGCCGACAATGGAGATTCTGTTGACAAAGTTAAAACGATTGACAAAGGCGCAATTCATTGCTTTGTCAGCCACAATCAAGAATGCGCGCGAGATCGCTGACTGGCTGGAAGCCAAAGTTGTAGAATCCGACTACAGACCTGTTAAACTTTACGAAGGCGTTTATGCCGAAGGCAAGGTGGGTTTTTTCGGAAAGGAAGGTTTTTCGCTGGATGGTGAAGAGTTGCCGGAAATAAAGATTGTCCACGATACAACAAAGAAAAACAAGCAGTCGCTGGTTTTCGTCGCGACTCGAAAATCAGCCGAGGTGACTGCTGAACGAATTGCCGATTACATGAAGGATAAATTGTCCAGACCTGATGTTATTGAATTAAATAAAATATCCGAAGAAATATTACACGCCTTGGAATATCCTACGAGACAATGCGAACGATTGGCCAAATGCGTGAGAGGCGGAATTGCATTTCACCATGCAGGATTGGTTTCGAAGCAAAGGAAGCTGATAGAAAATGGATTCAAAAACGGTCTGATAAAAGGAATTGCTGCTACTCCAACCTTAGCTCAAGGCTTAAATTTACCTGCGTATCGCGTTATAATCCGCGACGCGAAAAGGTATTATGCGCTTACAGGATGGTCTTACATACCCGTGCTAGATTACCAGCAGATGGTCGGACGGGCCGGAAGACCGCAATACGATACTGAAGGTGAATCGATACTGATAGCCAAAACCTCGGAGGAGGCCGAAGATCTCGCAGAGCGCTACATAATGGGAGAAACGGAAGAAATATATTCCAAACTCGCTTCGGAACCTGTGTTGCGCGTTCATGTGTTAGCGCTGATAGCGACGGAGACGTGCAATTCATTGCAAAGCGTCTATGATTTTTTTTCGCGCACTTTTTACGGCTTGCAATACGGGTCTTCATCAGAAATGGCGGAAAAAGTGGATTCCATAGTGGATTTTTTGAAAAGGAACGGTTTTGTGGAACAGCACGGAGACAAATTACGACCCACGACGATTGGAAAACGCGTCTCGGAATTGTACATAGACCCTGACACGGCGGTGAAAATCATCGAAGGGATAAAAAATTCCAAAAATGCAAAAATAGACGGGAGCGCGCTGGTTGAATTGCTGACAAATTCACTGGAAATGCGCCCTTATCTTAATGTTAAACAAGGCGAATTCAAAGAAATTTATTCCAAGATAAGCGAAGCCCGCCTGTTACATGAAATGCCAGACGAATGGGATTACGATTACGAAGAATCTTTGAAGGCTTTCAAAACCGCATTAATGGTTTTGGATTGGGCAAATGAAGCGACGGAAGAACAAATATTTGATATTTATGGCTTGAGTCCGGGCGAGTTGCACAACAAAATTTCCATACTTGACTGGCTTTTTTATTCGGCACAGGAAATTGCAATTCTGATGGGCAACAAGGAAATAATCAAGGATTTGCGCAAGACTCGTGTGCGTGTTGTTTACGGAATTAAAGAAGAGCTATTGCCATTGGTAAAATTACGCGACATCGGCCGTTCGAGGGCGAGAAAATTGTTCAATGCCGGTTTTACATCCATAGAAAAATTAAGAGAGGCGCCTGAAATTACCATAGCTGCAATAGTAGGTCCGAGTGTCGCAAAATCCGTTAAAAAACAGCTTTCAGGCAAGGAGGATGAAAAGAATTTTGAGGCGAAGGGTTTGATGGAGTTCGCCAAAGAAGAATAGGCTTAAGTTATTTTATACGATTGTTAAGCGTGCGGATTATTTTGGAAATCTATTTTGGAAATCGTAAAGATGGGCGTTTGTCTGCCATGAAAACCTGCCCATGTAATTTTCGTCGAAGCTGAACCATTCCATGTCTGCAGATTCAACATTTCTTGTTATTTGGCCCGAAGCCCATGCGACCTGCCTTCCGGTATTGAACATGTTTAGCCACCCATCTTTCCTTGATCTCACAGCTGTAACCACTTGAAAAGATGACATGGGGTATCTGGACATCAGGCCGTTTAACATATGGGCTCCTTCTTTGTCCTGCCTATTTTCTATCATAGAGGTTTTATAACCTTTGGACTCAAGATACTCTTCCGTGTCATATATCCATAAAAATTGCCTGGAGGCATCGCCTTCTTCAAGCCTTATTTCACCCTTAACAGGATGGATTGAAACCGCAACCCTTGCCTTCACATTTTCGAACGGAGCTCTTGTGGACAACAAATAATGATCGGGTTTTGCGGAACCCGCAAAACCATATAAGGTGCCAAGCAGTTTTCTTGGTATCAAAATATGCTCTTTGCCTGCGTCTGCCAGAATTGCCGGATCTTCAACTGCATCATCGACAATGTGGATGTAAGGATTTTTAAGACTCATTTGATGCACGGGTCCTCTTATGTCCTCGTCATAACTGAAAACAAAGCACGTTCTATTATTAGCAGTTTGCTCCATTGCGTAGGCTAATAACTCCCTGTCTGCCATCTCGATAAAATGGGGCATGCCCTTTCTATCAGTTGTGTGGGCCCTCCTGGAATATGCCAGCCAAAGTTTTTTAGCGTCGGCTATTCTTTCCTCCAATTGCTCGGGGAACTCGATTTCTTGAAATTGATGCACCATTTCCACAGATGCCTTTGGGATGCCTTCACTGTCCAAAATGCAGCTGTCATACATATGCGAATATTCATCGGCAGCACCTTTCAGTACAACAAATTCGTATTTCGGGTCTGTATCAGATTCAGCTTCCAGCCTGTTAATCAATTTTGAAACAGCAGAAAGCGCGCCTATGTCATGCTGGCCGAATTTTACCAATGCGTTTGTATCCACCAGTATCATCGGCGGTTGATATTTTCCCAATAAATGCCCAATTCTTACCATACCAATCACAAAACTGAGTTAATTCTGTTCATCCTAATTTATTCCATTAGGATTAATTGAACCCTTTACCCTTCTGAAATAGCTAGTTTATAAATATGTCACTACTATATGATAGAAATCCTTATATACCACTTCATCATAATATCACTAACTCGTAGTAAACGTGAACTGAAGCATACTGGAAACTGACACACACCAAGTGTGCGTCCAGTCGTCCATGCTTCTAGTTTCGGAGGTTGATAACATGGTTGTAATTAACAAGGAAGATGCGGAAGATTTGATCAAAGTGTACAGGGAACAGCTTGTAGATGCCAAAATAAGGCTTAACGCTGCGCGTACGCTCAAGGAAATCAAATTCCTGCAAAGCAAGATCAATTTCCTGACTTCTCAAATAAGCGAGGTCAAGGATAGTAAAATCACCCGCAAAGGGAAGAGATGAGGTCATTTTTATGAGGCAAAATTTAGCAGACTTGGGACTACCAAACGTTTGGGGCGTGCTGTTCACGCCGGAACTGGATGTGATAGAAGTCTTTCCGAAAAATTTCGATTCCATAGACATCCGCGCACTCGCGGAGATAAACCAGGTTTTGAAGGAATGGATAACCACGCGCGGTATAAGCGAAATAGTTGATGCCGAAATCAATCTTTACGCGGGTAAAATAGGCGAAAAAATACTTTACGTTTCCGGCGACCCAAACACAGATTTCACCCATCTTTGGGAAGTTGTTTTAGACGTGAAAAACAGGTACGCCAGCAATACGAAGATTTAGGTTGGCGCGCACAAGAATTGAGGGGAATAATTATGGAAACTAAATTAACGGACGAGTACCTTCTCAAATCTTTATTTTACAATGTTTATGACATTGACAGCGGAGGCGTTATGGCGCAGACACTGCTTGTGGACACACTTGTTTCGGGCGTTCAGATACCATATGAAACAGGAGAAAACACACTTTCCATAAGATTGTGCGCAAATAAGGCAAACTTGTACGCCAATCCCATTGTTGCCGGGGCGCTTGATCCAAAATATGCGGAATCCATGTCGTTCATATTCCCTGTCCATTATTTCGGGGAAGACGAAGAAAGACTGCGACAAATGAAGTCCGATTTGGACAGATTAGCTGTAATGGGCCGGTACGAGGCTTTGCAGGCGATTGTGCATCATAACTTTGGATCAGGACCGCTTGACGAATGTGAGATTGAAGAAGTTACAAACGCGCTTAACGCGCTTGGAAGCGCAAGAGGGTTGGAGCCGCTTAAAAAAGATAACGTTGAAAGGTTTCTTGGAGATGAATACTTAAAGGAATTCCAGCCAGACGTGCATCAATACTGGAATGGCGGCGGCAGAAAAGAGCGTGTCCAATATCATACGTCTAAACTTGAATTAATGAACGCAATAACCGGGGCTGCAATAAAAAAAGCCAAACTTGTTGGAATAGATCCGGACACGTTAGCCAGAAATGACGCGGAGCACGCATTATATTGGAAACAGGTCTACGATGAAGATGTGCCGTTGCCGGGTGTTCTTTTAGCACGCGCACAGAACGCAGTCGCAGATGCATTTGAAAAATATCCGAGAGGACGATAATCTGTATGGTTAATTATAAACCGCTGTTGAGTATCGCAAGAAATTATTTGGACGCGGAAAGTGCCGGTGCACGGCCGCAAATAAAACTTTTAGAACATCTGATGGGCGAGGATCCAATTGTATTGGATCCAAAAGCCCCGAATTTTTCGACATCAAGAACCATCGCAGGAGAATCCAGTGCTAATATCTTAGCTACACCGATAGTTGCAAGAACTTTAGATCCATCTTTGTTTGAAGGTGCAAATGAAAGGTTCAATGCTTCAACACCTCCGGAATTTTTCGGAAAGTATTGCGACGGATTGAGAAGGCTTAACGATCAACATCAAGATAATATCCGGAGAGGAAGAAGTTACGCTTTACGCAACATAGCCGGAATGCCGTCGTACTTCGGACAGGATCCAATAAACGATGAAGATGCGGCTAAAATATCCGATGCATTAAATTCCAAAGGTTACAAAGCTGGCGATATGGAATTTACGCCAAAAATTTTAACTGATTTTGTTAAAGGCTATAATGGTATTATTCCTGGTCTTGAAAATCCCATCTTAGATCATTGGACTGGGAAAGGCAGAAGAGAACGTGTGAAAACACATGCCGGCAAATTAATATTGATGAACTGCATAATGGCTGCCACTTTGGAAATGGCCAGAGAAGCGGGCGTAGATTTATTCGAAACCCCAAATGGAAACGGCACACCTTTGTACCAAGACGAATATATTTCAGATTCTTGGAAAAAGGCGGGTGAATACCCGCAATCACCCTCGGCTTTGTTGGAAGAATCCAGAAGAACAATTGCAAGAGCTAAAAATTATTTGATGTTCTCCGGTATTGCCACTGCGGCGGAACGAGCAGTTTACAATTTACGAAGGAATGGGAAATAATCTAAACGATTAAAATATCCCAAATTTCTTTTCGACGGGTTCTATTCCGCTGTCTGTTAATAGGAAAGTCACGGACTTGCCTTCAGGCATTGAGCGATGCTTCACTATTGTAGCACTTCGCACGCTTGTTTCGCCCGTTTTTTCGATAAGAATAATTGATTTGCACCAGTATTTCATCGCGTCGCCGCCGATCACGTCAAGCAATTCGGAATCATTTTTCTTGTATACGTGCGTTGTAATGATCGCAGGAATTTTAAATTCGCGCGCGATAGCAGACAATATTGACAAATGTATGCCCAATTGCTTGTTGGCTTTCATCACGTCATCGGTTTCAGCGTATTCCAAACGGTACAACGCGACGGACGAATCCAAAACGACTAAACCAAATTCATCGTTGGTTACCAAGGAACGACATTTTTTTATGGTTTCTTCCTGCTCTTTGAACGTTCTTGGTTCGAGAAACATTATCCTATCCAAAATCTTGTCCGTATTCTCGCCGGCCAGCTGGCTAAAACGTTCGAATGAGAAACCGCCTTCGGTGTCTATGTAAATAACTTTTTTCCCTGAATTCACGGCGTTAATGGCTGCCAGCATACATATGTTTGTTTTTCCGCAGCCGGGCGGGCCGCAAAAATTTGTTAACGCACCCGCTTCAATGCCTCCGGATAATAAATTATCCAACGGCTTGGATAAACGCAGTTTTATGGAAAAACCCTTCTGCACTCCCGCCTCAATTTTTTCGTTTTCCATTGATTTCACAGCTTCATTATTTTGAAAAACACGTTTCTTTTTCCGCAGTTCGGACAGAAATTTGAATTAAATGGCATGTTATTGGTGCAATTATCGCAATTGCCGGTGCCGCCCATGAACTTTTTCAGGTTGATCAGCAACGACAAACCGGCAGATGATAAACCGACGAACAGGCCGAATAGGACTGCGATAATTGTTATGGCGAATAAACCAAATATGCCGGGCGAAACAGCCTTCGAGACGTAATAGATTAAACCCAGCGAGGACAACAGTCCCGCCACGGCCGCAATGAATATCGTATTCGAAAAAACCTTCGGCATAACATCAAATCGGAAAGGTGATATTTATATTAAATTAACAGCGACAATTCATCTCTTAAACACGTGCCATTTGGACTTGCGGAACAGGTGCGAAGCTATTTTTGCCTCAAAACTTTTAGATTTTTTGAACAATTGATGAACAATCAATCCCGCCAAGATTACCAATGCTTCTGCAATAAACAATTCCTTTGAAAAATGGGACAGCATAAACATGCTGCTCAAAAGGCCGAACAGCGCCAAAACTGGAAATTTACCCATGTTGACCGGAGATTTAAACGTGTTTTTTTCGATTGGATTTTTGTAGCGGATAACTATCAGTGACGAATTGACAAAAACGTACACTATAAAAATTCCCAAATCTGTGAGAAGCGCGATTGATTTTATGTCTCCCATGAACAATGAGATTAAAACTATTGCCATCACTATTGCTATGGCCATGTACGGCGTTCTTTTTTTGTCCAGATTACCGATAAATTTTGGCAACGAACCAGAATTGGATAGACCGTAGAGCATTCTTGAAGCGACAAGCATTATTATCATAGCAGTGTTGGATGTGGCGAATAGCGCTATCAACGACATGATTAATCCGCCGTTCGGTGTTACCGAAGAAACGACTTCCGTTAACGGCGCCGATGATTTACCAAGTTTCTCTGAACCTAAAATGCTTATTGCAGATACCGAAACGAGCATATAAAAAAGAGTCGATACGCCTAATGAAATAACGAGCGCTTTGGGTATTATTTTTCTGGCATTTTTCGTATCTTCGGACATGTTGACTATCTCCTCGAATCCGATGTAAGCGAAAAATATCAGCGACGCTGCGGAAAATATCCCTGCTAAACCGCTTGGCGAACTGAAAAAATCCTGGCTAGGTTTGAATATAAAAAGTAAACCAATCGCAACTATGATCAATAAGCCTAAAATCTCGATAAAAGTCGATATTGTGTTATATTTTGTCGAGGCTTTTATTCCGATATAATTAACAGCGGACAAAACTACAACCAAAATTGCAGCAGATATTTTGGCATCTATTCCGGAGATATAATGCAAATAGCCCCCGAAACCAAGCGCAACCGTAGCGGCGCTAACTACTAGTGTGAACAACATTATCCATTGGACCACGAAAGCCAACCGATTGTTGTTAAACGCTTTTTTTGTGTAAGTGTATTCTGCTGCGCTTTTTGGGAACCTGCCAGATAATTCTGCGTAACTGAAGCCTGTGAACATGGCGATAAAGGCTGCGACTACGAACGACAACCACAAAGCGTTTCCGGCTATTGCAGCCCCCTGGCCGATCAGGACATAAATGCCTGCGCCAAGTATGACACCGATCCCGTAGACGACAACATTAAACAATGTCAACTCTTTTTTTAATTTTTCCATTTTATCACCTTTTGTTTAATTTTTTAATGTGGGGATTCAGGTAATAAAAAACCGCTGCAATAATACCAACGATTACCAATACGTCCAAAATTGAACTGAACTTGTGTATCTGGTCCCAGCGCTCTCTTAGCTGAATACCGATCCACAAAAGGAAGGTGTTCCATGTTGTTGCGCCGATTAAAGTGTACAACGAAAATTTTTTGATGTCCATTTTGGCTAAACCTGCGGGGATTGATATCAAATGGCGAACCACGGGAATTAAGCGGCTCGCAAAGATCGTTATTGAACCGCGTTTTTTGAACCAAGACTCCGTTTTTTTGAGATGTTCCCTGTCAATAAAAAAGAATTTACCGTAATTGTGGATGAGTTTTTTCCCTCCAAAATATGCAATGTAGTAAGACAGCAACGAACCTGTCAATGACGCTAAACTTGTCACAATGACAACATACAAAAGGCTCATTTTCCCGTCAGCGACAAGAAAACCCGCAAAAGGCATGACCAATTCACTTGGAACCGGGAATGCCATGCTCTCCATGACCATTAACACGAACAGTCCGAAGTAACCGGTTGACGAAATTAGCTGTGTGGTGTGGCTAATTAGAAGATCCGAAATGACCATGCAACAGCATTCGTCTTCTTAACTATTATCTGATGTTTAGATCAACTATACCATAAATTTAAATATATGTTCAACTATATTTTAGATCAAGTAAACACAAAAGGCGGTCATTTGGAAATTTCCCAATCCAAGAAACAAATGGTAACGATACAATCGATAGGTGAAACGCCGGTTTTTGCAGTATTCGACTCCAAATCCGAGGCTTTCATGGCTTTGTTTAACCTGAATAAAGACAAAATAACCCTCCACGACAATTAGAAAACCAATGGTTTTCTCAAACTAGGGATGACTATGAGAATCGAAATAAGAAAAAATGGCGAAAATACGGGTATACTTATATCGTTCGATATGGATTGTTCCAAATTCGATTCGAACTATGAAAGGAATAAGTTTTTCCGAGGCTTGTACGGTTGGGACCAGGTAATACGAAAAAATAACAGCGTTTATCATTATCATCGGGAAGGCGTAATGAACGAGGTCCCGCACATCAAGGTCGACAATTCGGTTTTCATAGTGGCTATGGAAGAAATGCAACGGATACTGGATTATTTCGGCGAATGGGAAAGTAAGATCCACTGGAAAACTTTCCAAGTGCTCCTGGCTCCGGAAGAGCTGCGTCTACTCGAAAAGAAGGTCAAAGAGAGCGATTTAAACGAAGAATGAAATAATAATTTAAGGAACGTGAAAAGATGAAAGACGAGAAGGTTGAAATCAAGCTCAAGATTGGCGAATTAACCAACCGCTCGGAAGTGGGACGCGGAATAGTAAGAATGGACATGACCGCGATGAAATCGCTGAACATACGCGAAGGCGACATTGTTGAACTGGAAGGGCAGAAAAAAACGGCCGCAATCGCTGTACGCGCATACCCGGCCGATGTCGGATTAAATATCATAAGAATGGACGGGCTGCTGCGAATGAATGCGTCCGTCGGACTCGGTGAAATGGTAAAAATAAGGAAAGCCGAGGCCAAAGAAGCAAAAAAAGTTGTTTTAGCCCCGGCACAGAAAGGTATTTTGCTAACCGTAAGCCCAAATTTATTGAGGCAAAATTTGATAATGCGCCCGCTTGTAAAAGGCGACATTATATCACCTTCACCGGTTTATAGAAAACGCACGAATACCATGTTCGATGAGTTTTTCGGCGTCGACGTTGAGAATTTCTTTTTTGGCCTGCCGATAGGGTTTCCGGGAGACATAAAATTAATGGTTGTTAAAACCCAGCCGGAAGGCATTGTAAAAGTTACAGATATCACGGAAATGGAATTGCTGACCGAAGCTGTTGAGGCTGACGAGAAAAAGATACCTGCTGTAACTTACGAAGATATAGGCGGTTTAGGCGATGCTATTCAAAAAATTCGGGAGATGGTAGAACTTCCGCTAAGGCATCCGGAATTGTTCGAGAGATTAGGAATTGAACCGCCGAAAGGAATTTTATTGTACGGGCCACCCGGGACTGGAAAAACATTATTAGCCCGGGCTGTGGCCAATGAATCCGGCGCAAACTTTTTGACGATAAGCGGTCCTGAGATAATGAGTAAATGGTACGGCCAGAGTTTGCCATACAATCAGGAAATTGTTATTTTAGAGGATGGTTTAATAAAGAAAAAACCAATAGGCGAAGTGGTTCAAAGCGGAAATAAAAATATAAAAGTTCTAGCTTTCGATGAAAACGGAAAAACCACATTCTCACAAGTCACTGATCTGATAAAGCATAAAAACAGATCAAAGATTTTAGAAGTGAAAACACAAAGCGGCAGGAAAATTAAAGTCACGGATTACCATTCGCTTTTCACATTAAAGGGCAATAAGATTGAATCGGTAAAAACTTCTGAACTCATACCTGGACAATCTTATGTTGCCGTACCTAAGATGATTCCCGTAGCAGAAAACATTGTAAAAGAAATAAATTTCTTGGAATACCTCAGAAAAAACGATTTAGGCCTTGTTATCAGAGATGTTAAAAACCAGCTAAGACTGGCGACCGAAAAACTTGGCCACAGGGAAACTGCTAAGATGCTTGGATTCAAAGAAAAATATCTATATGACGTAATTTCAAAAAATGTCGGAATAAAAGTTTCTAAATTTTTAGAATTGATGGAAAAAGCTGCGATTTCGATAGATCCTGAACAGATTAATATATCTTCCAAAGGAAAATCCCTGCCCGCTAAAATAAAAATTACGAAAGATTTCTGTGAATTTTTAGGCTTATGGATAGCTGAAGGATCTTTCAATGGGGACGAAGCTGTTAGGATAAGCATCCACCAAAACGAAGTCAAAAAAGTATTGCCATTGATTGAAAGCTTGTTTGGAAAGGCGACATTATACCAAAAGAAAGACGGAAAGGGTGTGGACATATACATAACCCACAAGGTTCTGGTAACCTTCATGAAAAATCTTCTTGGAATGGCGGATGGAGCAAGAAGAAAGAAAGTGCCTGAAATTATATTTTCTACGGGCAGAGAAAATATAGCTGCATTTTTACGCGGCTACTTTTCTGGTGATGGATCGCTGGCCCAAAATCACCGCAATGTAATTACGATAGAAGGGTCTACGGAAAGTGAAAAACTGGCAAATGATTTGACATACCTTTTAACTTACTTCGGTATAGTTGCGAAAATCTATCCCAGAGCAAGAGACGGCCACGAAGCTTATAGAGTTTGTTTTGCTGGCGCGCAGCCAATTGAAAAATTCAAGGAGATAGGATTTTTCGACCATGATAAAATGGAAAAAATAAACAACTATCTAAACGGTGTAAAATGGGACAGGGACGCCCAGATCCCAATAACATCCTCTATCAAATCTTATTTATCGAATGTCAACGATGCAAAGCCGTGGACGTCATCTTCAACAATAGGCATAGGCAAGCTTGAACAATTTGCATCGCAGACGGAAGGTTTAGGTCATGAGGATATTTTGAGAATCAAAAAACTGGTTAACATGGACATATACTGGGACAGGGTTGAAGAAATCAATGAAGTAGAAAATGAAGAATATGTTTATGATATTTCTGTAAACCCGGCACAAAACTTTGTCGGTGGATTTGGTGGTATATTTGCACACAACTCCGAAGAAAACTTAAGGAAAATTTTCGAGGATGCTGAAAAGAATGCGCCCAGTATAATTTTCATAGACGAGGTTGATGCCATTGCTCCGAAGAGGGAAGAAGTCACGGGAGAGGTTGAACGAAGAGTCGTTGCGCAATTGTTATCATTGATGGATGGAATGAGAAAACGCGGGCGTGTTGTTGTTATCGCTGCGACTAACCGCGAAAATGCAATAGACCCTGCGTTGCGAAGGCCTGGCAGGTTTGACCGCGAAGTCGAAATAGGCGTGCCGGACCGCAAAGGGCGCCGTGAGGTTTTGCAAATTCATACGAGGAACATGCCTCTTGATAAAACAGTTAGTATTGACGAGTTGGCCGCGAAAACGCACGGGTTTGTAGGCGCGGATGTTGAGGCGCTGGCCAAAGAAGCTGCGATTTCCGTTTTGCGGCGCGTGTTACCGGAAATACGATGGAGGGAAGAAGGCGAAATTCCGAGTGAGATAATGGAAAAATTAATTGTTACTTCGGTCGATTTCGACAATGCTTTAAAAATTGTTGAACCGTCGGCTATGCGCGAGGTTTTAGTTGAGATCCCAAATGTAAAGTGGTCGGACATCGGCGGGATGGAAGAATTGAAAGAGCGATTACAAGAAGTTATTGAATGGCCTTTGCAGAATCCGGACGCTTTCAAGAAAATGGGAATAAAACCGCCCCGCGGCATACTTTTATACGGGCCTCCGGGCTGCGGAAAGACTATGATCGTGAAGGCTGTGGCGAATGAAGCGGGATTGAATTTCATATCTATCAAAGGGCCGGAACTGCTTTCAAAATGGGTGGGCGAAAGCGAAAAGGCGGTGCGCGAAATATTTCGCAGGGCAAGGCAGGTATCGCCGGCTATTGTGTTTTTTGATGAAATAGACGCGCTAGCTCCGAGAAGGGGTTTGGAAATGGGATCGCGCGTTACGGAACAGGTTGTTTCTCAATTGTTAACTGAAATGTCAGGTTTAGAAGATTTGCATGATGTAATTGTTATCGCAGCGACGAACAGGCCTGACATTTTGGATCCAGCTTTGTTGAGACCGGGACGCTTTGACCGTCACATACTCGTGACCGCTCCGGACGCGGACGCAAGGGAAAAGATTTTCAAGGTGCACACCAGCGGGATGCCGTTAAACAAAGACGTTTCGATAGAAAAAATTGCAAAAGAAACTGAAGGTTATTCCGGTGCGGACATCGAGGCGTTGTGCCGCGAAGCTGCAATCTCGGCTTTGAGGGAAGACATTAAGGCCAAAGAGGTTAGATGGAGGCATTTCGAGGCAATGTTGAAAGTTATAAAACCATCGCTGTCGCCGGAATTAATGCGCGCATACCAGGCCGTATTCGAAATGATGAAAAAGCCCGACAAAAAAGATGAGCTGCAGGAACAACTGAGTTACGTGGGATGAATAATGGTAGATGTTTACATATTTGGTGAGCGCCACAACGATGAAAGGCACTCAAGGCAGCAATCCAAATTCATTCTCAAAAAGAAACCAGACTGGGTTCTAATGGAACATCTTGGAGAACAAGTCAAAGAAGATCCTAAATTTTTGCAATCAATGCCTCCTGATAGCATTGAAATGCGAAAATTGCGAATGATTGGAAAAGCTGGTGAAACCGTAGGTGCCAAACTTGCTGGCTGTGATCCGGATATGCCTTACCGATTAGCTGGCAGGCATTCCCGAATAGTGCAATCGGCTGATGATCGCAAAAATCCTCACAAATACATGAGCTATACCCCAAAACTAGGAGGTAGCCAATACACATCAGAAGCCAAAAGAGAGGAAAGGATGGCAAAAGTGATAACAGCGTACGTAAAAGATCACAATCCCGGCAAGCCAATGGTTGCTATCGTAGGCCGTTACCACATCAGGAACGATTCGATACTTTTAAAAACTCTCGAAGACTTTGGTATAAGTTATCAAATAATTGATCAACGAATAAAAAAACCTTCCGGAAGACCAAATGATGAATACGTCAAAAAGAAACCCTCCTTATGAATGATATACCAATCAAATATACAATAAACCCGCAAGCCTGTTAATTAAAACATCCGGATTCGCTTTTTCCAACATATCACGTGTGTGATAACTACCACGCCTGCTAATTGCTATTGATGTGGTTTTCGTTGCACGAGCCACTGACACGTCCCATGTCTTGTCGCCCGTGTAACAACCTTTCTCCGGCGGCACGCCAAGCGTTTGGAATGCGTATTCAAGCGGCTTGGGCGAGGGTTTCATTTCATCCACATCTTCCGCACTCACACTTAAATCCACAATTCTGTCCAATCCATATTCATGCATGTGCATATCCAACCTGCTGCGCGGTATGTTTGAAACTATCCCAACAACTTTTTTTCGCGCCTTCAATTCCGTTATAGTTGGAACTGCGTCCGGAAAAGCAGAAACCATATGAGCGTACCTGGAATCGAAGAATTGCCTGAATAACCTGTCAACATCGGCGCGTTCGCTTTGCTGGAACCCGTGTTTCAGGTAATGGTCCCAATAATGGCTGCCTTCAAAACTTCGATAATCGGCAAGTGTTGGCGGTTTCCTACCAAAAGATAAAAAAACATCCACTATGGAACGATAAACTGCGGGTAATTCGTCCCGTATCGTCCCGTTCATGTCTATCAGAAAACAATCCGCTTCTGCTATGGACTCACGATACGTACTCAGAATACTTTTGTTCTTGGCCATGGTAGTAATTCAATGCAAACTTATAAAAACGACGATTCATGACCAGCGAATGTATTCTTATGTTTTTCATTACCAAGTTTTCATAATGAGCTATAAGACTTTGATAGTTACCGACCCCTTCAATGACGTAGACGACATTGTGGCACTTTACACGACTCTAAAATCCGGTAAAATCGATGTCAAAGGTGTGGTTACAACTTATGGAGATGCTAGAACAAGGGCAAAAGGCACCAGAAAATTCTTTGGAATTGCAGGTTTTGAAAGCGTACCGATCCATTACGGCGTAAGCGGCAACGGCAATTTTGACGTGCCGAACCAGATGCCTGAAAGCGGCTATGAATTCCTTGGAGAGAAAGAGCTTGCATCGAGTGATGATGAATTTGGGATAAAACCCGGCGGAGAAGAATTTATCTCGCGCACAATCAGGGAAAACCCAAAAAATATTTCAATAGTTTCAATAGCGCCTATGACCAGCATCGCGAATGCATTTGATATTGCAGATCCCAGCGATGTTAAAAGGATTTACGTAATGGCCGGGCGCGTTGGCGGTTATGATAACAGACCAGACGCACAGCACCACAACGCAAGAGTTCCATCGTACAACGTCGCATGTGATGTCGAGGCGTCGAGGAAAGTTCTCAATTCAGGGGCAGAAATTTATGTTGTAGGCAAAAACCTATGGTCTGACGATCTTTTCAAACTCGAAGATTTCGAACAGCTAAAAAACGGGACGGATGCACAAAAACAATTGTGGAGAATGATAAAACTCAGGGACGAATTTAATGTAAAAACTCTCAGCCCGTTCGGGATAAAAACGATAACATACATGTTCGATTCGATAACAATGGGCGCATTGCTATTTCCCGAGCTTTACGATTTCCAAAAAATAGATTTGCGCACCGATGATTCTGGAATAATGGAAACCAAACCGTCAAGAAGCGGCAAAGTTTACGGCGCAGTCGATGCTAATTTACCTGAAATAAAAAACAGGCTTATGCAAATTATCCTGGGATGAATTATTCTACCAAAAGTTCTTCAAGATTGTGGATTAGTTTTTCCGGGTTAGCCGCAAATAAAGCGGATTCTTCGTGCTGGCCCAACTTCCTGCTGATCGCGATCGCTTCTGTTCCGGCTGCATGAGCTGACATAATGTCCCAAGTTTTGTCAGCCACGTAACAACCATTCTGGGGGGATATACCCAAACGACGGAACGCCACCAATAAAGGTTTTGCAGAGGGCTTGCGCTCTTCAACTTCATCGCCTCCCACAACAACGGACACAAATTTTTCCAGGCCATAATCGGCCAATTGGGATTTCACAGCCGCGGCACGGTGATTTGAAACAACACCGATCATGGCTCCATTGTTTTTTAAACCGGAGATCGCAGGGTATGCATCGGGAAAAATCTTTACAGCAGCCTCGTAGCGGGAATGGAATATTTCGCTGAAACGCCTTTCAACCGCCTGTTTTTCGGATTCGTCGAACCCGCGCTTTTTATAAGTATCCCAAAAATCCGGACTAGGATTATTTCTATATTCTCTTATGGTTGGCGGATTCCTTCCAAACTCGTGAAAAACCTCAACCATGGATTCATAGACTGCGGAAAAATCGTCCCTGATGGTTCCGTCCATGTCGAACAAGTAAAGTTTTTTCATACCGTAACCCGATAAATGTTTTTACGCAGTATTATTCTTTTCATAGTGTTGGCGCGAACCCCTCAAAGCCATTCTGTTCGCCACGACCCCTATATGGGGTATCAAATAAGTCGGTTGTTTTGCCAACAACCTTTCACGGTTGCTGTAGCTGCCCTCATAAACTATGGCTGCAGTCTCCAGGCCAGCAGCGTGCCCCGCCACTATGTCCGTGACGCTGTCGCCAACCATAATTCCGCGAACCTCGTGGGCTCTTACTTTTTTCTTTTGTATTCCCAGCTTCTCCATGGCCACATACAAAGGTACTGGCGAAGGTTTTTGTTCATCGCAGTCGTCCCTTGTCACAGCTACTCCAATAAAATCGTCAAATCCGAAACGCCTGGAGTATCCTTCCCAAGATTTTCTCGACATGCTCGTAACTACTCCTATACGCCTTGATCTTAACAACTTCAATGCACTAGTCACTTCCGCCGGTTCTGTTACCATAAATTTCATTCCGTCGAAATAAGCCCTGTAACGGTTGATGGCCTCGTTAACATCATTTGCCGGTACTCCGAGTGACTCATAGAAACGTTTCAAATTCGGATTCTGCCTTTCCCTCCACGTGTCTATATCCAGAGGCTTCAAATCAAAACTCTCCAAGACCTGGTTTAACGCGGCCAACGCAGGTTCCGCAGAATTCAACAGAGGCCCGTCTCCATCAAACAAGTAAACCAGAGGGCGGTTTAACTTAGGCATGTTAAATCCTTTTTAATTATTGTTTACCCAATCCGATTTTCCGGGCGATTATCTGCTTAACCGGTTCATCCGCGATTAAACCCTGATATATTGCAAGGCCCGCGGTGGGTGATGTTTCCAAATCTTTCACACCTGTCATGTCAGAGCCGGACAAGTCCGTATATCTTAAACTGATTCCTCTCACGTATGCGCTATTAAGTTTGACATTACGCATTACCGCATTGTCCAAGGTCGCGTATGCCATCCTGCTTCTTGTGTCAGAACCGTTCGGGTTTTTATATGGCCCGAAATCCGAATCGCTGAGAAACCCATAACTGAAATTCACGTTCAATGCACGAACTCCGCGCGCCCTCGTATGGGGCGCGTATATATGCGGGGCTTGCACGCCGGATATATCCGCGAGATCGAAAATCAAAGGCTCACTTTCCAGATTGGACATAGTGAGATAATCGTTGATTCTTTGCATGTGTTCCAACACGATGTTTTCGCCTATGATTTTGGTCCTGCTGAAATCGCGCTCGCCGGCGAAAAGTTTCCTCATCCATTCGGATCCTGTCATTTGGACATGTTTTTGCATAAATTCCACTGCGAATATCATCAAAAACTAGACTTATATCCTTTGATTATGCAGTCGTAACAACCGGCTTGTCGCGCACTATGACAGTGTGCTCGGCTTGTGCGACTTTTCCGTGTCCGGCTTCGCGTAAAACTGCGTGCGGTTGTATGGCTCCCGCAGCGACCAATTGCTTAACGGCCAAATCGAATTTTATCGGCGTAATTCCTTTTATCCAGCGCTCACAAAATGGTAACGATAAAAAATCCTTTTTTGCCAAATTTAGAACCTGCCTGCTTTCAGGCAGTCTTGTGTTGTGATCTTTCAGATAACTAAAAATGTAAACACGTTCGCTGTCTTTTACTGTTCCCGCGCCATCGGTTGCGAAAGGTTCGACAGCGAAGACGTCATCGACCTTGAATTCGTAATTGATTTTGTTCCGAATGTTCGGTATTGTAACCGGGCCGTGGAATGTGAATTTGTCCAAGCTGTGGCCTGTTAAATTGTTTACGGCACGGAAACCCTTGGATTCGATTTCGCTCTCAATAACCTCCGAAACGTCGCTAACTTTTTTGCCAGGTTTCATAATTTTCACTGCGGCGTTAACAGCGTCTGTAACAGCTGTTATCATATCACTTTTTTCCGAGTTGAATGTGACTGCACCGTCGGCTATGTAACCGTCGATATGCGCGCCTAAATCCACTTTTACGAAATCTCCATCTTTAACAACCGTTTCGTCATTGGGAATTGGGGTGTAATGCGCGGCTATGTCATTGATGGATATGTTGGCGGGAAATGCGGGCATCGCGCCTTTCCTGATAATCTCATTTTCCACTGTATCCGCGATGTCTATGATTTTATCCCCGGGCTTTATGCGCAACGCTGCGTAAATGTCTTTCAATATTTTTCCGGCTTTCGTATAATTTTCGAAAATTTTCGCGTCCATATCAAATTCCTTTTTGGTAAAACAACGAAAATCAACGGATTTTCGTGCACAGGAAATCCTTGATTTCCTGTGAGGCCTTTGAGAACTCCAAAAACTATTTTGGTCCCAAGACCTGAATACAATATTAACTTATGTTACTTCTTAAAACTTAATACATCACCGATTCTTATCCTTTTATTTTTCGCTTCCCCGGCGTTTATCTCAATAACATGCTTGCATTTCACGGGCGGTTTTACAGTTTTCCACGTTGACGGGTTTAAAGAAAGAGGTTTGGCTGCGTGTTCTATGCAGATTACTTTCATGTTTTTATCAATGAAAACGATGTCTATTGGAAAACGCATCCCGAACATCCAGAAAGACCATTTGTTTTCGAATGGGAATGAAAAAAGCATTCCGTTGTTTTTTCCGAGCTCGGAACGAAACATCAATCCTACCATCTTTTTTGCTATACTTGAGGCTTCCTCGGCCAAAAACAGTTTTTTGTGATGTTTGTACACGGTTTTCATATTGTTATTATAAACTATCCCAATTAATACAGTTCATGGACGAAACGCACAGTTACGACATAGTGGGAAATATAGCAATAATCGAAGTTCCGGAAGGAGCCGATGAAAAACTCATGGCAAATGAAATAATGAAGAATAAAAACATAATTACCGTTGTAAAAAAACTTTCCGCAAGAGAAGGCGTTTTTAGAACCAGGCAACTGGAAGTTGTCGCAGGCAAACAAAACTTGGAAACCATTCATACTGAACACGGAATGAAATACAAGCTCGACGTCGGTAAGGTTTATTTCTCACCGCGCGAGGGCGAGGAGAGGCAAAAAATAGCTGATAAGATACGAAATGATGAAACTGTGCTTGTAATGTTCGCAGGCATAGGCGCGTATGCCATAGCGATAACAAAGAAAAAACCGCAGTCAAAAGTTTATGCCGTCGAAATAAACAGCGACGCGTACGAATACATGCGGACTAACATAAGGTTGAACAGAGTGGACGCGTTAGTTTATCCGTTAAAAGGCGACGTTCGCATTGTGTGCAAAGGCATGGACGGCAAATTTGACCGCGTTGTGATGCCTTATCCGGCTGGCGCGCATGAATTTTTGGATATTGCGATTGGGTGTTTGAAGAAAAACGGATTTATACACTTTTACACAATCAGCAAAGAAGGCGAAGAAGACGCCGGAAAGGAACTTCTTGGGAAGGAAGCAAATAAGCTCGGACGTAAAACGGTTAACGTGGAATCACGCAAAGTTTTACCGTATGCGCCGAGGATGTGGAAACGCTGCGTAGAGGCTCAGATAGTTTGAAATATGCAACAACCGTATTGAGACGTTATGGAACAGACCAAAATAGACAAAATAAAAGCCCATTGGTATTCGCATCCGTCATGGAATGCTGAAAGACCATTGTTAAAGGAATTTCTCGCGGAACCTCCACTGATGCTTGCGCGGGCGGTGTTTGCCATGTCTGGGGACAGGCTTGAACTGCCTTATTGGAGATTCCAAAACGATGCGAAGATGCACGCATTGTATATGGCAGGGCGCGACGTTTACGATCCGGCTGATGTAGCGGCTGATTATGCATCTGCGGTTCTGGAAGTTTCAAAGCGGATAATAACCAACGAAGGCCAATTCGACAGGGTGATGCAGATTTCGGTCGATAAATTACTAAATTCGAACCTGCCAGTGGTTACTGCGGAGGTCCTTGCCAGGAGGTTCGGCCTTGACGGCAAACCGAGGACCTATGCGGAGACGGGTGCCGAATTAAATTTCAATGCAGGCGAGATATCGAGATTGGAATCCGACGGTTTAAAATTGTTAAGACATCCTTCACGTTCAGGGGTCATCGGTTCGTATCTGCAGGAAAGACGCAGGGTGTTCTTAAAATATCTGTATGAATCAGGTATAATGACGGAAGACCTATAGGACTATTAATAAGAAACGCGGGGGTAGCCAAGCCCGGTTAAAGGCAAACCGAAACGGATTGATACTAAATACAATCCGTTTCTGTCCACAACAGGCGCAGGCTTCAGGAGCCTGTCTCCTAGCGAGTTCGCCGGTTCAAATCCGGCCTCCCGCATTTTCGTTGAAGCTGCTTTTAGGCAAATAAAAGGCGTTAAGTCCACAAGAGTGGGTTATGTTGGCGGCTCGATGAAAAATCCTAGTTACGAGGATGTTTGCACGGATAAAACCGGACATGCGGAAGCGGTTGAAGTTACCTTTGATCCGAAAAAAATTAATTACGAAAAATTGTTGCAAGTTTTTTGGGATAACCACAATCCGACTCAATTAAACAGACAAGGACCTGATCTGGGGACGCAATACAGGTCCGTGATTTTTTACCATAACGATAAGCAGAAAGAAGCTGCGATAAAATCCAAGGAAAAATTACAAAAGTCGGATAAATACAAGGACAGGAAGATTGTTACTGAAGTTGTTCATATTGAGGCGTTCTACGAAGCTGAAAAATACCACCAACAATATTTGGAGAAGCGCGGGCTTTCCACCTGTCACATCTAACTAGAAACAGGTGCTGCTTTGTATGCACCTGTTTCAGACAGTTTTAGAATCATTTCTTCCTGAAGTTTAACGCGGCCGAGTTTATGCAATAACGCATTCCTGTAGGCGCAGGCCCGTCTTCAAATACGTGACCTAGATGGCTGCCGCATTTCTTGCACAACACTTCGACGCGGTTCATGCCAAACGTTTTGTCAGTTTTCTTTTCTATGTTGTCATTATTCATGACGTCATAGAAACTTGGCCAGCCCGTACCGGAATCAAATTTTGTGCCAGAGGAAAACAATTCCGCACCACAGCCGGCGCAGATGTAAATACCAGTTTCCTTGTTTTTCAACAGTTTGCCTGTAAATGCCGGTTCCGTTCCTTTTTTACGAAGTATCGCATACTGTTCGGGTGTCAAGCAAGTCTTCCATTCATTCTCGTTTTTGGGCATTTTTGACTTTTCCATAAGATACTTACGGCTAGGATGTTAAAAAAATTAAAAAAATAGAACATTCTATCAGCACATGTGCCCGTGTAGACCGCAGTTTCTGTGGGATTCCATGCCTACTATCTTACCAAGCTCTTTGACAACTAAACCTACGAAATACAACGGCAATATGCTCATGTATAACGCCAAGCTGTTCTGGCCTGTCAAACCAACCGCCAGTTGAGCTCCGATACCCGCTATCAGTACGAATATACCTACAGCGGAGATTGCTTTTGCAACAAGCATTAAGCCTATGTTACAATTGCAAACTGCTTTTCCTTTTCCAGCCAATCAATGCACCTCCTTTGTCTAAACTGAAGCAGATCGTTATGTAAACTGAATCATACCGTATAGTATACAGGTATGATTCTAGCCCCGATCGATCTGTTTCTAGCTACTTATTAGTAAAACACACGTTAAATAACAAATTGTCGTTTAATAGTATAATATATTAGGTGTTTCCATGTTCGATTCCAAGTTACCAAGGCACTCCAGAGAGGATAAGGAATTAGACAACGATTATGGCAATCCGATCAGCTATTCAACGGTCCTTGGAGTTCCGATACCATATTCCGACTCAAAAGCTATCGCGGGAATGGAAGTTGTTGAAGTCGCCGGCTGCTATATGCCGGAGAACGTTCTTGGAATGACCGATTGCATCAAAAAAATCTGGATACGTTACGGGTTAGGCTATCTGAAAAAGCATGTTTTGATACACGAAATAGAGCACGTGAAAGATCCGATGGCTAGCGAGTACATTATAAGATTGCGGGCTAAACAACGTGAGCCTGTGCATTACGTAATTTAAATACCTAACTTTCTGATCTTGGTCATGATTGTTTACGAAGCGGACATACGCAGAGCTTATTCGAATGCCTGGAATCGCCTGTCGACTGCTGCGAATATGGGCAAAGCCACTCCGCCTTCTCTGGTGTTGTCAAGAAGCGAAGGGGAAGGCCTGGTAGTATCAAAGCTGAAAGAACTGTCCAGAAGATATCCCATCACTCTCAACCAAAATACCGAAGGCAGGGAACTTGCTCTCGGTTACGAGGAAAGCGGAATTACCTATTGTCAAGTCTTCACGCCCGCCGAAGGGCAAAAATTTCCAGTGCAAATAGTATTAGGACCAGTTTTTCTGGGAAATTTTAAAAATGCAAGATCGATAAAGCCTTACGTGTACCATGAATTGTCACATATTGTGAGGTATATGACCCAGCCGGAAATTGCAGTTTATTCGGATGCATTTTCTGAAAGAACTAGAGGCAATTTAGTCACATTGAGAGACGTTTTTGA
Source organism: Candidatus Aenigmatarchaeota archaeon (assembly GCA_016180965.1). Lineage (GTDB taxonomy): Archaea > Aenigmatarchaeota > Aenigmatarchaeia > JACPZZ01 > JACPZZ01 > JACPZZ01. The sequence continues at coordinate 133,557 of JACPAF010000002.1, forward strand.
CTTTTGCGTCGAGGAGAGTGTTGCATGGTCTGCAAGTTTTCTGGAAACGAGGAACATCAAATTTATCGTGCGCCACCTGCAGCGTTTGAAAAAACAGGGCAACATGACCGTGGAAGATGTGGCAGTTATTGTGGAGCAGATAGATGCGTATGTGCCCACAGTCTCGGAGCTTCTTACATCGAACGGTTTCATGGAAAGAATAGGACATGCTATGAAAAGCCACAGAAACCCGAAAGTACAGGACATGGGAGATGTTTATCTCGGATATTCACAGGATTTAAAGAATACCAGAGCCCGGATGGACAATGCGGGAATGGAACTTTATGTTTTGTGAAATTAATTTCATTAATAAGTAAAAACAAAATTATTGAGGTGTTTGTATGAGCAGGCAGGAATTTTTTGAAAAGGACAGGGGTCACAAAAAAAAATACAACACAGTCTACAAGAAAGGGTTCAAGAGGAAATACCAAAAACTCGTTTCTACCGTCAACTGAAACATACGCATACCGAAAGCGTATGTTTCCAGCTATTTAACCGGTTTTTTCTGCTGCTCCGGCTGTACGGATTTTTTATCTTTACTAAGTGTTAGCAGGAACAATAGAACCGTTATTAATGCCGAACCGGCCACGAACAACAATGACGAACTGCGGAAAAGGGTTACAAGCGATTTAACGGAGTCCGGCAGCAAAGATGAATAGGATTCAAGCACATTGAATATCGCGTATTCGCCTACGAGGTATATCACCAACAAGCCTATAGTCACGATCAATGAATAAACGAACGCGGACGTGTTCTGTTTTACAGGCTTGGTGTTTTTCAGGCATTCAACGCAAAAAAGGGTTTTGTTGAGGGTGCGCGCGTGCGCATAGCACACTTCTTTCTGGCATGACGAACACAGGTAATTTGATTCGTCGGAACCGCAGATGTGGCATGGCATACAGATAATTCGGCAAGCGCTCTTAAATTATTCTATTTAGACGCCCAATAATGATATATGAAAGCCGTAACGCCGGTAATCGCTTTAGTTATGCTGATGTTAATCACAGTCGGGATGGTCGGGACAGCATACACATTCGTTTCAAGTTCGTTCAACAGCAAAATATCCAACGTCTTTAGCGTGATATATTCTTTACAAAATACTGTGATAATCAGAAATGACGGTACGCAGCCTATAACCTCATTTACCGCGACACTGGACGGGAACCAGGAAAATATGGTCATCATGCCCGGCATATCAGGTTTGGTTGCGTATTGGGGCTTCAACGACGGTGCCGGAACAGTTGCGAAAGACTCGCAAGGCGCTACGAATTTTGAAATAAGGAACCTCGTGACTTGGGTAAGCGGAAAATTCGGCAAGGCCGTTAAAATAGATGAAACAGTTGACGCAGGCTGTATCAACCAGGATGCGGGAGTTTTCACCGACAGCATACCAGCGTTGATCCAATCACTGCCGCAAAACTCATTTACACAGTCGTGGTGGAATTACCTGCCGGTAAACAGCGGATCCACTAGGGTCCATATGGCAAGTGTGGTTGTTCCGGGATGCGGAGTATGCAGCGTATGGAATATGATAAACAAAGTGGAGGCGAGAACCGTTTCGGGCGGGGTTTCCGACATGCTGTACACCATGCCGTCGGCAAACGCGTGGCACCACATGGCGTATGTTTTCGACAAGCCCAACCTCCGGCATAAGTTTTATATCGACGGCGAACTGGTCGCCGACAATCCGTTAGTTAACGGCGATTACGGCACAGTCCAGTGGCTGGCTGTGGGTGTGTATAATCCAAACTGCGTGGATGCGATACCGGGGGCCATTTACGACGAATATGGGATATACAACAGGGCTCTAGGCGTTGATGAAATAAAGAAATTATACTCTTCAGCGTCCATAGAACCGGGAAAAACTGCGACGTTGAAACCACTTACAACTTTGTCAGCAGGCAAACACACCCTAGTATTGTGCACGGCAAACGCGTGCAATACTGTGATTTTAACTGTTACTTAACCGGATGCATGCAGACCAGACCAAAATGTTCCTTAACAATATTAATTCTTTATCGCTAAATCCCATTTCGTAAAGATGTTTTAAGACCGCTGCGCCAATTTAAAACTTAAGATAAATTATCTTTTCTTTGCGAACCTGTAAAGATTGTCATCGTTAATATTTTTTACCGCTTTCAAATATTGTGGGTTTCTTTCCAAATCTTTCTGCTTTATCCCAAAGCCCGATTTCATATATTCACCCACGATGCGCCTGAGAGCCCAACCGGGCAGGTCCACGCTTTGGTAAGGCATGAAACCCAGCCTCGTCGCGTGCGCATGCCCGCCTTTCCTCACAGGAGGTATTTCAAATTCAACGTCTTTCACGAAGTATCCCGTCCTTTCCACTATGTCACCCATACTCTTCTTCGAAACTTCAACATCGTTGAAAAATCCGATCGGTTTTTCACCGTGTTTGGCTGCGTATTGCTGCAATTGCGGCATGAAATTATCCACGCCTTCGACTATCCTCAGCAAGGATCCTCGGCTGCGCGGATCTACGGAAGTGTACCACCTTACTCCGAAACGATCTCCGGGAAAATAACTCATTTGACTGGCAGCTACAATTTGATCGGTTTTATTCCCCGCAATTGTCGTATCCCTGACAACGAGAACATGAAACTCGCTGTTGCTGCCCGGATGGGCTTTCCCGGTTTTTTGAGTGCTCTTGAGGTAGTTAGCGATTTTGTAAACCTCTTCCCTCTCGTCCTTAGGAAAAGTTTTTACGTATATTTGCATCGCTTTTTTAAATTCCTGCGAATCCGGATCCGTGACTTCTTCAACCACAAGAGTGGACGAAGGCAAAGCCAACAAAGCTTTTTTGTGCAGCGACGGCCCTGTTGTTTCCAATTGTCTTCTTACGTCTTTGATTTTTTCTGCAATAACCATCAAATCACATCAAAACTTCATAACTTCTTCCGCTGCCTTCCTTACACGATCTACGTTGGGCAAATATAAATTTTCATGTTTTGCGAGAGGCATCGGTATATCAAAGCCGGTAACGCGTTTAACTGGCGCTTTTAGTGAAAGTATATCAGCTTCACTTATCGTTGCAGCTATTTCTGCGCCCAACCCCAAGGTGTGCGGTGCTTCATGCACGATGACAGCACGGCCCGTCTTATTTACAGACTTCAAAATAGTTTCCGTGTCCATCGGCGACAGGGAACGCAAATCAATTATTTCAGCGTCTATGTTTTTATTTTTCAACATTTCCGCCGTTTCCTCGCATACGCGAACCATTGTACCCCACGAAATTATTGTAAGGTCCGAGCCTTCTTTAACTATATTCGCTTTTCCTATCGGAATTTCATAATCCTTTTCCGGCACTTCCATTTTCGGCGCGCGGTAAAGTTTTTTCGGTTCAAAAAATATTATCGGATCCTTTTCGCGCATTGCCGATGTTAACAAACCTTTCGCGTCATAAGGCGTAGAAGGCATCACGGCTTTCAAGCCGGGCGTGTGGACTATATAAGTTTCGGGAGATTCGGAGTGATGCTCGGGCGCATGAATACCGCCGGAACATGGGACACGAACGACTATAGGGCATGCGAAACGCCCGCGTGAACGGTTCCTTAATTTTGCAGCGTGCGAAATTAATTGGTCCAATGCAGGATAGATAAAACCGTCGAATTGTATTTCCGCGATCGGTTTTAAACCGCGTATAGACATTCCTATTGACACGCCTACTATTGCCGACTCTGCTAACGGAGAATCTATTACGCGTTCAGAACCGAATTTTTCCATCAAACCTTCCGTAACGCGGAACACGCCTCCGTCTTTGCCTATGTCTTCGCCCAACAAAACTATTTTTTCATTTTTTTCCATTTCCTGACGCAAGGCCATGTTGATAGACTGCGACATATTCAACAATGGCATAATCATTTCTCCAAAACAATGGCGCGCTGTTCTTTCGGGAATTTTTTTTGGTCCTGCATAACCAGCAAACGAGGCGTTATTTTATACATCCTGATTTCTCCAGATCCCAAAACGCTGGCTGATTTTATTATTTTTTCCGCTGCAGGATAACGTTTAACGAAAATTTTATACGCAGCTTCCAGCTCTTTTCCCATTAACATTTTGGCTGCGCCTTCAAACTGCATACCTGTATTAGGCGCGCTGAATATTTTTTGCGGTTTTACTATCGTGCCTGCGACATTTGGATTTTTTCGTATTTCAAAACTGTGGCGGCGGTGATAGCGGGAAAGGAAATATAAATTGAATTTTTTATCGTATGCATAAAACACCGTGGAAGCCCACGGTTTTTTATTCGAACAGGTTGCCAATGCCATTATCCTGACGTTTTCCATGTAATTGAGGGCCAATTTTTTAAGATTTGTTTTCATCTTCAACCTCCTTTTGCTGCGCTTCCAGGTTAGTTGTCATTTTCGAGTACACATACTCAAATATTTTTCCTTTGTCTTCTGCTGTTACGGACAAATATTTTTCCGCAGCTTCATCTACTTTCTTTTTCATTTTTTCATTTACTTTATCATCATACGCTTTCGTCCAGATTGTTTTTGATTCCATATATTTTCGCAATCTCTCTATAGGGTCTTTTTTTATTCACTCTTCGACTTCAGTTTTTTCGCGGTATTTTCCGGCGTCGTCGGCGGTCGTGTGGTCGCCAATCCTGTACGTAAATAATTCTATCAACGTAGGTCCGCCGCCGGAACGGGCTTTTTCAAGCGCATCTTTCACTGCTTTGTAAACCGCGAAAACGTCGTTGCCGTCTACCTGTATACCGTTGAAGCCGAAAGCTATGGCCTTTTGCGCTATTGTTTGTGCGGCCGTCTGTTTTTTTCGCGGAACAGAAATTGCCCACTGGTTGTTCACGCAAACTAAAACCAATGGAAGTTTAAAAACACCTGCAAAATTCATGGCTTCATTGACATCGCCTTCCGATGTGGCGCCGTCGCCGAAATAAACGAGTGAAACGATTCCATCATTCATTATTTTGGAAGCCATTGCTATGCCTGCGGCATGCAACGGCTGCGTCCCTACGGGTATGGCGAACGGCAAATCATTCTGTTCAACTGGTATTTTCTGGCCGCGTTCGTCTCCGCCCCAATATTGTAAAATCATTTCCATCGGCAATCCGCGCACTATCATGGATGCGTTTTCGCGGAACGCGGGTATCATCCAATCGGATTTGCCCAAGGCGTACGCACTTGCAACTTGCGCGGCTTCCAGACCGCGTATTGACGGGTATGTTCCCAATAAACCTTCACGCTGCAGGCTAATCGCTTTCACGTCAAAAATTCTTGAGAGAACCATAAATTCATAGATTTCTTTTATCTGGTCTTTTGTCAAATCGGAAAAAGATTCGCCACAATGGCCGTTCTCGTCTAGAATCTGCAAATAATTGACAGAAAACTTGGCTATTTCCTTTTCCATGCTGGCACGCTGGAATAAATTGTATTTACTGCCAGATATTAATTGCTGCCTTGACCGCCGTTAATGACCGATTTTATAAAGAGTTCGCCGGCACGGTACGACGAACGGATGAAAGGTCCGGATGCTACATAAAGGAAGCCTCGTCGCTCGCCTTCCGACTTTAGTTTTTCAAATACATCCGGATGGACATAATTTTCGACTGCCATCTGCCTTTTACTGGGACGCAAATACTGGCCTATCGTGAAAAAATCGACTCCTATGCTGCGCAAATCGTCCATGGCTTCGCAGACTTCCTGTTCGGTTTCGCCTAAACCAAGCATTATCGAGGATTTTGTGCGTATATTTGGGTTCAATCTTTTCACAGTTTTCAATACGCTTAACGACTGATCGTAGTTAGCACGCATGTCGCGGATAAATCTTTGAAGGCGGCGAACGGTTTCAATATTATGCGCGATCACGTCCGGATTTGCGTCAACTATGTTTTTAATAAGATCTTCACGCCCGCGGAAATCCGGTATTAAAACTTCAATCAGAATGCCGGGATTCATTTTCTTGACAGCTTTGATGCATGCTGCGAAATGCAGCGAACCCTGGTCTGGCAAATCGTCGCGATCTACGGATGTTATAACAACGTAATCCAGGTTAAATTCTTTCACGGCCTTGGCTAGTTTAACTGGCTCGAATATGTCCAATTCCTGCGGTTTTCCGTGCGAAACCTCGCAAAAACGGCAGCCTCTTGTGCACACGCTACCCATAACCATGAACGTCGCTGTCCCGCCGGACCAGCATTCGGATATGTTCGGACAATGCGCTGACTCACAAACAGTGTTTAAACCGAGGGCTTTGACTGTTTCACGCACTTTAGCGAAAGAACCCATGGTCTGCAATTTTGTTTTCAGCCATTCCGGTTTGTTGCTTGAAACTAACGACATACTTATCCGCCTAAAGCCCATTTTTTCAGGTTTTCGTAACCGGTCGATCCGCAAATCCATTTTCCCGTTTTTTTGTTAAAAAAGAATGGAACGCCTCCGCAGTAACCTTTGTCGCACTTACTCATAACCTCGGCATTTTCCCGGCTGTGCCAGACTTCCATACGGGTTATCTTGATTTTTTCCTCCTTTTCCAGACGCTCTATCAGCGGCTTCATCTCTATACAAGGAGCGCATTCAGCACCGTAGAATTCCAAAAGTTCTTCGGACACAATAGATAATTTCGCACTATGGTATTAAAGTCTGATATCATCTTAAAATCGACATTAATCGAATATTCATGTATGAAAGGCGTCACACCTGTCATAGCTTTGGTCATGCTGATGTTAATCACAGTGGGCATCGTTGGCGCGTCCGCGACATGGTTTTCGGGCACGTTTACATCACAGACGAAAAAATTCGTGTTTCTTCGGCGATATGAAAAATTATATGGCCGGTTATTGGAAATTTGATGAAGGGTCTGGTACAACAGCGTCGGATAATTCCGGCACAGCACCGCCGAATACAGGAACATTGACGAACATGGATACCGCGACTGTTTGGGTCGCAGGGAAATCAGGACGCGCATTGAAATTCGACGGGGTCAACGATTATGTAAATGTGCCTGACAGTGCGAGTCTTACTATTTCAGGCCCAATTACTGTATCAGCCTGGGTCAATTTCAAGTCATTCACAAACATAATTGAGGCGATCGCCAGCAAAAATGCTGTCAGCAATGGATGGACTTTGGAAAAAGAAGCCGCTTCAAATGCGCTGTCATTCTGGATAAATAGTGCAAACAGGGCAACAACGGACGTTTTATCATTAAACACGTGGTACCACATCACGGGCACGTTTGACGGTTCGAATATCAAAATATACAGAGATGGCGTGCGCAAAGCCACAACAGCGCAAGGCAGTTCCACAGCTTCTGCCGGCAGCCTGAGAATAGGCGTGGCTGCTTTGGACGCCAACCGCTTTTTCGACGGGGTAATAGATGAAGTGAAAATCTACAACAAAGCTATCGGCGATGTCAACATACAGCCTGGAAGTTCCGGTCTTGTTATCAATTATCCTGGCCTGGAAGGCAAACACGCAATTAAAATCGGAACGTCTTCAAACGTTGCAGAAGCAGGCGTAACTTGCGTGTAACGTTTTTAATTTCTCTTGACCCGTTTAAAACCGGAAATTTCCACGATTTTCAACTTAAATTTCTTTTCCATCTTATCCAGAACCAGGTTCATGCCCAAAGAATCGGAAGACATGTGGCCTGCAGCAACGACGTTGATGTTATGCGACTTCGCTTCTTCGTACTGGTCTTTTGACATGTGCATCGCCACTATGGTGTTTATTCCGGATTCGGCCATGATTTTCATGCGTGATTTGTCAAGCTCTGTTCCGCCGGTCATATCAAATGTTATTTTGCCGCATTCGTTATCCGAGTTACCAACGAAAATGGTCGGACCCATTCCGTGAGATGCGGCCCACTGGTATTCGGGAATTTTATAAAGAATATCCAACAGGTTTTTTATCGTTCTTGGTTTTTCCTTATCCAAAAGTTTTTGTAAAAACGTGTGTACGTGATTGTCTGCTATGGTGTGCATGGACATGAACGGGATATTCAACAGACGTGCCGAGTCTATAGTGCGTGTGTGATTAAACGGATGCAAGCCTCGGCGGACTTCATCAACGCGCGGTCGGACGATTGCTTCGGCCTGTGAAATTGGCACGCCGCTCTGATGCAATATGCGGATTTGCATGTCCATTACCTGGTGTAGCGCAGCCAACGCACGGCCTTCCGGGTGGTGGGTTATAACCGCGTCTATTTTCGTCCCCTTTTGCTTTAATCGATCAATTAAAAGCATTTCAGGAGTTTCTATATCTATTCCGATTGCGACCGATTCTATGTTTTTTGCGTTTTCGTCGTTCAAAAGCAAGCTATCAGCAAACGGATTCTCCGTGCGTCCTTTGTCGAAATATTCCTTATTGTAACCTTTCAGGTCGTTGTATTTTTCCTTTGTCTCATCAAGAATACGTTTTATTTCCTGCTCTCCCCGCGGATCCTCCTTAATACCTTCCTTGACCGCGAATTCGTGCAATTCCTTCAAAGAAGCCATTCAAACCAGATAATATTATGTAAATTCGGGTTTAAATTACCAAATCAACTATTGTAAGCGTGGCTGGTCAACTTTATTTACCCATGCACAAATGCGGCATAGGGGCGGCTGTAAACACAGAAACGCCTTTTCAGGATATGTTTCAGCAAGCTGTGAGCATACAAAACAGGGGTTACGACGGCTGCGGATTCTCGCTCCACGATTTGGATAGCGGAATAATAAAAACTTACAGGGGCCCGGGCAGGGTGGTGAATGTTTTTTTAGAAAGCCTGGACGCATCGGAAATAAATTCCGACAGGGGAATTTTTAACAACAGATACAGGACAACAGGAGACACAAACCCGCAAAATTTGCAGCCTATTGCTGCCGGAGGTTATGTTGTCTCGCACAACGGCAATGTTTTCAATTCCAGGCGCCTCGCAGAAGAACACGGGATAAAACTGGAAGATTCTGATTCTGATACACACGTGATTGCCCAAATAATCAGGCAGGCGGGAAGTATCAAAGCTGGCATGAAATTGTTGGCAGAGGAGGCGCTCGGCGCGTTTAACCTTGCTGTCATGGATATCAACGGAGTCGTTGGCGTGTACAGGGACCCGTGGGGTTATCACCCGTTATTCGCGGGAAGGCGCGGAAAATCAACATATTTCGCATCCGAGGAACCCGGGATACATGCGCTCGGAATTTATGATGCTGAAGAACTAAAACCCGGAGACTTGTGGTTAACGGACGGGGTTTACACTGATAAAATTTCGATAAGGCCTTCGCGCACCAAATCCGGTTTTCCGATAAGAACAAGCATATGCTCGGTGGAAATTCCATACTTCATGAATCCGGGGGGCAGTTTCGGAGGAACTCTCAGTTCACAGTTCAGGGAAAACGCCGGCGCAAGACTGGCTGATCTGGACGAATTCCCGAATGACGGCGATACAATTGTAGTGCCGATAATGAATTCCGGGGAACATTATGCAATAGGCTATAGCGAGAGGAGCGGAATACCAATGAAAAAAGGTTTCCAGGTTAATACAGCAATGAACAGGCTCTACATGGAGGAAGACAAATTAAGCGTGTTGGGCGTGACCCCGCAAAAGATGGCCAGGCTAAAAAATATGGTAGTACCGGAAATAGTCAGGGGCAAAAGAGTCATAGTCACTGACGATACGATAGTGAGGGCAGGAACTGTTCCAGAATTAATAAAAGACCTTTTTGATGCCGGCGCCGAAGAAGTTCATTTAAGAATCGGGACGTCTCCGATAATATCCTCCTGCCACATGGGGCTGAATCATTCGGACACAACTAAATTACGCGCTGCCACAGCGGTTGAAAATCCCCGAACCGCACCTCTTAGAGAAATGGAGGAGAGCGTCCGAATAGGCATTGACGGCAGAATAAAATCGCTGCGTTATTTGCCCATGGAAGATTTCAAAACCCTCCTAGGCGACAAAAATGACCATTGCTTCGGATGTTTTACCGGAGTTTACCCGGTTCCCATACTGCAAGCCCATTAACCTTTATTACCGCGCATCAACAACTGTTTTTGATGAAAAATCTGAATTACAAAATATGCGAAATCATTGACAGGAAACCGTTTCGTGTATTTGCCGTATTGCTGCTTATTTTGAACTTATCCGGGCTTGGAGACGCCAATTATTTAACATTACTCGCAATCTCTGGTTCTTTGCTTTCAATTTTCACCAGCCTGGCGCTTAAAATGATTTTCAAAACAAGACGGCCTGAGCATAACAAATACAGGATAATAAAATACGGGTTTCCGTCCGGACATGCCCATGTAATCTTTACGATAGCTACGATATACTCATACTATTTGCCTTATCTGACAATGCCGTTTTTCATATTAGCCAGCTTTGTGTCTGCAAGCCGGATAAAAATAAAGGCGCACGGGCACGTGGACTTATTGGGCGGGATTTTTTTGGGAATCTTCACAGGCCTTATTGTCGCGGTTTTAGCGCCCAGATTAATGGGTTAACGGGATTTCTTGTTGTATATTTCCCATTTCACGTCCTTGCCCGATGCCATTTTGAAAACGGTTTCCATTATTGAAATACCGAAAACCAAAACCATCGGTATGATCAATGGGGAATAGAAAACAAATTTTATTTTTTTCCCTTTTACCGAACAGATCAAGGAAAATAATGACGCTGAAATAACCAGAATGGCGAGCATTGAAACTGCGAAAGCTTCCATTGACAAAAAATAATACAAGTAAAACGGCATCGAAATTGCTATTAACGAAGAAATAACAAGTATAGCAACTGAAAGGTAATCTTTGCCTGTCGACAAAATAAACCCTTTCATGCGCGCGCCCACCCCTTTACGGTAATCGCGCAGCGAACTTGGGATGTGCTGGTAAGTTTCAGCATCGGCATGCTCTACTGTGAAACTGTTTCTTCTCGCATCATTGACGAAGTCCCAATCTTCATTGAAACTGTTCTTGAATCTGATTTTCTTGAAAACGCCCGTTTTAACCATTGACCCGATCCCCATGTATTCCCCGGATTTCAACAAAGACCCCAAACCTTCGGATATCCTGGAAGTGAAATACAACCCGTAACCGTAGATCTTACCGTATAATGATTTTTCCGATATGGAACAAAATTCGGATATTATTATATCCGCATCCCTGGCAAGCATTTTTTTAATCCAATTGCTTTCCAAGACACAATCTGCGTCAACGAAAGCTGTATAATCGCCTTTAACTTTTCCGATGGCCGTATTCAGGGCGAACCATTTTCCGCGCCTGGCTTTTTCGTGTATAAAATTAACGCGCTTGCCGCGGGCCAAGTTATTGCATATCTTCAAAGTGTTTTCATCCCCTCCGCCGATTAAAATTACATTAAACTTTCCTTCCGGATAATTTTGCGCTAAGATTGAATTAACACATTTAGCTACTCGATTACCTTCGTTCCATACTGCGACTACAAAAGAAATTCCAGGCTCTTTTTTGATTTTCATTGACGGCCTGGTGAAAATTATCCCGAATGCGGCAATTATTTGTATCAGGATTATGGGAACAACCCATATCACGGAAAACAACTGAATTTCGGATACCAATTTAACCACACATTTTAAACATTATTTCCCTGTTTTATTGTAGATCTCCCATTTTATTTCCCTTCCAAACAGCATTTTAACAACGGCTTCGAGGGAAAATAACCCGGTGAACGCCATCAAAGGGATCATCATAGGCGAATAAAAAATAAACCTGTAGTTTTTGTATTTAATTGAGCATACAAGCGAGAATACCGCCAAAGAAAATATCGTGAGCAAAATGGAATTTATTGCAAACTGGCTGCCGGAGATTATCTGATATATATTGAACGGTATGGACAAAGCTGCAATTATATAAAAAGCGGACATGAATATTGACGACGCATTTCCCATAGACATCGCCTCAAGTACGAATCCTTTGCTTAACCTCAACAGACCTTTGCGAAGGCCGTTTAAAGTTTCGGGCGCATGCTCGTATGTTTTCGCAGTTGAATGTTCAACCGAAAAGTTGCGTTTCTTTGCGTCTTCAACAAACCACCAGTCCTCTATGAAGCTGTTGCGGAATTTTATTTTCTCAAAGACTTTGGATTTTACCAAGGAACCGATGCCTATGAACTCCCCATTTCGTAAAAATTTATTGAGCCCTTCGGACAAGCGCGGGCCGATATATAATACATAAGCATAAAACTTGCCTTTCAGGGTTTTTTCGGATATCGAAAGATAATCCGCAACTACTATGTCTGCATCGTGAGTTAACATCTTTTTTAGCCAATCCTTTTCCAGCACACAGTCTGCATCGGTAAACGCGACATAGTCCGTTTTAACCTTTTTCAAAGCCGTGTTCAAAGCGAACCATTTTCCGCGCCTCTCCTTTTCCATCATGTATTCGATCTTGTGTTCTCCGGCTAATTTTTTGCATTCTTCGACTGTTTCTTGATTACCGCCGCCGACTACAATAATACGGATATTTTCAACCGGGTAATTTTGGGTTAAAATTGAGTTAACGCACTTGGCGACACGCCTACCTTCGTTCCATACTGCCACGATAAAAGTTAATTTTGGCTGTTTTGTTACCAAGCTCGGTTTTTTTGACAGCTGTATCAGCATTCCCAAACTGCACAAAAAAACCAGAGGGATAAGAATAAACATCCACAAGTAGGACAAAAATGCCAACGACATCGTACTATTCCTCTCTCAAGTTGTTAATTCTTTGCTATTAATAAGTTGTGAAATCCATTAAAAATTTTAACGTTCGAATTTCCCAATAAAAACCATGAGCAAGAAAATTCATTATTTTATATAGGCTTGGTAAAGCCCCATTTGCCGAGTGCTGCATGCAATTCCACGTGGGTTTTAGCGTAATCTGAAAGGGGTATTCCGAGGTGATAGCTTTCTATAGCTTGCATGACCGCTCTTGCTCCGGCTTCAGCTCCCGCCGGGTGGCCTTGCGTACCGCCTCCCACTTGTATGGCTATATCGGTTGTGCCGTATATGTCGAACACTTGAGGCAACAAGCCCGGATGAAGGCCGCCTGACGAAACCGGCAGCGCGGGTTTTATGTTTCCCCAGTTTTGTCCAAGGCGAAGATTTTTTATCTCGCCGACATCGGATGTCATCATATCCTTTGCTGCGACGACTTCTTCCTCAACGCCTTCCAGTTTGCCTATAACGGTTCCTATATGCAAATTGTCGACGCCTATCATGCGCATCAATTTTGCCAAAAATAACATTGTCATCCCGTGTTTCTCATTTCTTGTGATCATCGAATGCATCGCCCTGTGCCCGTGTATCGCCATGTCGTAGTCGCGAGCGAGGTCGGCAGCCGTCTGGACTGCAGTAAAGCCCGATATCACAACGTCTATCATGAAATACTTGAAATCGTGGCCGTGGATAATTTTTATTCGTTTTTCCATTTCCTTCGTGTTGGACGCTGTAACGTTTATGAATGCGTCCTTGACGTCACCGGTTTCTTTTTCAGCTTTATCCCTGTATTTAGCCAGCAGGTTAACTCTGGTCGCAAATTTGTTGAAATTCTGGTTCGTAAGGTTTTCGTCGTCCTTTATGCAATCTATCCCGCCTTTCCACACAGAATAACCTACATTGAAAGCGTGTTCTTTTGAACTAAACCCAAGTTTTGGTTTCGGAACTACCGAAGTTATGGGCCCGTGCTTCCTCTTGAAAATCTTTTTTATCGCTTCTTTTCCGTAATTGGGACCGCGAAAATCTTTCATGTATTCCATCGGAAATTGGACGTCGACTAGGCGCAAATTCTTAACCGCTTTCATACCGAATATGTTACCTGCGGGGCCGGACAAAAATCCGGGTATGCTGCCGCGTTCAAAAAGTTCCAACGGATAAGCAACTTTAAGGAAGTTACCATTCCTATGAAAAGAGTAAGCTTTCAACTTCGGCAAAATCTTGGGCATCAACGGCAATGTTGTCCACGTACCGCACGAACTTTCCGAAGCAATACGACCGGCGGCTTCCGCGGGGCTTATACCTTTCCTGGGTTCGAACCGAAACAGGCAAATTATATCGGTTTTTTTCGGCTTGTAATCCCAGTTGACGAAATCAGAATACCAGTCCGTTTTCATAAATAATTATTGCACGGGAGTGTTTAAAGATTTAATACCGGATACCTAATTGATATTCAATGAATATACGCTTTGCACTGCTGTTTATGATGGTTTTGCTGGTAAGCGGGTGTGTGCAGAATAGTTACGAAAATGCTGCCGGCAACGTTTTACCTGATAACAACACTGCAAATAAACAAATTACAGCGACTACCACAACACTTCAGAGCAGCCATACGGACGAGGTAGAAAAACAAAAACAAGACCTGTACTCTTCTACAAAGCATGAAATAGAAGTTCTTTACGAAGAAAACCTGGCCATGGGAATAGGCCCTGAACATTATCAGAGGCTAAAAATAAACCTTGATTTACTAGCCGGATCTGTTCCCGATGCAGACCTAATCGCGTTGGGCAAAAAACTAGAAGCCCTAAACTCCGACAAAAAGGATTCCGGCAATACACAGGCAAATTCTCCAAACTGTGTTTCCAATGCATCCCCAGTTTTCACAGCTGATGTCACAGACACGAAAAATATCAAGGCGATCACGCCTCCGAGAAACGAGAAAACACATTCGCATATATGGATCAAAGACGGCCAGAAAGCTCCTGTCTATGCGCCGGTCGATGCGAAATTGGTTGCAGGTGCGAAATACACTGAGGGCGGCGGATTAAATTACCTATTATTTTTCGATGTGAGCTGCGAAGCCGAAATAAAGTTCGATCACATAACAGAGCCTGTTAAACTGATATCAGACATGTTTCCAAACCCGCCGAAGATTGAAGATACCAGAACAGATCAGCTCGTTGCCACAAGCTTCAAGGCCGGCGATTTGATCGGCTACACGACTGGCACGCCCGCCGCAAAAAACTGGGACTTCGGAGTTTACAATAAGGCCAAACTAAACCATTTAAACGGAAACCGTGATTACGAAGAAATTGACTGGAGAGCCGGTTGCCCGTACGATTATTTCGCAGCTGGCAAAAAAGAATTTTATTACACTTTGTTTGTGAGCAAGACCGGCGAAGGCGCGCCACCGACGGATTTTTGCAAGAAATGACCAGTCTTCGTGGTTTTCTCTGTTTTCTACCTTCTTTTTAATCATTATTTCCTTGAACGGGTATATAAACCAAAAACAGCGGAACAAAAGTAATCGTCCTCTGCCATAAAATAGCCTTCATCCTTTCGTGATGGCATTAGAAGGTTGCTACGTCCCAAACTCTTTGCGATACTTATGCTCTTCTGCCAACTTTTTAAGAAAAACCAGCCTTTCGTTAATTACCTCTTCTGCCGCGTCCATGAATTTCTTTCCCATAAGATCACGCTATATTCTTTGACAGCCACTCTGCAATTTGTTTCACGTTCATCTCCCCGATAGATATTTTATTAAGTAACACCCATAAATCCTTTTCACCCGCGGTTAACCTTTTACCAGCCGTCCTTAAAATAGCCTCTACAACCACAAGGGCGGTTCTTTTGTTTCCGTCTACGAACGGATGTCTTGCAACTATGCCAAATAATAAGGTCGCAAGCTTCTTAGTCAGATTACCAACGTAGTTGGCCTGCGCGACAGTGAAATCCAAATTACCGACATTGATCATACCTGCGTGGCCGCCGGATTTTCTGATAATTTTATCGTGCAATTGAATTATTGCTCTGATAACGATCTTCATAATGGACAATTCTCTGTTTGGGAATATAAATTAATATTAATTTACATTAAAAATTTAGTTTTTAGCGCCGCCAAAAACGCAGTTTTCATTATAGTTTTCAAAACCCGAAACCCTGTTTTAAGAGGTTTCCTCGCCTGATTCACCAGATCTCTTAGTTCGCCTGCTGATCATTATTTCCCTGAAAAATACGGCAACACATTTAAAACTCCCGAACCGTACTTTA
Source organism: Candidatus Aenigmatarchaeota archaeon (assembly GCA_016180965.1). Classification (GTDB taxonomy): domain Archaea; phylum Aenigmatarchaeota; class Aenigmatarchaeia; order JACPZZ01; family JACPZZ01; genus JACPZZ01. The sequence continues at coordinate 149,551 of JACPAF010000002.1, forward strand.
TACCATGGATCCGATCAGCGTGTGCGCAGTAAGCCAGTCCTTTTACCCTTACATGGGCGGCCTCACCAGATATGTTAACGCCCTTGCTAAATACCTGATGAAAATGGGCAACGAATTCCGGATAATACACTTTAAGACTGACACGATCCCGCCTATAGACTTTTCCGAAGGCATCGAACTGCTGCGCGTGAACATCGGCAAGCTCGGAAAGGATAAAATCGCGAATTATATGCGTTTCAAGGAAATTATCATCGAAGCGACGCACGGCTCGAAGAACGCCACGGAATTGTACGAAAAAAGGTTTGAATTGGGCTTCAACGATTATCTAGATGTAAACAAAAGGGTTGCGTCTGAGATAAAAGACGTATACGACCACAAGCCCTTTGACATACTCCATATCCATGATTTCCAGATACTGCCTGTAAGGGTTTTTTTGGATAAAACTTTCGATAAAATTCCCGTGATATTCACATGGCACATTCCTTTTACCGGTCGCATCGAGCCTGCATGGAAAGACTTCCTGCGGGATTACATGTCCAAGTACGATAAAATTGTGCTTTCCACAGAAGAGTACGTGAAAGCCGCAGAATCGGCCGGCATTGTGAAATCCAAACTGGTGAAAATAAACCCGTTCATAGACCCCGAAGAGTACAGATACGAAGGCGAGAACGACGTGAGACAAAAGTTTGGGATAGGGAATTCCTTGATGCTTCTTTGCGTGAGCAGAATGGATCCGAGAAAAGGCCAGGACGTGCTGATTAATGCTGTTAAAAAAGTTTTTGATGCCCGTCCGGAATTTAGGAACAAAATAAAATGCGTTTTTGTGGGAAACGGCTCGTTTTCAAAAGAACTCATGAATAAAGAACGGTCTGGCCTTCAGGAAAAGTTCAGGGAGCTTGCGGTTTCGCTGGGTGTAAATGGGAATGTCATTTTTACCGGCCACGTGCCGGACAATGATCTGAATAAATTTTATGATGCCTGTGATATCGTCGTGCAACCTTCAAGGCAGGAAGGCTTCGGCCTCACAGTTTCCGAAGGCATGTTGTTTGGAAAACCTGTAATAGGCTCTGAAGTGGGCGGTATTCCGGAGCAGATAAAAGATGGGGTCAATGGATTTCTTTTCACGGCGGGCGATTCCCAACAGCTGGCTGAGGCATTAATAAAACTCATAGACGATGAAAACCTCCGTAAATCCATGGGGGAAAACGGAAAGACGTTTGCGGCCAACATGTTCACGGTAGAGCGCGGGTACAACGACCACATCAAGCTTTACGGTGGCGTCCTAGCCGATTTTAGAAAAAGATTTCCTGAGGATTGAAGAGTTGGGCACAAAAACAACCTCATTCTGGTGCTTGATCTCGGTCACCAACAAGCCCACGCGCATCAATTTTCCTTTTTTGCCAGCGAAGGCGATCCCGTCGCCCCCCTTAAGCATTAAGGAATTTCTCAGGTAAATCCCGCTCGTGATGTCCGGAAGAATATCTTTAACAGCCCAAAAAACCGTCGATACGACAGCTATGATCGCCGAAACGCCAAAGGCCGTGGTCAATGTGTTCAATAACACGACCTCTACGCCCAGATTGGACAACGCCACCAAAGTCAATACCAGATAAAGGAAAAATTTAAGCGCCGCCGAGACAACGCTTGAAGCTTTTGGCGTCCTTGTTTCATCCGCAAACTTATCGATTCCGACATCGCGTAAATTAAATTTCACCAAGTCCACGATCAATTCTATAACAATGGATCCTATGATTATAACCGTGATTGAAATTATCAGCCTCGGCAAAAATATCCAGATTCCCGAAACAATCCCTTCGGCTGCCTGTATCTGCAAATAATCGACTGTTACCAAAAGTGTAGAAAAAAAGACAAAGTACTTTATTATTATGCCAAGCATCTGGATTATATCGGCGCTGAAGCCGAACCTTTTCATCTCGCGCTCGAGACCGAACTTTACCCGCCTCTTCAAACCTAAATTTTCAGCGATCCCGACCGACAATTTTTCGGCAAGATTTCCCAGAAAATAACCGAGTGCGAGTATCAGGACAGATAAAAGTATCCTAGCGGCGCCAGTTACCAGATCGGGAGAAAATTCCAGCACCATGCAATGATTTTTAATCTTATGACATAAGTATTTAGTGGTTGCTGTGAACGATATAGAAACTCTCCGCCTTTTCAGGAGTATAGGAAAGCGTGCCAGGAAAATAACCAAAAACTGCGATAGGCCAGCGGTTTTGATGGAAAAAAACCCTTACGGAGATTTTTCACTGAGAATCGACATCGAACTTGAAAACATGGTTAAACGCTGCATCGGAAATAACACCCTGATAACCGAGGAGAGGCCGGAAAATATGTCCGGCGGGAACGTGTTTATCCTTGACCCGTTGGACGGATCGAGAAATTTTTCACGGGGCTATCCCGTGTACAGTTTATCAATCGGGGCGGCGCCGGAGGGCGCTGAAACGGTAAAAGACATCAGGGTTTCCTACGCCATTAATCTGGTAAACGGCGACGAATACCACGCGATTGCTGGCAAAGGCGCATTTCTCAACGGAAAAAGGATCCGTTCCCTGCCGCAGAAGGGAAAAAAACTGATTTCGCTGGACATCGGCGATGATTACGGCAGGGCGCCCAAACTTGTGCGGGGCCTCATGCGCCTTGGCTGGCTGAGATCTTCAGGCACCTGCATCATGGACATTTGCATGGCCGCGCGAGGCTCGACAGACGCGCATGTGGATGTCCGAAACAAAATTCTCGTCACACATTCGCCCGTCCTGCTTATTGCAAAGGAGGCCGGCATGATAGTCACCGACGCGTACGGGAGGGATGTTTCCACGCCCCTGGAAAACGGGGCGACTTTCAGCGTCATAGCATCCAACGAAAAGAAATTGCACTCGGATATTTTGAAGGTTGTGCGCAAATCTGGCCCAACCCGGTGAAAAAGTTTTTATATCAAAGCGCCCAATGAAAACCATGCCCGGCGAATTGGACGCGTTCCTGTCTGTACAAATAGGCACGAACAGCGTGCTGGATTATGCGGTGGCATTCGGTATTTTCATCATTGTGATCGCGGCTTTCAAGACAATAAAATTCGTGATAATCAGGAATGCCAAGAGGCTTACAGCAAAAACCAAGACAGATTTAGACGATTTGTTCATCAACTCCCTGGATGACATACATTGGTATTTCTACATTTTTGTCGCGCTGTTCTTATCCTCGCAATATCTTAAACTGCCCCAGACAATCAACTCTTTGTTTTACTACCTGCTGGTTGTCGGGGCTGCTTACAATGCCATAATCATTGTCCAGAAGCTGATAGACCATGTTTCTGCGAAGATAGTAAAGGAAAAACAAAAAGAAGACGGAGTCGACGCCCACACGATATCGATAATAGAAGTCCTCACAAAAATTTCTAAATACTCCTTATGGGCCGTGGCATCGCTTCTTGTTCTTTCCAACATGGGCTACAATATAACTACGTTGTTGGCCGGACTCAGCATCGGCGGTATAGCCGTAGCGTTTGCCATGCAAAACACACTGAGCGATATTTTCAGCTGGTTTACGATCTACTTTGACAAGCCTTTCAGGGTTGGCGATTTCATCGCGATAGGCGCGGACATGGGCGTGGTAAAAAAAATAGGGATAAAATCCACACGGCTCCAAACATTGCAAGGCGAAGAACTTATAATTTCCAACAGGGAACTTACAAGCGCCAGGGTGCAGAATTTCAAGAGGATGGAAAAGAGGAGGATTGCGTTCAGCTTCGGCCTTGTTTACCAAACGAGCAATGCAAAAATAAAGAAAGCCTTACAGATCGTAAAGGACGCAATAAGCGATGCCAAGACCGCAGACCTTGACCGGGTTCACTTCAAAAAATTCGGAGACTCCAGCCTTGATTTCGAGGTGGTCTATTACATAAAATCCGGCGATTACAAAGCCTACATGGACACGCAACAGGAAATAAACATGTCGATAAAGGAGAAATTCGAAAAGGAAAAGATAGAATTCGCTTATCCCACAAGGACCATTTACTCTGATAAAATTCCATAGCGGAACAATGCTAAACTAAATTTTATCAGATACCGTTTTCGTGCAGGTGTTTGACCGCCGTTAAATAAGTGGCCAATAACTAACCCTGATCGCCGTCTGCGTTATTATTTTTCAATCTTCTGGTTATTAATATTTCCTTGAAGAAATCTTCCTGCTCCGCGTCGACTTTGCCCTGGTGAACTAATTGCAGCAGCGGGATGAAATTCCTTACAACATTCTTCCTTTTCCATTCGCCGACCAATTTGCTGAATGCCAGCGGTTCCCCGTATAAACGGTCCAGAACCCAAGCTATTTTAGAATACAATTTATCTATCTTTTCCGTTATGTCGTCTTCTGTTATCTCTATGCGCTCCTGCATGCGCAAGAATTTGCGCTCCTTTTTCTCCTTTGTTTCAACTATGCGGCGCAAGGCCTCTATTAACTCCTGGACGGAAACCCTCCTTTTTGGCTGCCGTCTCAACGGCACGTCCAAAGGTAAAGTCTCGATTTTTTCTATCGGCTCAGGTTTTTGATCAACTTCGGGCATTACAAGCTCTTTTTCGAACCCAAGCTTATCCGATTTCATCCGCAACAAAACTGCGGCGATGATAATCATCTTGGCCGGTATATGGAAGTCCAATTCTTCCAGTTTGCTTATGTAATCAACAAAAGACTTTGCTAATTTTTCCAGATCAACGTTATTCGGGTCCAGCCCTTCGGCTTCTATCAAATGAAAAATTATCTGCTCCCACGAATGGTCGCGGACAACCAGTTTCAATATTTTTTCCTCTGTCTGCATTTCCATTTCTATTCCTCTTCCGGCGGTAATTGAACCGATATTATCTTTGATTCTCCCTGATCCATCGAGACTCCATAAACCTGGTCGGCCATCCGTATCGTCGTGTCGTTGTGCGTGATCAATATGAATTGGGCATTTTTGGAAAATCTCTGAACCATCTCGCCTATTTTTTTAGAATTGGCCTTATCCAAGGCCGCGTCAATTTCATCGAATATGTAAAATGGAGCGGGCTTGTAATTCTGGATTGAAAACAAGAACGCCATGGCCGTCAATGTTTTTTCGCCTCCGGACATCGATTCTATCCTTAACAGGGTTTTGCCGTTCGGGGACGCGCGTATAGTCATGCCGGAATAGATGTTTCCTTCTTCCTCCAAAGATATGTCGCCGTTACCATGGGCCATTTCCTTGAATATTAATTTGAAGTTTGCCGCGATTGCGCTGAATGTTTTCATAAATGTTTCTTTTTTCCTCGATTCTATCTGCTCTATCATGGACATTATCGAATCGCGCTCCTTGATGACCTCTTCGTAACGTTTTCTCAACTGTTCAAATTCATCGCGGAAATTCTCGAATTCTTCAATCGCTTTCATGTTTACGGCTCCGATTAAATCTATTTCGCGCACAAACTGGCGGACTTTGGATTCCATTTCCTCTACGGGCATGTCGTAAAATTCTTTTTCGTCCGCATACTGGGAAAATTCAGACTTGGTGTTATCACGCTCGACTTCAATCCGCGCACGCTGCAATTTTATCTTGTTTAATTCGGATTGAAGGTTAACCCGCTCCTGAAATACGGTTTTACGCTGGCGTTTCAACGCCTCAGATTCACGCTGAATCGCATTTCGCCGCTTCTCGCTTTCAACGAAGTCAGAAGCCTCCGACCGCTCCAGCTCGGTTTTAGTTTCTAGATCCTTGCTAAGCTCTTTCGATTGCTTCGCGAGCGCCTCTATTTCCAGCCTGAGCGCTTCCATCGTCGACTTGTACTCTTCGATATCTTTCGAATCGAAAACCGTTTTTTGCTTTTTCCGGTAAAAACCGCCGATGATTGCGCCTGAGCGCTCGACCAAATCGCCGTCCAAGCTTACCATGCGCGCTTTTCCTATTCCGATTGAACGTGCGGTTTCTATGTCCTTGATGACTAGTGTGCTGCCGAAAACAAACTTGAATGCAATTGCATAGCGATTATCGTACTCTATCAACTCGTTTGCCCAGCCGATCGCTTTTGAAGTGTCTGAGTGGGATAAAGATTGGAGACGCTCTTGGATCTTGTCCAATGGCAGAAATGTAGCCCGGCCTATCCTGTTGTTCTTGAGGAAATTAACGCATTCTATGGCCGTGTTTTCGTTATCAACTATCAAATCGTTTATGTGCGGACCTGCGGCCACTTCTATCGCCGTCTGGTATTGCTGCCCGACACGCAACAAGGATGCGATTGTGCCGTAAACTCCTTGTTTACCAAGTTTCAATATTTCCGACACCGCACGCGATTCCTGGTCAGCGCTGATCCCTTCGAGACGGGAGGTGATCATCTCCAATCTCGATAGTTCACGTTTGTCGTATTCAATTTTGTCATTTATACGCAAAATTTTCGCACGCAACTCCTCCACATCGCGGACTATTTTTATTTTTTTGGACCGCTCGAACAAAGTCTTCATCAATAATTCCAACTCCAGTTCTTTCTTGTCTATTTCCGCGTCCAACTCGACCAGTTTAGCGCTCATTTCTTCGGCGGTTTTTTCCTTCGCTTCCACATCCGATGTCAAGGATGTAAACGACTGTTCCGATTGCGACAGCCTTTTGTTCGCTATTGATGCGCGCAATTTTTTCAGCTCGTTGGTCATGTTCTGGTATTTCAAAGCCGCGTCGCGTTCCTGCTCCAATTTTTTGTATGTTTCGTCGCGTTCCTTTAATACAAAACCGACTTCCTTTAGTTTTTGTTCAACTTTTTCAAATTCCTTCTGGGACTTTACCTTTTTCTCGTCGTATTCCTTTATCCCAGCGATCTCATCTATAACTTCACGGCGCTCAAGCGGATCCATCTCAACTATCTGCGTCACATCGCCCTGCAAAACTATGTTGTAACCGTCCGGAAAAACGCGCGCGGCGGCTAAAACATCCAATACCTGCTGGCGCGTGACTGTCTCATCGTTTAATTTGTAAACACTGGCGCCGTTTTTATTCACTTTTCTTGTTACTGTGATGAAATCCTGCTCAAACGGAAACTCTTTCTTAGAATTGTCGAGGTAAAGCGTAACTGATGCTATATCGGCGGGTTCCTTGCTTTTTCCGCCGTGAAAAATCAATTCATGCAAACGCTCGGCGCGCATTGATTTCGCGGATGTGCGGCCGAGGACAAAGCATATTGCGTCGTTTATGTTGCTGTTGTGGACAAATATCCCGTTGCCTACGAAATTGTGAAAATCGGGCACAGTCAGGTCATAAACCCACTCCTCCCCGGCCACCTTTTCTATCTTTTCTATTTTATCCCAAAATATGTCGGAATTTGCAATATTTTCGAGAATTTTTATAATTTCCTCAGATTTCTTCAGTCTTTGATCGATTTCCGATAAAATAAAATTATGCAAATGCTGGCGGTTTTTTTCCAAGCCATTGTGACCTGCGTGTACCCATGAATTATTTATTACATCCCTGTTAAGGCCGATCTTCTCACTCGCGTATGTCTTATCTATATTTATTGTTTCTAACGATTCTAAAAGGTTGGCCTTCTCTATACCCAATTGTTTTCTGCCCAATTCTATAGTAGAATATTTTTCCTTGAACAAATTAAGTGCGTCACCGATGCCTCTCCGTGTTGGGGAACAACGATTTTCATTATAGGCCGCCAACCACGGATACTTCTTTTTCAACGGCTTAACTTGTATACCCAATAATTCTGCGGCTTCGTGCACCAAATTATTAACTTCTTGGGGTAACACGTCTATATTATTTCCGTATTTGACCCCGTCCAAAGCAAATGTCTTAAGCCTTCCAGATTTTAGTCTGGAACGCAGCGGTATATTTTCGTATAGGCATAGTAATTTTTCTCTACCCTCAACTATTATGTCAAAATATGGCCTTTTCGTTTTTAGTTTTGTATTTGATGCATATTTTAGTTTCTTCTTTTTTCTGGCTACGATTCCCAATCTCAACAGGGACATTAATACCTGATCTGCGAGTTTCTCGCTTTTTGTGGTATATTCAAATGAAGGTGTGTCCTTTTTTACAGTCGCATCGCAATCAAATAAGCCGGCAAGGAAACTGGTCATAACGGATTTTTTAGATAACATAATTTCAGGCGGCATAATCTTGTAGTTTCCTGTAAGGTGTAAAACGCTGTCCGATCTTAGCAGGTTTTTAACAATTACCGGGAAACTTTTAGACCAACATATGATTCTGGTGGCTTTTCCGACTTTTTTCTTGTACTTCACCAGAAGGCCGAATTTCTTACACAGCTGTTCGAAGTCGCTTAGGATAGACTCCTCGTCGTTAACAATCTCTATCCTGTTGGATGTTGTGTAACCATCCCCGATCAGGTATCCGATAAATCTGGCAAAGTCCTCGTCGACTTTTATTCCGTCAATTTCAAATTGTTTTTCCGGGAAATTCAATTTTCTAGGAGAGGCTATAAAATCATTCTCTGATAGTTTTTCTACCACCTCAGAAACTACCTTACCGTTCCTGTAAACCATAACAGGATGGCACCCTGTTGTTACCACCTCCCTGCCTGTTCGTGTTGTTATCCTAAAAAGCTCTTTTTCCCCCTCGCGTTTTATGAAGGCTGATACATCCCTTTCGACTATTTTCATGTTTTCTGTGTCCAGACCAAATATCTTTATCCCGCCGGTGTTCTCGCGTGTGAATACGCCATCGTCTAATTTTAGGTGTGATTTAGATTTAGCCAATGCGTTTTCTACAATTTCTTTTATGGGCATCAACTCTCCCGTATTAAGGAGCACTTGTGTGTCCCCACGGCATGATTTGCCCGATCCGTTGGGCCCGCAAACAACAGAAAACGTGGAAGAGAAAGGCACGGCTATCTTTTTGTTAAAGCTTTTGAAGCCCTGCATTACAAGCCGTTGGATGTAGGTCATTTACAAGACGCTTTTTATATATAATTCGCACTGCTTAAATGGTATGCGAATGCCGGTATTGGCTGCACACAACCAAAAGCTTGAAAGGGGTCAAGGATTTAAATTTCAGACCTCAAATTTTTAAATGGTAAAACATATAATTGAAATTCCTTCTCGCGCTTTGGCTGAGTTTGAATTGCAACAGCTGATAATGATTCCGGGTTACAAGACGAAAGACATGACTTCTGACAGTACAGACACCTCCGCACCTCTTACAAAATTCTCCTCAAATGAAAAACCGAAAATAAAACTTAATTTCGCGGCATTAAGTTCCGCGATGCAATCGGTCACAGGCCCGAAAATGGCCATCAGCATGGCACAGGAGGGCGGGTTAGGCGTGATTTTCTGCAGCCAGCCGATAGATGCACAAGCCAAGATGGTAAAAAACGTAAAAAGCCACAGGGCTGGTTTCGTGATACCGGACACCGTTTTCCCGGAAACCGCCATAAGCGATGTAATAAAACTAAGCGAAGACCGTGGCCATTCAACATTCCCGGTCGTGGACAACAATGGAATTCTTCTTGGATACATAACCAAGAACGATTTCGACAGGAAGAGACATTCCAACCTACTGGTTAAAGACAGGATGCTTCCGTTAGATAAAATAAGCGTAGCGTACGACGATGAAATCAACGACAACCTGATGACCGCTTACGAAAAATTGATAGAAAGCCACCATGGCTCGTTGCCGATAATAACGCGCGAAAAGAAATTGAAATACGCGGTTTTCAAAAAGGATATCGATCACCATATTGACAAGCCGCTCGCCGTACTTGATGCGGAAAAAAGATACGTGGTGGGCGCGGCAATAAACACTTCCGACTATAAACAGCGGGTGAAGGCGTTAATCGAAGCAGGCGCTGACATCCTATTCATCGACACTTCACAAGGGCATACGGATTACGTGAAGGACACATTGCAATTTATCAAAAAAGAATTTTCCAATGTGCCAATAGTTGGTGGTAATATTGTTACGAGGGAAGGGTTTGATTTTTTAGCTGAGAACGGCGCGGATGCTGTCAAAGTCGGGATGGGTCCGGGAAGCATATGCATAACACAGGAGCAGATTGGTGTTGGGCGAGGCCAGGGAACTTCTATACTGGAAGTTGCAAAAGCGCGCGATGATTATTACAAAAAAACCGGAATTTACATACCGGTCATCGCGGACGGCGGAATACGCGTTGCAAAGGATATTACCGTGGCTTGGGCGCTTGGCGCTGATGTAGTTATGGCTGGTAAATATTTTGCGGGATGCGATGAAACGCCGACAAAATTAAGAACGATGGCAAGAATAGTCGAAGGAAAAACTATTGAAGTGCGCGAAAAACCCTACTGGGGAGAAGGGTCGGACAAGGCAAAGGATTGGATGATCGCAGGTCGTTATGGCCAGCAGGATTTTCCGGAAGGCGTAGAGGCTTGGGTCCCTTATGCGGGGACATTAAAAAACCATTTAACACAGGCAAAAGCCATGATCAAGGATGGAATGCGCAAAGCGGGCTGCTCGAGTATAAAGGATTTGCACGAAAACGCGGTTGTCCAGATATTATCCGCCGGTTCAATAAAAGAGGGCGGAGTTCACGACGTCACGGTTGAAAAAACCGAAAAAAGCTTAAATCCCTAAACGATGTTACTTAACGTGGGAAAACTTAATTGGCTAAATCCACATCTGCTAATTCTCAATTTTCAAGATACGTCTGGAACGGAGTAGGCGTGGTTATCGGCGGACAATGGGGCGACGAAGGCAAGGGAAAATTTGTCAGCGACCTTGCGCCTTATGTGGATGTTTTCGTCCGGTCGCAAGGGGGGCCCAACTCAGGCCATACGGTCATGGTTAACGGCAGAAAATACGCTTTCCACCAAGTGCCGTCGGGCGCTGCTTTCAGAAAACCTTCGATCATGACTGCGGGGATGGTAATTAATCCGCTGTTATTATATGATGAGATGCAACAAGTTGACGATCCGTCGGTTGTTTTGATCGATGCCCGAACCGCTGTAATAACCAGAGCACATCGCGCTTTAGACGGTTACGGAGAAATTAATGGAACCGCAATCGGAACGACGAGGCAGGGAATGGGGCCTGCTTATGAAAGCAAAGCCAACCGCAGGGAATTGATTACAATCGGCGATATGCTGGATAAACAACGACTCGCGGAAAAAATTGCAAATTATGCGCTCGCACACGCCGTGGAACTTTTGCAAGTCGCAGAAATGGAACAAATTGCAGTTGCAAAAGGCGAGCTTGACCCTAAAAATGCATTAGTCCAATCCAATCTGAGCCGTGAACAATACTGCAACCTATTAACCGACGAACTTTTCGCGGCCGGACAAAAACTGGCTCCGCATATTGTGGACGATACGTCAATAATATTGCAACAGGCTGTTAACAGCGCCAAAAGAATTTTAGTTGAGGGCGCGCAAGGAGTTTTGCTAGACCGCGATGTAGGCACAGTTCCGTATGTAACATCATCGCGGACAACAGCCGGCGCAACATTGGCGGATGCCGGATTGTCGAGATATGCCGACCAAAAAAATGGATATTGGGGCGTGATAAAAGCTTACACAACCCGGGTGGGCGGAGGACCGTTCCCTACGGAATTAAAAAATGGCACTGGCGAGCTATTAAGACAAAAAGGTTTCGAATTCGGCACAACCACTGGACGCGCCAGGCGCACGGGCTGGTTCGATGCAGTCGCAACCGCATACGCGATCAGGATGGGCGAAATATCGAGCGGATATCTCACGAAAATTGATGTGTTAAGCGCTGTGAAAGAACCGATGATTTGCGTCGCGTACGAGATAGACGGCGCAAGAACTGCAGAATTTCCAGCAGATGCCAGAGTCCTGGGGCGGGCAATACCAATATTAGAACCTGCCGGACGCATCGAAAGGATTAACAGGCACGATATCGTGATGGCCGGAAGGAAAAAAGGTTTCGACGCTTTGCCGGAAAACGCAAGAGCTTATGTTGAACGCGTGGAAACTTTGTTAAGAGATTTGTCCGGTGCGAAAGATTTTGAAATTTCAGCAATCAGCGTCGGCCCGTGGAAAGGCCAGACGGTTGTAAAACAAGCTTTTGTTTAAGATATACCGGAACGGATATAGATTATGGAATTGACTTTGTCTAATCATTGGAAGTTACAACGAAAATTCAGGCCTGATATAACTGATGAAGCAATAATATACGCAATCATAAATTCTGACGAATTGAAGGACAAATATTGGCCTGACGCCTTAAATGCCGTTTCAAGGGTTCCTCCCACCGGCAAAATACTTAAGGTTGTGTACAAAAGGATAAGTATCGGCAAAGTGAAGATAATTACAGCGTTTTGGCTTGATTAACATGAAAGAGAAAGCGGTATGGTATGATGACGAAGAGGATGTGTTAGGCGTAAGAATTGCGAAAGGAGATTATTGGAAAAGCGTGGAGCTTCCGAGCGGCATAATCATCGACGTCTCCAAGGATGGACGGATAACCGGTTTGGAAGTGTTGAGGGCCAGCAAAGTTTTCTCCGGCGATGTGAAGAAAGTCATAGACTTGGCAAAAGGCCAGACGGTTGCGAAACAATAAATTAAATATTATTTATTTTTGATTGCGTCTTTTACTTGTGCAAGAGTCATCGAACTATATTTCATGTTGGCTGCAGTATTTCTTCCAGCCCTATCCACACGATATGCTCCAACTTCTTTCCTGACATTGGGATCATGAAGCCCCATGATTTTCGCAACACACAGCGCAGCGTTGGCGGGGTCAGAGAAAACCGCGTAAGATATGCCGGGCGGAGCGTCAAGCGCGGAAAGCAAATGATGCGAATAGAAATCTACCGGGTCTGTTTTTTTAACGTACATGACAACAGGATTGTCCGTGCTGCCGGCAATGACAGGGCCAAGGTCCGGCTTCTTTCCGACAACGGCGACGTAAACCAATGGCGAATATCTTTGGTCGGCATCATGAACCATCTCAATTACGTCTCCTGTATTCCTGTGCGCCGATAAAATATGGCGTGTGGTTGGGACGTTGAAATCAGCCAACTTTTCCTCCACTGTTATCGCGTCAGCCAGATCCGATTCTGATCCCATTACGAGCACAGCAATAGGGTTCATAAAATCATTCTTTTGTTATGCTGCCGCAATTATCCTTCTTTGCGCTTCCAAATATTTTTCAGTTGTTCGTGCAACAACTTCCGGCGTGAGCAAGGGTTCTGTCAAATGCGTGCCCGCTTTTGGCCTCTGTTTATCCCAGCCGCGTTCGTGCAAAAGATAATCGCGGACGTATTGCTTGTCAAAACTTGGTTGATCCCCGCCGACAGCGTAATTTTCTGCGTATAGTGACGCGTCCCAGAACCTTGAAGAATCGGGCGTTCCCACTTCATCGCCAAGTATCGGAACATTTGCGAGGTTAATGTTCCTGCCGAATTCCAACTTCTGGTCGGCCAGTAATATGCCCCCTTTAGCAGCGTTTTCCTCAACGATTTTATGAACACGCAACGAAGCGTTGATCACGTAATCTATTTCGTCTGCAGTCATCCATTCGTTGCGCAATATTTCGTTGATATCTACCGGCCTGTCCGATGCTTCAAGTTTTGTTGTGAACTCAACGACAGCCCGCGGGAACTTTGCGCCTTTCCTTTGTTCGGTCCCGTGCGGCAATGCGAACCCGCCTTTTTTGTACCTGTCCCAAGCGGATCCGTACAAATAACCGCGGATGATAACCTCGACCGGTATCATTGCCAAACCATAAACTAACATGCTTCTATCATCGGCTTTAGTAACGTAGTGGTTTGGGACCCCTCCTCGATTGACCAGTTGCAAATGATGAGCGGAAACGTCGTTAAGGACTTGACCTTTGTATGGTATCGTGTCTGCGAGGACTATATCGAACGCGGATATCCTGTCCGAGGATTCTAAAATAAGTTTTCCATCGCCTGCGTCATAGACGTTGCGGACCTTGCCCATATGAATCGGCTTGGATCCGTCTATAGTCATAATTATAATTTTCCCATCAAATATTTAAACAGCATTCGAATTGTGATAATTATTTAATGATTAGATTTTATCTAATCTTTAATTGAGATTACAATGCCAAACACGGTCCAAGAACTAACCCGTATGCTGCACGAGGAGCATGATTTTTCAGAGGGAAGCATAGCGCTACTCGAGGATAAAGGGTTCGGACAAAGAGAATTCCAAAGATTGCACGAGGCCGTGAGCCTGCCAAGCAAAAAGAATTGATAGGTCGATTATCTGCAGCGAACAGAAGCGAAGCGAGAAGGGAACTTCTGGGAACTGCTGTCGCGAATACGTACAGGATGGCTGATAGGGCAAAAGAAACACGGGATCTGCTCATGAGATACGCAGCGTAGAAAAATTTTTAATTTGATGTTTCCAACCTATACCCGTTCGGCACCCATAAACTGTCAACGTAAATGCCCTTCCTTCCCATTGCGAATCTTCCGTCGGCTATCCATTCGACGGTTTGAGGCAAAATTACCCAATCGCCCTTTTCTTTCAGCCAATCCTGGTGCTTATCTGCTATCATTTTTGAGACCCTTCTATTTTTGGGATCCCTCAAAAATTCCAAATCGAATGTCCGTGGATCCAGGTCTATGTTTAACAAGCCTTCGTCTGCCAATTTCATCGCAGCTTTTTCCAGATCGACAGGTACGCTGCCAGACACCATCAACACTTCTCCGTAATCTACATCATGTCTGACAATATGTGTACTCGACCTCAACTCCGGTTCGCCATCAAGAATCTGATCTCGCACAGCTTTATCGCCTGTATATTTTCTTCTTTCATTTTCAATAATCGAAAGATCTGCAGGATGGACGTTGATGCCCAACCATGCCGATAACAACGGTTCTGTGACTATGCTCATGAAACCTCCCAAGACGATTGTATCGGGTTTGTATTGTTCCAATCTTCGTACGACACGCTCGAAATACTGGGTGCGTAAACTTAGATCGCGTTTATTTGGATGGCCATATTCCCTATAGAAATCTTCCATATCCTCGCACTCAAAAGGCAAAGAAAATTTGGCTGCTATTTGTTCCGCCTTGCTTCCTTTATTATCCGTAAAAATCGCGACAACTTCGTAAGGCGATTTTCCCCGAGCCGCAGCAAGGGCATTCTGATGTTCCAGTGTCTTAACCACGTTTGTCCCCGAACCGGACATCAACTCAACTACACGCATCGGCCTTTGTAAAATTTCAGGGTCGTATAATTTTTTTAACTCTGCCCGAGCGTAAACCATTAAATCACTTGTTAAAGTTAAAATGGCAGGCTTAAATCCCTTGTGAAGTTAGTATTGGTGTGTGGTCATGGCCCAAAAATTGAACACATTACAAATCGCGACTAAACCCGAATTCACGGATTCTGCAGCAAATGCTGTTAAAAAGGATTTTTCCGAACGCGGGGTTCAAACAAAAAATGTGCGCAGCGCGAGGTTAATAAAATTTGATTTTGGATTGTCCGAGGACGAATTACTAAAACTGGAAAAAGAATTGACCGATCCTGTAACTGAATTTTCTTCGGCCAATGATCAAATCAACCCGGGCGATTTCGATTTCGTTATCGAAGTTTCCAAAAAACCGGGCGTCGCAGATCCGCAGGGGCGAACTGCGAAGGAAATTGCAGAAACAATTCTTAACGGAGAAACTCCAGAAGGGAAAGCGTACACATCGACCCAATATTTTGTAGCTGGAGGAACGAATGAAGATTTACAGCGGGCTGCTGTCGCAATGCTTGCGAACCCGCTGATCGAGGATGTAAGCGTATACGATTACAGGACATGGAACAGGAAAACAGGATTGCAAACCATTCCGAAAGTTGTTAACGATGCAAGAATAAAAATCGGTTACGTTGATCTCGGGGTTGACGATGATTCGTTGATTGGAATAAGCACCAAAGGAGAACTTGCGCTAAACCTTCGCGAAATGCGCGGGATCGGCGCAGAGTACAGGAAAGCAGAATTCGCCGAGGAAAGAAAACTGTTCGGCCTTGATCCTAATCCGACGGATGTAGAGTTGGAAGCATTAGCACAAACATGGAGCGAACACTGCAAACATAAAATATTCAACGGGCTTGTGAATTATGTTGATAATGAAACTGGCGAGCGTTTTGTTGTAGACAGTTTGTTCAAAACTTTCATCAAAGGCTCTACGGAAGAGTTGGCGAAAACGGATAAATGGAAAGACGTTTTAGTTTCAATTTTTAAGGACAACGCCGGCATTGTGAAGTTCAATGACAAATGGAACATGCTGATGAAGGTTGAAACCCACAATAGTCCGAGCGCAAAAGACCCGTACGGCGGCGCGCTGACCGGTGTCAATGGTTGCCATCGCGACATAATGGGCGCAGGTATTGGCGCAGAGCTGTTAGCGTCGACGGATGTTTTGTGTTTCGGCAACCCGGATTATAATGGCTATTTACCATCTAAGATGCTTCATCCGGACAGAGTGAGGAAAGGCGTTTTCAAGGGAATTGAGCACGCTGGAAATAAAACGGGCGTACCGACTGTCAACGGTTCTGTGTTTTTCCACGACAGTTTTTTAGGAAAGCCTTTGGTTTTCTGCGGTTCCGTTGGAATGATACCTGCGGAAATTAGCGGAAGAAAGACCGAGGAAAAAGTTATTGAACCAGGCCATCTTGCTGTCATGGTTGGCGGGCGGGTCGGCAAAGACGGCGTACACGGCGCTACATTTTCTTCAGGGACGTTACGCGAGACATCGCCGTCTTCGGCTGTGCAAATAGGCGATCCGATTGTACAGAAACGGGCGTATGATTTCCTGATCAAAGCACGCAACCTTGGATTGATCGATGCGATAACAGACAACGGGGCCGGAGGCTTGTCGTCTTCGATAGGCGAGCTTGCGCAAATTTCAGGAGGATGCGAAATATATTTGGATAAAGTTCCATTGAAGTACGACGGCATGCAGCCTTGGGAAATTTTAATATCGGAGTCCCAGGAAAGAATGAGTGCAGCGATCAGGCCGGATAAATTGGATGAGTTTCTTGAACTTTCTAAAAAATACCGGGTAGAATCTTCAATTGTTGGCAAGTTTACAAACAGCGGAAAATTCCACGCAACATACGGCGACAATTTTGTTGCGCACTTAGACATGGAATTTTTGCATAACGGAGTTCCTAGGATGGAACTGGAGGCCGAATGGCAAAGGATAACTCACAATGATGATCCGCTAATAACTGATGATTATGATTTGACGAGCGAATTAACCAGAATTTTGGCGAGGCCAAACATAGCAAGCAAAGAAAAGTTGGTTAGAAAATTCGACCATGAAGTCCAAGGCGGATCCGCTGGAAAACCTTTCACCGGAGCGAAAAATGACGGGCCCGCGGACGCGGCTGTGTTAAGACCGTTCCTGGATTCCGACGAAGGAATAATATTATCACACGGAATAAATCCTTTGTACGGGCAAATTGACACATACCACATGACTGCTAATGCGATTGACGAGGCGATAAGAAGCGTCATTGCGGTGGGCGGTGATATGGAACGAATTGTTTTTAACGATAATTTCTGCTGGCCGTCTCCGCTTGAAGATAAGCACAAGATGGCCCAACTTGTCCGGGCGAATATGGCATTGCACGATTATTGCATTGAATATGAGACTCCGTGCATTTCTGGAAAAGATAGCATGACAATAGACACGGATTACACTGACCAGAACGGCAATAAAGCAAGGATATCGGGTTTACCCACAGTTTTGATGTCTGCGATGGCGCGCATGGACGATGTGAAGAGTTACGTGTCCATGGATTCCAAGGCTGCGGGCGATTTTGTGTACGTGCTAGGCGTAACGAAAGACGAAATGGGAGGTTCTGAATTTTATGACATGCACGGCGCGATAGGCGATACAGTCCCCATAGTCGATGCTAAATCCGCAAAAAATCTTTACAAATCCGTGAGCGACGCAACTAAAAAAGGATTGATTGCATCGATACACGACGTGTCACAGGGCGGGCTTGGCGTTGCGTTAGCGGAAACAGCTTTCGCTGGCGGTTACGGAATGGACGTGAACCTTTCGCGATTGCGTGCACAAGGCGTGGACAGGAACTACAAAGCTTTATTCTCGGAATCGGCAAGCAGGTTCGTTGTGACAATTGATCCGACAAAGGCAGATGAATTTGAAAAGACGTTGGGTAACAATCCGTATGCACGCGTCGGTTATGTAAGTTCCAAAGACGCATTTTACATAAGAGGACTCGACGGACATGTTGCAATTGCTGCAAGCATATACGAATTGAAAGACTCGTGGCAGAGCAGGTTTGGGTGGAACTAATGAAACCGAATGCGTTGATAATTACAGGAAACGGGCTAAATACTGAAAAGGAAATCGATTATTCATTGCGCACAGCGGGCGCACAAACAAAAATAGCCACAATTTATGAACTGTTGGATAATGATGTTAATCTAAAAGATTACCATATGCTCGCACTGTGCGGCGGTTTTTCCGACGGCGATGATTTAGGTGCGGGCGTAGCAACAGCAAAAAGGCTTGGTAAACTGGATGACGAATTGCGGGAATTTTATCGGAGAGATACATTAATCTACGATGTCTGCAATGGTTTCCAGATAGCGGTTAAATTGGGCGCATTCGACGATGAAAATTCACAGCGAGATGTAACATTAACCAACAATGATGCCGGATTTTTCTACAATGGATGGGTCCACCTCAAAGTTGATCCAAATTCAAAATGCGTTTTCACAAGAGGCTTGGATAACCTATATCTTCCAGTCAGGCACGGCGAAGGCAAATTCGTGGGTGCTAACGATGAAGCTATTGAAAGGTTGCGCCGAAACGGCCAGGTTGTCATGAGATACGTTGATGATCGCGGTAATGTTGCAACGAGATTTCCCGATAATCCCAATGGGTCAATCGATGGGATTGCGGGCATTTGCGATAAAACCGGCCGGATATTCGGGACAATGCCGCATTTTGAGGCGTTTAACCACATGACAAACCACCCGCAATATACCAGATTAAAAAGACATTTCGGCAGGGCGGCTGATGAACTGGAACCGGACGGAATAAAATTATTCAGGAATATGGTTGGGTATTTTTCGTAATGTGTGGGCAAATATAAGTTTATCACCCACATATTTATATGTTTGCCCATCCACACTTATTATTGTGATAATATGGCAGAGGTAGCAGTTTGCGACGAAAGAGGAAGAATAACCATAGGCAAAGAAGCGGCCGATAAACTAGGTCGCAAGTTCCATGTGGTTGTAATGCCGCGGGAAATTGTTTTGATCCCTGTTTCCAAAAACCCTTTGAAAGAGTTGGCTGAGTTGGGCAAGAAAATACCCAAGAACCTGAAATTGGACGATCTAAAAAAAATCGCCGAAGAAGAAGCGGTTAAAGAGGCGATGGGCAACTTGGAAAGACTAAAAAAACTTAAAAAAATATCCAGGCGATAACTGTGCCGTACGCCGATACCGATTTTTTACTTGCCTTGTTAAAGCCTGGCGACTGGTTAAAAGAACCGGCAGAAAAAACATTAAATGCCTACGAAGGAACAATTTGGACATCGATAATAACTATAGCCGAAGCTGTAATGGTCGGACGCAATATGGGATTAAATGCCGAAGAAATGGTTTCTAAAATTGTAGAGATTTGCAAGTTAAGCGAGGATGACAAACGAATGGCGTTGCAAGCTGCTGTTTTCATTTCTAGGCACGGACTTTCCACTTTCGACGCTTTTCATGCCGCCTTTGCAGCAAATGATGCGATAATAAGTTCAGATTCTGTATTTGATAAAATCGGATTGAAACGAATCAACCTTAGATAAATTTTTCTATGGCACCAATCTCTCCGGGTCGCGCGGGAATAACACGGCTTCACGGACGTTGTCGATGTTTGCGATCTGTTTCGTCAATCTCTCTATTCCTATCGAGAATCCACCATGCCCAGGTACCCCAAACTTGAAAAATTTAGTGAACCACTCCAATCCCACGGGATCAAGCTTCTTTTCTTTTATGTTTTTCATCAGTTGGTCGTATCTGTGTTCGCGTTGCCCGCCTGAAGACATTTCAATTTCTCTGTAATACAGATCAACGCTGCGGGCGTAATCCGAATTACCGTCGCGCATCACGTAAAACGGTTTTATTGAAAAAGGTATTTTGTTTATGAAGAAAAATTCTGAATTATATTTTTCCATCACATATTTTGCCAGCAACTTGTCCGACTCTGTGTCCAAATCCTCTCCGTGCTTCAATTTTTTCCCCATTGATTCTAGTATGCTGTAAATTTCAGGGAACTCGAGTATCGGAAACGGCGATTTCGGGACTGTAATCTTTACGCCCAAAGTTTTTAGTTCTTCGCCTGCCTCTTCGGAAAGTTTTTTGAATATGTGTATTATCAAGGATTCTTCCAGTTTTATCACGTCGTATTCATTTTCAATGAATCCGATTTCCGCAGCGCACGTGCGATGCTCACACAGATGTTTTTGCGTGTGGCTAAGCTCAGCGCGCCAGCTCGGGCCGATTTCATATATTTTATCCAACCCGCCTGCTACCGCCAACTGGCGATGCAACTGGGGATCCTGTCGAAGGAAGGCTTGCTTGTTGAAATACACGACCGGAAAAACTTCGGAACCGCTTTCCGCCGGGTTGCCCATTATCGAAGGCGTGAACGTGTGCACAAACCCATTGTTATGGAAAAAGCTGTGGAATGCGTTGACTATTTTCGATTGCAAACGAAATATCGCGGCGTTTTTTACGTTGCGTAAATCCAACGGACGCCAGTCTAGGCGCGTGTCCAAATGCGATTTTGTCTTGTCCGTTATATCAGTCGGAAAATTCGTGTCTGAAACTGAGATAATTTCAACTTCTTTAGGCATCAATTCGCGCCCGCCAGATGCCTTGTCGCTTTTCTTTACAAGAGCGCGAATTTTAACTGCGTATTCACGGGACAAAGAGTCTACGACCTTGGAGGTTTCCTCGGTTATTGCGCCTTTCTTGACCACCATCTGTATCGTGCCGCTCATATCGCGGATTACGACGAATTTTAAACTGCCAAGGTCGCGGATGGATTCTATCCAGCCACAAATTGTAACTGTGTTGCCGTCCATCGAGGGATTTATTTCCGCCACGTATTGTCTTTCCACAAAAATCACTTCAAACATTTACCAAAAATATCCACGTTATTATCCATGTAAAAATATAAGGCACCAGGATGTTGCCCGCGGACCAGCCGTCCTTCTTGCCGGCGAAAATTTTTTTCTGTCCTAAGTTAAACACATAACCAAACACAACTCCAAGGACCAAACCCAAGTCTGCGCCCGCGTTCTTCGAAACGAAACCGGCAATTATACCTATAACCAATGCCAAAAAAACGGCCTTTTGTTCGTCGTTCATCTTAGTATCAAAGAATAAATAATATCCGTGATTTATTAATAAACCGCCCTTGCACGCTTATTAATAATTCATAGTTGAATTTACTAAGAGCCGATATTATGAAACCTGGCAAAGTGGAAAATTACATCACTGACAAAATCGCGAGGGAAGGCGGACTAATTCTGGGTGTTTTGGATACTGGGAAAGTCACAGAAAACGCGCCTGAAATTTCCGCAAAGACTGCCGAAGAGGCCGGTGTGGACATACTCCTTATGGGCGGGTCCACGGGCGTACACATGGAAGAACTGAACGAAACGATAAAGAGGATAAAGGAAAATTGTTCGCTCCCTGTTGTAATATTTCCGGGCAATGTTGTTTTAACTAACAAGGCTGATGCTGTATTTTTCATGAACCTGATAAATTCCGGAGACAATTATTGGAATTCGACTGTGCAAATTTTGGGTTCGGTTGTGGCTAAGAAAATGAACCTGGAAAGCATACCCACGGGCTTGGTTATTCTGGAACCTGGAATGACCGTTGGATGGATTACGAACGCGCGGCTCGTTCCAAGATCGAAGCCGGAATTGGCTGCGGCGTCTGCGCTGGCTTGCGAATACACGGGATCGAGGTTAGTTATACTTGAATCCGGTTCCGGCGCTCCGGAACCAGCATCGAAGGAAACGATAGCGGCCGTGAGGAAAACAATAAGCATCCCATTTTTCTACGGGGGCGGGATTCGCACTCCTGAACAGGCGTACACAACAATAAATGCGGGCGCTGACGGAGTTTTCGTAGGAACTGCCATAGAATCCGGCGACATGGGCGACAAGTTAAAATCCCTTGTATCTGCTGTGAAAAAGGCCGGAAAAGAAAAAATTTAATTTGTTTTCAGAATAAACTTCCGAGCACGACAGCCAGGATAACAATAATTATTCCGGCTTTTATGTTTTTTGAATAACCGCCGGCTTTTTTTGTGGTCATGCGCAGCGGCTGCAGAACAGGACCCATGAACTTGTACAACGCGAACAAAAGGACGATTATGTATGCTGCGTTATAATATGTCCTCAGGTATACGAGTGCGATTGAACCTATGATCAATGATAAAGAGGCGATTGAGGCGGTTTTTTTCTTCCCGTATTTTGCGGGGAATGAATGGATCCCAATAATGGAATCCCCTTTAACATCCTCTATG
Organism: Candidatus Aenigmatarchaeota archaeon; assembly: GCA_016180965.1. GTDB lineage: Archaea > Aenigmatarchaeota > Aenigmatarchaeia > JACPZZ01 > JACPZZ01 > JACPZZ01. The sequence continues at coordinate 172,059 of JACPAF010000002.1, forward strand.
CTTTTAATCAATTCACGCCCGAATATTATCGAACCTGCTGCTATCGCGACCAGGATTGATTTGTGGACTTCGCCGGAAATCAAGCCCATTACTATGAACGGTGCTCCGAGGATCACGGCAACAATTACATTACCCAGTATGCCGAGATATTTGGAAAATAAATCGTAGAACGCCAGCAGCATGGATCCTGCGACAACTGAAATTAAGACAATTTTTGATATGGCCGAAGCCGCCGAAATTGAAACCAAAAACAGCGAAAACGAAAACAGCAGGGTCTGGTTTTTAGTTACCATCCTTGACGGTATGGGACGCGCGGGCTTGTTTATCCGGTCTATCCTCGAATCGACAAGGTCGTTCAACGCATTGCCGCCGGCACACATGAAAAAAACAACCAATGATCCCAGGATCATTTCCTTTGAAAAGGCCTGGATGCGGTTAACTCCGGCCAGGAACAGGAACGTCGCTGGAACTGCCAAAGCTGCCATGAAGCAGTTCAACGGCCTGATTAGAGCTACTAATCCCCGAACCAGATTTTTTGACATATCTCCACCAAAGATAATTAAATTTAAACTTCTTTAACCACACTGAAGAATTTTTTCAGGTCATTCTGCAATTTTTTGTCCTTTAAATTCGATATAGTGTCCCAGCTGTGGCGGACTATGTCCGGCAATTTGCCCACTTCCAGGCGGTTCTTCAACCATTCTATGCACTTGGGATCCGACGGATAACCTGCGCCGAAATCCCCGTATTTTGTTTTTAAAATCTCTATATCTGCGTCCCTTGTTGTTTTCGCCAGCACGGACGCAGCGGAACATTCTATATGATTGAGATCTGCCCTATGTTCCGCTATGATTTTCAGGTTGCCGCGTTTTATCAGGTTGGAAAGCATCAAATTGAATTTAGGTAAGTTGGGATCAGGAGCGTCTATGACCACTTTATCTATGGTAAATTTTTCAAATGCCTTGTTCACTATGTTAATGAATTTTAGAACCTCCAACCTGTTTAGATTGACCCCGTCGCCACGGCCCATGTCTATGTCCCACGGCTGAAGTTTTTCAATGATAAAAACTTTGGCGATCTTTTCAATGCCGTCGCGCATCCGCTCTCGTTGGGTTGGCGACAAAAGTTTAGAATCCTTTACGCCCAATTCTTTCAATTTTGGCAGATCATTTTCATCGAATACTGCGCCACAGACTACTAACGGACCGATTACAGCGCCTTTCGGGAGGCGCGAATCCGAAAACTCGGCGCCTACTCCCAGCTTCATCGATACCCAGCGTCAATACCATAAGTTATCACCTCGTTTGCCGTAATTTGTTTATTTAAGTTATAATTAGCCTATTAAGATAGTTAAATTCCAGGTAGCGGGGTAGAGCAGCCTGGAGTGCTCGTCGGGCTCATACAAGCCTTCATAGGAAATCATAGATTTCCTATGCATGAAAACTGTAGTTTTCATTGTCTTTAAAAAGAAAGCCTTGGCAGCGAAAATTTAATGATTTTCGCGTGTAGGAAACCAAAGTTTCCTACAGGGAAAGAAACGAAAAGTTTCTGCTTAGAGAGACCCGGAGGTCGCTGGTTCAAATCAGCCCCTTTTCTTAGAAAGAAAAGGCCCTGGGGTTCAAAAGAACCCGGTTGTGAAATTCCAGCCCCCGCTATTTCTTTTTATTTTAACATCCTTAGAAACTGGTTTCTCGTCAACCCTAAATCCTTTTTTATTATCTTGTTCAGCAAACCCGGTCCGATTTCCTCGCCGCTATGATACGGTATTACCACAGTCCTTCCATCCGAATGCCTGTAAACAAGATGGCTCCCGGTTTGGTGGTCAAAGACAAAACCGATTCTAGAAATAATTTCGCCCAGCCTTTTGCCGGTCAATCGCGGCAGCTTTGCCACGTTTAAACCTCCAATTGCTGTACTCCAACAAATTTCTCCGTAATTTCAGGCTCTTCAGAATTTCGGAGGTAGGCTTTGATCGCTTCTTTAGTTCTTTCCATTAAATTGTTCAGATCCTTGGCCTGCGTGTGGCATCCCGGAAGTTCAACGACTTCCGATGTGAACCAACCTTCTTCGTCGCTCTCAATCAACACCGTGTATTTCCTTGTCATATCTTACAATTGTCTGCACCCGCTTAAATTCGTGTAATGTATCGCTGTTCCTATAAAACTCGATTCCCGCCATTTCTTTTTCCTTAACAAAAGATCGGATGACACATGCCAACGACTAGCACCGAGATGCTCGCGGCTGCCAGATAAAGGTTAACTGATAATACCCCAAATACCTGAAACTAAACTGAAATGCAATTAAATTTGTGCCTCGATTCTTATTTTTCATCACTCTGAAATGAATAAATTTTGCCTAGAAATGATGTTTTTGTTTGATTTTTGGCTGTTTTTCCAAAAATTTCTTAAATTCCAAGCGCTTAAAGAACCATTTTTGCCCTGTTTTATATTTTTTGTCACTTTAAAATGATTAAAATCTGAAAAAATTAAAACGCATTTTTCGATATTCTATGGCGTAAAACCCAGATAATGTTCCTTTGGCCGTCTAAATGTTTCAACCGCGACGATTTACCCATTAATTCCGTTAACGCAGTCCGATTCGCTCTTTTTCCGCCCAACGGAATGCGCTGATCTCTTTCTAAACTTTATATACTACATTGATAGATACTATCGATACACATCATCAATGTTAATCATTAATGCCCATCAATAAGGCGTACCTCAGCGTTAGCATCGGTGTAAGTGCAAACTTTCAGAACCAAGTAAGCGGATAGCTTACTGGTGCAGTTTTGCTTTGGCAAAACTAGCAAGTTTGATCAAAAACGCGTTGGTAGTGCTCAATGGCTGTAGAAACGAGACAAATACAGGATTCTATACTCCAAGCTCTCGGCAAAGGCTCTTTCACGATTGAAGAAATCTCTTCAAACATAGGCGTCCATCGCACCACGGTCTCGAAATATCTTGCGATAATGGAAGCCGGCAAACTTGTGGAATTCAGGAGTATAGGCAAGGCCAAGATGTTTTTCCTCCCAAATTTGCTGAAGAAAACAACTGTCAAAGCTTTGGAGGCTAGAAAATGAACTTTAACAGCCTCATCAAATCGAAAAAGTTCAAGACCTTGGATGTTTTGCTTGGAATTACCGCAGCTTTCCTTCTCGTCGCGTTCGTTTACGCGGAGTTAACCTCGTTCGGAACGCAACCCGCATACGCAGGATATTCAGGCTCTTCGCCGAACGACATTTTCATGCACGGATGGAGCGATTACGCCCGCGCTTTGTTAAACCTAACGGACACGGACATCAAAAACAACACCTACGACAACTACACCTGCAACGCCACGCTTTGTACGTGGTACGCCTATCTCGACAACGACAACTACACAAAACAGCGCGGACAGGTTTACATTGCGAACTTTTCGCAATCGAACGTTTATTTCAACGACACGGAAGGCGTTTGGCGCAACGTTTCCGATCTGTCATTCTCACAGGGCAACTGGAATTATTCTTCCTCTGCTGCAGGCTATACCGCGGACAAGGATACTGTGCTGCTGATGCACTTCGACGAAAACTCGGCGAATGTTGCGAATGATTCAACAATATATGGAAATAACGGTTCGTGGATAGGGACGACAAACGTAACACGGCTCAGAAACGAAATAACAAACTCTTCGCAGTGCATTATCGGGAATTGTTTAAGCTTTGACGGCGTGGATGATTACATTGACGCTGGCAACCAAACCAGTTTAAGACCGTCGGTATTCACTATATCCGCGTGGATAAAACAAAACCAATCAAGCTCAACGTACAGAAGCATCGTAAGTTACGGATATGATAACAACTGGGGATCTTACCAGATTTATGTTAGAAACGGGGTCATAGAATTTTCAATTAGAAACGGAACCGCGTCCGGTGATGCAAGCAGATTCATAACCACACTCGCTGTCAATGACAACAATTGGCACCACGTCGCTGGTGTATTTGATGGCAAGACGCAGACTGTGTATGTCGACGGCGCATCACAATCAACACTTTATTATGGAACGATGCCGTACGATGTAACAAAAAAACTTCAGATTGGCTGGGACCTTGCATTAGGTTATTTCAACGGCACGATGGACGAAGTGAAAATCGTCAACCGCTCGCTTACGAGCGAGGAGGTTCGCGCGGAATATTATAAACGCTGGAACACGACGACAATTAATTACGAGTTGGGCGCGGGCGACGGTTACGATTCTGGAATACGCGACGCGCAGGCGTCCGGATCATACTGGTTAGATGAAAGCGGAAATTCTTTGGATACGGGTTTAGTCGGATATTGGAAATTTTCCGAAGGTTCCGGAAGCACGACAGTTGATGCAAGCGGTTATGGAAATACAGGAACATTTACAGGAACGGCAAACGTGACATGGAATAATTCGGGAAAATTCGGAAGCGCGCTGATGTTTGACGGGGTGAATGATTTTGTTGATGTTGGAAACACGCCCGGTTTAAACTTAAGCACAAGCGATTTCACAATCTCGGCATGGTTCTACAGGAATGCGATAAATGTCACCAATCTCAGGATTTTGGCAAAAGGCGCAGCAGCTGATGGCACAAACGGGTATGCGTTTTTCGCTTCCAACACATCAGTGACATTCCTGATCGGGAACGGCTCTTTAAGGCCGTCCGTATCCACAGGCAACGCTTTCAATCCCAACGAATGGCATTTCATAACAGGGTTAAGAAGCGGGACAAACATATCCATTTATTTGGACGGTGTACTAAAAGGCACCGAAAACATCAACCAGACTTATGATGTTTCGGGAAATAATTCTTTTTTCATCGGCGGCACGCAAAGCCAATTCGGAGCAATTAGCATTGCTACCCTCTGGAATGGCACGATAGACGAGGTGCGCATTTACAACCGCGCGCTCAAAACCGATGAGGTAAAACGCCTCTACGATTCTTCGGCGATAAAATTAAAAAACGATTTCCTTTCCGTAAACCAGGAAGCGTACTTGCAAAACAACATAACAAACTACACAGGACAGAATTTATTTTACACAACTTCGGACGAATTAACAGTGGACGGATATCCAATTGCAAACATTTACACGCCCGTCAACGGATCACATACGACATCGTTCTTCAACTGGAAGGATAATGACTGGTACGTCTGGTCTAAAGAAGGCTACGGCAAAGGATTGGTAGGCTGGTGGAAGTTTGACGAGGGCGCGGGGCAATTATACCATGATTCTTCGGGCATTTCAAATAACGGAATAACGACTGGTCCCAATAACGCGACGTGGAATACTACAGGCGGTTCGAAATTCGGCAATGCGCTGATGTTTGACGGGGTGAATGATTTTGTTGATGCTGGAAACTCCAGTTCATTGAAAATTGTCAACGAGTCATCTTTCACTTTCTGGGCAATGAAAGCCAATGCAAGCGACCAAGGTTACATAGTTTCCAAGGCAAATGGAAGTCACAACAGCGGTTGGGGAATTTACTGGGACGGGGAACGCGGGAGAATATTATTAACCGGCTGTTCAAGCGCGATAACATCGTTTGCCAACACTTGCGCAAACAGCAGCGCGGTTTTTACTGATACAAATGCATGGGTTTTTGGGGCGGTTACGGTTGATTCCTCAAGAAATGCGAATTTTTATTATAATGGGATATACGCAGGCTCGGCATCGGGCGTGACGTGGGGAGATTCAGGAACCAATAATGTGGTAATAGGAAGCAGGCAAAGTGGTTTTAATAATGGGCAGTTATTCAACGGATCGATAGACGACGTAAAAATCTGGAACCGCACGCTGACTGCGGAAGAAGTGCGTTTGGAATATGAAAACAGGATAAAACGCGGGACGCCGGATTTCAATGATCCCAGATTTAAAGACCAGTTCCGCTGGATGGACGAGTTCAAACGCACGAATTATCCTTCGGTAAATATTACATACGCGATGACCGCCGTTGATCCGTTTGTAAGGACAATGGTCGACACGAACTCGCCGGACAACGGATTAGTCGGCTATTGGAAATTGGACGAGGGCACAGGAACTTCGTCAAGCGATTCAAGCGGTTTGGGCAACACGGCTTCGTGGACAGGCTCGAATGCGACGTGGAACACGTCCTGCAGGTTTGGAGCAAATTGTCTTACGTTCAACGGAGTGGACCAATTCGTTAATGCCGGAAATTCTTCGTCTCTCCGAATCGGTAACGGCACGGGATTCACAACATCAGCATGGATTTACATTATCGGCTACAACCCCGCAGAAGGCGAGATAGTCTCCAAATATGATTTTGGTACCAACCAAAGAAGCTTTTACATGGGCACGAATGGCACAGGAGCGTTGATAGGCGTCGTCACCGCCGACGGCCTCGCGACCGGAAGGTATCAAGTAGCCACCTACAATACGATAACGAAGAACACGTGGCATTATGTGACAATGATGAACACCCCGACCCGCATGGACTTGTATATTGACGGAGTAAACCAGTCGACATTTGTGCAATTCAATTCGCCGCAAACTGTTTTCAGCGGAATCGCTCCTGTTGTGGTGGGTGGAATAATAAACAACGGTATAGTATCAGTATCTGCGTTTAATGGCTCAATAGATGAAGTCAAAATATACAATCGTTCATTATCGTCGGATGAAATCTACAGCCAATATCTGACAACTCATAATATTTCAATCCCTATAAAATTTGTAGAGCCGAAAAACACACTGGATAACGGGCTGGTTCTTTACATGCCGATGGAGGAAGTCGGCGGAAATAACGTTTACGATTATTCGGGGCAGAAGAATACGGGCTCGATGACAGGGACGGCGAACGTAACTACAGGCGTCGTCGGCGCGTTCGGCAATGGTTTCAAGTTCGACGGGACGAACGACTTTATCGCCGTACCCAACAGCGCCAGCCTTAACATGTTCGGCTGGCCCGAGGTCTCAATTGCTTTTTGGATAAAACCAAATGCTACACCCGCGACCAGCGGAGGCACTCAAAGATACATAAATAAATATTCTTCAGGTCCGCTTAGAGGGATAAATATCGACTCCCAAGATCCGAGCAATGCGGGCGGACTAAGATTCGAAGTCTTTAACAATTCCGCCTCTTCGGAATCCGCGTCTGCAAGTTCTGCCATGGGGATAGATACCTGGAACTTTGTCGTTGTCACTTACCGACAAGCAACTACAAACGGGCAGAAAATCTATGTGAACGGAACCCTGGTAACCCAGAGGACAACAACCATGGCCGGCGGCATCGGAGAGAGCAATGCGACACAATTCAGGATAGGAACCGGCCAAGGGACCCCAGGCTCATACGCCAACGCTTCAATGGACGAGATAAGGGTCTACAACCGCTCGCTAAGTTACGAAGAGGTTTTGCAGCTCTATTATCTCGGGCAAACTAAAGCCAGACCAGGCAATTATTATTACCGCAACACATCTTCCGAGAGCGTTTTGTGGACAACGCAGAATTTCCGCGAAGCGTACAGGGGATCATATTCCGGCGGTTTGGACAGCCTCTTCAACATCTGGTCCAACGAAACTGCAAAAATTGCGATTTACAATTACCAGTTCAACAGTTCGACGAACAACCATTTCCTGTTCTCACAAGGTTACACCAATGCGATTAATGCAGGCGCGTTCAACCCGTCGAACGTTTCGCTAGGATTTTCATCGGAGCCGATTGAAGCAGTTGTTAATTCGTCATTGACGTATTACGATTTGCGCGACAATGACCTTGTTCTTTGGTTGCGATTAAACGACGGCTGGGGTTCGCTGAATGCGACTGACGCATCAGGTTGGGGGAACAATGGCGTCCTAACTAACATGAACACAACAGGAAATTCTTCGAGCGGTTGGAATAATACCGCATGCAAAACCGGTTTTGGATTTTGCATGAATTTCGACGGGCTGAATGATTATGTGAATGCTGGAAACAGCACCAGCTTGGAGCCCAGTGTATATACATTGTCAGCGTGGATAAACGGCGCTGCCTTGTCTCCTAACACGGATAAAACAATATTTGCAAGAGGTGTTAGCACCAATTCACAAGACAACCATTATTGGCTGTATGTGTATGGCGGAAGACTCCGTTTCCACGAGGGAAACGGCAGTGCCAGCAACGGTATAGACCCGGCCAGTGAAACGCTGAATGACAACCAGTGGTACCATGTTGTTGCGGTCCTTGATACGACCCAACTTAGGGTTTATGTAAACGGTACACTCGCGACCACGGCCGCCAGGACAGTCAGCCCGAATGTGACTGCAGCAACTACAATAGGCGCTGCCGTAGGCGGGACAACAAAATTCTTCAACGGTTCAATAGACAACGCCATGATCTGGTCGCGGGCGCTTTCGACGGACGAAATAAAATCCATTTACCAATCGCAGGCAGAAGAATATCCGGGTTATTTCAAAGTTGATAAAACTACAGCTGTCGGGCACACCAAGGTTGCGTCGCAGAAATACGACGGCTCGTTAGCCGGTTACTGGAAGTTTGATGAAGGATTCGGAAACTCATCGGGCGATTCAAGCAACAACGGGAACAAGGCGACATGGACAGGCTCGAATGCGACATGGAACACAACTGGAAAATACGGAAACGCAATGTCTTTTGATGGTGTGAACGATTTTGTGGACATCGGCTACAACATAACCGTGCCAAAGCCCGCACAGCTGACAATAATGGCGTGGCTGAATTTCTACAACACGACCATCGACGACGGCATAAACGACCAAAGGACTTTCATACACAAAGCTGATGCGTCTGAAAACAACGAATTGCTTATCGCATGGAACGCGACCGGCACGAGAAAAGATTCATGGGTGATAAGCGTCGAAAACACTGCGGACATATTCCCGGCGGGCGCAGCGCAACCGGCGACAAACAGATGGGACCATTACACATTCGTGATAGACACGGCTGCCAATATTACAAGCATTTACAAGAACGGCGCTTTTGTTGCAAGCAATACCACGCCGATACCGGATTTCAACTTCGACGGAACAACATCCGGAACGCACCCGTGGAATTTGGGGATGGACTGGGATCCATCCGATGCGCAGGGCGCGTTCTTCCAGGGATCAATGGACGATATCAAAATATATTCCCGCATGCTGTCTGCTGACGAGATAAAACAGCATTATTTACAAACACAATCTCAGTATTACGACGACTTTGCATCACAGTCTTACAATTACGTCGGGGTTGAGGATTCGCCTGACAACGGTTTAGTTGGTTATTGGAAATTTGATGAGGCAAGCGGTTCGTCAACGAAAGATGAAAGCGTGTTAGGAAATTCAGCATCGTGGACAGGAACGGCGAATGCAACGTGGAACGCTTCAGGAAAATTCGGGAATGCGCTGACGTTTGACGGCGTGAATGATTTTGTCTCAATTTCAAAAACAGCATTAGGACAAAACACATCTGCAATGACGTTCATGTGGTGGATGAATTCCGCTAACAATTCGGGCGGGACAGAACCAAACAACGGAAGAAATATCATAGGAAAGCATGACCAATCCGGAGGCAATGACCTTCATATTTTGTGGAATTACAGCAGCAGGAACGCGTGGACTTTCACTATCGACGGTCTTGGCAGTATTTTCCCTGCCAATTTAGGAATACCTACGGTAGGGACGTGGGAGCATTTCGCTTTTGCGTTTAACGGGCCGGCTGGTTCGCTAAGCATGTATAAAAATGGTGTCCTTTTGGCAACAAACACCACAAGCATACCCTCGATAATGAGCTTCGACGTGGGCGGGAAACCGCTATTGTTCGGGCAGGACATTGACGGCAGCTCTTATTCAGATTTCTACCAGGGGTCGCTGGATGAAATAAAAATCTTCAACCGTTCGCTGACGTCGACGGAGATATACAACGACTACACCGCAAAGAACGCATACTTCAACAAGCGCAACTCGACGCCGAACAGCGTAGCGCATACCATCAAAACAATTGGCAACAGCACATTAATAGATTACAATTTAACAGACCACGATAACGCAGGCCAACAAGATTACGACCAGAGACTGTTAAAAATCGAAGGAAAAGCCGTTGACGCGCAGCCACACTTTAACGTAACAGCATTGCCAGTTACTTATTCCACTTCTGTAAATTCTTGGTTCAACATTTCCGTCGAGCCGTGCGCGTTATGGTGCAACGTGACGTTGGAAGCGAATTTCAGCGGAGGCAATGCGAATTACACTTTATCGCGCGGGATTGCGAACCAATTTTACACGAGCTTAACGATACCGGCTGGGGTTATGCAATACAGGTATTACACGCGCACGTCAGATGAAAACTGGCGCACCACGGACCAATACGCAATAACGGAGCCGCAGGCGACGCCGATACTTGGACTAAAACAAAATAGCACACTGGGATTGGTCGGTTATTGGAGCTTTGACGAAAATGTGTCTTTAACAAGCTACGACTCTTCCGGTTACGGCAACCACGGAACAAGGACTAACTTCATAAGTAATGCAACGCACAACATGACTGGAAAATTCGGCAACGCTCTGACGTTTGATGGTGTGGATGATTACTTGTCCTCACCTCATACTTCTAACCTGAATATCAGCGGCCCGATAACAATGAGTGCATGGGTCAACTTTCCAAATATTACTGCTATAAAAAGCTTGATGATTGTTGAAAAAGGCATGTGGGCCATGATGATTTACGGTTTCCAAATAAACACTGCTGCAAACGGGACTGGTGCCATCCTATGTGGAAACCGTGCGATTGATATACCGAGCGGCGAAGGCCTGCTAGGCAATTCGCTAATACAGCCCAACCAATGGACTCACGTAGCATGCACAATGATACCTTCGACAGGCGACATAAGGCTGTACATAAACGGCGTGCTGGACAAATCAGGCACTTTTACAACGACTCCCACGTTTAATTCAAATTCATCGGGACCTCTTTACATAGGGGCATTGAGTCGTGTCGACGTTGGTTTCTCCAACTTCTTCAACGGCACAATAGACGAAGTGAAAATTTACAATTACTCGATGTCTGCGGATGAGATAAACGCATCCGCGCGCGGCATACGCAATTCAATTCCGATTTTCTACCAGAACACGACGAACGTGACAGGGTTTATTGTTTACGGCGATACGATAAGCAATTCCATTGGCGTGAATCTGGAACGAAACGGAACGCCTGTCGCTTACACCAACGACTCAACTTTAGTCGGCTGGTGGCATTTTGACGAGGATAATTTAGCCGGCAACAACCAGACGAACGACTCGTCCGGATGGAACAACATGGGTATTATGACCGGAGGTGCGAATGCTACAAGAGTTGCGGGCAAATTAAGGGGGGCGCTGCAGTTTGACGGGGTGGATGATTATGTAGGGGTACCGGACAGCTCGAGTTTGAATGTTACAAACATTACGGTTTCTGTCTGGGTAAAATTCAACAATTTCGACCACAACGTTGCGACTATTGCGGGGAAAAATTTGGCTACCGGTTTCGCAGGATGGACCATGGAAAAGGAAGGCGGTTCCAATAAAATTAGTTTCTGGGTCTCAAACAACAAAAGGGCAACAACGGCTACGTTATTAAATGATACCTGGTACAACCTTGTGGGAACTTACGACGGAACTAACATAAGAATTTATAGAAATGGAATTTTAGATGCCACAACAGCGCTTGCTAACGGCAATGTATCTGACATGTCACACATGAGAATCGGAATGTCAACATCAACTTCAAACTTTGGTGAGCGTGCTTTTAACGGCACGATAGACGAGGTGAAATTGTACAACAGGACGCTGTCAGGCGCCGAGATAAATACATCATATCTCGCAGGCATCGGCATGCACGAAGAAAAGCAATCCGCAGGGATAAAAGAGTATAATGTTACATACCAGGCATCGCAGAATTTCAGCGCTTACAATTTGTCGTTTATTGTAAACGTCCAGAAAGCGCGTTCCGGTTTGGAATTGTTTAACAATGTAACGAGGTTGAACACATCAGACCTTGTAGGCTATTGGAAATTCGACAACGGATCGGGTACAACAACTTCAGACCATTCGATATTCGGGAATGAAGGCACGTTAACGAACATGAACACGACAGCGCCAAGCGGTGCGACCGGCAACGCTACATCGGGATGGAATGCGACTGATTGTTATTTAGGAAGCTGTTTGAAGTTTGACGGCGTGAATGATTATTTATCCGTACCCAATTCAGTTTCGCTTGATACTGCCAACGCTGTTACAATATCAGCGTGGGTAAAAACCTCCGGCAGCACGGCAAGCATGCAAATTGCCGGCAAACCTTCCGCGTACGGATTACTTGTAAGAAACAACAATACAATTTCACTGGGCGAAGAGGGAGGAGGAACTTTCCAATCAACAGCGGTTTTAGCGAATAACACATGGTACCATGTTGCAGGTGTGATTAACGGCGCAAGCTCGCAAATATACATCAACGGTGTGCTTGACGCGTCTGGTACTGTGAACCTGCAAAGATCTACAAATAGATTATTCATAGGCTGGAACAGCGGATCACAATATTTCAACGGCGCAATTGATGAAGTTCAAATCTGGTCGCGCGCATTATCGGCTGTGGAAATTTCTGAATTGTACGCTACACGCGTATTGTATTCAACTCCGACGCAATTTTACGGCAATATGACGACACGTCCGGATAACGATAATCTGGATTTGAATTTGTACCGCAATAATACAGCGATACAGCGTTACAGATATCGCGACGGGTCAACGGTTTTGTATCTGCCGTTCGAAGAAGGGTCGGGAAGCGTTGCGAATGATTTCAGCAGATACGGAAATAATGCAAGCTGGGTCAGGGACGGGAATGTAACTTGGAACACAACAGGAAAATTAGGAAATGCGCTTACATTTGACGGCTTTGACGACTTTGCCATTGTACCAATGTCTTCAAGTTTGAACGTATCCGAAACGATTTCAATAACCGTTTGGGCAACTTCAAGGAACTGGAACAACATTACCCCGCCCTACATTTACACAAACCTTAGGTCCACGGGCGGGTGGCGTTTAACAATGGCCGCAAACAATGGGGACAAGGGGAGATTAAGAGTAACACTTGGAAACGGAAGTACGACACAAAATTACGTTTCAACTACGAGGTTAACAACGGCCAATGATTCATGGGCATTTTTAGCAGCCACGATAAACAAAAATTCAAACCTCATAACATTCTATCAGGACGGCGCCCAACTAGGCGATATTGTGCCTATAAATCTCACAGGCTCATTTGGTTCGGACGGAACAATATCCTCAATAGGTATCAACACTTTCAACGGAAACTCACAGGGCTGGAACGGGACATTGGATGAATTAAAAATATATAACCGCTCTTTAACCGCGGATGAAATCTACGCAGAATACGTCGGAAGCTCTTTGCAATTAAATGAATCCGCGACGCTTGGGGCGGGAACGTATTTCTACACATTGAATACGTCAGGCAATAACAACTACACTTCCGAAACCCTGACTGTGCCTGTTATTGTCGACAGGAAGAATCCTGAAATTGCGATTTCAAACACGGCCGGTCCATTTGTAAACACGACCGGATTAGTCGGTTATTGGAAATTCGAAGGCCAGGATCTTTTGGATTCGTCGGGCTCCGGCAACACAGGAAACATGACAGGAGCGAATGCCACGTCAACGCAAGGACGTTTTGGCCGTGCATTGCAGTTTGACGGGATAAATGATTATGTAGGCGTGCCACTTACACCAAGTTTAAACGTGAGTAATTGGACAGTCGCGTTCTGGATGAAAGGAACGAGAAGCAATACCGTGGCTAACAGCATAGTTGTGCAGGGAACATGGGATACTACAAGACACATTTCGATAACGTGGCTGTCTACGAACAAAATAGAATCCTCTGCCGGAGGCGCTAACAGCCTGACAGTTCTTCAAAACGAAACCTGGTATTTCGTAACAGTTACAAGGAACGCGACGCACTCAACAGCCTATATCAACGGAGCTTATGAAACTGCAGGCACGAGCGGGCCCAACAATCTTACGAACACCGCGCCCATCAACATCGGCTCGCGCGTAAACGGCGACACCAATTTCAACGGAACGCTGGACGAGGTGATGATATTTAATAGGTCATTAACGCCGAGCGAGGTTTTACAGCTAAATAACACCCGCGTGATTTATTCGACGCAGACGATTTTCACTGCCAACGAAACAAACCGACTCGGAGCCGGAGATGTTGATTTGAATTTGTATTTGAATAATACGCCTGTCGCAAGATATGGGACTAAAGACGCGCAATTGGTCGGTTATTGGAAATTTGACGAAATTAACGGGACTAATGCGACGGATGCATCGACGTTTAACAATCATGGATCGTGGACAGGCATTGCAAATGTAACCTACAATACAACTGCTAACTGCAAGTTCGGGACGTGCCTTAACTTTGACGGGACGGATGATTTTGTTGATGTCGGGCGGGCAAGTTCACTTAACTTTACAGGAAACTTCACGATGGCGGCGTGGGTGAGATTTACCACAACACAATCCTACAACAGCGTTTTCGGCAAAGGAAGTTATGATAACAGCCAGCGGCATGTGTTTTTCGGGACGCAGGGCGGGTCGCCATCGTTTTCAATGGGAGACGGTTCAACGGCCTTCCAGACCACTTTCTCCGGCGGGACATTGATTAACGACAACAAGTGGCATCATATGTCGGTTACCGTCGACAGAGGTGCGTCTACCATACAGGTTATATCATACGTTGATGGTGTACGGAACGGTGCAAACCTTTCATTCAGCTTCGGAGGAGACGGGAATTTAAACGGCGTCCTGCCCGGAAGAATAGGATTTGCCAATGGGGGGAATGCTTTCTTAGGCTCGATAGACGAAGTGAAAATATTTAACCGCACCCTTACGCCGCAGGAAATCTACGCGGAATACCAAGGCGGTTTGATTGAAAATCACACCATTGTAAACGCGGCAGCACAATATTTCTATTTGCTTAACACATCGGGCGGACAAAACTACACGTCGTCGTCGATTTTATTGCCGTTGACAATCGAGAGAGCAATTCCTGCGATCGGGATACAGAACAACAATTCTTTCGTATCGGACAACAGGGGAAGCGGAAATGTCCTTGCGTTAAGTTTCGACGAGATTAACGGAACGGTTGCATTTGATTCTTCAGGTTTCGGCAACGACGGATCGTGGACAGGGAATAACAATGCTACAAGAAATACTTCTGGAAGATTCGGGAGCGCGCTGACGTTTGACGGGACGAATGATTTCGCCACTGTGAATCCTTCGTCGTCCCTCAATGTGAGTTTCTTTACCCTTTCCGCGTGGGTCTACGCGAATAATTACACACAATTTGCGAGAATAGCTGAAAAAGGGATAAGTTCAAACTTCACGTTTATTATGTCGCCTGACGACGGAGGCGACAACATGAGATGCCTTGCAATGGATTCCGCTACTACAACATACATTGCAACAGATCCCAACACGCTCTCTTTAAACACTTGGAATTATTGGACATGCTCATACAACGGTTCGGGTTTAACTCTGTACAGGGACGGCGTCTATGCTGCGTCGACGGCCATGACCGGAAATTTAAACAAAAATGTACGACCTTTGACTATCGGAGGCACTTCCGGCGGGGCGGGAAGGTTCTTCAACGGAACCATAGACGAGATTAAGCTTTACAACTACTCTATGACGACTGCGGAGATAAACGAATCTGCGCGCGGGATATTCAACGACATACATTACATTTACGGCCAACCTGCGAACACGACAGCACTTTTGAGGCAAGGAGATGACGCTGCGTGGTTGGATTTGCAGAGGAACGGGACTTCATTGGCTTATGTTAATGACAGCACGCTTGTCGGCTGGTATCATTTCGACGAAGCAAACGCAATTGGAAATACTATTGCCAACGATTCAAGCGGGCGGGATAACCAAGGCACATTAAAGAATGGCGTCAATCACACGACAGGAAGAATAAGGAATGCGCTGGCGTTTGATGGTGTTAACCAATTTGCAAATGCCACGACCCTGTTCAGTAATAACTTCCCACAATACCTTACAATTACAGCATGGGTAAAATATTCCAATGTCAGCAATAGCGGGCAAGGCTTGGTAAGCGCAGGCAACGCCAACTTCGTGGGTGTCAGGGCATGGGATTTCGGCATAGACATGGGTGTGTTCGGCTGCGGAGCAAATCGTTTATTGTGGGTAGGAACGTCAACCGGCGCTACAACGGTCTGCGATTCGAACGGTACAGTTCCTACGAACCAATGGGTTTATGTGGCAGTAACTGTGGACAACACCACTACAGCGAGCAATATAAAATTCTATATCAATGGGACTTGGACTGCCACACAAAGCATGACAAACACATTCGGAAACACATCGAGGTTTGTAACAATAGGCGCTTTGGGCAGGCTTCTTGCCACAAATTCGTTCTTCAACGGAACAATAGACGAAGTGAAGATATACAATAAAACTTTGACGCAAAATGAAATAACCGCGGAATATTACCGCGGGTTGCAGCAATTGAATGAATTAAGCGCTGCGGGGATTTACGAGTTCAATGCAAGCTACATTGAAACGCAAAACTATTCAGCGAGGAACTTTACGAAATATCTGGACATCGACAAGGCGATTCCGATATTGGGCTTACAAAATAATAACACAGACTTATCCAGCGGAGCTTCGGGAACTGTTTTGAGGTTAAGCTTCGACGAATCGCAAGGCGTTACGGCGTACGATTCTTCAGGAAACGGAAACGACGGAGTCTTGCTAAGCGGTGCGTTGCATAACACTTCCGGCAAATTTGGTAACGCGATTGCAACTTCGAACGGCGGCGTAAACCTGACATACACCGCATCACAGAACATGAGAGGGCAGGCGACGTGGATGGTCTGGATGAAAGTGGACGGCGGGGTAGCAGGCTCATACAGCAGAATAATATCGCTTTCCAACACATCACGCAGAGACAGATATGGATTGTTCCTTGACGGCGCTGCGGTAGGCAAAGTTTACGCCGAGATAATAGACAGTAACGGCGCCATCGTTTCAACAACAGGCTACCAGACAAACAATAATACCTGGTATCACGTGGCTGGAAGGCTGAACGCCACACACGTCTCATTGTTCGTAGACGGGAATTACATAGCAGCAAATTCCTGCGGTGCTGTTTGCACACCGTACGTATTTGCGACCAGCCAACCGTTCTGGTACATCGGCACTGACGAAGACGCCACTGCCAGCAACTTGTTCCGGGGCCTGATAGATGAGGTTAGGGTTTACAATTATTCGATGAGCGATGCGGAGATAAACCAATCAGCGCAGGGAATTTGGAATGATAAACGCTATTTGTATTCAAACCCGATAAATACGACCAGTTTCATAAGAGTTGGAGACGCGGGCAACGGATTCTCGCTGGATAGAAACGGGACGCCCATTGCATACACAAACGACTCAGCGCTTGTCGGCTGGTATCATTTCGATGAGGATAATTTAATTGGGAATACGGTTGCGAATGATTCAAGCGGTTGGAATAGTGCAGGAACCCTGTTCAATGGGATCAACCACACGACTGGAAGAATTAGGAACGCGGTTTTAGGCGACGGTACAAATACTTATGTCAGAGTCACGGATGCGGATTCGCTGGACATAACAAGCACACTAACTATTTCTATGTGGTTTAATGGAAGGAACCTCACTCAAAGCTTCATAAATATGATTTGGAAAGAGGGATCCTATGGATTATACTTTGACAATTCGAACAGAATTACACTTGCTATATTCAACGCATCCGGCCAGCAATCACTGTACCCGACTCAGGTATTCAACACAAACACTTGGTATCAATTGGTCGGCACGTACAACTCAAGCACAGGCCTGATGGAGGTTTATGCAAACGGCGTCCGAGTGGGATCTCAAAACATAGTAAACAGCACTATAGTAGCCACAGCGAATAACTTGTTTATTGGAAGCAAAAGCGCTACACAATTTTTCTTCAACGGCACAATCGACGAGGTGAAAATATACAACCGTTCGTTAACAGCAGCGGAAATAAACGCATCATATCTCGCAGGGATCGGACAGCATTACGAATTATCCGCTGCAGGAATCTACGAATTTAATGCGACATATACCGAATCACAAAACTATTCCGCAAAGAACGCATCCAAAATATTGCAGATAGAAAAAATAACGCCAATACTCGGCATTGCGCAGAACAATTCGTTTGTAAACGAGGGGCGCGGATCCGGATTGGTTGCGTATTGGACGTTTGATGAGAACACTTCTTCAAAGGCGTACGACTCTTCAGGCTACGGCAACGACGGATCGTGGACGGGAAATAATAATGTTACAAGAAATACTTCTGGAAAATTCGGAAACGCGCTAACATTCGATGGAACGAATGATTTTGTCGCCGCCCCCAATTCGGCTTCGTTGAATATGACTGACAAGATAACTTTGATGGCATGGGTGTACCCGATCAATGAGACCGTAGGAGCAAGCAATACGATGCTGATCCATAAAGGGGCTAACACTTATGGCATGTTTTATGCACGCCTTTCTGGCAATTGTGCATTAGGAGATATAGGGATTGGAAAGTTTGGAATCAGTATTTTCAACTGCTCCACTAACAAACTGACCTTAAACAGGTGGACGCACGTAGCTGTTGTGCTCGACGGGCTGACCAATTCAAAGGTGTACTTTGACGGCGTTGATGTGACAGGGCAAGGTGATGCTACCACACCAGCAACAATAGTTACAAATTCAACGCCTTTGATGATCGGGGCACGGTCACTGGATTTCGTTCCACTTTATTTCAACGGCACAATCGACGAAGTCAGAATTTACAATTATTCAATGACCGCCGCCGAGATAAACGAATCTGCGAAAGGAATTTTCAACGACATTCATTTCACTTACGGACACATCTCAAACACGACAGGATTTGTAAGATTCGGAGACGCCCCCGCATTGACATTATATAGGAACTCAACAACTGTAGGCGGTGGAACGCAAACCAGCGAGAATACAACATTGCCTGCGGGAATTTGGATGTACAACGCGTCGTATCCGGAGACGCAAAACTTTACCGCATATAACTTCTCAAAGATTTTTGTAGTTGAAAAGGCGACGCCGATATTAGGAATACAGACGAACAACTCATTCCAGACTGCGTCCGGTGCTGTGTTGTACTTGTCGTTCGACGAGAACGCTTCATCGGTAAAAGCGTATGACCAAAGCGGGTTTGGGAATGACGCCACGCTGTATCAGAATTTAAGGCGCAACGCTTCCGGAAGATTCGGGAATGCAATCACTACAAACGTGAACGTCGGAAAAGTGAATGTGACAAACTCGTCAAGCCTTACATTCAATGCGTCCGGTACAGTAATGGCATGGGTGCGGGCGGATAATTCAATAACCGCTGACCAGCCTATCGTAATTAAAGGCTACAACAACCTTGATGCCGGACAATTCTCATGGCGGCTGCAAACCTCAGGTGCCGGCTCCTCGGGACAGTTAGCGTTCAGGATATCAAACGGGACAACGTCCCAGCTGTTAACAGGGCCTGCGATATTCAACACCTTTGCGGGCGGGGACTGGCAGCATGTCGCTGCGACTTGGAATACAACAACTTTAGCAATATACCAAAACGGCACCCTCATCAATTCTGCTGCACAAACGGTTATGATACAATCCAACCTGACGCACCCAATCTACATAGGTACAATAAATAACGACGATACGATTGTATGGAACGGCACAATCGACGAAGTCAGGATTTACAATTATTCAATGACCGCGAACGAAATCAATGCATCAGCTCGCGGCGTGTGGATGGATATTGCTGAAACGTACCCGAACGCGACGAATGTTACAGCGTTTGTGAGGCTGGGCGACGCGGTTAACGGCATAGAATTATCACGCAACGGCACGCCTGTTGCTTACACAAATGACACGGGCCTTGTAGCATGGTATCACTTTGATAATGATACGGACGATTTTTCCGGTTGGAATAATCCGGGAACGATGGGAGGGAATAATGCTACTTACACAATAGGAAAAATAAGAAACGGGCTGCTGTTTGACGGCGTTGACGATTCTGTTACTATAGGCAACCCATCATCCTTGAATTTCAACCAGCAGGATTTCACCCTTTCGGCATGGATTAAGGTTGTAAACCATTCTGTTGGCAGAGCTATTATCGGAAAAAGCGACGAAGCCGCATCGACTAGGCAATACTCAATGAGCTACAGCGCTATCGGCACGCTGTCAACGGAAATAAGGGACGGTGCGCTCACTCCTGTTTGTGTAGATCCTGTCGGAGTAAGAGGCATTACTGATGGAAGCTGGCATCATGTTGCAGTAACTGCTGACGACACAGGAACCGGAACTACCTGCAGGCTGTACGTTGATGGGATCCAAGATTCTTCAGTTTCTTCAAGCAACAGGGTGGGTTCAAGTTCTGCGCCATTGTCTATTGGAAGAATAGTAGACGGTGTTTTCTTTAACGGCACGATGGATGAGGTAAAAATATACAACCGCTTGCTGACTGCTGCGGAAATTAATGTATCGTATCTTGCAGGAATCGGCCAACACTTTGAATTAAGCGCCGCAGGCATCTACCAATACAACGTCACTTATCAGGAGTCGCAGAATTATTCGGCGTATAATGTCAGCAAGATATTGAGCATTGTGAGAGGCTCTTCTAATATAACTGTCACATTCAACGCATCGTCCGGTTTCGCATTCGGAGACCCGCTTGCTGTGTGGGCTAACATAACATCGGGATTAGGCGACCAGCTGGCTTCGATTGTTTTATTCAGGAACAGCACAGAAGTTTCGCGCGCAATAGGAAACGTCTCGTCAAACATAACACTGGCAGCGGGAATTTACAACTTCTCGGCGTATTATTCGGAATCGCAGAACTGGACAAACGGTTCTGCGGTAAATTCATATTTCACGATACAAAAATCCACGCCGATACTCGGGATAGCGACGAATAATTCATTCCCTGTCGCTTCCGGAACGGTTTTGTATTTGTCGTTTGATGAGAATACTACGTTGAGCGCGCGCGACCAGTCAGGCTACGGCAACGACGGGACGTGGACTGGACCAAATAATGTCACACATAATATGACCGGCAAGTTTGGGAATGCTTTGACGTTTGACGGGATAAATGATTTCGTAACTGTCAACAGGATATATTTGAACACTTCTTTCACCGTAATGGCATGGATGGCTGCAGGCAGATTCCCTGCGCCTCAAGGAACTGTTGGAACGATTATCGAACAAGTAGGAGCAGCCGGCACCAACGAAGGTTACCAGTGTTCGGTAAGTGCTGAAGCAGGGGTTCTTGGAAAACTAAGATTATACTTATCAGACAACACAAGTTCTGTACTGCTTTACTCGACATCTGCTATTAATGACACAACATGGCACCACGTTGCCTGTGTGAAGAACAACGCTACTACCATCTCAGTTTATATCGACGGCGTTTTCAGCAATTCGACATCGATAACTTCGATTACCGGCATTACATCTCCTTCAACAGGCGGAACAAGAATCGGAGCATTAAGAAACGGCAATGGTCAGTTTTTCAACGGCACGATAGATGAAGTCCGCATTTACAACTACTCAATGACCGCACAGGAAGTTAACGACAGCGCGAAAGGAATCTGGGTCGATTTGCAAGAAACCTATCCCAACGCGACGAACGTGACGGGATTCGTGAGGCTGGGAGATGCGGTTAACGGGATTTCGTTGGAACGCAATGGAACTCCAATTGCTTATACTAATGATTCACAATTGGTTGGCTGGTACCATTTTGACAATAATACGAATGATTATTCGGGGCGGAATAATGCAGGGACGATGGGCGGGGTTAATGCGACGTACGCGCAAGGCAGGTTTAGAAACGCGTTGCAATTTGACGGGGCGGACGACTTCGTAAATACTGGAATAACAACCACCCTGCGTAACTTCACGGTATCCGCATGGATAAAAGTCAAAGCGTCGCCGGGAGCCGACCAGCAGGCGATAGTCAGCAAGCGCAGTTATTATGCGACCACTGAAACAGATTTCCCGTTCGAATTGTTTGCGGGCAAACAAGCCAACAGCATTTCGGTTGTACTGGACAGTGGAAACGATTTCAGTCCCGATCTGCAAGGCACGGTGTCCGGCTTAACGCCAGAAAAATGGTACTTCGTTGCAGTTACTTACAACAGGAGCGTCCTGTCCGTGTACATCAATGACACGCTTGCAAACTATAGCATAGGCTCTGTGACATTGTCATCCAATTCCAGGCCTTATGTCATAGGCAGGACATCGTTCGAAGGCGTCGGGCAGGAAAGGATTACAGGTTGCAACTGCACAATCGACGAGGTGAAAATATACAACCGGACATTAAGCGCTATTGAAATCTCAAATGAATATTACCGCGGCATCGGTCAATTCTCTGAGATATCCGCTTCGGGAATTTACCAGTACAATGTAACTTACCAAGAATCGCAAAATTATTCTTCGTGGAACGTTTCAAAGATATTGAGCATACCATTAGGAAATCCAAGCTTGGCGCTTTACTTGAACGGGACGCAGGCTGATGTAACGTCGTACATTTACGGCAATCCTACGAATGCGACGGCATTCCGCACATCGATATTGTACAACAACGAAGGCACGCTGCAGCTTTGGCGCAACGGAACTTCTATTGGAAACGGAGGACCGGGCAACGTTTCTGAAAATGTGATTCTGCCGGCAGGCCCGAACAATTACTCCGCGATTTTGTTAAACATTGCGAACTACACGTATTCGAATGTTTCTTACACGATGTTCATACAGAAAGCGACGCCTATACTCGGGATTGCAACGAACAACTCGTTCCCTGTCGGGTCTGGAACAATATTGTATCTTTCATTTGACGAGAACACGACATTAAGCGCGCGCGACCAGAGCGGTTACGGCAACGACGCGACGTGGACAAGCGGGGCGAATAACGCAACCCACACGGTTGGAAAATACGGAAATGCAATGAGTTTTGACGGCACGAATGATTTCATAACGCTGCCGAATTTAGGAAACATCACTTCTTCTGCTGCGGAAATGTGGATTAATCCAAACTCGATTGGTTCCAACAGGGGATTATTCGTATACAGATCAGAAGGCAATTCTGTTTTCTACCAACTTGAACAAACGGACTCAGCAATAAGATTAATTACCAGGGATGAAAATGGTGGCTTATATAGTACAATTACGCCAGATGTATTGACTCCGGGCCAATGGACACATATAGCCGCCGGAATTAATAGGACTTCCATATTTATTTACATAGACGGGATTTTAAGAAATTCCACATCGGCAACATTAGGGCCTTATACCGTTGCTAACCAAGTTCCAACAATAGGTGCGGGGATTATTGCAGGTATTGGCCACTTCCCAGGACTTATAGACGAATTTAAATTTTATAACTACTCACGCTCTGCAGATGAGATAAACGCGTCTGCCAAAGGCATCTGGAACGATATAGCGATAATATATCCGAACGCAACAAACGTGACCGGATTCATGAGGTTGGGCGACGACGCTGCGTGGACAGATGTATACAGGAACGGAACCCTTCTTTCATACAATAACGATTCATCATTATTGGGCTGGTGGCATTTTGACGAGGTCAGCAATGTTGGAAACATTCTTGCAAACGATTCTTCTGGACGGAACAATTTCGGAACGCTCGTGAACGGCGTCAACCACACCACAGGCAAAATAAGGAATGGGTTGAGACTTGACGGGATAAACCAGCAAATCAAGGCTCCGGCGAGTTCAGCAAGTTTAGACGGGCGCACTATATTTAATCTCACAGTCTCGGCGTGGATTTATCCGGTCAACAATACGAATGGCTATATACTCTGCAACAGCTATGGAGCAAATGGGGCGTGCGAATACCAGCTCATCCTCGATAGAACCAACAATGGCCAGCTCACTTTCGGCGGCGTTTCTTCGCAAGGAAACAGTTACACAGGATATACCTTTGGGCGGGCGCAACTCAACCAATGGACATTCGTAGCTGTAACGGTCCAAAGGCAAACAAATTCAACAGGCAACGGGTTTTTCTCGAATGCAACAGGTTACATAAACGGCACCAGAATATCCAGTTCCAATTTGGATAACGTAGCCGGCGATTATGGATTCTATAATGGCGGAACTTTATTTATCGGCTCTAACAGGTTAAGTCCGCCCGACAATGCCACATTCAACGGCACGATAGACGAGGTGAAAATATACAACAGGACGCTGGCTGCGAATGAGATACTTGAGGAATATTACCGCGGGTTGAGACAATTTAACCAACTAAGCGCTGCCGGAATTTACGAGTTCAATGTGACTTACACCGAAACGCAGAATTACACGGCCTGGAACGTTTCGAAGATATTGAACGTGCCGCAAGGGAATATCACGTTCCACCTTTACACCAACAACACCGAAGCTGCGATAAACTATTCTTACGGCGCGCCTACAAACATTTCATTGTACAAGACGCACACTTTCGAAAACCCGTCCGGAACGTTTGAAGGCGGTTTCACATTATTCAAAAACGGGACTTCATTTACAAACGCACAATCAGGTCCGGACAATATAACGGACGACGAAATACTGGCGGCCGGAATTTACAACTACACGGGATACTTCTCTTCGCAGAATTACACGTCGATAACCGTGCAAAGGATTTTGCGAATTGAAAAATCTACGCCGATACTCGGAATACAGATGAACAACACGAATAAAACATGGACACAATCCGGCGAAGTTTTGCATTTGTCGTTTGATGAGAATGAATCGTCGGCGAAAGTTTATGACCAGTCAGGTTACGGCAATGACGGGACGTGGACGGCACCGAACAATGTAACGAGGAATATGACTGGAAAATACGGAAACGCACTGCAGTTTGATGGGACGAACGATTTCGTTAGTATTACAGGTAATTCCCCATCCTTGAACTTTTCCACCGGAGACTTTACAATAATGGCATGGATAAATCCGAGTGGCATTTTCGATAAAAATTCCGGGGATGATTTTTACCCGATTATTAGTAAAAGTGCGACGCCATATTACATGCTCGCGGTTAGGAATCACAATCCTCTGGGCAGGGGTGTGGTAACCTTAAGATTATACAACGGGACTACAACATTGCAAGTTGCCAGTGCAAATAACACCATACTTCCGGACACATGGTACCATGTAGCGGGCGTAAAGAACGGGACCGCTGTCAGCATTTATATCGATGGCATATTAAACGCGACAACGAACAACAACAATCCGGCCTATTCTGTAGGAAACACAGGAACAGTTAAAATAGGAAATAAGGAAAGCTGGAATTATTTCAACGGCACGATAGATGAAGTGCGCATCTACAATTACTCAATGAGCGCTGAAGAAATCAATGCGTCAGCGAAAGGCTACTGGAATGACATCCCATTAATTTACCCGAGGCCGGTTAATACGACGGCGTTTGTAAGGTTAGGAGATGCGGTTAATGGGATTTCTCTGGAACGCAACGGGACGCCTGTTGCGTATACAAACGACTCGTCGCTTGTGGGATGGTACCACTTGGACGGGGATGGCACTGATTATTCGGGATGGGGAAACACATTAACCGCTGCAGGCCAAACTTCGTTCCAATCCGGAAAATTCCGACAAAGTTTGAACCAGACTGGCGCAAATTCATATTCAACAATCAGCACGGCAAGCGGATCGGCAAGGTTTAACACGTCGTTCACCATTGAAATGTGGGTTAATCCTGCTCCCACATCATCATGCAGCGACGGCGAGTGCGATTTAATTTCGGTAGGAAGCGGGCCGGTTGTACAGTCTGCGATAAATCCCGGCAATGATTTGGTAAGATTTAATTACCAGCAAACGCCCACCAACTACTTTGATTTCAACAGCAATAGCTCAATACCAACAGGAAAATGGTCTCAGATAGTTTTAAGTTACAACGGAAGCCTTGCGAAGATTTACATAAACGGCACATTAAGCAACCAAACCACTTCATCCTTAGGATTTACGAGAGGCGTTGCCGCAGGCGACAGTTTCTATGTGGGCGCGCTTTCCAACACAGCAAGATTCTACGCAGGAAAGCTGGACGAATTAAAAATTTATAACAGAACATTGTCGGATGCAGAAGTACTGGGCAAATATTACCGCGGTATTGGAGAACATGACGAATTATCCGCTTCTGGTATTTACCAGTACAATGTAACTTACCAGGAATCACAAAACTACACGGCGTACAATGTTTCGAAGATCTTATCGATTCCGAAAGCTTCGACAACGCCTTCGATATTCTTCAACGGGACAAATGGAAATAACGATTACAACCGCAGCGACTGGATCAATGCGACTGGGTTTTTAGCGACTCCGCTAGGGTTCTTCAGCGGCGAGACGAAGATATTGAACTTGACATTCAATTACACCGGGCCTTACTCTGCAAATTACACATCGGTGGGAATTTTAACAACGTCGAACAACACGATATATAATATCACTATAAACGATTTGCCGAACCCGTACAACTTCACGCTTTGGTTTGCGGGAGACCAGAATTATTCCGAATCTTCAATTTCGAGAATAGTTGGCATTTATGGCAATTTGTGGATCGGGCTGGTTTTGCCGAGCACGACTTACTATTCAATGGGACAAAATGTTTCGTTAAACGCGACTGTACGCGACTTTTTGCGAGGCGATGAGATAGCGAGCGCCAATGTTTCCATGAATCTCACGAGCTTGTATGCCAACGGCTTTAGAAATGTTCCATATTATTCACGCAATGTGAGCATGCCCAATTTCAATGTCGGCAATTATTCAGGCCAGTACAATGTCACGGACATTCATGCCGGCAATTATAGCCTTAATTACACGGCAACGCGCGCGTTCTATCGCAACGCCAACAATTTCACAACCGTGTATATCAACGCCAGCATCTACACAAACATGACTTCATTATTCGTAAATGTAACACAGAACGTCACACAGAACCAGGGTGTTTTGATTAATGGAACTTTGGTAAGATTAGGCAACCAGGAAATCAATGGAACGCTTGACGTCACGATACGACGAATAAACCCGGACAATGTCGGTTTGATAGTTTCTAATGCGAGCGCGCTTGACACGTATGAATATTTGTACAACTCTACGCTAACCGTGGCGGGCTACAACGTAACTCTGATTGATGACGATACTGTGAATGCGGGCACATGGGCGCCTTCGCAATACAATGTAATAGTCTGGGGCGAGGCGTCTTACGACAACTTCTTCATGAAATACATATCGCAGAATGTGTGGGGACAGATTATTTCAGGCAAGCCGGTTGTGATGACGTATTACGGGATGATCAAAGGCGCTGTTGATATGAATTTATCGTCAACATGGGGCGGGCGCTTCCCGCGCGACGCAAATATTAAAGTTTCGCACGCAATCACAGGCTCGTACAATGCAACGAATGTTTCGGAGATACAGGACGTCACGTACAACTCGCTTTATTTATTCGATTTCAAAGGCACGGAGTTAGCAGATGACGGAACATCCGGACGCACGATAATCGGCGTCAACGACACAAACGCCGGGCGTGTTGTAGCGTTTGGCCCGTATCGTGCGACGTACTGGACAACTGAAGCGAAAGATTTGTTCCTGCGGTCAGTTTACTGGGCTATATACGGAGCTGCGCAGACAACATACCCGCAGACGCAAAACATTACGGTTCCGTATACATTCGAAGACCATTTCAACGAATCCGACGGCTCGGCTGAAGGATGGAACGCAACTATAGGATCGTGGATTGTGCAAAACGGCGTTTACATACAAACTGCGAACTCTTCGTCAGACACAGGAGAGATCACGAAGATTAAAAATAATTCGTACTGGACCGATTACACAACTTCATTAAGATTTAATATGCTCGGCGGGGTTGCAAATAACACGCAAATTTATGTTCGTTATGAAAGTTCGACGCAGTACTATTTGATCAACATTTCCTCGAACGGCGAGTTTGCGGTATACAAGAACAGCGGATCTGGCGCAACCAACATAACAGACGCGTCTCCCAGAATAATGAACATAGCGCAGGACACATGGTACACCATGAACATTACAACGCGCGAGAACAGGATAGAAGTTGAAATCGGCGGGCTGGGAAGGATCAATACAACCGACCTGTCAACGCCGATAACCGGCGGGATTGTTGCGCTTGGAACGGAAAAATCAAGCGCACGGTTTGACGATGTCGCAATTTATCATCACGACGGCGGTTACAAATTCGGAGCATACTACTTCAAACGCGAATGGGGCGTTGGCACGCAATCGCCCGGAACTTACCGAGCGACGACAACATTCACTTATTACAATGACACAGGCAACCGCACCGTATTAACGAACAGCGTCGATTTCAACGTCACTTCAAACCTGACCGCGCAGATAAACATCACACTAAATGCGACAGTTTTATCGTACAGGAATGTGCTTGCGATAACAGGCAATGTTACTGCCGGCGGCAATCTTGGCGTGACTGGTAACCTCACATTATCGGTCTGGAACGCAACGTACGAGATAACCAATTTGAAGAATCTGACAATATCAGCGACGCCTTCATCGCCTTACCAGATAAGCGAGGTGTGGGATTCCATGTACAATTTAACAGGCAACTGGTCAATACGCGCGAATTTCACATGGGGCGCCGGTTCAACATACGAGCGCGCCAACTTTACGGTTTCGTACAACGCTTCGGCGGATGTCAACGTAACTCTTGATGCGCCGAAATACAACGCGTCGACGAATGTGACTGTGAACGTGACTGTGAGAAACCCTGTGCAATTCACAATAACAACCCTGATAATTTCGTGCAACGTGAACGACTATAACAACTTATTGGTCGGGTCTGCGTTTACGAACCCGGACATAGGCAACAGGACAATAGGCGTGATTAATCCAGGCGTTACAATAGCAAACGCGACGGCGTGGAATGTCAGCGCGAACAATGCCGGAACATATTCTGTACGCTGCAATGTGAGCGATGCAAGCGGATTGATAGGCTATGATGTGAAGACATTCGATATCACCAGAATAAACGCGACACTCGGACTCGGCGCGAACAGGACCGGAACGAATTACACGGTTAACGATGTTGTGGGAATTTCGGGCAACATATCTTCTGTGGGCGGAATAAACGTAACCGGAAGATTGACCGTAGAAGTTTACAACTCGTCGCAGAGGATAGAACAAGTTTATTCAAACAGCGTAATCACAAGCGCGAATAACTTCTTTAACATAACGAACTTGAATTTGACATTCAAGACATACAAAAACTTCACAGGCACTTACACGTTGAATGCGACTTTCAATTACACAAACGAAAGCCAATCACAGATTGTGCGCAGTGCGACTACGCAGTTTAACATAAGCTCTAACACGAACGCGACGATAACAGTCTCGTCAGACAAAGCGACGTACGGAACAACGGATACGGCCACGATTACAACGACTGTCACATCAACTGCGAACCAGGCAATTACTAACGGAAACCTGACCGTTTACATATTCAACTCCACTACGTTCAACACAACGTACAGGTATTACTGGAACTCATCTTTGTACAGCGTGCCGGCGGGCGGGTCAATCACACGAATTGACACGGTTAATTTAGCATCGTTCAACGCTGGAACGCATTATGTTGTTGCCAATTTCACATTCGGCGGGCAAAATGTCAATGCGACGAGCACGTTCGCAATATCCGTCATTGTTCCGAGCACGAATTTAACCGTGCGTTTCTTCGTCGGCGACAACGCGAACTACATGATTTACAACACGCAGTCTGGCGAGATACCTGCGAACAAGACAAACTCGAGTTCGGAATGGAGCACGCGCTGGATTGTGTCATTCTTCAACGACTCTGTGATTGGATTATATGGAACCGGAGGCGGAGTTGGCGTGAGCGCATCGAACACGACAGTTGAACACAGGATAGATGTCAACGGTTTGATATCGCAGAGCAAGATTTATGCAATCGTGACTAAAGGCACGAGGCAATCGTTCCAGAACCGGGCCGAATTGTTAGACCAGGAAAAGTTCACGACTCAAATCAATCCTTCATTCGGCTACCCGCTGCGGGACAAGAATTTGCTGACATTGAAATTGAAATACACGGACATAGACGTGCAAGGAACTGAAACACTGCAGAAAGGCACGTACAGGCTGCGCATAGAAAACAACGGTACGCTGAACGGAAAGACTTTGATAAGCATAAAAACAATTTAGTGATGCGAATGGTTAGGAAAAGAAAAATAGAAATCACCGAAGAAAACATTTTATACAGCCTTAGGAATGCAGCGGAATGGGGGATGACAATTGAAGAAGTTTCGGAGAAGAATAAAATCAACCGTGTTACCGCTTCAAAATACTTGGCGATACTTGAAGTTCGAGGGTTGGTCGTGTTGCGCACTGTAGGGCGGGCGAAATTGTATTCTTTGAAAAAATGACCGATTTGTTTTATCGGAATATTATAGCCTGCGTTGTATAAAAACAATTTAACTAATAAAAATGATACTTATTTTATGAAAGCGGTAACACCGGTCCTGGCTCTGGTCATGCTAATGCTGATAACTGTCGGCTTGGTTGGAACTGCTTACGTCTGGTTCGGCAACATTTTATCCGGCCAAACCGGCAATTCCATATCCGTGCCGCCGGGCGGAATTTACTGCAAGAATGGCGAAATTACGGCGCATGTCCTTAACATCGGGGATTCCAACCTAAAATTTGAAGATTTTGCTGTTGCACAAATCGACGGCAACGACCTTCTGGGGACTCCGTATTTTTTCTACCTCACATCAGGCCTCGTGGGATACTGGAGGATGGATGACGGCTCGGGTTTAACGGCAAAGGACCATTCCGGCAATTCAAGGAACGGCAACCTTAACTCCATGGATCCGGCAACGGATTGGGTGGCCGGCAAATTCGGAGGCGCATTGGATTTCGACGGGACAAACGACCACGTCAATATCGGTGATTTTCTTGAGACAGGGAACGGCAGGAAAGAATTGACTGTCATCATGCTGGTAAAGACGGGAGTTGAACAGAACCAGAAAGGGATCTTGGCGCATTACGACTACGGAATAAACCAGAGATCCTGGGAGTTGAGGACAAATTCTGCGGGAGACGGCAAATTCGCGGTGATTGTCAGCACAGACGGAACCTTCAACGCGGGAAAAAGAAAATATTACGTTTCAAATACGGTTTTCATAGACAACAGCTGGCACCAGATAGGGTTTACGTTCAACTCGGGCACACTCAAACTTTACCTCGACGGAAGCGAAGTTACTGTGACAAAAATAAACGACGATCCGATAACTACAATACATGACAGCACCGCCGGTATTACCATAGGATCCCTGTTATCATCAGGCGCGTCCGCGGATAATTTCAATGGGGTCGTCGATGAGATAAGGATATTCAACAAGGTCCTGTCCGACACGGAAATTAGCAACGAATACAGAAACAAACACAGCGATTTGGAAATAGCGCCGCAAGGATCGAAGCTTGCAATATCCTATCCGGCAGCTTTAGGCCTCCACGATGTAAGGATAGGGACTTCCTCGAACGTTGTAGAATCAAAAACCACATGCAATTGATAAAAAACAGGCTAAATTAAGCAGAGAAGAATTCTTAAGCTGATAAAAGGAATTCTTATATTATTGGGCATTACACCAAGATCCTGTAAACAACACTTCACGCGGCGACGACAAAAATTACCATTTTATTATTTTCTATATTCATTATGACACTGTAATCCCCCACTCTCAACCTGTAAAGATCCACGCCGATCAATTTTTGAACAAAGAGGAAAGGATTTTTTGCAGCGCCATTAACTTTCCTTGTCATTCTGTCAATTACAACCCTTTCCAATTTATACACTAAATCAACGACACCGGCAGGCTTGTTATGGAGGCATTTTGCTAAAAATTGTTTGGGACGGGTAAACTATTTAAATACCATATGGTAATAAGTACTTATGGGAGAATTAAAATTAAAAATTCCGGATGAGCTGGAAAGGAAGTTCAGGGAGTACGCGCTGAAAAAATACGGCTACAAGAAAGGCGCATTGAGCATTGCCGCCGAAATGATGATATCCGAAATTACCAAAGGCGGACCTTCCAAAACGGACCGTTTTTTGAAATCCGCCGGCGGCTGGAATGACATAGATGCAGACGCCCTTATCAGAAAAATATACAGAAACAGGAACGTAACGAGGGAGAAAGTTGAGCTTGAATGAGATACCTGCTGGATACCGACTGGGCCATCAACTGGATGAACGGTAAGAAAGTTTTCCTGGAGAAAATAGAAGAATTAAGAAACAGCGGCCTGGCCATAAGCATAATATCGGTGGCGGAAATTTACGAGGGGGTTTACGGGTCAAAAAATCCTGCCAGGCATGAAAGTGTTTTCAAAGATTTCCTGAGTGGCGTCACAATCATCGAGTTGTCCGAAGGCGTATGCAAGAAATTCGGAGAATTGAGAAATTCCATGCGCAAAACAGGCCTGCTGATCGGAGACTTTGACTTACTTATAGCCGCTACCGCGCTGGAAAATAATTTTGTACTGCTGACAGACAATGAAAAACATTACAAAAAAATAACCGGCCTGAGCCTCAAAACTTCGTCTGGATAATTCACTTTTAGAATAAATTCGCTTTGTTAGAAAACCTGCTACGAAAAGCTTAATATGTCCTTATAATACAATGAAAAATAATTAATTGTCATGAAGGCGATCACGCCCGTTATAGCGCTGGTAATGCTGATGCTGATAACGGTCGGTATTGTCGGCGCTTCCTATGCGTGGTTTTCCGGCATACTTTCCACGCAGACTAAAAAATCAATATCGATACCTGCGGGCGGCGTGTA
This sequence comes from Candidatus Aenigmatarchaeota archaeon, assembly GCA_016180965.1. Lineage (GTDB taxonomy): Archaea > Aenigmatarchaeota > Aenigmatarchaeia > JACPZZ01 > JACPZZ01 > JACPZZ01. The sequence continues at coordinate 204,998 of JACPAF010000002.1, forward strand.
CTGCGCAAGCGGTGACATTAAAGTTTATATCCTGAATAACGGGGATTCGCCCATAACTGCCAATGACATTGTCGTCGCTGATGTTGACGGTGTTAATGTTATTAACACGCCGTTTTTTGGGGACCTGAGCAATTATTTTATTGCGCATTGGAAATTTGACGAGGCTTCGGGAAATGCTATTGATTATTCGGGAAAAGGAAATGACGGAACTTTGGAAAACAACCCTGAACGGACCGCGGGCAAATACAAAAACGGTTTGAAGTTCGCGGGCGTAGTTAACCAGCGTGTTGTGAAAGACTGGGCTGATTTCACTTCTACCTCATTAACAATAAAATTCTGGATGAGGCCGGATGTTGTATCCACCGGATGGAGGGATATTGTTGGCATTAGGGATGATGATGGCACCAGATTCCACCTGGACACGGTTGACAACAGCATAACATGGTATAAGGTGTATGACGGAGGTTCCATAGATTCGAATGTAATACCCACTGCAGGAAAATGGTATCATGTGGCAGGCACACACGACAGCGGAACTACGGCAAAGGTTTACATCAACGGGGAACTTAAAAACAGCGCCACAGTGCCTGCAAATATTTTGTCAGGACGGCTTGTAGCAGGCAACGACGGAGAACTTTACGTTGGTATGATAGACGAAGTTAAAATCTACAATAAAGAGATTGGCGACGTAAACATACAGGCGCAGAAATCCGGTTTAGTCATAGACTATCCCGCAGCTGAAGGCAATCATATAGTTAGAGTCGGCACATCTTCCAACGTGGCCGAATCCAAAATCACGTGCCAATAGGCACGTTTCCGTTTAATTTTATAGCCCGCTTTTTGCAGAGCGCAAAGCTTAAATTATCCTTATTATAATAGTTGGTAGTCAAAAAAACTAGAAAACGGGGTTTTCGGGCTGGAAAGCTTTTACTATACTTTCCCGCGCACAGACCCACATAACACCGAAATGGATGATAATATGGCAGTCTCGTTGGACAATGCAGTTATTGCAAGACTGGCTAAAGCCGGAGAAAAATTTGAGATCTGGGTCGATCCCGTCAAAGCGCACGAGTTTAGGAAAGGCAAAGATGTCAAGATCGAAGACATATTGGCATATCCAGGCGTTTTCCGTGATGCGCATAAAGCTGACCGCATACAAGACGCTGTCGTACAGAAAATATTCGGCACAATTGACGCGAAAAAAATCGCTGAAAAAATACTCAAAGAGGGCGAAATACAACTAACAACGGAACAAAGAAGGAAGATGGTTGAAGACAAGAGAAACCAGATCGCGAACATGATAGCGCGCAATGCCGTTAACCCGCAGACCAACGCGCCGCATCCGGCGCAGAGAATAATAAATGCAATGGACGAGGCTGGAGTGCATGTTGATCCTATGGAGCCTGCGCAGGACCAGGTCGACGGAGTTGTGAAAGCTATAAAAACCTTGCTCCCGATCAAAATTGAGGTCGTTACAATCGAACTTCGCATACCGGCCCAATATGCAGGAAAGGCCAGTTCGATCATACGCGGTACGACTTCTGTGAAAAGAGATTCATGGGGCGGCGACGGGTCATACACATGCGTAATTGAAGTTCCCGCAGGCTTGGCCGCGGAGATGTTACAGCGATTAAATAAAATTACGGAAGGAAAAATAGAATCCAAAGAGCTAAAAACAATTTGAGAGGTAATTGAAATGGCAATCTTGAAAAATGAAAGGGATCTAGTCGTGCCGGGTGAAATTTTGGCAGAAGGGTTGGATTATCTGCCCGGCTACGGAGCGTTCAGGGAAGGCGACAAAATACTCGCAAAGAATGTTGGAATGGTGTCGATACACGAAAGAAATATCGGAGTTAATGCGCTGGCAGGCGTTTACATGCCAAAAGCCGGGGATAAAGTCATAGCTGAAGTTTTGGATGTACAAATGTCGACATGGTTCCTGGACATAAGCGCACCTTATGACGCATCATTGTCAATAGGCGAAGCTTCCGAGGAGTATGTTGAACGCGGCGCTGATTTAAGCAGGATTATCGATGTCGGCGACTTGCTATACGCAAAGATTGTTTCTGTTTCAAAATACAAGAACATACAATTAACCATGAAAGACGTGATGTGCAAGAAATTGCGCGGGGGCAAGATTGTCAGCATAACGCCGTCCAAGGTTCCGCGATTGATCGGAAAGGCGGGTTCAATGATCAGCATGATTAAGGAGAAGACGGGCTGCAACATTGTTATCGGACAGAATGGCCGCGTTTGGATAAAGGGCGAGAACGAAGACCTTGCCACACAAGCCGTTGCCATGGTCAATGAGAAATCGCATTTAGACGGATTAACGAACACGATAACGGAATTCTTGAATGCAAATTCAAGTGTTAAAACCGATAAACCGTATGAATATGTCGAAGGGAGTGAAAACAATGAGGGCTGATGGAAGAGCTAACGAAGAATTGAGAGAGCTTGTTGTCAAGGCCGGCGTTTTCAAAAATGCCGAAGGTTCTGGTTATGTCAAGATGGGCAACACCATTGCTGTGGCAGGCGTTTACGGACCGCGTGAACTGTTCCCGAAATTTTTGCAAAATTCCGAAAAAGTGCACATAAAGTGCAGGTACAACATGGCGCCATTTTCCACGAAAGACAGGAAAAGGCCCGGACAAGACAGAAGGTCGCAGGAAATATCCAAGGTTGTTGCTGACGCTTTAGAACCGGCTATATTTACAAAGGAATTCCCGAAAGCCGGCATAGATATTTACATAGAAATTTTGCAGGGCGACGCCGGGACAAGGTGCGCTGGAATAAATGCTGCTTCTGTTGCGCTGGCGGATGCGGGCATACCAATGCGCGGCTTGATCGCAGCGATTGCAGCAGGCAAAGTTGACGGACAATATGTCTTAGATTTAACTTACAACGAAGAGGAAAAGACAAAAGCCGACGTTCCGGTTGCGTACATGCCAAGCACGAAAAAAGTAACTTTACTGCAAATGGACGGCGACTTGTCGCAGGAAGACGTCAAAAATGTAATTAACCTCGCGATAAAAGGATGCGAAAAAGTTTACGAGGCCCAGGTTGAGGCTTTGAAAAATAAATACAGGGGTACGATGCTATGATGGCGATTGACATGGATTATGTCCGCGAAGTGGCGGAGAAGGGCGCCCGTTTGGATAAAAGGAAATTCGATGAATTTAGGAATGTTGAAATCGAGACCAATATCATAAAAAGCGCGGAAGGTTCTGCGCAAGTGAGATTGGGCAATACTGTTGTGATTGCGGGCGTGAAAATGTCTGTTGGGGTTCCGTTTGAAGACAGGCCTGACGAAGGCGTGTTGATGGTCGGCGCGGAATTGACGCCGTTGGCAGATCCGGAATTTGAGCCTGGTCCTCCGGACATAAGATCCATAGAAGTCGCGCGTGTCGTTGACCGCACTGTAAGAGAATCGAAAATGATCGATTTGAAAGCATTAAAGATAGATGATAAAGCTGTGTGGATTGTCAATGTGGATTTACACGTAATGAATTTTGACGGCAACTTGATTGATGCAGGCAGCTTGGCTGCTGTTGCTGCATTAGCTACTGCCAAAATACCGAAATATGAAAACGGCAAAGTTAATTATGACGAACGGTTCGGCGCTTTGCCAATAACTGCAATGCCTATAAGCGTCACAAGCGTAAAAGTGAATGGTAAATTGCTGTTAGACCCTTCCAAACCCGAAGAAAATGCGGCTGATGCGAGATTAACAGTTTCAATTAAAAACGACGGCAACATCTGCTCGCTGCAGAAAGGCGGCATTGAAGGGTTTACAGTGGAAGAATTGCATAAAATGCTGCAGACGGCCGGCGAAAAACAAAAAGAATTGAGGGCAGTGTTTAAGTAAAGGCTGATAATATGTCGAAGCGAACCAAAAGGATAGGATCCGCAGGACGTTACGGTGTGCGCTTCGGCCAAAAAATAAGGAAAATTGTTTCCGACATCGAAGCCGTACAAAAGCTGGATCATCCATGCCCCTCATGCACCAAGAACGCAGTTGAAAGGGAAGCGAGCGGTATATGGAAATGCAGGGTCTGCGGATGCGTTTTCGCGGGCGGCGCTTACAACCCTGCTTACGGTTCGGAGCGTACAATTTCCGCATTAACGGAAAGCGAAAAGCCTTTCAAGAAGGAAGTCGAAATAGGAAAACCGAAAGCGAAACGGGACAAGTTTAAGGGCAAGGAGAAACCAAAACCCAAGCCGAAAGAGAAAGTTGAACCTGAAAAAACCAAAAAGAGCAAAGGCAAGTAAATTAATAATATGTTTGACCAAAAATAGTGAGGAGATTTGATTATGTACAGATGCTTGAACTGCAAAAAAGAACTTGAAATTTCCGGTAAAAGGATAAGGTGTCCGTTCTGCGGTTTCAGGATTATAACAAAAATCGCGGCGGTATCTCCGAGACGCGTAAGGGCTAGGTAATTGTCATGGAAGTCAGCGAAGAAGTACGCGGTATGATAATGCAATTCCAGGCTTACCAGCAGCAATCCCAAATGATAATTGGACAGAAAGACGCCACTAAGGCGCAATTGATGGAAATTGACAAGACTTTGGAAGAACTTGAAAAAACCGGAGAGAAGGAGATATACAAGTCCGTGGGGCCCATATTGATAAAAACGAACAGGGAAGGCATAAAAAAGGATTTGTCGGAAAAAAAAGAAATGCTCGAGCTGAGATTAAAAACCATGGACTCCGAAGACAAAAAAACCAAGGAAAAAATAAAGGATCTTCAGGAAAAAATACAAAGTTCGCTGGCTAAAAAACAATAAGTTTCATTATAGAAAAATGGTACGAGAGTATGGTGTGTTGGAAATGTACGAACAGCTTCCCCAAATACTGCAATTACTGGAACAGGTCGCTTTAGACCGTACTGTGCCGAGAAACATACGAACATCAGCGGAACAAGTTACGAACGAGATGAAAAACGAGAAAGAACCGATGGACTTGAGGGTTTCCACGGCCATACACATACTGGACGATGTTTCCAACGACCCGAACATACCGCTTTACACCAGGACGCAGATATGGAATATAGTGTCTATGCTTGAAAATTGCAGGCAGAACTAAAGGATAGGTTTAAATTCATAAGAAGACAAAATTAGTTATCGGAAGCGGAACAAATGGTCTTTGAAAAACTTTTTAAGAAAAAGGGCGACATCGGAACTACAGAATATATCGAAGTTGACAGCGAGTCCATGGATTCTTCCGCCGGAAAAATGTCAATCCGTGTTGAAACGTTAAATGATTTTAATGATACGGAAAGGATACAAAAATATTTGCGCGAAGGTTCTATAATACTGCTTAAAATCAAAAAATTAAGAGACCGCGATCTCGGCGAGTTAAAGCGATCAGTCGAAAAATTGCGAAGAACTGCTGGAGCGATTAACGGCGACATCGCAGGCGTCGAGGAAGATTGGTTAATAGTCTGCCCGCAGTACGCGAAAGTGCACCGCGGTTAGAAATAAAAAATTAATTTTTTTTAATGTTTGATACAATATTAATTATTGTTTCTTCCAGTTAGAAAATCGACTCCGCCATTACCCAGTTCTGAGCCGCCTTCCCCATAAACACGCTGTATCAGGGGTTTGCTTTTATTCATCACCATCGGGTTCAAATCGATAACAGATTCCAGTACAGGCACCTCATGGCCGTTGATCATGTGATTCACGAAGCCATTGAGGCGTATCCTTGCCAGGTCACCTGCAACTACATAATCAGGCAATTTATCCAACATTATATGGTGAGTTCTCGCCGCCAGCTCCAAATCGTCCGTTATCAGCAAAACCTCCTCCTCTTGTGTGTATCTGGCCATGTCAACAGCAGGTCCGCGGCGTGCAGAAGTTTTGGATGCGGCCTGTCTGGTGATTTCGAACTTCTCTACACGCTGGCCTTCCCAAAATCTTATAACTCCATAATAACCTGTAAAAGGGTCGTCCGGCGACATTTCTCCCCTTTCAACATAAACTCCCATAGAACGATAATCGATACCTTTTATCGGCATCTTGGTCGTCTTTTTGTAGGATGCAGCTGTCAATTCCTGCTCAAGCAAGTTCCAGCGCTTTTCGATTTCCTTTTCGTATCTATCAACATCGGACAATGTGGGGAACTCGCCCTTCTTTACCCTGGGCGTAAACCTGTTTGCATACACGCACAGATCTGGCATGATATCTCATAATGTGGATAGGCTTATATGCTGCTGTTTTGACCGGTTTTAACCGAATCGGACTCGGGACACAACCGTCGTTTTCCCGATGAACGGCTCATCGTTGTATAGGATATAAAATTCATTTCTCTCGTTCGCTGTTATATTTAGCCGTTTTGGTTTTCCCGTTAATATGCCATCCGGAAGTCCAGTTTCCAATATTTCCATAATGTCCTGGCAAAATTCTTCGGTGTTGGATATCAAATATATCTCCATTTCAGAATAAGTTAAAGGCTTTTTACCCGGAATTATCACACTTTCGCTGCTTAAATGGGTTGCGAGCAGGTATGTTTTGTCGGATTTCTTTTCAGGGCACCCATTAAGCTGCGGATCGCTTCCATAAGCGTCCATCAATGGCCCGATTTGTTTCAGATCCCCGGTAGTGTCCATTGAAATGGAAGTTATAACAGGCGTCCACAATGTTCCAGTTTCCACGCTGAGGCCCCGGCCGGTATAACCGGTTTCGTGGGATTTTACATTGCGCTCTTTTGCAGACCTGCTTACATAACCCTGAAGTTCGCAAAATCTCTGGCTTATTTCTTCATCAAAAACCATGGCTGCCCATATTTTTGGCCGCCCGCTCTTGAATGCAACAGGCTCAAATCGACGGGCATAAGTATAGAGATCCGTTTTGTCGACGTTATCATACGCCTGCATAATAAATTATGAAAAATTAAAGATTTAAGAGTCTGACAAACGAAAATCAAAACCTTTCCGCAGTTCTTATTGAAAAACCTTCTTCCATATCCACGGAATGAAAACGCCAAGCTTTTCCAACTACAATCCCAGGAGGCAAACCAGCTTCCATAATTTCCCGCACATCATTTACAACATTGCCGTATTCTTTCACTGAAAAAATAATTTCCATTTCGCGGTCAAAACCGCAGCCCTTCCCGCTGATAACATGAATCGCATCGTAGACCGCAACAAGGCCGTAACTTTTTTCGGGTGAAATTAAACCATTACGCTCTGGTCGCAGGAACCCCCCTTCGCCGTGTTTCCACAAATCCATCCCATTTACAATTTCACAACTATCCTTGCAATTGGACCTGTCCGCTATCATATCCAAATATCCCTGCAGCTGGTCCCATCTCATGTCCATTTCATACCCGAACCTGCGCACAATATCCGGATTTGCAAATCGCGCGCCGATTGAAGGCTTCGGAGAAAATGTTGCTGAATAAGTGTGCAATTTTCCTCTCAGAGGCTCTCGCATTGCTATCGTTAGTTATGATGAAAATTAAAGGTTAAATAATTATGCAACAACCGCTGATAATAACTCGGCTTCCAGTCCCTTGCCTATATGACTGTCATAAGCAATGGCAAGCTCACATCCGATTAAAACGGGAAATAAAATTTCCGAGCTGCCAACCTTGCGCGCGTTTTTCATAGGCAATCCTAATTCTTGTCCAACCCACCTTATGTGATCCTCATCGAAAGAGCCTACGGCCACATCATACTGTGCGACCCATAAACCGTTAACGGGCGGTTTTTCGTTGAGGAAAAACATTCCAGCTGTATAAATGTCTCTTTTTGGCGTGGTTCCGGAAAAAGTATAAACGCCTAGACGTTCTTGGGCAACAGGCTTATTCTTAGGCGCCAGATTAAAAACTTTCCCAATCCGTTCCTGCATCTCTTCCCAATATTCTGAAAAGCCGGCATCAGAGTTAATTTTTTTCGAAGGTGCAAAACTCGCGGAATATGTGGGAAGAAATACCGCGGGCATGAGAAATAATAATATCTTAGAAATTTAAACTAGTTTCCTGCGTTTCGAAGCGATGGCGTATAGGTCTTCAATTATCTGAAGGGTAAGGTTATCCGTATCGCCTGCGCGAATCCAGCTTGGCAATTCGGTTTCCATGCTTTCCCTCACCTCATCGACAAATCCCGAGTCGCCGGAAAAAACTCCGATTTCAACGCCGCCGGTTTCCTTGTCGGAAACGTTAAGAACACTCAGAAGATAGGGATCGCGGGCGCCTGTAAGGCCAACAACAACATGCACCCCGCCGTTTTGTTCAACCAGACGGCCGGCGCTCCAGTAGACAGGCTCTGTCCTATTATTCACCATGTAAACCACTCTCGTTAACCTTTTACCAACTTGTGTTTGAAAGTTATCGCCAGACCTGATGATGTCGCGAGAACCAGCTGTGTAAAGAACAGGCACAAGTTTTTTCAGATAAACAGACATTACCATTGCAATAATTGCAAAAATAAAAATATAAACTACACGGTTAAATTTTTTTATTTCAGCCTTATCGCGTCAAGCACACGAGGAGCGATTGCATCGCATTTAAACATTTTATGCAGTGTTTTTGTGAAATCGTTCGCTTTCGAAGGGTCCAGGTGGCACAAGATTATGCGTTCCGGACGCGAGCGGAGCTTGTAAATGAAATTTATTAGTTTGGCGCGATCAGAATGCCCGGACAAACCTTCGACTGTATCGACTTCCATGTTTATTTTCAACGTAGTTGTTTTCCCGTTTTCCGTCTGAATTGGCAGTTCGCGCCAGCCTTTTTGTATCCTGTTGCCCAATGTTCCCGCTCCTTGGTAGCCGACGAACAGCAAACCGTTTTTCGGATCCTCGGCAAACGCCTTAAGATATTCCACGGCCGGGCCGCCTATCAGCATTCCGGACGTTGCGATCACGACACAAGGCTCTTTCGAGTTCATAACTTCCTCGCGCTCTTTCTGCGATGCAACGCGCTTGAATATCGGAGACAAGAACGGGTTGCCGCCTTCGTGGAAAGTTTTTTTCTGTATTTCACGCGACATGAATTCAGGATAGACTGTGTAAACTGCGGCGGCGTCCCATAGCATACCGTCCAGATAGATCGGATAGTTAAAATTATTTTCCTGCAATATTACCATCAGCTCTTGCGCACGCTCTACTGCGAATGACGGTATCAATGCTTTACCGCCGCGTTCCATGACTTTGCCAACCTTTGTCATCAAGGATTGTTCCGCGTCCAAACGGCTCGGCAGAACGTCATTCATTCCTCCGTAGGTTGATTCTATAATCAATGTTTCCACCCTCGCGAAATCCGTCGAAGCCTGTTCGAAGACGCGGGATTTTTCATAACGCAGATCGCCTGTGTATAAAATGTTGTACAATCCGTCGCCGATGTGCAAATGGACCAGAGCAGAACCAAGCAAGTGGCCGGCGTTTTGTAAAGTTAAACGAATGTCGGGCGTTATGTCGGAGACCTCGCCATAATCAAGCGTGATGCAGTGTTTTACAGCCTCTTTAACTCCTTTGCTTGTGTAGGGAACGAAACGGCCTTCGCGCTGGCAGACATCTATGTAATCGAGACATAACATTACCATCAAATCACGCGTAGGCGCGGTCGTGTATAACGGGCCTTTGAAACCCTGTTCGTACAAAAACGGCACCATTCCAGAATGGTCGAGGTGTGCGTGGCTCAATACGACGGCGTCGAGTTTTGCTATGTCAAATTCCGGCGCGTTGAAATAAGGATACTGGTTTGAAGAAACGTCGGCGCCGCAATCCATTAAAATGTTTGATTCAGGCGTTTGGATCAACCCGCACGAGCGCCCGACTTCGCGATAACCGCCTAATGCCGATAAACGAATCCACTGCTCGCCGGGTTTTTTCGGCGCGTGTATGCGCATGCCGACCTTGTTCAAAAATTCTTTCCTGTATTTTGTTTCAGAGTGCAATGTTTTTCTTACGGAAGAAACGATATCAGATTTTAAGATCGGCGCGCGCTCGACCTGGGGAGACCAAAAGACGGTTGATTTAATCGTGCGGAGTGTTTCGCCTCCTTTGCCGATGACTAAACCCGGCTTTTCAGCCTCGATGATTACTTTCCCCATTTCAGGTTCAAAATAAATGTCGCGTATCTTCGCGTCTTCGGGCACGATTTCCTTTATTTTCACGGAAGCGGATTCCATTTCCATTGTTATGGACAAATCAGGGCGCACTTCAATACGCTTCTTCAATTCATCCACTAATTTCCTAACTGCCGCGCCGTTCTGCGTGTAAAAATCCTTACTCTTGGTGTAAATAACTATTTCCGAGCCTTCGAAGGATATGTCCGATATTTCCGCCTCCGGCGGAAGGCCGCTTTTTATTTTTTCAAATATTTCCATATATTATTCCTATTCCAACAATTTTTTTCTTTGAAACGCAATCCGTAGATTTCTCAAACATGCACGTTAAAAATGAATGGGCTCATGCGTTCCACAAAAGACCTTACAAAGGCCGTTAAAATTTTTAATTACCCAAATCTTCCCTTATTTTACTGATCCCGTCGCTCTTGATTATCATGATATCGATGCCTTTACCGCCGGATCCTATGTCACGTTCTATTGCGGCCTTTATTGCACGCACGGCAAGCTTCGCGCCTTCGTCCGTTGTAATGTTCTGTTTGTAATTGTCTTCCAATACACCAAGCGCATACGGTGAACCGGAACCCGTGGAGAAGAATTTTTTCTCTTCGTCATAAGCGCCTAGCGCATCCATCGGATAAATAACTCCGCCCTTCGCATCAACGCCCCCCAATATCAATTGGACCATGTAAGGCGCGTAAGACCATCGGCCTCCCTGCAATATGTTTGACAATAATGTGGCCGCACCGCGGACTGTTAACGGCCTTTGGTTTTGTATCTTGAATAATTTCAATTCCGCGCGGACGTACCTTACTAAGGCTTGTGCGTCGCCTGCAGCGCCGGCTATAGTCAATCCTATTGTGTCGTCAACTTCGTAAACTTTTTCGGATTCCTTGGAAGCTATCAAATAACCCATGGTGGATTTCTTTTCCGCTGCCATTATAACGCCGTCTTTGCAAACTATGCCGACGGTCGTAGTTCCTGTTTTTAAAATCTGTATTTCAGTCATTTCAAAACACGTTTAATTCGTAAATATTATTTTATTGGCTTTTATAATTTTTATTTAATTTTATTACTTCCCGCCGCGTTACGCAATATATTATTCCAAATGTAGGATAACGCTAGCAGAAATTCAAAACCAACTTACCTATGTATAGCATATTGTATTTAAATAGCTATTGGTCAGTCTGGCTCAAATGCGCCTTCCTTGATCATATTTTTTCGACCAATCCGCTCCGATGCTGCGTTTAATCATATCTGCGGCATTTTCTAAACCAATAATTTCGCCGGTACTGGCTTTGTATATCTGTGCTTGGCCGCCTATGGTGTCTGCTATTCCAACCCACCTGTCGCCTTCTAAGTAAGCTTCGACCAAAGTTTTATTAGGCAATGTAGGTTTATCCGGATCCAGTCCGTCGAAACGGAATCGTGAACCGTGTCCGGAAGCCATTACCTGAAAGTCTTTCATTCCAGTTACTTCGTACAGAGTTGCAATTTTAGCCATGATGCAACCTTACTACTAAAATTATTTAAACACGACCTCTTTATAAACAAATCCTGAGTTCGGATAAAAAAGCATTTTAATATCACATCACAATTGATTATTGATCTCATGGACAAAGTAGTTCATTTTGAAATTCCCGCAGATGACGTCGAAAGGGCGCAGAAATTCTATAAAACTGTTTTTGGGTGGGGCATCATGAATGTGGCTGGGATGAATTATACATTAGTCACGACAACCGAAACTGGCGAGGACAGGATGCCGAAACAATCTGGGGCTATTAACGGCGGCATGATGAAGCGCAGCGGTCCGATAAAATCTCCGGTGATAACTATCGGTGTTGCGGATGTGAGCGAAGCTGTGAAGAAAATAAAAAGCAACGGCGGCAAAATTATCATGGACAAGTTTAAAGTCGGCGATATAGGCTTCTCTGCCTACGTGGAAGACACGGAAGGCAATCTTATAGGAATTTGGGAAGACATAAAAGGGGGATGAAAAAATGGTATTAGGAAGCGCAGGATTAGTTCCTATCGTCGTCTCTGCAATTGCGAGCATGATAATAGGAATGATTTGGTATTCGCCAATGCTCTTTGGCAAATCGTGGATGAATGAGATGAAAATGAATGCGAAGAAAATGCTTTCTATGAAAAAGAGCGGCGGCATAAACAAAGCTTACATGCTAAGCTTTGCAGGGTCGCTTTTGACAGCTTACGTGCTAGGGTATTTTGTAAACCTTCTCGGGGCTAACACAGCCATGGGCGGGGCCGCAGTGGGATTCTGGGCATGGCTCGGATTTGTCGTCACTACAAACTCCAGCGGGGTCTTGTATGAAGGCAAATCTGCGAAGTCGTATTACATAGGCGCAGCACACCAACTTGTGAACATGATGGTAATGGGCGCCATAGTAGGCATGTGGGTTTGAAGTTTTTTGGGGTTTCGAAAGGAATTTTGGACCCCAAAATAATTTATTTTTTACTACAAGGGGATTTTTTTGAAAACGATTAAACAAACTGTGATTTTCAAAGCCTCTCCCCATGAAGTCTACGAAGCATTGATGGACTCAAAAAAACATTCTTCTTTCACAGGTTCAACCGCGAAAATAAGCAGAAAGATAGGCGGTTCTTTCTCTGCTTACGACGGCGGATTGCACGACAAAAATCTAGAATTGGTTAAAGATAAAAAAATCGTCCAAGCTTGGCGCTGCGAGATGGACAACTGGCCGGAAAAACATTATTCAAAGGCCGTTTTTTCGATGAAAAGAACAGCAAAAGGGACGAAATTGAGTTTTGTACAAACAGGCATTCCGGACGCATGCAAAGAGAGCATTGCAAAAGGCTTTGAAAAAGCTGCGCATTTTTCCAAGGAAACCGGCTTTCTTGAAGCTGTAACCGCATTTCGAGCACTTGTCCTCTTCAGGCTCGAATTTACCATCCCAGCCCGTTGTCATGATTATCTCAGTGCCGCATTTCGGGCATAATTTATCCTTAGAAGTTTCGTCGGCCGTCAAAATCTCCAATTGAGTATTGGATTTGCAACGTATTAAGTTTTAATTCCTACGCTTTCAGGATTTATCATGGCCAATGTAATCTACCGCTTTATGCCGGCTATCCTATTCATATTGTTGTTCTCTTCGGATGTTTCCGCAAACTCCATTGTCTCGGACTATTGCGTCAGAAACCATTGCGTGGATACTGCCGTAGATGCAATTGCATCAGTTTTCAAAGGCATGGAGATCTATGTCTCTCCTGCAGAGGTTAACGCGTACAACTGCAAAAAATCTGATTTCTTGAATTTGACAATAATTTCGCCATTACTGTCAACGGATACAAAGATACTTGTTAACGGTGAGATTGTGTGCGAAATAAAAGGCTCAGTGCTTCCGAAAACGGAAATGTGCACGTTCTCGCTTGAGGGCGGCGACGGAGGAAGCCAGGGTTACGATAATATAATAATCAATATTATCGCCAAGCCTGGCGCGGGCATACTTTCGGAGACGAAAGAATTGTCAAAGAATTTCGGGATAAAAATTAACCACATCACATCGGATGACGAGAAAAATGTAATCGCGTCGATGAAATCCTCACAAATATCGCTGGCCGCAGCGTACTCGAAAATAGAAGACCTGGAAAACGCGGGCTATAACATGAGTTCCGCTAGGAAAACGCTGATTGATTCTGAAACAAGCATGGAAAACGGAAAAGAAAACCTGAGAATATGCAGGTTCAATTATGCAATATCGGATTACAAAAACGCGAAACACATTGCTGACGCTGCGCTGAGAGACGCTGAAAACGACAAAGATTCGCAAAATAATGAGAAATTTTCGCTGATTACGGGTAAATTTTTAACCTCTGCGATGAATCCAATTTTCGGAATAATGCTTTTGCTGGTTATTTTTTTAGGCTACCAGTTAAACAAAGAAAAGAAAAACAAAAGCGTGAAATTGGATCTGTGACGTGGATTTAAAGTTTAGTTTGCATGTTATTTTATGGTCGGCGACAATAAGCTAACTTATGCCGATACTGGTGTTGACAGAGATTTGCGGGCCGCGTCAAAAACTGGCTTAGCTGACTTGAAAACAACTTATAAACTTTCTTCACACGGACAACCAATAAAATTGCCTTACGGGATGATAACGCCGGTAGGGAATGGCCGGTATAACGATACTGTCATAGAAGGGATAGGCACAAAAGTTTTAGTGGCTCAATTGGCTGGCAGATACGATACCATCGGCGTGGATGCTATCGCAATGGCTGCGAATGATGTGATACGTTCTGGGGCAAGGCCAATTGTCCTGGTTGATAACATAGACCTGCAAAAATCGGAGCCTCAATTTGTTAACGAGCTGATGAAGGGTTTAATCAAAGGTGCTGAAGAGTCCGAAGCCCCACTTGTCGGCGGTGAGGTGGCAGATGTACCGACATTAATTAAAGGTATAAGAGAAAACAGGGGATTCCATATAGTTGTTTCTGCTGTGGGAGAAGTTTACGAAAATGGAATTATTCGGGGAGATGGCATTGTCCCCGGTGATATTATCGTGGGCCTGAAAGCGCCCAACCAGCACAGCAATGGAGTTTCTTTGGTACGCAGGACTTTATTCAAGGAATGGGGAGGCGTTTACGAACCAACAGATGTGCCTGACGGATTATCCAGAAGTGTTGTGGATGAAGTTTTGGAGCCTACCAGGATTTATGTAAAACAAATGAGGCGCGCACTTCTAGGACACGACGTAAAAGCAGCCGTCCACGTCACAGGCGACGCATATTTGAAATTTGATAAATTGCAGGAGGTTAATCCCGGAATAGGATTCGTATTTGATAATTTCAACCCTCCTCCGATATATGGCGTAATGCAAGATGCCGCCAGAAAAATGGGCAAGGAAATAGACGACGAGGAAATGTTAAAAACATTCAACATGGGTTGGGGCTTTGCTTTGGTTGCGGCACCTCAAAGTGTGCACACTTTGATAGATTCGATGGGCGAAGGCGAGCCCATAGGACGCGTAACAAATTCAGGCGATATAACAATAAAATACAAAGGAAAAACAATTGATTTGAAACGATAATATGCTTCTCCAGATTTCAAATAGCTTCTGCATCTCGGCACCCTGTTTGCATAAGGTTTTATATACTTGTTAAACATGTTATACATATGACAAAAAAAATGATCGCTGTCAGGGACGTGGATGAAGAGACATTCCGCAGCTTTAGGGCAAAGGCCATAGAACATAGAATGAATTTGGGTAGTGCTGTAACCGTTGCTATGCGGCAGTGGGTAGAAATTGATACGCCAAAAAAAACCGCGCAACGCCGTGTCCGTAAAATCAAAGGCGGAGTTAAACCTTTCAATTGGGGAAAAGGCACCGAGAACACAAGTAATGAAATCGATGAAATATTGTATGGTAGCAAAAAATGATAATACTGGACAGCAGCTTTATAATAGCTTATTACAACACAGCGGACAATAACCATAACAAAGCCGTTGAGATAATGAGAGACTTGAGAGCGGGTGAGTATGGAGATATTTTTATAACAGATTATCTTTTCGACGAAATCGTTACCGTGGCTTTTGTTAGGCTGAAAAATCTTAATAAAACTGTAGAAATAGGCGAAGCCGTGAATAGTCTTGCCAAAATCGATTACATAGGAAAAGATATTTTTGAAGCTACTTGGAAATTATTCAAATATCAGACGGGTACCAAATTCAGTTTTACCGATTGCTCTACATTGTCTATGATGAAGAAAAATGGGATAAAAAACATAGCTACTTTCGACGAAGACTTCAAAAAGGTTAAAGAAATCAGCGTCGTTTCCGGTTAATCTAGAACATCAGAATAAATTTCAATAAGAACGTCCGACGTAAACTACGCTTTTCGCGTCTTTACCGCACACTACGCATTTATTGAACACTTTCTCAACTTTACCGAACAACGTCCCGCGTATGTCCGCCTGCGCCTTGTCCTTGATTTCGTCGGCGCATTCCTTTTTATCGCACCAATTCGCGCGGATCAAGCCGCCTTTATCATCCAGCAAAGATTTCATCTCATTGAAACGATTCGCATCGCGCATGTTTTTCTGGAAAAATTCGTCGGCTTTTTTAATTATGTTTTTCTGCATAGATTCCAGAATTTTCACTATATCATTTGATGCGCTTTTTTCGTCTATTACAGCTTTTTCTCCCGTGTCGCGCCGGACTAAAACGACTTTCTTGGCCTTCACGTCGCGCGGGCCTATTTCTATCCTTACAGGAATGCCTTTCAGCTCCCAGTAATTGTATTTCCAGCCTGGCGTGTAACTGTCTCTCAAATCAATTGTTACGCGTAAACCGTTTGATTCCAACGATTTTTTCACGGCCTCGCATTTATCCAACACTTCTTTTTTGCCTTTATCGAATAATATTGGAACTATCACAACATCGACAGCGGAGATTTTAGGAGGTATTATCAAACCTTTGTCGTCGCCGTGCTGCGCGATAACAGCGCCGAATATTCGCCACACTGCAGGGCCGTAGCAAGTTTGCCAGGCGTAAGTTTTTTTCTCATTCTCGTCTAGGAATTTTATGTCAAACGCCTTTGAGAAATTCTGCCCGAGCATGTGCGTCGACGGCAACTGTATAATTTTACCGTCCGGCATGATTGAGTCTGCAGCGAACGTGTTTACGGCGCCGGCAAAAGTGTCATGTTTCGGGCGGGTTAAAAACACAAACGGCAGGCAAAACATTTTATGTATTACGTTTTCCGTGGTTTCCATGTCCTCTTTCACCTGTTCTAGCGCTTCGCGTTCGGTAGCGAAAACGTCATGCGCCTCGATCCAGAAGAACTCACGTCCGCGAATGAACGGGCGCGTCGCCTTTCCTTCGTAGCGCCAGACTTGGCAGCTCTGGTACATTTTCATGGGCAAATCCTTCCAGCCCTGTATCCACAATGAGAACATGGTGTACATTGCAGTTTCTGATGTCGGCCTTAAGGCTAAACGTTCTTCGAATTTCTTGCTGTCGCTGCCGCCTTCGGTTATCCAGAATACCTCAGCCTTAAAACCTTCCGCGTGCTTGGATTCCTTTTCAAAGAACGATTCCGGAATCACGGACGGGAACCAAACCGGTTCGTGGCCTTTCGATTCCAATTCCTTTTCGAGCAAAGAATACATGTTTTTCATTATTTTTACAGACCAAGGCCTGTGGACCAAAAAACCTTTTACGTTGTAACGGATGTCTGCCAACTCGGACTTATTTATTACCTGTGTATACCATTCCGAAAAGTTATCGGATTTCTTTACTGTCAATCCCTGCTCTTCAGACATAAAACCATCTTAATTTCTTTACATTAAAGCTTTCTCAAAGGAAACATATATGTTTCCTTTGCACGGTTGCAAGTTTGCCAGAAGGCAAACTGCAGCAGTTTTGCATTGCAAAACTTGCTTGCCTTGCAAACCGTTGTTTGAAAGAAAAGTTTATAATTAACATATCTTTGCGCCCGGCTCTATTCCATTTTCGCTGTCTAATTTAAGTAAAACAACGTTATTGTCACTATCCAATATGCCTAAGACCAATACTTCTGAAACGAAATTGGCTATTTGTTTGGGCGGGAAGCCTGTGACTGCAACGACCATACGCCCGATTAAATCCTCTTTATTGTACAACTTGGTTATCTGAGCTGAAGATTTTTTTACTCCCGCATCGCCAAAGTCTATCCACAGCTTATATGCGGGCTTGTTGGCCTCGGGGAAATCTTCTACCCGTTCGATTTTGCCGGCCAGTATTCCCAATTTTTCGAAATCCCCGTAAGTAGGCATGAATTGTCACCAAAAAATCCGGACGGCTAATTGAGAAGATAAAAACTCATTCTGGAAGGTTATCCCGAGCCACTTGTCTCACATCAATAATTGGCCATGTGAAATATAAATATCCGGATATCGGAATTGCGAACTCGGATCTGTATTTAAATTCCGCCCGATATCTTGGTAATTGATGGTCCACTTTGCCTGATACTGCAATTCTAAAAGCTGTCGAGGAATTGGAAAGAATTTCACTCGCCGGCACAGGAAAACCGCACTTTGAGGACAAACGTTATGTAGCCAAGGATTTTAACCCATCCAACTTAATCGGGCTTACGGGCGAAAATAAAAAAATATGTTTCGTCGATGGGGGTTCAGCAATAATAATGGAAGCGCCAAATTTCGCGCTGGCTTCGCACCGCGTATATTATTCCAAGTATAACGGGGTTAATCGCGAACAGCCGAAACTGCCTAATATGATTGATTTCCTTTCGCTTACGGTTTCGAAACCTTTATCCGGCGGGATAAGCTATGAAACCTCGATATATTACGACGACAAAAACGCGGAATTAATCATACCTGACAAAAGCGACCTTGTCTTCGATTCATTTGATAAGACGATGACTTCGGGGCCGGTTCGCGCAGACATAAGCAATGTTGCCATGGTCGCGCGCGAATTCGCGGAATGGAACATGATACGAGTGATAGCAGAAAACGAGGACACGGAAATCGTAGTACGCGACGGTTCGCTGCAGACCATAAAAACAAACGAATCCAAGTACGCCAACGAGGCTGCAAGGGCGTGCGCAATAAAAAAAG
This sequence comes from Candidatus Aenigmatarchaeota archaeon, assembly GCA_016180965.1. Lineage (GTDB taxonomy): Archaea > Aenigmatarchaeota > Aenigmatarchaeia > JACPZZ01 > JACPZZ01 > JACPZZ01. Next base: position 223,662 of record JACPAF010000002.1, read on the forward strand.
TTTCGTTGTGCGGAGTCTCGAAAACTTCAACTTTGTTGACTACGACGGGCATGCCATTGCTGGCTGCAATAAAAAATATCGCGGACAAAAACGGGTTTGAAAACAAAAGCTGGTATTACAAAGACATCGTGGAAATAAACCACCCTGACCACAACGCGGTTATGTTTGTCGCCAAGTTAAACGAAGCATCTAAATACGTTTTCAGGATAGAGGTATCCAAAAATTCCGAGGCGTATTATCCGAAAATTCTCTCCGGTTTGGCTGCAAATTCAACGGATTTCACATTCCCAGGCTATCCGTACGGGCTGATAAATTCCGACATGATGGGGCGCGTACCAAACGATGAGATGAAATATAATAGGATAAAAATGATGGCCGCGGCCTCTTCCAAGAGAATTTCAAATTCGATGGACACAAATTCGAAGGCCGTGGATGCGCATAGCGTGCTGGATTCAATGTGATGGATGATATTATGGAAGTTGTTAGCCAGATTATCAATGGGTCGCAGGGGGAAATAATACTGCGAGAAAAATCCACGCAACCTGTAGAGTTGGGCGAAATATTGATAGCGGAAGACGACGAAAACAAAATACTTTTACAGGTTTATGATTTGCAATACGGCTCGCAATTGGATTCGGTGAGGATAGAGTTGGCTTCGGGATTAAACATAGAAGAAAACTGGAAAGGCCTTCAATTCATCGACCCGGAACTGCGCAATTATGTGCTATTAAAAGCAAAAGCGCTTGCGCAGCTGAAGAAAATTGACAATAAAATCATAGTTCCGAAAAGGATGCCGAAACATTTTTCGATGGTCCGCCGCTTTTCCGACAAAGACGAAGAATTCATAGCGAAACACGACAACCCGCTTTTTTTGGGCAACCTGAGAAGCGGTTCAAAAGATTTAGGCATAAAAGTCAACATCAACGGGCCTGAGGCGTTGGCGCATCACATGTTGATCGCTGCAACCACGGGTCGCGGAAAAAGCAATTTCCTGAAGGTCATGCTTTGGGATGCCATAGACAAAAATTATTGCGGGATTTTAGTGCTAGATCCGCATGACGAATATTACAGCGTTCTCGAAAAAAATCCGGCAAGCAGGGGCAATTTGTTCTATTACACCAATAAGAAAGGCGTCGCTGGCTCATACAGCTTGCGGATTGACGTGAAAACAATAAAACCGGACGATGTCACCGGCGTTATTAATTTCACGGACGCGCAGGAACAGGCCATAATAAAATACTGGAAATCTTTCGGCGATAACTGGCTCGTTGAAATGGTCAAAGACAAACAAGGCATCTTCGAGAAAGAAGGCGTACATCCGGGTTCGCTGATGGTCGTCCAAAGAAAAATACACACTCAATTGGGCTTACAATCCAAAGAAGGCAACATCGCCTGCGACAACGATATTTTTGATGTTTCCAGCGGAGAGAAGACAATCGAAGATATATGCAGATTTTTGTCGGCAGGCAAAAAGGTTGTTATCGACACGTCCATGCTCATGGACGAAGCTGAGCTGCTGGTGGGCAGCATCATAGCAAACCGGATACTTGAAACCCACAAGTCTAAAAAAGCCGGAAATAAACTTGATGAGTCGCCGGTGATTTCTATAGCCATAGAAGAAGCTCCCCGTGTCCTGGCTGAAAATAAAATAGACAAAAGCAACAACATATATGCCACAATAGCGCGCGAAGGCAGGAAATTCAAAGTCGGTTTGATAGCGATTACCCAATTGTCCTCTGTTATACCGAAGGAAATAATGGCCAACATGAATACTAAGGTAATTTTCGGCAATGAGCTCGCGGCGGAACGAGAGGCGATAATATCAAGCGCGTCGCAGGACCTTTCGAAGGACGGGAAAAACATAGCAAGCCTCAACAAGGGAGAAGCAATAATAAGCTCCATATTCACCAATTTTGCTACGCCTGTGAAAGTCCCTTTGATAGAAGATATAATAAAATCCTTGCCTAAGACGCAGCCGCAGCCAAGAAAAATTATGTAAAACCGATTTTTTCCAGCATTAATACTTTGTGTGTTAATACAAAGTTGATAAACAGAAGTGATTTTTCATGCCGCGTTTTGCCCACATATCGGATTGCCACCTAGGAGCATGGAGAGACAAGACTCTAAGACAGCTGAATTTGAACGCATTCATGAAGGCGATGGACACCTGCGCGGAAAAAAATGTTGATTTTATCCTGATCTGCGGGGATTTGTTCGACAAAAATATTCCCGACCTGGACATAGTAGAACAGGCTGCACGCAAAATGCGCGAAATCCGGAGCAAAGGAATAGAAATATACGTAATCTACGGATCACATGACTACAGCCCGGCCGCCACTTCTATCATCGATGTCCTCCACAGCTCCGGTTTATTCACAAAAATAATGGACGCTGATTCGGATTATGCAGGCGATAAAATCAGCCTCAATTTCATCCATGACAAAAAAACCGGCGCAAAAATTGCCGGCATTTCAGGACGGCGCGCATCGCTTGAAAGGTATTATTATGAAATACTTGACCGCGAAAGGCTGGAAAAAGAACAGGGTTTCAAGATATTTGCATTCCACATAGGTGTGAATGAATTAATGGGCGGCTCGATGCAAACCGATGAATGCATACCCATGTCCTTTTTTCCGAGGGGTTTTAACTATTACGCGGGCGGGCACATACACAGCAGGATAGAAAAGAATGAAAACGGCTACGGCTTATTTGTTTATCCCGGCACGACGTTCGGCTGGAATTACAACGACCTTGAGAACACAGCCAACGGGGAACAAAGGGGCTTTTTGATAGTGGATTTCGAGGACAAGATAAAAAACATCGAATTTGTCGGGACCATGTCCAACGACGTGAAATTATTTGACATAAATGCGGACGGCAAGACTGCGGACCATGTGAAAGAGCTGCTGGAAAGCGTTGCGGATGGAAACAATTTCCAGAATTCCATTGCGCTGGTAAAATTGAAAGGCGCCATGTCCGTCGGAAAGCAGTCTGAGATAAACACGCAACCCATAAGGGAAAAGATGTATTCCAAAGGCGCTGTCAATGTTTTCATAAACCGCAATGCGCTTTCTTCGAAGGAGCTTGATGAAATAAAATTAAATGCCGACGACCGCAGCGTTGTCGAGGCGCGCGTTTTCAAGGAACAGATCGGCATGTGCGCATCATATTCCACCAGCGCATTGAAAGGCGACGAAGGCGTGGAGACGGCGAAAGACGCATTAAACGCAATGAAAGAAGGAAAAATGGAAAATGAGACAAAAGCCGATTACATTGACAGGATCATTTCCAAGGTCTCGGAAATACTAAAGGTGAAAATATGATAATTCGGCGGTTACGACTAAACAACATACGCTCCTATGTAAACGAGGATATAAAATTCCCGGCCGGCGCAATTTTATTCGAAGGAGATGTGGGTTCCGGCAAAACGACGATACTTATCTCGATAGAATTTGCGCTGTTCGGCACAAGTTCCGAATTAAAGGCGGAACACCTTTTAAGGAACGGCTGTTCAAAGGGCTTTGTTGAGTTAACAATTGACCTGGCCGGCAAAGAACTTACATTACGGCGAACGTTGGAAAAGGACAACGGAAAAATTTCACAGGTTGAATGCTATATAATACTGGACGGCACACGCGAGGATTATTCCGTGACGGAATTAAAATCACGGGTCCTTTCCATACTGGGTTTCAACGAAAAGGTCCATCCGCAGGCTTCTTCGCTGATTTACAGGTATGCTGTTTTCACACCGCAGGAAAGAATGAAAGAAATATTGTCATCCAACGCAGATGAACGGCTGGAAACTATACGAAGAGCGTTTATGATGGAAGAGTACAAGACGGCCGTATCAAATTCGGAAGAAATGCAAAAATTTCTCAGGTTGGAGATAAAAACCGCCGAAATGGCGGTCGCGGATTTGCCGGAATTAAAGGGAAATATTAAACAATACGGAATTGAGTTGTCCGACTTAAATTCCGAGTCTTCCAGATTGGCGATTCAGATAGAAAATGAAAGAAAAGAACTGTCCTCGGTCTCCGATAAAATTGAAAACCTCAGGAGGATGCGCGAGAAGCACGCCGCATTAAACGCGGAGATAGATTCGCTCAGCCGGATAATATTAACCGAAGAAAAAAACATGAATTCAATTTCCCAAAAATCACTGCTGTCCGATTCAAGGATGGAGATCACGAAAGAAAAAATGAAAATATTGGGGGAGAAAAAGACATCCACCGCGTCGGAGATAATTAATTGCATGTCACAGCTTGGGATAGAAAATCCCAGCGTTCTAAGGATAGACGAAAACCTTGTGAACGAAGCCGTAAAAAGGATCAGGCTGGAAATGCAAAATTCGGTGGAAGAAATGGCCAAGACGAAATTGAAGATACAAGACCTGGAAAGCCTGATAGAGAAAGGAGTTTGCCCGGTCTGCGAGCAAGGAATAGATTCAGGCCATTTCAAAGACAGGATAGATAATCATTCGTCCCACCTGAAAACAATACAAGACCTGGCTGAAAAGAATAAAAACCGCGAGCGTATTGCTGACGAACTAACGTCATTGGTTCCTTACATGAAAAACATAAACAAGGAGGCGGAGCTGCTGGCACAATCGTATGCCGAAGAGATGGAAAGGAAAAAAGAGCTTGCCGCAGACATAGAGAAGTCCATAAAATCGATAACCGACTCGAACAAAAAAAGGGAATACCTTGTGGAAGAGATAAACGGCCTTGGGTTAGAAATCGGAAAGATCGCGGACCTGGAAAACAAGGAAAAGGCGCACAGGAAAAACCTTGAAGAATTTTCACACCTTCATTCTGCAAAAAACCAGAGGCTGGCTGACGTAAAAATCATGATAGAAGAGGATTCCGAGAGGGTTAAACACATGGAATCGAAACTTGGCGGGATAAAAACTGCGAAGGAATGTTCTGATTGGCTCAGGTCCTATTTCACGCCTTCTGTAGAAAATATAGAAACGCACGTGTTTGCAGCTTACAACCGCAACTTCGATTCATTGTTTAAAAAATGGTTCTCGATGCTCATGGATTCCGGTGAAATAACTGTCCGTATTGATGACAAGTTCACGCCTATAATTGAGCAAAACGGTTACGAACAGGATGTTGAAGCGCTGAGCGGAGGCGAAAAAACCTCGGTTGCGTTAGCATACCGCCTAGCGTTAAACACCATTGTCAAGGAGATAGCCGTTTCTTTGAGGAACAACCTGTTGATCCTTGACGAACCGACGGACGGATTTAGCAAGGAACAATTGCACCGAATGCGCGACATTTTAAATGAATTGCAGTGCGACCAGGTAATTATTGTTTCGCACGAAAAAGAACTGGAAGCATTCGTGGATAGCATAATAGAAGTCCGCAAGGAAGGAAGCGTTTCAAAAATAATCAGCAGATGAATCGGACAGCGGTTTTATAAGCAAAATTTGCAAATTCTAATCATGCCAGTAAAAATCAGCTTCAAAGGGCACGACAAAAACCTGTTATCAGGCATATTGCACACACGCTTTTTAGGAAAAAGCTTGACCAAAAAGGATGACAATTCCATAGTCATCTCTGCGCATGGGTTCGGAGTTGATAAAAACTACTGGATAATCAAAGAACTTTCCAAATATCTGGATAAGAAAGAAATTGCCTCGATGCGTTTTGATTTCATGGGCGTGGGAGATTCCGAGGGCAAAGTCGAGGATTCTAATTTGGAACAGATGGTTGACGACCTTAACGCCGCAGTTGAGCATGCCAAACAGCGGGGATACAAAAAAATAAACGTTGTGGCCCACAGCCTCGGTGCGATGGTTGCTGTCCTTGCAGCGACTGCCAATAAGGATATACACGCGCTAACGTTGTTAGCTCCTGCTGTTGACATAAAACATGCGATTAAAAAACGAAAAGACACTTACAAACACACCGCAGACGGGATGGTTGAGGTTGCTAAAATAAAGGTTAAAAGGGGATTCTTAAAAAACATATCGCGCGATGTGTACAGGGAGGCTGGAAAATTAAAAATTCCCGTTTTAATTGTGCACGGCGACGCGGACAGGAGCACGGACATGAAGAATGCAAAAAAATTCTTCAACAGACTAAAGACGAAAAAGAAGTTCGTCATAGTCAAAAATGCGAACCACCATTTCAGCAAGAAAAAACACCTGAATGTTCTGATGAAAGAAGCGTACAGATGGGCCACTAAGAAATTGTAATCCACATGTCACCAATTCGAGTGTTTTAATAATTCTGACACCTGATATTATCGAATGCCGCTTGAACCTAAATTCATAACCAACGAACCTGCAGTGCTGTTTGGAAAAACGCTAGTAATTGCGGATCTGCACATAGGCGTTGAGTACGAATTATACAGATCCGGGATCCGGATACCCAAACAAACGGAGAAGCTGTTCGCCAGGATCAAAAAGTTGATAAAGACCACTAAAGCCGATAGATTGGTTCTATTAGGCGATTTAAAGCATTTTATACCTTATTTATCCATTCAAGAAATAAGAGAGATACCTAAATTCATAGAGGAACTTGCAAAACTGGTTAAAGTCGATATTGTCCCTGGAAACCATGATGGTGATTTAAAGAAGCTTTTAACAGGCGACGTAGAGTTCCATGACACCAAAGGTTTTCGTTTAGATAATGTTTACTTCAATCATGGCCACAGTTGGCCGAATAAGGATATTTTGGACTCAGAATACCTAATCATTGGTCATTTACATCCCTGTATAGAATTTAGAGACAAATTAGGCTTTCGTTTCATCGAACAAGCATGGATAAGACTTAATTTGGATAAAAGGATGCTTCTGAGCCATTATAAATCACATGAAACGAACCGCAAGGTTAAAGTTCTGGAAGTCATAATTATACCAGCTTTTAGCAAGTTCGTGGGTGGAAGGCCTTTCGATACTGACGGGCAAAGCAACTCACCGATGATAAGACTGGCTGACGCGAAGAATGCAAGGGCGTATATGCTCGACGGGACCGAGATAGGCAAATTGGCCAAATTAGGAAAAAAGATGTGACATTTATGTATTCAAAACCGCTTGACAAATTGCTGCGCAAGAAGAAGGTTGAAGCAGGCGATGATGTACGGGTTACAAAGGAAAAGAATTCTTATACCGGAACGATTATGCCGAAAAGTGAATCCGCTGATGCAAACATACTGCTGATTAAACTCGAGAACGGCTACAACATAGGGCTTGAACACAATTCCAAGATGAAAATTGAGAAACTTGGAACGAAATCAAAACTTGAGAAATTCCCAACACAGGCTTTTACTTTCGACCCGAAGAAACCGACTATAATGATTCTACACACCGGCGGGACGATAGCTTCGCGCGTTGATTACAAAACCGGAGGCGTGTCGCCTGCATTTACGCCCGAAGAATTCATAGCGATGTTTCCCGAATTAACGAAAATAGCGAACATAAAATCAAGGATGATCATGAACATCGCTTCCGAGGATATGGACCAAACAAGATACGGCCATGTCGCGAAAGAGATTGAACGGGACGTAAAACTCGGCTTGGATGGAATAATTTTAGGTCACGGAACAGACACATTGCACTATTCAGCTGCGATGTTAAGCTATATGCTTCAAAATTTGCCCGTTCCAGTCGTATTAGTCGGCGCGCAACGCTCTTCCGACAGGGGCAGCAGCGACGCCGCACTCAATCTAGCGTGCGCAGCCAATTTCATAACGAAAACGGATTATGCGGGAGTCGCGATATGCATGCACGAAAATTCCTCCGATGATTCATGCCTAATATTGCCGGCCACAAAAACAAGGAAGATGCACACAAGCAGGCGCGATGCGTTCAAGGCTGTCAACGCTGACCCAATAGCCCGAGTAACAAGCGACGGCAAAGTGGAAATGATCGCGGAAAATTACCTGAAAAAAGACAAGAAACGCAACATCAACGTCAACGTAATCATAGAACCGAAAGTCGCAATAGTAAAAATGTATCCTCTCGCTGAATCGACGATACTTGATTTTTATTTGAAAAGCGGTTACAGAGGGATTGTTATTGAAGGCACAGGCTTTGGACACGTGCCGACGTCTCCCGAAGATCCTAAAAAATCATGGATACCTGCGATCAAGAGTGCGGTGAAAGCAGGCATGACAATCGTAATTACATCGCAAACGATACACGGGGCAACGAACAGGCATGTTTACAAAAATCTTAGGTTGTTAGAAGCGACCGGCGTAATATTTGGCGAGGATATGACCACAGAGGCTACATACGCAAAATTATGCTTCGTTCTTGGCAACGCAAAGGATCCGATCAAGATCAAAGAGATGCTGCTGACCAATATGTCAGGCGAAATTTCAAATAGAAGAGTGCTGAGGCAGTTTGTATGAATGATAAAATAGATTTCCAGACAATCGGGCTGAAGTACGGAGTGGAGATACACCAGAGGTTAGCAACGACGCGAAAATTATTCTGCTCATGCCCGGCGCGAATTTCTATTGACCAGCCGATAGGCAAAATTAACCGCAAGCTCCGCGCTGTTGCCGGAGAATTGGGCCTCGTGGACATGGCGGCGGCTTATGAATTCATTAGAAACCGCACATTCACTTACCACATTTTTGATAAAGAAACTTGTTTAGTCGACATCGACGAGGAGCCGCCTCATTCGATTGATCCAGAGGCGGTCCGCACTACATTGGAATTGGCTTTGCTATTGAAGGCTGACATACCGGGCGAAATACATGTGATGAGAAAAACTGTTATAGACGGGTCAAACACTTCCGGATTCCAGCGAACTGCCATAATCGGGTTAAACGGCGTGTTAAGCTATGCGAACAAAAAGATTTTTATCCCAGTTATTGCAGTCGAGGAAGAATCGGCTGGTATAGTTGAAAATGACGGCGACAATGTTACTTACCGCTTAGACCGCCTGGGAATTCCTTTAGTTGAAATATCCACGGGCCTGTTAGAAGGATTGTCGCCGAAAGATGCTGTTGAGATAGCATATCACATTGGAATGCTCGTAAGATCGACGGGCAAAGTTTTGCGCGGGATAGGTACAATACGCCAGGACGTTAACGTTTCAATAGAAGGCGGCAACCGCGTTGAGATAAAAGGCGTACAAACTCTCGATTTAATAGAAAAAGCGATTGAATACGAGGCTCAAAGACAATTAACGTTAAAAGAAATAAAAAACGAGTTAAAAAACCGCGGATGCAAGCTTGAGCTGTTTGAAAAACCGCAAGATGTTACTAACATTTTTGCGGAGTCTAAATCCAAATTCGTAAAGAAATTACTCGGGGAAAACAACAAAATATATGCATTTAACCTGTCCAAGTTCGGTTCGCTGCTCAAAAAAGAATTGTGTCCGGGGAAAACCTTTGGAAAAGAATTATCGGAATACGCAATCGCACAGGGCGTCGGAGGCATGGCGCACACAGACGAGGATATGACCAACTACCAGATGGACGCGGAAATGGAACGGGTGAAAGCGTTACTAAGCCACGAATTGGAAGATTGCACAGTCATCATAGCAGGCCACGGCGAAAGGCCGATTAGAGCGTGCAACGCAGTTATGGAAAGATGCAAGGCTGCATTATTTGAAATACCGCGCGAGGTGCGTGCGGCAAACGAAGACGGCACGACTAAATTCTCGCGCCCGCTGCCCGGTTCTTCCAGATTATATCCTGAAACTGACATTCCCCCGTTCAGGATAACCAAAGACCTTATTGAAGAAACCAGGAAACATATTCCAGAAACCTGGGATAAAAAACTCGGCAGATTCACAAAAATGGGTCTCGGAAAAGATTTGTCGGACCAGATTGTACGGTCTGAATACCTGAACGATTTCGAAAACATAATAAAAAACACCGGCGTTTCTGCAAAATTCGTAGCGTCTGTTTTAATGTCGTCGATGACGGAATTGAGAAGGGAAGGCGTGAAAATTGAAAAAATAAATGAAGAGAAAATGCTTGAGATATTCAAGCTTCTTGAGGCTAAGAAAATAGGCAAAGAAGCTGTTAACGAAGTGTTAAAAGGTGTCAGCAAATACCCGATGCAAACTGTCGACGAGACTATAAGTAAATTAGGATTGAAAATGATTTCCAAGGATGAATTGAAAGTTATAATCAAAGAAATCGTGCAGAAAAACGCCAGCCTCGTCAAGAAGGATAAAAAAGGCGCTGTTAAGAAATTAATGGGCACTGTGATGAAGCAAGTGCGCGGAAAAATTGACGGTAAGCTTGTGAACGAGATTTTAACGGACGAAATAAAGAAAGTGAAATGATCATTCGAATTTTTTGACCTTATAATTATCTCCACTCTTTTCCAATACACAATCGTAATATGTTCTCTTTTTTTGCAGCACCATTTTTTCCATTATCAGAAAATCACTTGGAATTATTTCTCTTTTGATACCGATTAAATCTCCTGTTGCAAACCATTTCACTTCGCCCTCGTCACTTGATGTCACTGATATATTTTCGGTCTCCAATTCGCATACGTGAAGTAGAAAATGCATAGTTGTAGTCCTATTTTCGACTAAATGTTCTGAAATTAAACCCAGATAACTTTTAAATTTTGTTTCAATCCCGCATTCCTCCTTTATTTCCCTTATAGCAGCCTCGTTTACATGCTCGTCCCTTTCTATTTTTCCTCCGGGCAAACCCCACAGACCGGAATAGGAGCCTCTGGCGCGTTTGATTAGAAGTATTTTGTCGTCTTTTATCAAAGCTGCCAATGCGACTGATAAAGGTAATTCCATTATATCACGCGTTTACAAAGCCTGTCAACTTCTTCTGGCGCATCACGTTGCGCAACACAGAAGAGTTTTGCAGCCATCTTTCCATTTTAATGGATAATTTGCCGGAAATGAAATTTAACGCCGACTGCAAATTATCGAATTTCGCGGGCTGTTTTTCCATGCATTCGCGAACCGAATTGCGAGTAAACCAGACGCCCATCGGCATTATGTAGCCGGGATGGGTTTCTCGCATTATCACAATTGATGCTTGTTTACGCTCCCGTTGAAGCAATTCAGACACGGCCAAACGTGCGGAATAAAAACAACCCCCGATGCGACTGTATTCTTTCTTTCCTTCGTTGTTTTCGTGGTCGGAGAATATCATTATTGAAGATGCGGGATTCCACAATGTTTCCGGGTACCACGCTTCGATAAGCTCGTAGGACCACGAATAGGGCATCATCAAAACCGCCCAGCGGTTGTCAAAGTATTCGTGATAATAAACGCGAAACTCGTCTATGGTCGGGTTTTGTTTCACTTGTTCGGAAATTGTTTTTGATAGAGTAGAATCGACGGCTGTTATTGACCAGCGCGTCGGGACTAATTTCCTTCTTTTTCCTAAACCGAACAACCCTGCGGAAAAGGAGCGCTGTATTTTTGAAATGTAAATTCCTTTTTGATATAAGTTCATCACAGCATCTGCTGCCAGAAGGTCTGTGTCCGAATAAGCTTTTTCTATCGTTTGCTCTGTTTTCATCGTACCTATCAAAATGTCCTTGATAGGGGCTGAAGGCCCGAATGGCTGCGAGTCTTCGCTAAAAGAACCGCCTCGCGGGGTTTTTGTGAACTTTGCCTCGATCTCAGCGGAATCTTTTGCAAGCGCAAGCTCTTTCAACACGTCAAGATATTTATTTTCCTCACCCATCACTTTAACAGGTTTCATTCCCCTGACTAACTGCGAACGAAATGAAACTATATCATTCATAGATAAACCGTTCCACATTTCTGGCGTGTCCATTTTAATCGTGTCACCGTGAACCGGCGGGATTAAAGGCCCGACGAAAACTTTCGGATAACCGGCGCGACCAACGAAAATACCGGGCGGGCTCGAACCGGATAAATCCAGTGAGTCAATCAACGGCTTTGTTTTGAAATAATTATATTCTTTCAGATGGCGCGGGCACATTTCTATGCCTTTAATCGCCTTCATTGTCTTGCACATGTAGCAATTCGCGGAGTCTTCCGTTTGTTGGGTGAATTTTTTGATGTTGTTTTTTACAATACCGAATTTGGCTAAAGAGCTTTTAGAAGACGGGAAAATTAAACGGCGGCCGTATTTTGGCATGATGATAGTTTATTTCGGGGCTATAAATCGGCTAGCAAAGCGATGTTCCGATAGACGATGAATATTGATAAAAATTTATGCATTACCTACTTTCACATTTTTACCTAAGCTGCCAAACTATCCGCTTCGGGCAATAAGATAACAGACGGATTTAACCCTTCCAACAGTGTTAACAGAGTCGAATATTTTTTCCCCCTGTAATTTCTGGTATGAAGACACCCGACAACGGCATGACGGACAAATTCGGGTTGATTTTACCAAGTTTTCCCGCCCACAGATAATCTTCCATTAAAAACTCTTCATCTTCGTCCGGGTTTATTCCTTTAGACTGGTAAAAATTATCTAGCGTCTGTTTCATTCCCATTGTCATCTGCTCTCTTAACTGAGCGGACTGAGCGGGGGATATTTCCTTGACAGCCTTCGCGATGTCTTCGTCGGCAGCCATTTGTTCACCAACAGCCAGCATTTGTTTCATAATTCTTTCATACTGGCTAACAGCTATACCCGACCTCGCTTTTCGTTTAACAGGATCTCCCAGATAAACAACATGAGATCCTGTACGTTTTGCGTATGCTCTGGCCTCTTTCAGTTCATAGCCGCGGATGCGGATAAGGCCTTCTACTACCTCCTGAATCACCTGCCCCACGACCGGACTCACCCTCGAATAAACGGAAACGATCCTTGGCAGATAGGTTTGTTCAAGAACGCGATTTCTGTTCAGCATGTCTTTTTCCAGCTGGGCGTCACTGGAATTTTCAACAGCCACTGTTTGCGGATGATAACGCGTTAACACTCTCTTAAGCCTTTCTGGACCCCTAAGATCCTCGTGTACAGTTCCTACCAAATTAATCATATCGCTCGGCTTAGGTTATCAGAACTGGTTTATAAGCTTTTCTATCTTTCACTACATAAAAATGGTGACACTATCTTAGGCAATATCTATTCCAAAAACTCCACTTCATCAACTACGCCGTCGCCGTCGTAATCAATGCCTTTAACGACTTTCGTTGACGAACGAGGATCGTATTTGTTGCCTTTCGCTACTTCGTTAAGATGTTTGACGAATGCGATTACAGTAGCGCGCGTGCCCGGAAAACGACGGCCAGCGAAAATTATGATTTTTTTCGTCTCGTCCCAGGGGTTTTTGGTTATTGCTATAAAGCCGTTATCGTCCTCGCCGTAGGAATGGCCGGACAATTTGGAAACAATATTCCAATCGTCCGATTCGTCCATGCGCACTTTCAGCGCTTCGTTCAGAGTCGCTGTTAACATGTTGGCTTTCGGCCCGCCGACTACTATGAGATTTTGTTTATAATCACTGTCTCGCATTTCCGTGTCGAGTTTGTAATTGGCTGCAGATACGCTGTTGGTAAAACTTCCCAAAAACATCGCGAGGTCTATTGCGCAACAGGAATCAGAACCGCGCGCCTTGTATTTTCCGTGCGGGTCCGGAGAGCCTACTACAATCCTAAAATTGGCATTTCCGGATGATATCAAGCCTCTCAATATCTCAGGTACATTGCCAGCGTCGGGCTTGAACTTGTGGGTTTCCAGATTTTCGTGCATCACGACCAGCGCCTCGGGCTTTGCGGCGTAAAACTTTGTCAATGCTCCCTGCCTTTCCTCTGTGCGAATTAAACGAATTAAATCGCATTTTTTCAGCTGGTTTACGTGGTAATAGACCTTTTGTTCGTGAAGTTTAAGCTTCTTAGCCAAGTCCACAGCCGAAGAGGGTGTTTTGGCCAATTCCTGGTATATCTTCCAGCCAAGCTCGCTTGTTATAGCCTTCAACCGCTTTGGGCTGCGCAAAGCGCTCACGTCTGATGCCAGCCCGGATTCCGTATCCAATACCTTCAACATAACATAACCATTGAACAGATAGCGTTATAAATTTTCCTATAATGGTCGCTGCCCAACTGCAGCGTTTTGATCGATTTCACGAAGCACCACTATGAAATTTATTATAATGGTTAAGGAAATTTTGGGCAATGTTTATAAGCAAAACGGAAGAAAAAATAGGAAGAGACTCAGGTTATCTGATTTTCGGGTTGTAATGAAAAATGTGCGGGATTATAGGTTATGCCGGGGACAAACCAGTTGCGCCGATTCTTGTAAAAGGCCTTTCGAGGCTTGAATACCGCGGTTACGATTCATGCGGTTTTTTGACAGTCAACGAAAAAGGATTCCATTCCAAAAAGTGGGTCGGAAAAATATCAAATGTGGCCGATAAGATCACAAGCAGCGACTTGCCCGGCAGCATCGGAATGGCCCACACAAGGTGGGCGACACACGGAGGCGTAACGGAAGCGAATGCGCATCCACATTTCGACTGCAAAAATAACATAGCTGTAGTTCATAACGGCATAATATCAAACTATCTCGAATTAAAAAAGAACTTGCAGGCGCGCGGACATATTTTCAAGTCAGAAACGGACACAGAAGTTTTCGCACACCTGTTAGAGGAAAATTACAATGGAAACCTGGAAAACGCTGTGATGGAAGCGTTAAAATCTGTCAAGGGAACTTATGCATTCCTCGCAGCTGCTAGAAACGAGAACAAGCTCGTATGCGCGAGAAAGGAAAGCCCGGCTATGTTGGGCATCTCAAACCACGGAATTTTCATAGGTTCCGACATTTCATCTTTTCTTGAATTCACCAACCGGGCTGTCCCGCTTGATGACGGCGAAATCTGCGTGATTGAAAAGGACAATTACAAAATACTTGATTCGAAAACTGGTGCGGAGAAGATAAAAAATGAAATTATCATAGACTGGAAACCTGAATCCGTAGAAAAATCTGGTTATGACCATTTCATGTTGAAGGAAATTTGCGAGCAACCGACCACGATAAAAATAGCCAAGGGAATTTACGCGAACGAAATAAAAACGCTTGCAGGCATGATAAACGACCATGATACTGTTTACTTATTGGCAACCGGCTCGTCGATGTACGCAGCGATGATAGCTGAATATTGGTTTGCCGAAATAGCTCATAAACGCGTGCAAACCATAGATTCGTCTGAATTTTCACAGAAAGGAATTGTGAACGGGTCTACGCTGGCCATAGCGATAACACAATCCGGCGAGACTTACGACACATTGTCAGCGGTAAGGTTTGCAAAAGAAAAAGGCGCCCGAATTGCGTCCATAGTCAATACCGTGGGTTCAACTGCGACCAGAGAAAGTGAAATAAACATCATGCTGGGGGCCGGGTTCGAATCTGCTGTCTGTGCAACTAAAACTTTCACATCACAATTGATGGTTCTTTTGCGGCTGGCCATCGAATCCGCCAAATTAAAAAACAAGGATGTTTCGATGCTCGAAAATGAGATTGAAAAAATACCGGCGGTCACAAAGGAAATAATAGACCAACGCGAAACAATAAAACAAATCGTGGAAAACAACTTTACGGTTAAAAATTATTTGTACATAGGACGAGGCTTAAATTTCCCGACGGCGATGGAAGGCGCGCTTAAGATGAAAGAAGTTTCTTACCTGCATGCGGAAGGCATGGCAGCCGGATTTTTGAAACACGGAACTATTTCGCTCATAGACAAGGAAATGTATACGGTCGCATTCATACCAAAGGACGATAGAAAGATATTAAGCAACATCGAAGAGATAAAAGCACGGGGCGGGAAAATAATTGCAATAGCAGCCGGCGGGACCTCTCATGCGCCTGTTGTCATTAATGTTCCGGCTGTTGACGATTTAGTTTCTCCAATACCTTTCACTATAGCATCACAATTAATTGGATATTACGCGGCCGTGAAATTAGGCAATGACGTCGACCGCCCAAGGGCGTTGGCGAAATCAGTGACGGTGGAATGAATGGGCATCTACAGAGAATACGACATACGCGGGATTTACGGCAAAGATTTAGACGAAGAAATTATGAAATCGATAGGCAAGGCTGTTGCCAGTTTTATCAGGAAAAACGGATGGGTCGACAGGGTCGTTGTTGGAAACGATATCAGGACATCCAGCCCGTCCCTTTCAAAAGCTTTGATAAAAGGAATAATTTCTGCAGGCGCCAACGTAACAGATGTTGGAACTTCGTCATTCGGGACTTGCTTATTTTCCGGGTTCAAACTAAAATCTGCATTAACACTTTACATAACTGCGTCGCACCTGCCGCCAGAATGGAACGGGCTTAAAATCTACACAGGCGAAGGAATACCGATCCCTCCATCGATAATTAAAAAAATAATAGATGATGGCGAAGAAATTAACGTAGAATATATGGGCTCCGTGGATTCGGCCGATTTAAAAAAAGATTACGTGGAGTTCTTGAAATCCAAATTCAAAATAAATAAAAAACTCAAAGTTGTGTTGGATTGCGGCAACGGCAGCACTTGCCTTGCAGCACCGGAAATATTCGAATCTCTGGGTTTCGAAGTTACGAAATTATTCTGTAATATTGACCCGAAATTCCCAAACAGGCCGAGCGATCCTTCCATAAGCAATATAACGAAACTAATTGATGCCATCAAGAACGGCGCTTACGATCTCGGAGTCGCGTTTGATGGCGACGGCGACAGGGCTGCTGTCGTAGACAATAAAAGCCGTGTATTAACAGGCAACGAATTGGGAAGCGTTATAGGCAAACATATTTTAGCAGGCAAAAAAGGAAATGTGGTAATAACAGTCGCATGCTCGATGTCGATGGAGAAAGAATTGAAATCTGCTGGGGGCGATATAGTAAAAGTGCCGGTAGGACATACGTTTGTGATAAGCAAATGCAAGGATACAAACGCAGTCATGGGCGTGGAAGAGTCTGGCCACATGGTGCTTCCGGAATATTTCGCTTTTGATGATGCTGTTATTATACCATTGAAAATTGCAGAAATAATATCCACGTCCCATACGAGCCTATCAGAACATTACGACTCCCTGAAAATTTACCCGTTTGAAGAAATAGTGTTTTCGTGCGCAGACGACAAAAAATTCTCGGTCGTACAAAATTTACTTGAAGATTTCCGCGGAATTTACGACAACATTACGGATATGGATGGCGTGCGATTGGATTTCGAAAACGGATGGATATTGATACGCTCTTCTAACACATCCCCGAAGATCAGGCTTTACGTTGAGGCAACGACTAAAGAAAGGTTTGAGGAATTAAAAGAAACTTTCTCGGAGATACTAAAAAACGAGATAATGAAGGTGTCAGCATGAAAACAGTTTTTCTGGCAGGCGGGATCGGCAAAAGAATGTTTCCCCTGATGGAAGACAAGTTCATGTTCAAATTTTTAGGCAAAACGCTCTTAGAACACCACATAGAAATGGCTTCGGCAAACGGGCTAAACGATTTTGTGATCATAGGAAACCCGGATAATATCGATAAGATCAAAGACACATTCAACGGGAAAAATTACAAGATAAAGTATGCGATACAGGTAAAACCGGACGGCATGGCAAATGCGCTGTTAGCTGCAAAAGAATTGCTGGCAAACGAAGAAATAATGATTGTCAATCCTAACGATGTTTTTGAAAAATCGGCATACTCGGCTATCATCGCAGCCAGCAAAAATGCCGACGCTGATTCTTACATACTCGGGCAGGAAGTAAAAGAATATTTCCCGGGCGGCTACCTAATTGTAGATGATAAAAATTACATGAAAGGAATAATGGAAAAGCCGGGCAAAGGTAATGAACCAAGCAACCTGGTGAATATTGTTGTCCATTACCACAAGAAAACCAAAGAGTTATTCAAAAATATGGAAACCGTTAAAAGCGAAAATGATGATGTTTACGAGATGTCAGTGGATAAAATGATAAAAGACGGATTCAAAATCAAGGTTGTCAACTACGCGGGCGTTTGGAAAGCGATAAAATACCCATGGCACATGCTGGATATAACAAAATATTTCTTAGCCTGTATGAAAACGCAAATGATACACAAGGATGCGAAAATAGCCGCCAATGCTACGATAGAAGGCGACGTTATTATAGAGGCGGGAGCGGAAAATGCGGTTGTAAAGGGGCCATGTTACATAGGCAGAAATTCTATTATAGGAAACAATTCATTGGTTCGCGAATTTGCACACATAGGTGATAATTCTGTGGTCGGCTTTTCAACGGAAATAAAAAACTCTTACATCGGAGATAATTGCTGGTTCCACACCGCTTACATTGGCGACTGTATCATAGCTGACAACTGTTCACTGGCTGCGGGCACGATTGTAACAAATGTCCGTTTGGACGAGAAGGACATAAAAGTCAACATATTCGGCAAGGGCGATATTTCTTCCGGCTTGGATCATCTGGGCGTAATTATGGGCGAAAACTGCAGAACAGGGTCGAACGTAACTTTAATGCCGGGCGTTCG
This sequence comes from Candidatus Aenigmatarchaeota archaeon, assembly GCA_016180965.1. GTDB lineage: Archaea > Aenigmatarchaeota > Aenigmatarchaeia > JACPZZ01 > JACPZZ01 > JACPZZ01. The sequence continues at coordinate 242,049 of JACPAF010000002.1, forward strand.
TATTGGCCCGAACAGCGTCGTCGGGCCGGGCGTCACGCTGCGAGACGACTTGGAGCCCAACAAAATGGTTTACGTAAAACAAGAGCAGGTCATAAAAGAAAACAATGTCTTACCGAACTCGAAAAAGAAAGAGGAAGTCATGAAGAAACTAATAAAACTGGAAGAGCGAAGAAAAAAATAATATTTTGCCAGAACATCCAAACAATAGCACTCATATTTAAACCGTAATATTCATTCATTTTTAGTTAATAGATTGACGTTGAATGTGAACTACGATGAAATTGGATTACCTGTTGCACCCATCTAGAATTCTGATCCTCGTCATAATCGCGGGAGTTTTATCCAGCGCATTAACCTCGGTAGTTATTTTAAACTTGCAGCCGAGCAAGGACAACTTAATGAAAGATTTTTACCTGACCGAAAACGCCATCCATGTCAGCCCTCACAGCCTGCGCGGCAAAATGGCCAAAGGCGTGACCGATTTTATTTTAGTTGATTTGCGCAGCCAGGAGGAATATGAAATAGAACACATAGCCGGGGCAATTAGCATACCTGCTTACAAAGATAAGGACACGTCCGATTACGGAGCTGTTGACAGGATTGTGGGCGATTTCGCAAAACTTCCGAAAGACAAGGATATCATAGTGTATTGCTACAGCATGCCGTGCATGACCGGGCGAAAGATCGGACTGATGCTGGCTGAACACGGAATTTATGTAAAACTTCTAGGGATAGGCTGGAATGAGTGGAGATATTTCTGGGATCTCTGGAACCACGAGCATGAATGGAACATCACGGACGTGATGGATTACATAGCTGTCGGAAGCGGACCGGGCGCGCCGAAGATTAATAATAATTCAAACACATGCCCTCTGGACGGGGATTTCGGCTGTTAACTCGCCGGATTTTCTGAAATCAATACAAACAAAAATTCTCAACGATTTAAATCGTTTGGGACATCTATGCATATGGATAATGCAGACATCGCAATAATCGGCGGGACTGGGTTTTATGGAAGTGATTTACTTGAAAATTTCCGTGAAATAGAGATAAGTACGCCTTACGGGAAACCAAGCGATTCGATAACTATCGGAGATTTTAACGGATTAAAAATCGCATTCTTGCCGAGGCACGGAAAAAAACATTCCATAACACCGCACAGAATAAATTTCCGCGCAAACATGTGGGCGTTAAAACAACTTGGTGTGAAGCGGATAATAACTCCGGACGCCGTAGGCAGTTTACAGGAGAACATAAGACCCGGTGAATTCCTAATACCAGACCAGTTCATAGACCTGACCAACTCCAGAAATAATACGTTTTACGATGAGGGGAAGGTTGCGCATATATCGATGGCCGAACCTTTCTGCCCGGAACTTTCCAGGATTGTTTTTGAATCCGGCAAGAATTTGGGTTATGAAATGCACGACAAAGGCACTGTAGTTGTTATACAAGGACCTAGATTTTCCTCGAAAGCGGAATCCAAGTTGTACAGGAGCTGGGACGCCCAAATAATAAATATGGAAGTTTCGACGGAATGCACGCTTGCGCGTGAAGCCGAGATATGCTACGCTTACATAGGCATGATAACGGATTATGACACGTTTGCTGACAAAACGGTAAATGTTACGGACGTGATGGAAATACTGAAACAAAATTCCAACAACGCCCACGACCTGATAAAAGACGCTATTCCGAAAATACCCCAAAAAAGAGGCTGCGCATGCGGCGACGCTCTCAAGGACGCGATGGTTTAGAGGATGGAATAGTATTTTAATTTAGAAAACAACTAAACATATGGTTGTTCCGCTGGGGACGGATCATAAGATTTTACTTTCTCTTAGAAGACCAAGCGCCCTTTTTGTTGCGGCTAGTTCTCCAGATTATTCAAAGGCGTGGGTCAGGGATAACATATACGAAGCGATGGGCTTGGAAGCTGCCGGCGACCATTCATTTTTAAGAACTTACCACGCGCTGTTTGATGTGTTCAGGAAGCATAAAGCCGGACTGGTTCACGCTGCCCAACAAGGCGACGGTGCTGTACCTTTCAAGGCCAGATATCACCCGGATACGTTTGATGAATTTGATGGTGTTTGGGGGAATAAACAAAATGACGCTGTAGGACTTTTTCTTTTCAAGGTCGGGGATTTACAAAGAAGAGGCTATCCTGCAATAAGGGATGACGAGGACAGGCGGATATTGCAACACATGGTTGATTATCTTGACAGAAGCAATTATTACTCCTCGCCCGATCATGGCGTATGGGAATGGGTTTACGAGAAGCATGCAAGTTCGGTCGGGGCGTGTGTGGCCGGGCTTGAAAAAATAAGACCGTTTGCTAACGTAAAACAGGAATTGATAGAAAAGGGCAGAGCGGCCTTATCCGAACTTCTTCCACGGGAGAGTCCCTCAAAGGAAGTGGACTTGGCACTTCTTTCATTGGTATGGCCTTTTGATGTGGCTGGAGAGCACTCGAAAAGAATAGTTGGGGACGTGGAAGGAAAACTTCTAAGAAATAATGGTGTGATACGATATGGCTCGGATCATTATTGGAACATGCACGGGCACGGGGAACCGCAGTGGCCGCTCGGGCTGCCGTGGCTTGCGATAACGCACAAGACACTTGGAGATGAGGCCGACTGGAAAACGGATTTGGACAAAGCTGATTCATTACGGCTTCCAGACGGATCGTTTCCGGAATTGTACCACATGGATTTCGGCGAGCCCCAGCCGAACCCCAATTCCCCGTTGGGCTGGGCCCATGCGCTTTACATAGTAGCCAATAATGGAAATTGAATTGCAAAAATTTTTATAAATGATGCGTAAAATGCCGCAAAACATAGGACAAGCAGGCATATCTTTTTCTACCATAGGATATAATATCAAGCGATGTTCAGCTGGATGTCCAAAGAGGCAATATGCGCCAAGTGCGGCGCAACCAATAAAATTAAACTCGACGAGGAAAACACACGCGCGGAAATTTTAAAGGATTCTAATTGCGTCTGCGGCGGCGAACTGCTGTAATTGCGGTAAAAATCCAGGCGTTGGCTTCCTGAAGGATTAATTTTATTGCTTGTCTACCAATTCAGCGTTCTCGACTTCGATAAAACCGCTCTTTGTTTTCGAGTCCCAGACTTTTTTGAAGTTCTTCAATTCGATGCGTTTCTTAAAGAAAGGCGCGTCTGCCACGAATGAATCGTACATACCGCCCTCTCCGAGCAGTTCGAAGCCGTATTTGTTGCTCAATTGTTTGAATTCGCCGAAATTGCTTGCATCCAATTTTTTACCAAGCCATTCCGGACCCAAGCCGTCGGCTGCGACGTTGACGATCCTGATGTCCAACCCTGCGCTTATCTCTGCGCGCAAAAGCTCTTCCGATGTCATTGTTGAATTTGGCGTGATTGTCTTGATGTTGTATTTCGCAGCGACCTTACCAACGGAATTTATTTGCGTCTGCTGAAGGCCAACGCCGCCCAATACGATTGCTTCTATGTTTAACTTCGAAAGAATTTTATCCAAAACTGCTGCTTCCTTTTCCGGACCTATCTCGTTGCATTCCAAAAGGAAATGCTTAACTCCGATGGATTCAGCTTGCAACCTTGTTAATTCCGCGGTTGCGTAATGATACAAATAGGCTTCCTCGTTCTTGGGTTTCACGGAAATTAACGCCTCAACTTCCCAGCCGTTCCTTAATGCGGTTAACAAAGCAAAATTGCTGTCTTTCCCGCCGCTGTATAGAATCGCTACGCGCATGTTATCAGTTAATTAAACGAGGTCCACATTTATATACTATGCTCATCTTAGTCTGCGGACTGCCAGGTACTGGGAAAACTACAATTGCGAAAGCATTGTCACAAGCTACTGGTTATACGCTGATTAGGACCGACGTGATACGGAAAGAACTGCTAAACGAAAACAAGTACACTGAAAAAGAACGCGATACTGTATATGAACAAATTTTAACCATAGCCGGCCAGAAATTGAGGGGCGGCGAAGATTGCATACTGGACGGCACTTTCTACAAGAAATCTTTGCGCAACGAGGCGCGTGAAACAGCGGAGAAGAACGGATCTAAATTCCATTTGGTTGAATGCGTGCTTCACGAAGATTCTGTGAAAAAAAGGATAAACGCTAGGAAAGGCGACGAATCCGAGGCGGATTTTGCGGTTTACCGCAAATTGAAGAAAACCTTTGAACCAATAACAAGAAAACATATAGTAATAGACACCTCGAAAGGTACTAAAAACAACATTGACAAAATTCTGGAGGATATTAAAAAATAATGAATAAACAATCAACATTCGAAGGCTGTCTTCCTGTCTGTTTACTAAAAGATTCCGGAATCCCAATAAGCAAAACCAAAGAACTGGGACTGATTGTCCACTCATTGAAATTCAACAAGTTTGATTATTCCATAGGCAACCTGGACTTGTTTGCCGGCAGGTATAAAAGGAATTTGGCTATGGTAGTTGAAAACAAATACTATGCGAAATTTTTAAAATCTATCAACAAAAACGGGAAAATAGAAATTTTAAACGAGCCTGTCAATGTTGCACTCATAAACGAATACCTGAAGACTGGAAATGTAATTGTGTATTTAGATTGTTATTATGTGGGCTCTAAATTACATGCGCCCCATTTTGTCATGGCCATGGAAATGCAAAAGGGCAAATATAAAATATTCGACCCCTGGGACGGGAAGACTAAATTAATTCCTGTGGCCACAATATCAAGAGGTATAAAAAGCCTGAGAAATACATTACGTTATACGCCCAAACTGATACAGGTTGTGAAAACATGAATATAAAAGAATTTATTGAGGCTATGAAGGATCCAGAATCTTATCCGCACACTACCGGCAACATTGAAATGAAAGAAACGCATATTTCATGGGTTTTCCTTACAGGCCATTTCGCTTACAAAGTGAAAAAACCGCTGAAGTTCGGCGGTATTTTGGATTATTCCAATTTAGCTAACAGAAGGTTGATGTGCGAGAAAGAGCTTGTTGTCAATCGCAGATTAAACGAGGAAATGTACCTTGAAACTGTGGACATAGTAAAAGGCGAGGATGGAAAACTGCACGTCGGCTATGGAGCGGGCGAGGTTGTGGAACATGCGGTCAAGATGAAACAGATGAACCAGCGCAACCTGCTCTCGGAAATAATAAAACGCGGCGAAATTACAGAAACTACAGTGAAACGCGTTGCTGCCTATATGGTGGATTTTTTCAACAGTTCGCGAGTTCCGCAAGGCTTCGCAACGCGTTACGCGGAATTGACAAAGGATCACCTAAATGCGACATTCGACACGCTAACAGACCTTGGAAAAAACGCAGAAGCTTGGAGAAAAAAATTTAACGGCTATCTCAAAAACAAGCGTGAGCTTTTCATGGAACGCACAGCGAACGGGTTTGTGAGGGATTTACACGGCGACGCGCATTCCAGGAATTTCTTTGTCGACGGGACGAAAATATCATTGTTCGATGCTATAGAATTTAACGACGAGTTCCGCGTGCAGGACATAGCATATGAAATTGCGGCGCTGGCCATGGACCTTGATTTCAACGGGTTAGATAAATTATCCAAAGTCTATGCGGATGAATACCTTAGACTAAGCGAAGATGCGAACGGAAAAAAATTATTGCCCATTTACATGTTTTACTGGGCCGTTGTGCGGGGCGAAGTCGAACTGGAAAAAAGTGCAAAAACAAATGACAGGGAGAGCAAACTTATTTCAGACAAATATTTCAAGCTCGCTGAAAAATATTTCAAAATGTTTTAATTAATTTCATTATCTCGGATTTTTTTGGCCCTATTATTCCGTGCGGCGTCACGATTCCAGTTATATATTTTGCCAACGTCAAGTCGAATTCCGGATTCCAGGCCTTGGAAGGCGCCTCTTCTCCGGTTGTTTTATTCCCATCTTCGTTCAGCCGGTCAAACGCCGACATAGAAGCTGCAACATAAAAAGGGACGCCAAATTCTTTTGCTGCGATTGCCTTTTCCAAGGTACCTATCGTGTTTACAGCGTTTCCGCTTAGGAATATGCGATCAGCGCCGACCATTACCATGTCAACGTCGCCTTTCTGCATGAAATGCGCAAACGCATCGTCTATGATTATAGCATGGTCTATGCCTCCGTTCTTCAGCTCCCAAGCCGTTAACCTGGAGCCCCGGTTAAACGGCCTTGTTTCTCCGACGAAAACAAAAATTTCCCTGCCCTTTTCACGAGCCGTTGATATCGATCCGCCGACAGTTCCCCAATCTATTGAAGATAACCAGCCAGCGTTGCCGTGGGTTGCGATCCTGTGCCCGTTTTTTATCAATCCGCTTCCATTTTCTGATATGAGCTTAGATTCCAGAACAACTTCTTCGTATATTTTTTTCGCCTCCGATAACGCGTCTTCTGCGCTCACACATGCCTTCAGGTAAACGCGTTCGACGCAATTTTTTAAACAGTAAACCGGACTAGAAGACAACAACCGATCCCTGGCAAGCTCAATTGCTTTCGGATTTTTTGTTTTCTCACCCTCGATAGAAGCGAGAGCGATTCCAAAAGCTGCAGCAACCCCGACCGCAGACGAACCCGACACGGTCCCGTCGCGTATAAAACCGGCAATCATTGAATAATTATCGGAAGAAACAACTTCAAAATTAGAAGGTAATTTTTCCTGGTTTATCGCCATTAACTTTCCATCATCGAACCAGACGGACTTGTAATCTTTACCGCCGACGAGCATGATATAATCTGGCCAAACCGGATTTAAGTATGTTTTACGCAAAGTTTAGTGATATGTCGAAAGTAAAAGATGTAAAACTTGCAGATGAAGGGTTGAAACAAATTGAGTGGGCCGAAATGCAGATGGGCGGACTGCTGAGCATACGCTCCAGGTTCTCAAAGGAAAAACCGCTGAAAGGCGCCAAAATAGGAATGGCACTGCACGTTACGAAAGAAACCGCAGTTTTGGTGCGCACTCTTGTTGCGGGCGGCGCTTCTGTCTCTATAGCCGGATGCAATCCGTTAAGCACACAGGACGATGTCGCTGCTGCGTTGGTTTCGGAAGGCGTCGAGGTTTTTGCTTGGCGAAACCAGACCGTCGAGGAATATTACGAAAATTTGAATAAAGTTCTTGATACCAAACCACAGGTCACAATTGATGACGGATGCGATTTAGTTAATTTAATCCACACAAAACGGAAAGATCTGCTCAACGGCATAGCAGGCGGGACTGAAGAAACTACGACAGGTGTAAATAGGCTTCGTGCGATGGAGAATGACAAGGCGTTAAAATATCCTGTTATTGCTGTCAACGATTCCAATACAAAACATTTGATGGACAATTACATCGGAACCGGACAGTCGAGCATTGACGGAATATTGAGGGCGACAAGCATACTGATCGCGGGAAAGAATTTTGTCGTCGTCGGGTATGGCCCGTGCGGAAAAGGCGTCGCGTTGCGCGCGAAAGGCATGGGCGCGAATGTAATAGTTACAGAGGTCGATGCGTTCAAGGCGTTGCAAGCGGTTATGGACGGTTACCGGGTAATGAAATTAACGGATGCGGCGGCAATAGGCGACGTTTTTATTACGGTGACAGGCGACAAGCATGTAATTTCCGGAAAGCACATGGAAAAAATGAAGAGCGGCGCGATACTTGCCAACGCAGGCCATTTCGACCTGGAGATAGACGTGAAATGGCTGGAGACTTCTGCCAAGAAAAAACGAATAAGACCTGATCTTGAAGAATACCAATTGAATAACAACAGGAAAATTTATTTGTGCTCTATGGGACGGCTTGTTAACCTTGCCGCCGCGGAAGGACATCCGTCGGACATAATGTCAATGTCGTTCATGAACCAATCGTTGGCTGTGGAATATATTATGAAAAATAAACTTGAACCCAAGGTTTACGTTCTGCCCGCAAACATAGACGATTTAGTTGCAAAACTCCAATTGCAATCGATGGGCGTAACAATTGACGAGTTAACGGAAGAACAGAAAAAATACATGGCCGGCTGGGAAGAAGGGACCTAGAAAATATTTGAATTTTTTATTTGGGTCTGCATTTCGACTGCAGGAATTACATATACTTCTTTATTTCATTTACAGACAACCTGCGGAATTTCACTTTGTCGCCCGCGCCTTCCATCACGCCGATTTCAAGGCTCTGGGGCGTTACGTCTTTCTCGCCCTTCTGGATCGCCTCGATTGCAAGTTTTATCGCGTCTTCGGTTTTCATTTTATCGTCGTATTTGTGATGCAAAACCTTTTCAGCTATTGGAGCCCCTCGGCCGATAACATGGGCCTTCCATTCAATGGTTGTCCCGGAAGGGTCAACTTCAAACAATTTCGGGCCGGAAGAATCTATGCCTCCGATTAACAAACCTATGCCGTAAGGGCGCAAGCCCGCGTACAACGTCGATACATGTATACGGTCTGCAATAAAACGTACAATAGTGGGAACTTCAATGGGCTCTTCGTAGGTAACTTTGTTCATCTGGGCGCGATTGCGGCCCATGCCGACCAAAACGCGCGCATCGGCTAACAAACCAGACGCAGCTACGGCCAAATGATCATCTATAATATAAATTTTTTCAAGTGATTCTGGAACGGACAATTCCGATGACACTTTGAATGCGGCCAATACTATTGAATCTTTTGTTTTAACTCCGATAACGGTCGCACCGCGCTTAATCGCTTCCCGCGCATATTCAACCTGGAATAAACGGCCATCTGGCGAGAAAACAACAATTGTCCTGTCGTAGCCCATGTATTCGGGAGTAAGTTCCATAATCTATCCCTTCCATTTTGACTTTTTTAACTTAAATATATTGGTTTATCCCCAGCCCGTTTTGCTAGGGGCTTCCCAACCCTCTTTCTTTTTTTTATTTTCTTCTGGATCAACAGTTTTCTTTTCCTCACCAACTTCTATGGCAACATCTTCTTCGTCCTCGGCCTGTTTATTTTGCGATGCAGAAGGCCTGGAAAATAAAGGTTTAGGCAGGGGCTTGTAAACATTAGCCGGGTTTTTTTGCTGTCCGACATTTTCTTCGTGGCCGAAAACTGACAGCCCGCCTGAAATTAAAAATCCCAATCCTGTAACTGCGGATAGTATCATAAACAGCCTTGAAGTTCCTTGCAAACCCTCAGGTATCGACGGTGAAATCGTGTTCAACGCGACAAACCACGCGAAAAACGTGAAGCCTGCGACTATCATGGTTAATCCCGTTATTTTTCCTGTAACCGACATCAAACCACTGATTTATTTGGCTTTTCCTACCGTTTAAAGTTTAATTATAGCTTGCCAGGTCGCGCATGCTCATTATTTTTGCTTTGGCCGAGTTCAGTGTGCCCGAAACGCCCAACACGCTGACTATGACACGCTGGTCGCCTATACGGCCGATCAAAGACAAAATTAACCTGATTTTTTCCACAAAGGCGTGCGAACATTTTATTACACCTTTTTGCAATTTCTGGTCCCACAAATCCTTCACTATCCATATAGAAGCTTTCGCAGAACCGAGCTCGCCGATAAACGACATCGATGAATTCCAGAACACATTGACGAAATCCGCGAACTCGACAGACGACTCGGAAATTATTTCGAATGATAAGTACCTTTTCTTGCCAGCGATCATTGGCTTGAGGGTTTTTAATTTGTCATCCATCCGAAATCGTAACTCCCGGCATCACCCAATTTTGGTTCAACTTGTTACGGTTAACTTCGATCTTGCCGGCTTCCAAAGACCTGAACGCGCCCTCAAGTTCCATACCAACGCTTACACCGAATGCGGCAAGTTCGCGCGGCGCGCGCAGCTCCCATTTGGAATAAGCGCCCGATGTTATTGCAACTGGAAAACCGTATTTTTTTGCGAGCTTTATGTTTTGCCTCATGTGAGCGATTATGTGGACGCGCGTTTTCCTGTAAGAATTTAAAATCTGGCGAAAATTCAACTCCACTGAAACATTGTTATCAGCCGCGGATCTGGCCATAACCTGGTCGATGCCGGAATCACTTCTCTGCGATTCCGGATGGGATATGATATCCACCTGATTTGTTTCCACTGCTGCGCGGTTGATTTCCTGGTCACCCCCGCGCACAATGACGATTTCTGTTTTTCTCCTGAATGAGTCCAATGCCTTATGCAACGCATTTATCGTGTCGGCCTTTATCTCAATCGCCTTGACCACATCAAAATCCTTACTTTTCAAATCGTCTACCATTTTGGCGTGGCTGTTAACGATTTCCTCGGAATCCGGGAAGCAGGACAGCGCAATGCCGCTCCATCCAAGCCTCTTTGCAAAATCAATAACATCCACTGCCGAAGATTCACCGGGCGGGCTGGCGTGTATGTGCAGATCATAAGTTCTCATAAATATCGATAACGACCGCGCAATAAATAAACTATTGCAACCGGATTGTGGTAAGAAAATCGCGCAGACAAACTTGCGTAGCGTATTTACAGTTTCCTTCTGTCTGTCTTGTGGGCTGCTGCGGTTAAACCGCGCTCTGCACGGCCGCGTTGGCTGGCCACACGACTAAGATCTTTGTCTGCCTTTATCGACGGGTTTTCCGGATCTATCAAAATGACTTCGAACCATTCATGCTTGCCGTCCTTGCAAACAAAATAAGAATTTAAGACTTCCATGTTCCTGAACACGTCAGACGCTTTTTCCTCAGCTATCCATCGCGCGCTTTTTCTTGGGTTGAAGAAACGTCCGGATTTGCTGGGGCTGCGTCCCATTCTTGGTTTTACGCGCTTGCTGCCACCTTTCTTGATGCGGACTCTTGCTATCACGAAACCGCTTTTTGACTTGTATCCCAGCATGCGGGCCTTATCTAAGCGCGTAGGACGTTCGACTTTGGAAACCGTTTCGCCCTTTCTCCACGCAATCATACGTTCTTTCATCAATTCGGGCATTTTCCTGTAAACTAAACGCAGGTTTTGATAGAATCCCATGATATCAACCATTTTCTGTTAGTCGATGACTTATATAAGCTTTATTTTGAAAGCCGGCCTATATTTTAACTATGGTTTCACAAAAGGCGATAATTGGATTTCTAATGGTTGCCGTAGGCGCTGTGGCACTGGGTGCAGAATACATCAAGAATTATATTTCAATACCTTTTGCCGATGTCTGGCTGACCGCACTGATTATCGTAATCGCGGGCACATTGCCTGCTTTGCTGATTGTTTTCGGTTCGGTTATAATTTGGGGCGAACTCGAGGAAAAAAGGGCTGAAAGAGGCATTTCGAACCTGGAAAAAAAACTGATCCGTCGAAAAAAGAAAAGATAATTTCCTGCATCGACTTTTAATATTCCATACCCAAACTAATTTTGCAGAGAATAGGCCGGGGAGCTAAGGGTTCCTTGTCACCGCAAACCCCTTTCAGGCGGGGCCGAAGCTCGAAGAAGGTGTGCGCTTTAACGCAAACCCGCGGATTTGACTGAGAAGTCCTGTCCTGTTGGGCCGTTCGGGCGGCGAACCTGGTCAGGCGCGGAAGCGAGCAGCCATAAACCGAGCGTGCGACGCTTACAGGGTAACGGGATGGAGAATAATCTTCGGATAATTTGCGCCTATTGCGAATATCGACTGAAGGCGTTTCTCTGCACTAATTTTAATTACCGCCCACAAAATGATTTATGAAGCCCAAAAACGCGCTGGTTTTTACCACACTACTCGTACTGTCCATCATTTTGCTGAACGGTTCGCACGACGAAACGCCAATTAAAAAAATAATTGCGCCGGCCATCAACGAAAGCTATGCCACCATGTTGATACCTGCAATAGATGAAAATGGCAATGGATTGGCAACAAACCTTAGTGTGGAAATCAGGGCCGGAAGCGGCCGGTCGCTGGTCGATATAAACGGCCTTTTTTTCTGGATCGACACGCAAAACTCGATACGCACAGCCAAAGATGTCGCCGAAAAATTCACTGGCATAGACACTAAAAATTATGACATAATTTATTCAATTGTCACAGACGCGTCTGCTGTTGAAGGCCCGTCAGCAGGGGCTGCGATTGCAATAGCAACGATAGCCGCGCTGGAAAATAAGAAATTGCGCCATGATGTTATGATTACGGGCACGATAAACGCGGACGGCTCGATAGGCAAAGTAAGCGATATTGCACAGAAGGCGATTGCTGCCAAGAATTCAAACGCAACGCTTTTTTTAGTTCCAATAGACCAATCGACACAGACGATAAGCGGGTATGAAAAAATATGCAAAAGTTATGTCGTTTCAGAGCTATGCTCGTCCCAATGGAAGACCACTAAGGTAAATGTGGGAAAAGATGCAGGCATCAGGGTCGTTGAAGTAAAAAACATAGACGGCGCAATCAGCTATATGGTGGTCCAATGAAAATGCAAGTTGATGAAATAAAGGATATTATAACAGCATCAATTGCGTTAATTTTCATTTTTTCGTATCCGGAATTTTTGTCCGACGCTTCCATACTAGTCGTGTCGGCTATGGCGATTGCGACGGGCTTCGTTCTCCATGAGCTTTCACACAGGCTAATTGCGAATAAATTCGGTGTCGAGGCCCGGTTCAGGATCTGGAGAAATGGCCTGATAATGGCGCTTCTCCTGGCCGTAGTTACGAATGGAAGCTTTGTTTTCGCCGCGCCGGGCGCTGTCGTAATAAATAATTTTCGTTTCAGTTTTCGGCAAGGCATGCGCCCACTGGGGAAGCGGGAATACGGGATAATTTCCGCGGCCGGGCCGGTTACAAACCTGGTATTGGCTCTAATATTCCTGGCAATCCACTCTATTGTGCCGTTGAATGCGTTTGTATACGCAACCAGCATTAACGTCTCGCTTGCCCTTTTCAACATGATACCGATACCGCCGTTGGACGGATCCAAGGTTATTTCATGGGATCCCGCGGCGTGGGCGGTTATTGTCGGTTCGATAATCTTTTTCAGGACATTTTTAATTTAACATTTCAATTGTTTTCTATGCCAAAACGTTTTTGGAAAAACGTATCGAGTATCAAAAATAATGATTATAAGCCATACTCAAAACGTTTTTGGGAGATAGACGCTGCCAGAGGCGTGGCCATAATTCTGATGATACTGTTCCACGTGGCTTTTGACTTGCGATACGCCGGATTGTACGAATTAGACGCGGGCTGGGTTTTTTGGTATTTGCTACCTAGGATGATTGCAGCGATATTCATCATCCTGGTTGGCATTTCCGCAACTTTGAGCTATAACAAATCCAAAAAAGACGCGGTTAACAGATTCATCAGGCGCGGATTGGGGATATTTTCTTTTGGCATGGCCATAACTTTGGCCACATACCTTTTCTTTGCCGAAGGCACCATCCTTTTCGGCATATTGCATTTCATTGGAATTTCTTACATAATGTCCGTCCCGTTCCTGACAAAGGTTTGCAGTGCAAACCGTGCACGGGAAACCGATGTTTCCCGTGAAATGCGCAGAAAAAATATTTTAATCGGCTTATCCGTACTAATCTCCGGTTTTTACCTGCAGACGATGACATTTGATTTTCCGTGGTTGTTGTGGCTCGGATTTATGCCGGCAAATTTCTACACATTTGACTATTTTCCAATATTTCCATGGTTTGGGTTCATTTTGCTAGGAATTTACCTTGGCAACAGGTTTTACACAAACGGCAAACGGACTTTTAGAATAAACGGCCGGCCGGATGGATTATTGACATTTCTCGGACGGAATTCGCTGGCAATCTATCTGGTCCACCAGCCTATGCTGGCTCTCCTGATCGCGGTTGCCCGTTAGATGTCGAAACTCAGAACCCCGTATTTTACCGTGATTTTCTTGCTGGCCTTTGCTATCCGAGATTTAACTTTTTTCATGTTTTTTACAATCGCATAGCTTTTTGCTGCCATTTCCGCGGCCGTAAATGGGCTTTTTATCTCGATTAATATCCTATCCTTTTCAACAGCCACTTCAGCTGCTTCCTTTCCCTTTAGCGACACGCCAAAACGAATGCTCCTAACCAGCATATTTTCCAATAATTTGGCCACGCCCATGCAAAATCATCCTTTTTTGGGAAGTATTACGGTAACTTCCACATTGCCTTTTAATTTCAGTTTTACGCTGCCCAGGCGCACGATAACACCGTTAAGATCAAAGTCTAATGCGTTTTCCTTGCCCAAGAAAGACTCCAGGAATTCAACTGCCATTTCCTTTTCCTTATTGACCACCTTATCGATCATTTTTTTTGAACTCTTACCCAACAATTTCAATTAATCTACCCCTTTAAAATTGCTTTTGACGGTTAAAAAAGATTTTTTTGGCCGCTTTTCATCAAAAATTTTATTTATTTCCAAATTCACCTAAAAAATATTTTTTCCCTTAAATTTTAAATTTTTCCCAAATATTTTTGCGATATTTTTTCCCGAAAAAAAATTAACAATACATAACTTTAAATTCATGGAAAATAAATAATATTAGAAATGGAGAGAAAAAATTTAGCGTACTTGAAAACAAAAAAACATGCAATTTCGAGTGAGCTACTTGAAGGAAAAAAGTCAAAAATGGTCGGTTCGCACCTGATAGCAGAGCTTGTGGGCTGCAGTTTCGACACGCTAAACGATGAAAAAAAAATAAAGGAAGCGATGCTAAACGCCTCGGCCGCAGCCAACTTTACCGTGCTGGAAGTTTCGATAAAAAAATTCAGCCCGCAGGGCGTAACGGCCTTATTGCTGTTGTCGGAATCGCATTTCTCAATACACACATGGCCTGAACTAGGCTATGCTGCAATCGACATGTTCACGTGCAGCAAAACCTGCGACCCCAACGAGGCTTTTAAAGTTCTCGTAAACTATCTCAAGCCCAACAGGTATACCACGAAAGAGATGGTGAGGGGTCCGAGTGGCGTTTGAAATGGAAAATTACATTTCCGAGCTTCCTTTTTCGGATGAACCAAATTCATACGGACATTTCATGAAAATAGATAAGATACTTTTCAACGGACAATCAGAATACCAAAAGATGCTTGTCATAAACAACAAGAAATTCGGCAACGTGCTGATTTTGGACGGTTTTTTCCAGGTTTCCGAACTTGACGAATATCTTTACCATGAACCCCTCGTGCAACCGGCCATGTTTTCGCACCCAAACCCAAGGAACGTGTTAATTATCGGCGGTGGGGACGGGGGCGCTCTGGAAGAAGTTTTGAAACACAAAACTGTTGAAAAAGCTGTAATGGTTGAACTTGACGGGGATGTCATTGAAGTCTCCAAAAAATACCTGAAATCGATTTGCGGGAACGCCTTTTCGGACAGGCGCACAGAAATAATAGTCGGCGACGGCAGGAAATTTGTGGAAAAAACTAAAGAAAAATTTGACGTGATTATCATAGATTTGACAGACCCGTTTGGGCCGTCGAAAATGTTATACACGAAAGAATTTTACAGGGCGGTGTCTAAAGCGTCAACAAGCAACGGAGTCGTAGCGCTTCACACCGAATCCCCGCTGTTGGCGCCGAAAGCATTCAATGTTATAATAAAAACATTAAAATCTGTTTTCAAACACGTCAACGTCCATCTCGGATTTGTTAACACATACGCAACCACATGGTCGTTTGCAAACGCATCAAATTCAACCGATGTGAAAGCATTAAATCCTTACGATATGAAAAAAATATGTAAAGAACGCGGTGTTACAGGCCTAAAATATTATGCGCCGGAGTTCTATCCAAACGCGTTTGAAATGACAAACCAAATGAAACAGCTACTCGAGAAAGATGCAAAAATATCAACTGACAAGGATCCGCTTGATATAGATGCGGACGTTAAGGCGGTTTAGATGAATACGGGAACGATACTTATCATTGGTGCCGGAGGCGTCGGCAGCGTGGTTGCGCATAAATGCGCGCTGAACCCTCAGATCTTCAAAAAAATACATTTGGCCAGCCGTAATTTGGAAAAACCTGATGCTATCAAGGCCGACATCAAAAAACGATGGAACGTTGATATTGAAACGCACCAGGTAGATGCGGACAAAGTCCCGGAACTTGTCTCATTGATCCGAGAAATAAAACCGGATGTTTTAATTAATGTCGCGCTGCCTTACCAGGATTTAACCATAATGGATGCATGCCTGGAAACTGGCGTGAATTACATAGACACCGCGAATTATGAGCCGATTGACGAAGCGCATTTCGAATACAGCTGGCAGTGGGCGTACCAGGACAAGTTCAAAAATAAAGGCATCATGGCCATTCTCGGAGCAGGTTTTGACCCGGGCGTTTCAAACATGTACTGCGCATACATACTCAAGAAATTTTATGACAAGGTACGATTCATTGACATACTCGACGCAAATGCGGGCAACCACGGCCACACCTTTGCAACCAATTTCAATCCCGAAATAAACATACGCGAAGTGACACAAATTGTCCGCCATTGGGAAAATGGAAAATGGATCGAGACTCCGGCTATCATTGACCCTACAAGCGTTCATTTCACATTTGACTATCCAATTGCGGGCCCCAAGGACAGCTATTTGCTATATCACGAAGAGCTGGAATCTTTGGTAAAAAATATGCCAGGACTTGAGCGTATAAGATTCTGGATGACATTTTCAAGCAATTACCTTACCCACCTCCGTGTTATGCAGAACATAGGTATAACCAGGATCGACGAAGTTGAATTTGACGGGAAAAAAATTGTCCCGATAAAATTCCTAAAAGCTCTTTTGCCGAATCCGGCGTCGCTTGCGACTAATTACACGGGAAAAACTGTTATCGGCTGCATTATCACCGGCGTGAAGGACGGCAAAGAGAGCACGAAATACATCTATAACGTGTGCGACCACGCGGAATGCTTCAAAGAGGTCGGGTCGCAGGCTATCTCATACACAGCCGGAGTTCCGCCTGTGGCTGCTGCGATCATGCTGATGAAAGGAATTTGGAGCGGCGCGGGCGTGTTTAACATGGAACAGCTTGATCCCGAGCCGTTCTTGGAAGAAGTGTCGAAGAACGGTTTGCCTTTTGAAGTGGTTGATTACAGCCCGCTGCCGGACAAAATTTAAGATTTATCCGTTATTTTTGTAATAACTTATTATCAGACGATTCAATATGACAGACAAAATATTCGAGCCTTATTGGGAAAAAGACGGGGCGAAACTGTTTTCTTCATTTGATGTATCAAAAATCGAAACGCCTGCATACGTTGTTGACCTGGGAGTTCTTGAAAACAATCTCAAAATACTTGCAGAAGTCAAGAAACGAACAGGCGCAAAAATACTTCTTGCGCTCAAGAGTTTTGCGATGTTCAGCACATTCCCGTTAATCAGGAAGTATCTTGACGGCGTTTGCGCTAGTTCTGTCAACGAGGCGCGCCTCGGAAAAGAAAAATTCGGAAAAGAAGTCCACACTTTTGCGCCGGCGTACAGCGACAAGGATATTAAAGAACATTTGAAATATTCCGACCACATAGTTTTCAATTCCTTCCAACTTTTGGACAAATACAAAAGCGCAATTAAAAACAAAAATCGGAACATTGAGATCGGCATACGCATAAATCCGGAGGCTAAAGGCGCAGATAATGATTTGTACAATCCCTGCGCACCATGCTCACGCATGGGCGTCACAATTGATGAGTTTGAACCGGATAAACTTGACGGCGTCAGCGGATTGCATTTCCACGCCCTTTGCGAACAAGGAGCTGACGACCTGGCAAACGTCCTAAAGCATGTTGAGAATAAATTCGGGCCGTACATTTCAAAGATGAAATGGATAAATTTCGGCGGCGGCCATCATATTACGAGAAGCGATTATGATGTGGATTTACTTTGCAAACTGATAACGGATTTCAAAAAAAAATACGACGTAGATGTCACATTGGAACCAGGCGAAGCTGTTGCGTTGAACGCGGGTGTTTTAGTCACATCCGTTTTGGATATAATAAAAAATGACATGGAAATTGCGATTTTAGACTCTACCGCAGAGGCGCATATGCCCGATGTGCTGGCGATGCCGTATCGCCCCACCGTTATCGGAGCGGAAAAGCCCAGCGTAAAGAAGCACACATACCGGCTTGGCGGCGTAACATGTTTGTCCGGAGACATAATCGGCGATTACTCGTTTGATAATCCGCTTCGGGTGGGAAGCAAACTGGTCTTTGCCAACCAGGCCATTTATACAATGGTAAAAAACACCACATTCAACGGTGTGCGGTTGCCGAGCATCATATTGCGCGAGAAAGACGGCAAACTAAAAGTCGTCAAGCGGTTCGGCTACGAAGATTTTGAGCGCAGGCTGTCGTGAATATTAGGATTCCAATAGTTTATTACCAAGAATTCACATTTTAAATTATGAAAGCCATCACGCCGGTAATAGCAACTGTTATGCTTTTGTTAGTTACCGTAGGCGTTGTTGGCGTTTCCTATTCCTGGCTAAATGGCTTGTTTTCTTCGCAGACGAAAAATTCCATTTCAATACCATCCGGAGGCGCGTATTGTTCAAACGGGGAAATTAAAGTCCACGTGTTGAACACCGGAAATTCTCCCCTTACAACTTCGGGCATTATTCTGGCACAGGTTGATGGAAATGATATTTTGAACACGCCATTCATAGGGGATATGGGAAGTTATCTCAGCTACTGGAAATTTGATGAAGTAGCAGGCTCGGTTGCCGCAGATTCTTCGGGAAACGGAAACAATGGTGCAGTTAGCAGCAATACAAATTGGGCTGCGGGAAAAGTTGGCGGTGCTTTGAATTTCTTTGGCAGTGACCTTACACATCCTTCATATGTGAGCGCAAGCGTAAGCAGCGGTTCTTTGAGGTTCAACACGCCGTTTACTATTGAAATGTGGATCAATCCGACTGACACCGCCTCCTGTTATGCGGGCGAATGTACGTTATTTGCAAGAAGCAGCGCCACCCAAAGCAATCTGGTCTATGTGGCTCTTTCGCCCGGCGCCAATACTATAAGATTTGCGGGCTCAGGGTTTGATTTTAACGGCAATTATGCAATACAGCTGGGCAAATGGACGCATGTGGCTTTGAATTATGATGGAGTCACGGCAAAGATATTTGTTAACGGCGCGCTGGACAATTCAAAACCCGGCGCAGGCTTTACGGACTCAGGTTCGGCTGGAACGTTATACATAGCCACGATGACCAATTCTGCCCGCTATTACAGGGGCGTAATGGACGATCTTAAAGTGTATAACAAAAACACAGGCACTTTCAATATTCAGCCTGGAAATGCCGCAGTTCTGGTAAATTATCCTGCAACAGAAGGGAGGCACCAAATCAAAATAGGAACTTCTTCCGGTGTTTCGGAGTCCACGGTAACATGCTAATCAAAACTGTGTTTCCATGCACGCTTTTATGAAACCCGCGAAAAGCGGATTTGGCTCAGTTAACCGTGATGTGAATTCCGGATGGAACTGAGTGCCCAAAAAGAATTTTAATTTTGGCAATTCGCCTATTTGCTTTATCCTGCCGTCAGGCGTTGAACCGGACATGACGAAGCCGTTTTTCTCAAGAGTCTCGACATATTGTGGCGATATTTCATACCTGTGGCGGAAACGCTCGGTTACACGATCCTTGCCGTAAAGCCTGCTTGCCAGTGTGCCGTTTTTTATAAGAACCTGTTGTCCGCCGAGCCTCATGGTCGCACCGTAATTTTTACCCTCGATGATTTTTTTCTGCTCGGGCAGGATATCGATGACAGGATACTGCGTATTCGGGTCTATTTCAGTGCTATTGGCTCCTTTTAACCCGCACACGTTTCTGGCGAATTCGATGACTGCGAGCTGCAAGCCGTAGCATAAACCGAGGAACGGAATGTTATTTTCGCGCGCGTATTTGATTGCTGCGATCTTGCCCTCAATTCCTGTGCTTCCGAAACCGCCGGGCACTATTATGCCGTCCAAGTTGTTAAGGTCTCCAAGCTTTCCGGGATTTTTTTCAAACCCCTTGGAGTCTATCCAGACGATTTCCGGTTTCACGCCGCTCCACGCTGCGGCATGACGAACGGCCTCAATAACTGATATGTAAGAATCCGCGAGCTTGAACGAACCTATATCAAAATATTTGCCGACTATGCCTATCTTGACAATTCCGGACGCGTTGTTCATTTTCGCTACTGCGGCTCTCCATTCTTTCATGTCGCTGCCCTTCGCGCTGATGTTAAGCTTCTCCAGGATCTTTTCACCAAATTTCTGTTCCTCAAAAATCAAGGGCAATTCGTAAACATTTTCAACATCGGGATTGGAAATTATGTCCTTGTCGTGGACATTGCAAAACATGGCTATTTTTTCCTTGCGCACGTCGTCAACAGGTTGCTCGGAGCGACAAACTATGAAATCCGGTATTATGCCGGTCTGCATCAGCGCGCGGACAGAATGCTGCAACGGCTTCGATTTCATCTCGCCCAAATGACGAAGCACGGGCAAAAATCCGACGTGAATGAAAATTGCATTATCACCGTCGAATTTTATCTGGCGGGCGGCTTCGAGGAACAGTATGTTCTGGTAATCACCCACGACTCCGCCGATCTCGACTAAAACGAAATCGGCTTTTGTTTTCTCCGCCGCGTTCCGTATCCTTCTTTTTATCTCGTCGGGTATGTGCGGGATAACCTCTACTGTTTTTCCTAAGAAATCGCCGCGCCTCTCCTTCTCGATGACTTCACGATAAACCTGGCCTGTCGTGATGTTGTGCTCTTTGCTTATGGTAATGTCTAAAAATCTTTCATAGTGGCCCAGGTCCTGGTCTATTTCTCCGCCGTCTTCTGTTACCCAGACTTCGCCATGTTCCGTGGGGCGCAATGTTCCGGCGTCGACGTTTATGTAAGGGTCTATCTTGACTGCGGTCACACTGAATCCTTTCGATTTTAAAACCCTTCCCAGTGAGGCGGTTGTTATTCCTTTGCCCAATCCGCTGACCACGCCGCCCGTTACAAAAATATAATTGGTCATAAATGCCATTGAACACTTTGTGAAAGCTTAAATAAATCGAGCTTTCATATAATTCTTCTATAGCCCGTTTGTTTTGCTCTCTTTTTTGCCGATCGAATTATTTAATACAAGGCTAGCCGAATGATTAGTTAACATGTATGAAATAATCGTTGGACGCAGCCAAGATGATTTGAAAAAATACGGCTCCCTTGGAACGGCGTACATAGGAAAACACATAGTAGGGCTGGGCGAGGACGCGCACATGACCAGCAAGATACTTCTCGATTTGGTCAGGCCTCACGTAATGCTGATATGCGGTAAGAGAGGAACAGGAAAATCGTATAGTTTGGGCGTAATTGCTGAGGAGATAGCCGCGTTACCAGAAGATTTGAAGAAAAACTTGGCCGTAATAATTATCGATCCCATGGGCATCTACTGGTCAATGAAAAACCCGAATGAAAAGGATTCCGAATTATTGCGCAAATGGGAATTAAAACCGAAAGGCATTGATATCAATTTGTTCATACCTGCGGGCAAAGCCAAAGAATATGAAATGTCGGGAATACTGTGGGATAACACAATATCGCTGCCTGCGGGCGAATTTTCTGCAGAAGACTGGGCCCTGACTTTCAAAATAGAACCGTTCGGCGACGAGGGCATCCTTCTGGGAAGGGTGATTAAACGTTTGAAAGATCGGGAAAATGCGTACAACATCAAGGACGTAATTAACGAGATAGAATCGGACAACAGGGCGGACCAGAAGCACAAAGATGCGCTGAAAGGCTTGTTTGAAAGCGCCGATTCTTGGGGAATATTCGGAAAAGAAAAAATATCGCTTGACGAGATGTTTAAACCGGGCTCCATATCAGTTATAGATATTTCGCATTACGAGGGCTGGGCAGTCAAAAATTTGTTTGTCGGCCTCATATCCAAAAAAATATATCAAGCCCGCCTACTGGCAAGGAAGGGAGAAGAAGCCAAATCCATGGTGGGCGAGGACAAATCCGAATTACCTATGATCTGGTTAATGATGGATGAGGCGCACCAATTCTTACCGAATGACTCTAAAACAACTTCATCGGAAGCATTGCTGACACTTGTTAAACTGGGACGCGAACCTGGAATTTCAACAATGTTCGTCACACAGCAGCCCTATAAACTTCATCCGGACGCGTTATCGCAAACGGACGTCGTGCTGTCCCACAGGTTAACGTCGCAACAGGATGTTAAAGCGTTAGAAACTGTTATGCAGACCTACCTTCTTGACAACATACAGAAGAGTTTGGATGAATTGCCCAGATGGAAAGGAACCGCGATAATATTGGACGACAATTCCGAAAAATTATACGGCATGGTCGTACCACCGCGCGCAAGCTGGCACGCCGGCGGGAGCCCGATAGCGATCCAGGAGCAAAACACCTAACGGATCCGCGTATCAGTAAAGCACATTAATCTGCTGGCTGAATCTATTTTGTGCCATACATAGAGCATCCTTTAATTAAACCCAATTCGATCGAATCGCGTGTATACCAGGAAAAAATACTCGCCACGGCTATAAACAAAAACACTTTAGTCGTATTGCCAACAGGCCTTGGAAAAACAGCATTGTCTGCCATGGTTGTCGCGCACACATTACAAAATAGACCCGACAAAAGAATTTTATTTCTTGCTCCCACAAGGCCTCTGGTAAACCAGCACAAAAAATCATTTGAAAAATTCTTCAACCTCCCCGACAAGGAAATGGAAGCTATAACAGGTTTCATAGACCCAATTGACCGTGAGTTTCTTTACAGAAAAAAAATAATTTTCGCAACTCCGCAAGTTGTTAAAAATGACATTGTCAATGGATCTATAGACATGGAAAATTTTTCGCTCCTAATACTGGACGAAGTCCACAGGGCGCGCGGAGCTTACGCTTATTCTGGAATCGCGCAACAATTTTTGCAAAAATCTAACAAAGGGCGCATACTCGCGCTAACCGCGTCGCCGGGCTCGTCGAAAGAAAAAATAAACCAGATGTGCGCGGAGCTGGGAATAGAAGCGGTCGAAATAAGATTAGAAACCGACGCGGATGTGGCGCCTTACGTAAAGGAAAAGGAAGTCGAATGGGTGTTCGTTGAATTGCCCAAGGATTTTGAAGAGATACGCGGCATACTGAAAAATTATATAGAAAAAAGGGCAAAAAAAATCGGCATTATTCCCGGCAACATGTCAAAAGGCAGATTAATAGAATTGCAAAGGCAGATGCAAGACCGCATAAGGCGCGGGGACAAATCCGCGTTCCATGCGGTTTCAACAATAGCGGAATTGCTCAAGGTCGAACATGCGCTGGAAATGGTTGAGAGCCAAGGAATATCGGCTTTGACAAGCTATATGAGAAAAATGGCTGCAGATGCGGAAGAAGGAAAAACACGCGCAGTGAAGAGGATAATGGAAGACGATGAAATCAAACTTTGCGTAAAAAAAGCGGATGCGTTATTGGAAAGCGGTGTTGAACATCCCAAGATGGGCGAGCTGGTAAAAATAATCGGAAAAATATTAATTCAGGACAAGGAAGCAAAGGTAATAATATTTTCGAATTACAGGAACACGGTCATACAGATATTCCGTGCGCTGGAAAAAACTGAAGGCGCCAGGCCTATATCGTTTATCGGCCAGTCCACAAGAAACGATTACGATGAAGGGTTAACGCAAACGGAACAGGCTAAGAGGCTCGAATTATTCAGAAGCGGACATTACAACTGCTTAATCGGGACGTCAATATCCGAAGAGGGGCTGGACATACCCGCGGTTGATGTCGCGATTTTTTACGAGCCGATAGCGTCGGAGATACGCTCGATACAGCGCAGGGGACGGGTCGGCAGGAGCGTAAAAGGAAAGATATTTGTACTCATAGCGCAAAACACCAGGGACGAAGCATATTACTGGTCTGCACACCACAAGGAAAGAAGGATGAAGACAATACTTACAAGGATGCAAGGAAAAGATCTAAATTACGGGAGGGGTCTCAACAAGTGGGCCAAAAATTCCTAACAAATGAAATCACCATAATTGTTGACAACAGGGAAACAGCGGATATGGACAAGCTTCTGGAGTCGTACGGGGCGCGGGTAATTTTGAGAAAACTCGAGGTCGGGGATTACATACTTTCTGACAGGGTTGCTGCGGAAAGAAAAACCACGGAAGATTTTCTTAATTCCATCAAAGACGGCCGGCTGTTCGAACAGTTAACGGAATTAAACAGGAATTTTGATTCGCCCATTTTGATTCTGGAAGGCAACGGCATTTTTTCGCGCAGTAAGATGCACCCAAACTCAATTAGGGGCGCCATAGCCAGCATCGTCACCGATTATAAAATCCCAATACTTCCGTCCACAGGCGCTGAAGAGACTGCGGCTCAGATGTTCTGGATCGCAAAACGGGAGCAGGAAGACGGGAAAAAATCGGTTAGTATCAGGGCCAAGAAAAAAATTGAGACGCTAAAAGAAAAACAAGCTTACATATTGGCCGGACTGCCTGGGGTTTCCAACGTGACCGCGGAAAGGCTGTTAAGGCATTTCGGCTCCCCGAAAAAAGTTTTCAACGCTTCCGTAGAAGATTTAATCGAAGTGGAAGGCGTGGGAGAAAAGACCGCAAAAATCATAAAATCTGTGATCGAATCGGAACATGATGATTGAAATGAGTAAACTTAAGCTCAGCAAGGAGCAGAGCAGGCTATGGTACGTGTTTGTTTTCCTAGTCAGGATAATGCTGCTCTCAATACCGCTTTACGTGATTTTATGGGCAAATCCAAGTATGGAGTTCATCCAATACGCTGTGAGAGACAGCGCAATTCTAGCTGCGAATTTGATCGGGATAGAAACTAAAACTGACGGTTTCTATATCAACTTGAACACGGTCGACGGGCCGGTAAGCATAGACATAGGCGCGGATTGCACGGGCTGGAAATCGGCCATTGCCTACTTAGCGCTCGTTTTAGCCGTACCGAGAGTGAAGAATAAAAAAAGGCTGGTGGCCATGGTGGGAATACCCATAATATATGCGGTCAACATCGGGCGCATAGTTTTCCTCCTTTGGGCAGCGGTTAACATGGGTTTCGGTTATTTCCGCGTTTTCCACGAATACCTGTGGAAATTGGGCATGTCTCTGGCTGTGATTGCGGTATGGTATGTCTGGCTAACCAAAAAAGCGGGCAAAATCAAGCCTGAAAAGTTTATATCATACTAAAAAGAAACTTTATTTAATGCCAGAGATGATGATGAGTTCTCAGGAAGACCCCAAGATAAAGATTCTAGAAGACAAGCTTTCCGAATTGGAGGATTACCAATTACTGAATAAGCTGGACGTCATAGCGATAAAAGACCAGATCGAACATATTGAAAAGCTTTCCGAAGCTCTAACCCCGGAGACGCAACAAAGGCTGGCTTGGGTCGAACAGATAACGAAAAGTGACAAGTTCCAGTCCATAGAAAAACTTATTGACGAAGTCCATAACATCGAAACTGCGCTGGAGCAGGCGAAAACAGGATTGAGCGCGGACCAGATCGAAAACCTGAAAAATGAGGTTGCCAACAAGGTTTCACAGGATGTCGCATCGTTAAAACAAAAACTTGAAACAACGCCCGCGGGAAAGGTCGCAGTGCCTGTTGCAACGCAGTTTGATTCGAGCGGACTGGAAAATGAAATAAACGAACTGAAATCTAAAATCGCAAGGATGGAAAATTCAGAATTATCCGGCAGCGCAAATAATAACAAAAAATTCTCCGAATTACAAAACAAGATGGATAATAACCAGCAAGGCCTGACATCGGCGGACAGGGAAAACATGTTACAGGAATTCGATGCAAGACTGCGAGCGAGCGAAAATAAGATTTACGCTGAGTTGAGGTCCTCATTACAATCTTCTAACAACTCCGCTAATGACGGGTTAAAAATAGACAAAGCCGCTATAGAAGACGTCCGGAAATTGACTGAGGGTGTGAAAACTGAAATTGAAGATGAGCTAAATGCCAAATTTGCAGATCTTGAAACCAGGATAAAACCGATGGAAAGCTATCCGGATTTCCGCAACGAATTAAAAGCTGAAGTTGACAAGATCAGCGATTTCACGATGCGCGACCTCAACCAAAAAATGAACCTTTTGCAGGAAGCGATTTCAAAATCCGGGATGGACGAAACGAAACGCGAGATATACGAAGATTTCCACAAGTTCAAGATCTCCATAATAGACCAAATATCAAAAAGCGCAGACGATGTTGAAGCGAAGGTTATGCCACAGATAAACACGTGGCGCGCGGATGCGGAGAAAGCTCTCCAAAATAACAAGGACGCGTACACGGAATTGGTCAAATTCAAGATCTCGACAATGGATGAGATGAACAAGAAAACAAAGGAAATAAAAGAATCCGTGATGATCCAGGTTCCTGCAGAAATACATTCGATGCGCGCAGACGTCGACAATAAGATGCAAAAATTCGAGGAACAGATCTCCGAAATAAAGATGCTAAAAACCGACATCGAGGATTTCCGCAAAAAACTTGAACGTTCGAAAGTAGGAGAATTGGACAAATTGGCGGGCGATGTCGAACGCGTCAAAGCCAGATCGGAATGGTTAGAAGACGAGTTACTGAAAAAAGACATTACTTCGATAAATGAAAGGCTTGACGAGTTAGAGACGGAAATTCAAAAAACAAGAGCCATGATGCCGATCGTTTTGGAGTAATTTTAACTGCCAATTATTTTAAGCACCCAATAAATGGCGTCGCCATAAACTAGTGTGAAAATAAATGCTATTAAAAATACCGGCGTGAAACGGACGCCTTCCTTGATTTTTATATAACCGCCTTTTGCGCGCAATTTTTTTATCATTTCAGGATCCGGCATCCTAAGAAGTTTTGCGGAAACGGGTATGTCCCCGAAACGCAGCTTTGAAGCGGGTATTTTTTTTACAAATATCTTCTTGTCTATCAGTTTTACGTATCTCCACAGGAAAATTAACAATATGGAATAAACGATAAAACCTGCGGGCACGGATAGCAGAGCCGCGTTAATAGCCACGTTAAAGCTTTTAGCCATCATGTATGTAGCGCCGAATGCGAATGTTGAAATTAAAAATATGCTTAAAAATAATTTACGCGCGTTTTTTGACAGGTCTTTTTTCAGGTCTGTGAAAATCCACTTATTCCTGAATCCAATGGCAAATGCGTAAACGATCATGTAAATCCCGCCGAAAAGGAAGACGTTTGAAATTAACATCAAAGGGAGCGGAAGAAAATAGGTTGGGTTGAATAAACTTGTTTTCAGGGGAAATAAAAATCCCAGAGCGCCGAGTATGTAAGCATCGCCGTCGGCCCAGGTGCCCAGGAAATATAAAATATAACCTATCCCGAACAAAAGCAAGCCGTTGATTATGGAGCCTGTGAATATTGTAAAATCGTTAATTACCAATGCCTCGGCCAGTTTTATCAAAACTGATGAAACCATTATCGCGTAAGGAACCCAGTCGGGAAATTCCGTCGTCTTCAGGTCCTTGTAGCCGGTGTACGCGAAGCCCAACGATCCTACGAGCATCAGGAGTATGTCGAACATCAAGATAAATTGTACGCATGAAATTAAAAGCTTGGGAACTAAATAGAGTTTAACCGAATGTGAAGGTATAAAGCATCAAACTGCCCGTCGCATTTATCTCGACTAGATGCTTGCCGGAGGCGCCGGAACTAACGATGTTGTATAGCCGGAAGCCGTCGATGTTTATCGTGTTTTTATTAATTATATCCGAGCCCGCATCCTTCTGTGCGCCATCGACGAGAATTTCCAATGTCGCGTTGCCGCCCGCGACTATGTTGACGGATTTGGCGGTGTAAATTAATCTTACAGCTCCTGCATCACTTTTCAATTCTGCGTTATCGCCGTTGATTTTCCATGAGCCTTCCAGATATGCGACATTGTCCTGCGTCACATGGACCGGCTTGTAATCGACGACTTTTTCTGGCTGCAACCCTTCCGCGTTCCCGATGTTCTGGCGCGCAAAATTATAGCCGAAATATATTTCCGGCGTCTGTATGAAGCCCGGTTGCACACCGCTTACATTTGTTGTAATTAACGACGTTAAAGAAGAGTTTGCCTCCACTAGGAGTTTTTGTATAATTTTTTCCGTCTCTTCATAACCGCCTTCCCCGATATGGTCGTAGCGGATAAATCCTTTCGCGTCCACGATATATTTGCGCGGCCAATAATTGTTATTGTAATTGCCCCATGTCACATAATCGTTATCCATGGCAACAGCATATTTTATGCCGTTTTTGTCCACGAAATTTTTCACGTTGTCATAATTTTTTTCAAAATCAAACTCTGGCGTATGCACACCAATGATTACCAAACCTTTGTCGGCGTAAGCTTCTTGCCAAGCTTTTATGTAAGGCAAAGTTCGAATGCAGTTTATGCAACTGTAGGTCCAGAAATCGACCAATACGACTTTGCCGCGCAAGCCGGATATGTTTAACGGCTGCGAATTAATCCAGTTTGATATGCCCCCGATCTCGGGCGCTTTCTGCATATTCGAGGTTCCGCCGTAGGAAATACCATTAATCAGGCCGGGGCCGAAAACAAAAACCAATATAATTGACACTGACAACAAAACCAATAAAATGTTGTTTTTTATCCAGTCAAGCTCCATTAAATCAACCCTTGGACAAAATGCCGGCGGGAAGGGCCAAATTTGCAAAAGCCGACAGTTGGTTAGTAAACACCAAAAATCCTATCATTATCAGAAATATTCCCGCCAAAACATTGAAATATTTCATAATATTGCCGGAATTTTTTATCAGTTCGGAAGCGCGGCCCGTAAACAACCCGACAAGCAGGAAAGGCATGCCCAGGCCCAGCGAATATGAGATTAACAGGTACGATGCGTCTAAAGGCTGGGCTATTGCTAGGGCGAGGACGGCGCCCAGTATGGCTCCAATGCAAGGAGTCCAGCCGGCCGCGAAGGCGGCGCCGAAAATAAACGAAGTTAGATACCTGTATTTGGTGGCTTTTGCCCGGATCTTATGTTCCTTGTCAAGGAACGGGATTTTTATGAAACCAAGAATGTAAAGACCGAACGCTATGACAACCAATCCGCCGATGCGGCCAAGCCAGATCCTGAAATCGTAAGCGACGCCGGAAAATACCGTGCCTATCAATACGCCCAGAATTGAAAACACGGCGGAAAAACCGAAAACGAAAAACAACGAATTTAAAAATACGGCCGACCTGTTATAATTCTTCGATTTCAAATTGTCCGCGCTTACACCGGACATGTAAGCGATAAACGCGGGAACAAGGGGAAGTATGCAAGGCGATGCGAATGACAGTACGCCTGCGACAAATGCTATGAATATCGTTATCTCGGACATTATGTGACCTGTTATATTTGATTTTCCCGCATATTTATCATTCTATAGGTGTATGCTGTTTATTTCTTATAAGGAACCGAAATTTGTTTTACAGGTAATTAAATGGTCAATCTCGATGATACGATAAGCTTAGTCATATTCGTAACCTTTTTTGCGATGTCGATTACATATTTTTCCAACATCAACAAACCTGACAGGATAGAGCTGGAATCGCTTGCGGGAAACATAGCTGATAAGCTTCTCACACCGGGATACTTAACGTGGAACATAACGAAAACGGGAGTTTTCATAAATGCGACTTCGGCGCAGGTCCTGTATCCGATTGATATTTACATGCCTTTTCCTAGCCAGGCCAAACCCAATTCTGTGCGTGCGAGATATTACAACAACGGCAAGGATGTGGGTTTCGTCTATGCGAACACTTCAACGGGCGAGTTTGTTATGCTGGCCAATTTAAGCGCGGGCAAAAACCTTTTTGAAATATTTTACAGCGACACAGACGCTTCGGCTGTTTCGATAAATTCGGACTTAAGCGCAAACGGGCTGTTATTTCACAACAGCCAGATTACAGGCGAACTCTCATCGGCAGGCGATTTTGTTTCAGTCAGTTACAACGGGGGGGACAATGAATGGGTGAACGATATGTTATTTATAGGATCGACCCGCTACCAGGCAAGCTCGCACACAACCTCGATTACACCGATCAGAATAAGCTACGATTTTACCAACGGGTCGGCAACGAAAACTTTCAAAATTTACGCATTCAACCCGATAGTCCGAGTCAACATTTCTTCGGCCGGTTACACGTGGAATTCAAGGTTTTCTACGACGATAAACAGGACATTCGCAAACATCGACATGCTAATGAACGGTTCCAATTCTCAGGTCTTCTCAGGCGTTACGGATTTTGTCGACATGTACACGTCTCCGGATGCTGTTGGCATATCATTTTCCGATAAAAATATGAACGCAAAAATTTACGATGCGCCTTCATACCGGGAGTTAAACATATCCAACAACACGGCAAGCAGTTACGAGCTGTATTACCACTATGGCTCATATGTGAATGGAAAACCGTACAACGACCTGCGAATATTGCCGAGCACGACTCAGCTAACCGTGGATTTGATATCCGGAATAAAGGCTTCCAAAATAAACGATTTAAACGGGACTGGCTATGCCGCGTTGAAACAAAGATTAGGATCATCGAAAGATTTCCATATACAAATAGAAAACTCAACCGATGGAACGCTGCTGCTGGATTACGGCAAGGACCCGTACAATTCTGCGGATGTTATCGTGCACAGGGAAGTTGTTAATTTGTTAACAACGGATTACGATTTTCAAAAAGTGGTTTTGCTGGTGAAGACATGGAACTAAAAGGAATAACGCCTGTGATAGCTTTGGTCATGCTGATGTTAATCACAGTGGGCATCGTTGGCGCGTCCGCGACATGGTTTTCGGGCACGTTTACATCACAGACGAAAAAATTCGTGCTTAACAACGGCGATACAGCGATAACCGCGTTGGATATTATCGTTGCGCAGGTTGACGGCGTTGATGTCAAAGGCACGCCGTTCTTTGGGGATATGAAATCCGGTTTGGTCGGATGGTGGAATTTTGGTGAACAATCTGGCGGGGTTGCTTTTGATAAATCCGGTTCTGTCCCGCCAAACGACGCATCGCTTAAACCGCTTTGCCCGAATTGCCCTAACTGGGTCAATGGCAAATCAGGTGTCGCCTTAAATTTTGACGGCTCTGACGATTATGTTGATGCTGGCGGTGCGGACAGCATAGACAGCATTACCGGCGATTTGACCATCACGGCGTGGGTTAAAGCCACCACCGGAACCAGCGATGGCGAGATTGTAAGCACGCGCCAAGGCAAGAATGACTTCACAAGGCCTTACAGCTTGGTCACTTTTTCCAATGGTGTGATTTTAAGTTCTCCAGGCATCAGATTTGGCAACGGTATAGCCCAGTTTACAGCACAGGGAGGAACTATACCAGTGGGTGAATGGCACTTCATGGCCGGAACCATTTCAGGAACATCAATTTCGTTTTACCTCGACGGCGTTTTAAAAGGAACATCCCCTTTCTCGGGAACAAGGCAAACGGGTACAAAGGTGACTATTGGTTCGGCATCCACAACTGCAGGAGACAGAAATTTCAACGGCATAATAGATGAAGTTAAAATCTACAATAAAGCGGTTGGTGATGTAAATATCCAGCCGAGCGGTTCAGGGCTTGTTATCAATTATCCCGGCATGGAAGGCAAACACACAATTAAAATCGGGACGTCTTCGGGTGTCGCGGAAACAGCGGTGACGTGCGCATGAGAAACAGAAAATTGAAAGGCATAATGCACATGATAGAAGTCATTATAGCAATTACCATGATACTGACTTTCCTTTTGGTGCTGCGCTCCAAATTACAACCTGTTGAAGACACAGGAAGAGAACAGGCCATAGCAGCGCAGGCGCTGAAAGCCTTGGACAATCAGGGCGTGTTGCGCAGTTACGCTATTGATGAGAACCATCTCGGGCTAAATACACAAGTCTATTCCGTGATTCCGTCAGATCTAAACCACACAATCAGGTTTTGCTATTCCGGAAACCGCTGTGTAGGGGATACGCTTCCAGACAAAAACATATACACAGCGTCTTATGTGATAACGGGCAACGCAACATATTTCAAGCCCGCGCAAATTTTGCTGCATATATGGAGATAATTAAATGGTTAACAAAAAAAATAAAAAAGGAATAACTCCCGTCATCGCTCTAGTTATGTTGATGCTTGTAACCGTGGGTATAGTCGGCGTATCGGCGGCATGGTTTTCTGGCGTACTTTTAACGCAGACTAAAAAATCAATATCGATACCGGCTGGGGGAGCGTATTGTTCTGGAGGGGAGATTAAAGTTTTTGTTTTAAACAACGGCTACTCTGCGATAACAGCTTCGGACATCTTGGTCGCTCAGGTGGACGGTAACGATGTTTTGAACACGCCATTTTTTGGCGACATGAAATCCGGTTTAGTCGGTTACTGGAAATTCGATGAGGGGTCTGGGGCGATTGCGACGGACAGCTCTGGAAGCGGGAATAATGGCAACCTACAGCCAGCCTGTCCTGACTGCCCCACGAGGACTTCGGGCAAATCATTAAATGCGATAAAGTTTGACGGCGTGAACGATTTTGTTTCAATGAGTCATAGCCCGTCGCTGGATCTGGAACGGACCCAAAGCTTTTCAGCGTCCGCGTGGGCTAAAATTGACATCACCTCAGGCAACAACTTCCCAATCATTGAAAAAAACAGCGGCGGGGTCATAGATAGAGGAATATCGTTCACAGTAAGAGCAGCAACTCTAATAGATTTGGTATTGCAAGGTGATTCTATCAGCAACAGAATTTATTGGCGCGCTCCACTCGGCATAACGCTTTCCAATTGGAACCATTACGCTTTCACATACGACGGCAGTTCTGATGTTGCTGGAGTCAAGGTTTATGTTAACGGACTTCAACTTTCGCCGACATATACGGAAAACACTCTTACAACCTCGATAAAAAACATCCAACCAGTCAGAACAGGTTATGGATTTGCCGGAAGCTTCGCGAAAGGCACAATAGACGAAGTTAAAATCTACAACAAAGCTATCGGCGATCTCAACATCCAACCAAGTTCTTCGGGTCTTGTGATAAATTATCCTGGCCTAGAAGGAAAGCATTCGGTCGGGATTGTAACATCTTCTGGTGCAGTTGAAACAGGAGTGACATGCGCATGAAAAATAAATCCAGATTAAAAGGCCAATTCTACATCATAACCGCGCTCGTTTTAATATTGTTCATGTTCTATGCGCATTACAATTCGCGCTTCGAAATACCGAAATCCGTAGATTATTCGCAGGAATTTTTCTCAAGCCTGAAGGAAGAGATTCTGCGTTCGGCGTCATTTGCATATTACCAAGGCCCGTACTCGTCTTCCGTGGAAAATAACGTGTCCGTGTTCCTGGATTTTTCCACAAATGTGTCTAATTCCCAAGGCCAACGGATGGAGGCCATTGTTTTGGTTTTCCTTCCAATATATTCCAGCTACAATGTCAGCGTGATTAATTTTTTGGGGGCGGCAGCCGATGTCAACGTCACAATATCCGGCAACGAACAAAATACGACAAATCTCGAAAACAAAGGCTCAGCGCGATTCGTATTCACCGGCGTCGAACAGAACGCCACGGTGAACGTGACATATGTAAAAAGCGGGTCCAAGAATTCGGATGTTTTCAATTTAACTTCCAGAAGGTTAAACGCTTACGCGGACGTGAAATTGATTTCCTCTTCCGCAACTTGGTCGGACAAAGTCATAGGATAGTATGAATTATTAATGGGGTTGACCAAATAATTATGACATCTATGGCCAACAGGAAAGGCATAAGCCCGTTGATAGCGGGCGTAATTTACACGGGTTTAGTAATTACAACTGTGACTCTGGTAATTACGCTCGGTTTGCCCCAGCTCGATCGTGTAACGGAATCAACGCTTTACCTTAACGTAAGGGAAGGCATGTCCAA
Source organism: Candidatus Aenigmatarchaeota archaeon (assembly GCA_016180965.1). GTDB lineage: Archaea > Aenigmatarchaeota > Aenigmatarchaeia > JACPZZ01 > JACPZZ01 > JACPZZ01. The sequence goes on from JACPAF010000002.1 coordinate 275,918, forward strand.
CCTTGATAACGCGATACAAAAAGTTGCTTCGGAGGGGCGCGGTTCTGTTCGCATTGTTCCCCTAGAAATACGGAGCGGCGATTTCTTGATTGACGACACAAACAACATTTTAAGATATGAGATAGAAACTACTTCCCAAATTGTGGAGCCGAAAACCGCTGTGCAGTTTGGCAATTTGGTCATAGGCTCTAATGCTGATGTCAATGCTTCGGAAAATGCGACCCACTACAAACTACAAAACTCCAGGTTGCAGGTCATATTGAGAAAGTTTGGCTCACCATCCTCACAAACCGTTGTCAATACAACAGAATTGGTGCAGGAGATAAAGGTTTTGTCGACGAACAAGACTTTGCCTTTGACAAATAACGGAACTGTGATGCAGTTCCTGGTAAACAACGATGCCTCCGCTTCATCGGGGACTGGTTTCACATCCCTGCAGGAAGCTGGAACTGTATTATCACAGGGAAATGTCAGCGTTTACGTCAATGCTGCTTCCGGTGCATACACGATAGACCTTGTTCTAGAATCTGAGGCTGATTATCTAAAAGTCCTGGTGAAAAGTTAAAGTTTATACGAGAAGCTGCCGAATAGTATTAAGGTAAAACCATGAAAACTACATTAAAAGGCGTATCGCCCCTGATAGCTACTGTTCTCCTGGTGGCGATAACCATTACATTGGCTACCGTGATTGTGCCGTGGGCGATCAATTTTGCCCAGACCAGCATGGACGCCGTAACAGGCCCTGGCGAGGAAAAGGTTAACTGCATCGAAGCCGGATTAAATTTCCAATCTTCCGACGTGGGTTATAACTCACTGGCGAACCCTTCTGCAATAAACGTGACCATATCCAACACGGGCCTGGTCGGGCTGTACGATTTCCGTTTCCAGTTCAAACTCGGGGACACTTACAGCGGGCTGTATTCGCCGACCACACAGTACAACGTATCTTCAAAGGTTTTACCCCAGCAAAAAGTCACGTTGAACGCAAGCATTCCCCAACTAACGGGCACGTTAAAATCGGTAAGGGTCATATCCAATTATTGCAAAGTCGCTGCCGAAGTTACCTTATAAAAAGCCCCGATACCGTGAAGATTAACATCAGCATTATGACGACGAAAAGAAAACCCAAAGTTATGTTCCTGTAAAATTCGGTGCGGATTTTTTCACGCTGGCCGACCTCTAATTCCAGTTTACCCTGCTTCTGGCCGAACATGTCGTCAACCATTTTCTGCAATTCTTCCATGCTAAGGTTGGAAAGGTATTCCATTTCGTACGGCTGTTCGCCCAAATCTTCGCGCATCCCGTTAATTGAGTCTATGAGCTCCTGTTTGTTCTTTTCTATGATTGTATTCATAAATATAGTTATACGGCATCGGATAAATCGTTTTTATGTCTGAACCGTCTAATTTGTTTTTGATTTCCCATGAATTCCGGCAAACTATCTTTAAAGGACGGCGAGCTTGTTATACGATTCGTCCGTAAAGCTATTGAAGAATGGGTCAAAAACAACAAAACTATTCACGATGTGCCGCAGCATCCGTTTTTCAACGAAAGGCACGGCATTCTCCTTAGCATCTATTACGCTGACGGCAGGCTGCACGGGCGAATAGGCTATCCGTACCCGATAAAAAGCGCGTTTGATGTTTTGGTAAGATGCGCGATGTCAGTATGCCAGGATCCGCGGTCGCCGGCCTTGAAAACAACGGACATAGCGAACATAAAATCCGAAGTTTCGATTTTGTCTGAACCGCATGCGGTTTTGAGGCCTTTAGAAAACAATTTTTTGCCAGCCAAGGAAGGATTGATTATAGTGCGCGGCGCAAAGCATGCGATGATGATGCCGGGAGATTTTGACGGGAAGCCTGTTGAAGCCGTAAAAGAAATAGCCAAACAGGCCGGAATAGAAAATTCTTTAATCAATGACGGGCTGACCAAGTTCTACAAGTTTGAATCCCAGACCTTTTTTGAAACTTCCCCAAACGGCAAAGTTGGAGAAAAGGAACATAACAGCGGAAAGAAGCAGTTGAAAAGCGGAAAACCTGCTAAAAAACCTGCCAAAACCAAGAAGAAAGGGCGCCATAAATAATTTAAGCATAAGAAAACGGATTAGGTATGACAATATGGCAAAAAGATCAAAATCGCCTGACAAACCTTCTTGGGTCACGCACACCGAAGACGAAGTGGAACAAATAATTGAAAAGCTTGCGAAGGAGGGGAAAGGCTCTGCGCAAATAGGCCTTATTCTACGCGACCAATACGGTATTCCTTCGGCCAAGATAGTTTCGGGCAAGAGGATATCCAAAATAATGAAGGAAAAGAAACTGTATTCCAAACTACCTGAGGATTTATTCAATTTGTTAAAGCATGCAGTCCGCCTTCGCGGACACCTGGAAAAAAATAAAAGAGACGCGCATTCAAAAAGGGGTTTGGAAAAGGCGGAATCCCGCGTCAGGGATCTCGCAAAATATTACATAAAGAAAGGTTCGCTGCCAGCGGACTGGAAATACGACCACGAACGCGCGAAGCTTTTGGTGCAAGAATAGAAATTGTAAAATAATCCTGCATTACAACAAGTTGAATAATTCTTGAGAAAAATTACGACAAAATGCTGGTCTATAATGCTGGAAAAACTTGAATTGCTGGTGAAAGAGGCGCACAAAGCTGCGGATGTTATACGCGGGCACAGAAACCTAATTCGAGTTATATCCCACATAGATTGCGACGGCGTCTGCAGCGCTGCGATAATTGTGCGCGCGCTCTCCAAAAAACGCAAAATGTTCCATTTCAGTTTTGCCAAATACCTGAACGATGAAATGATAAACTGGCTCGCGGAAGAGGCGAAACAAGGACGCTGGAACTTGTTGATTTTCACAGACCTCGGATCGGGTGCTGCTGCGAATCTGGCGCCGATATTGGAATATGCAAAGGTTATTGTTGCAGACCATCACATGCCCTCGATGAATAGCGAAGCTGAAAACGATTTTTACACGCATCCGAACTTGATACACGTCAACCCACTTCTATTTGGAGTAAAAGAGGATGTTTCAGGGTCTGGAATGACCTATATACTTGCACGCGCCTTGGATCCGGAAAACGTGGTTTCCGGCGATTTAGCTATCATCGGAGCCATAGGAGATGCCCAAACAGGCAGCATTGGGGATAAATGGTCGGTTTTAGGATTGAATCAGGAGATTTTGAAAGACGCAGAAACCGCAGGCTCGTTAAGGGTTATGAAAAGCATAAGACTGTGGGGAAGATATTCCAGACCTATCCACAAAGCGTTAGAGCTATCAATAGACCCTTACATACCCGGAATAACCGGGAACGAATCCGCAGCTGTCCAATTTTTAACAGAATTGAATATACCGGTCAAAACCAACAGTTCATGGCGTTCGTTGTCGGATTTGACGAAAGAAGAACAGCAGCGCCTAGTTAGCGCTATTATAATAGAGCGTTTGCGCCATCACGATCCGAATCCGACGCAAATTTTTGGCGATGTGTACGAATTACCACACCAAACCGGGGAGTTTCGCGATGCGCAGGAATTTGCAACAATCGCGAATGCGTGCGGAAAATCTTTACAGGGTTATCTCGCTGTCGGAGCGTGTTTGGGCGACGAAGATAAAATTGAGCGAGTGCGCGAGACTGTGGCTGCGTACAAAAAACAGATCGGTTTGCTGGTCAGCTGGGTCGACAAGAACAAGGATAACACAGATGTTGTAAGATTAACGGACAATGCTGCGTTTGTGTTTGGCAATGAGGTGCGTGGTCTTCCGCTCGCAATTTTAAAACAATGTGATGCCATTGCCGAAATTCCGATGAAGGGGAAGAAAGAGTCTCTCAATGTTTCCATCGCCGCAGGAATTACAAGACGAAGTAAGTTGACAGTAACCATTGCACCAGTTTAATCCTTGTGCTCGACATTCACTTTCGGTTTTACAGTAACTAACATTATTAGCGGAACAGATAGGCGCTTTGCAATCAGCTTGACAAAAAAAATTCCAAGCAGGCCCTTCCCGTAAAATCCCATCGCAGTGCTGAGCATTACCAGAAAAATTCCTGCAATAAGCTTCTTGTCCTTATACCATACTACTTTGTTTTCTTCCATCAGCTAACCACGACTTTGCCGTTTTTGACCCCGATCCTGCCTTTGGAGTACAAATCAACGGCCTTTAGGATGATATCCTGCTCTGCCTTTTGAACCTTTGCCTTCAGCGAATCAGCAGTATCGTTCTTTTCAATTTTTACCTCTTTTTGCATTATTATGGGGCCGGTGTCGGCTCCTTCGTCCACAAAATGAAGCGTTGCCCCGGTTGTTTTTTCCCTGTTTTTTAGGACATCCTCATGAACATTTTTGTCCATTCCTCCGGCATATTTTGGAAGGAGGCTGGGGTGTATGTTCATTATCCTATTTTTGTACCTGCCCACAAAAAACCTGCTCAAAAATCTCATATAGCCTATCAGCAGAATCAAGCCGACTTTATTTTCATCAAGCATTTTCGAAACTTGCCTGTCGAAGAGCTCTCTCGACTTTTCTTTGTCTTTTTTGCCTTCTTTTTCCGCAACGAATTTTTTCGGGTCTATAAATACGGCTTTTATATTGTGGTTTTTAGCCCTTTCCAGGGCATAAGCATCCTGCCTGTCGGATATTAAAACGGAAATAATTGCGTTAATCTTCCTTGAGTTTATGGAGTCAATTAAAGCCTGCATGTCAGTAGCTCTTGTTGATGACAAAACCCCGATTCTTAGCATGAAACCCCCAATCCGGATGCATGGAATGTGATATTTAAACTTTTGCATGTAACGACAAAGTGTGTTATCCGTTTATTATTTCCCTTCGATACAATAATTCGTTTCATTATTAAACCTCCGCTTTCATCTTCCTGATGAAAGCCTGTTGTGGTGTCTCC
>JACPAF010000005.1 GCA_016180965.1 Candidatus Aenigmatarchaeota archaeon
CAAGGTGTATCTGACTCGTGGGCTAAGATAGTGTTGAAAGACGCTTCTGGCACCGAGGTCGCATCGAAGTCAATATCTGAGGGCAACAGCTACGACTTTTCGGCACAAGGCTTAACAGTCAAGGTGACCGATGTTCGTGCTATTGGAACCACAGGTGAGATTTCGGGTGCAGACATAGTCGTTGGTCCGACAGGCTCAGTTGAGAAAGAATATGACTCAACAGCTGACGTGACTAGCACAGGCACTGCAAATGACAGATTCCCTGGATCGAGTGATTGGGGAATACAGACAACTGGTTTAGGATCTGGATCGTACCCAGGCATTCCGAAGAGCGCGAAAGTCCAAGTTGTGTACAAGCCAAGCACAACGCAGTATTTGAAGGCAGGCGAAAAAGTCGCTTTCCCGAACGGATACGGCGAGCTCGGCATGGTAGGTTACAACACGGACAAATTCTCGACAGTAACGGTTTCGCCTTATGGTGGAACTTCGGCCTACGACGTTAACTCAACGTCTGATGTAGTCCTGAGTGACGCATACGGTATTGAAATCTCATCGGACGTGTCGGGATCGATAGTAGGCTTGGGTGGAAACTCATTCACCAAGGCGTACGTCTTGTTCAACAAGACCGTTAATTCGGCTCTTGATGGATATGTACAGCCGGTCTGGGTTGGTTTCTACGACAAGACCTCGAGTAAGATCCTGGTAAACAGGACTGCCCCAGCGACTGGATTAGGTTCGTTAAGAATCGCTCCAGCCACGCAAGGCAATGCAACAGCTACGGCTGAATACGCACACGCAATTTTGAACGCTACGGGAACAACAAACATGACGTATCCGTTCAAGATTACGTACGGCGGTTCGGGCGATGCTGACTGGTACTTGAACGTTACCGCTGATTATCAGCATGGTATCGGATTAATCAAGGCAGGAAGCGTTGCTGCGGGTTCGTTCGATGTCACAATTGACGTCGAGAACAAGTCTGCGGGCACGTTGACGGCTGCGCCACAATTCAGATTGGGTGCAACTGCTTCGAGCTCAGAAGACAACGAAATAAGGGCAACAACCAGTGGTTCGTCAAACCAGCCGGTCGGCAAGAAGTCGCAAGACATCGTAACCGACGGTGAACTAGTCTTGGTGGATACAAACACCAACGGCGGTTCTGATAAGGTTGTATTCAAGGTGCCTTCGAAGAGATTAGCTGCGAAGGTATACTTTGGAACGACCAGCGGCGTAAGCGGAACAAACACTTACGAAGCTGCTGTGCCAGTGACAACGCCTTTGGGCAAGTTAGCATCTGACTTCACAGATGCAACCATAGCGACAACCGGAAAGAACTTGGTTCTAGTCGGTGGTCCTTGTGCAAACAAGTTCGTAGGCCAGCTGATGAATGTCAGCGGTTCGAACTGCTTGGACAAATGGATTGCAGAAGTTGGAGCGACTGACCTGGCAGGTGCAAAGGACAAGGCCTTGATCAAAGTGGTCGAGGACGCTTTCCAATCGGGTAAGGTTGCATTAATTGTAGCCGGAACCGATGCGAAGGACACCAGAAACGCTGCTGCGAAATTAATCGCCGGCGGTGTAACTGGATCGAAGCTTGTATACAGCACTGCCACATCTGGCAGCCAATAAAACAGGACATTAAAAAATTTAACGGTGTTGGGCCAAAAGCCCAACACCAATTTCTATTTTTTTGTTGGATTAGCCGTAAGAATATCCAAAGACCAAATTTTCAAAACATTTAATATCGTCAAAGATAATTTATGATTATGAAAGATCCGCTTGGACTTGGTTCTTATGGGGTGGGGTTGAACTATGGAAATAATAATTCGAAGACTGCAAGAAAACCGATAAGTAAAGACCTCAGAAATACCGTATGGATAAAATATATGCGAAAGAAAGCAGAAGGAAAATGTTATTGTTGTCGTATACGTACAATCCATGTAACAGATTTTCAAGTTGGGCACAACAAAGCAGTTTCCAAAGGTGGTCGTAATAATATTTCTAATTTGCGGCCAATATGTGTACCATGCAATCGTGGCATGAAAACTATGACCATCGAAAAATATAGGGAAAAATATTTCGGAAATAAAAACTCAGCTAAACCACAACCCACGAAGAAAAAATTAAAAAAGAAAGCAAAAATTTATGACCCATTCGGGTTTGCTAAATTCGTCAATTAAATTCCCGAACCCATTTTAAAATAAAACAGGAAAATAATCCATCCTATACCCCAACCCACCCTTCAAATATTTTTCGGCCACTCCAATCTTCAGTCCGCGCTAGATGCGTATGAGCTTATAAACAAGAATTAACATCATATTAATGTGATATTAACATGGTAAAAGCTATAATTGACATAATGGAAAAGACCAACCGCGTTTTGAACATAGTGAAAGCGGAATACGGGCTGAAGGACAAGTCGCAGGCCATAGACAAGGTCGTCGAAAAATTCGAGGAATTTTCCATGGATGAGGATTTGAAACCTGAGTATATCAAAAAATTGAGAAAAATCCAAAAACAGAAAGCCTTGCCTGCTGGGAACATAAAAGATTTCCGCAGAATGTACGGGTCAGAATAGGATGTACCTTGTAAGCAGAAAGCCAAAATTGGACCAGATACTCAAGAAGTTGGCCAAAAAGAACCCCAGACAACTTGAAATAATTTCAAATAAACTGGAAGAAATTTTGGAAGACCCGTACAGGTTCAAGCCCCTAAGCAATATTATGAAAGGTCTTAGAAGGGTCCATATCGACAGGAATTTTGTACTGGTTTATTCCATAGACGAGCAAAATAAAACAGTTATTTTGGAAGACTTCGACCACCACGACAACGTCTATCGCAAGTAGGTTTATTCTCCTCGTTTTGATTATTTTTGATTTTTACTGGTTATAATTATTTCCCTGAAAAGTTCCACGGATGCCATTTATTTAACCGTGCTCTACCCTGTCCATCCACCCGTCCAATATATAATCCGCGGCGACGTCTTCCAAAAAGAAATTTTTTCTTCGCAACAGTCCGTGTCTTTTCTGCGCAATATATTCAAGCCGGCCCCCTTCGTAATGTATATTCAGAGATTGACGACCCAAAGGAGTTCGGATAGTGTTCGCTGTCGCAGTGTCAATTAGTTTGCCGTATGAACCGATGCCCCGCGCCAAAAAAGAGCGTATCATATCTTTGGCTACCTGTGCGTGTCCCGGGGCTGCGTTAATTAATTTATCTCGTTGAACAGGGTCTGTGAAATCTATGTCGCCCATTTGTTCACGGTCGAAAATGTCGAAATACGCTTTTCTTGTTTTGATATTTGGTTGGAAACTGCGCTCGATCATTCCGTTGTCGCGGACGGTTAACTGGCCCAATATACCCAGCTCCGCCAAAAGTTTAACGGTAACGTTGTATGGCTCCGTCCTTTCCTCACCCATGGGTTGCGGGAAATACCTTGGCTCAATTTCAAGGTTGAAGACGTAATGATGCATAAGCAAACTTGATGGAAAAATTATTTAAACCCGAACAACTCGGCCTGGCAGGCGTATTGTGTGCATATGTTTAATGCGTGTGCGCCCGTTGAAAGCGGAGTGTAAATTTTTATTATCGCCGCCTCTTGCGGTTTTATCTGGTGGCCGATGTCGCGCTCTGCTGCAATTTCATCAGCGGATAAAACACGGTTGTAAACACGAACATCGTCCTCGGTGATTGTTCCGATGAACTGGCTGCAGCCGTGCCCGCAGCCGCCGTTGAAATCGCCTGCGCCCAAACTGCCCATCACAAAATTTATCGAAGCATCAGAAACGACAGGACTGCTGTCAACGTAAACTTTTGCGCCGGACGCATCTTGCGTTAATGCGACGAAATGCCAGTTGCCGTCGTTGTATGTTCCCGGCGCATTTATCGTGTGTTGCGCCCCGCTGTACCACGCATTATACTGGAAACCGCAGATATTGATTTGATTTGTATCGCCGTTGGAAAAGCATATGTTTGTTCCCGCATTAGCTGTTGTTTTTATCCACATCGAAATTGTTTCGACTGTTTGAGAAGAACTAAGCGATATAGGCGTCCAGCCGTCGTTTCCGAAGTTAACGCCGTTGCCGAACTTCGCAGCCATCCATGTATCTGATAAACCAAGGTTAACGTTATTACCGCTGCCGGAACTGTCAATCATGGGACCGGAACCCTCGTCCATGCTCCAGTAAGCTATTAAAGAAGATTCTTTTGGAATCACGCGGTAATTGACAGAATTGCCGTCTATTGTGAATGTCAGGAAAGAATTTATCGGCTTCGTGCCGTCATTTATGATCTGTATCGTGTTACCTTGTGCGTAGACTATTCTGAAGGAATTGGTTTGCGTAGTCAAAGATGTTTGAATAAAGGTGTAAGTAATTCCGACAAGCCCGACCGTTATTAACAACAGCATCACCAGCGATATGACGGGCGTAATGGCTTTTTTCATAAAAGTTTTTCGCTTCCTGTAATAATATAATTTTGCTATACACTGCCGATGGTTATTGAATAATCCGTCAGATCGTATATTGTATCGTTTTTGTCAGCCGCCTGAAGGTGAAGAGTGTACACGCCAGTCCCGTTTGTGATCATCTTTTTCGTGTCGAAGCTTATTTTGAAATCTGAATTTGAGACGCTCCATTCATTGGCTGCGATCCTTTTACCTTTTAATACGATGTAACCGGGAGGCAATACAGACGCGACATAGTTTCCGGCGTCGTATGAATGGGGCGTGTTTAACAACGCGCTATGGTTCATTGGTTTCGGATCCGCATCGTAGAATATTGCGATTTGCTGCGGTTTTAAATCCTGCTGTGTCAAAGAACCGCTCATTGAAATGACTCCTTTCTCGTTTGTTATCGGCTTTTTCCAATTTATGTAAATATCTTCGAAATTTTGCACGAATGCGAAGTTGATGTCGTCGTATGCGATGCCTAAACTAACGTGCGTGCGGGTCGGGTTTAATATGTTGTCCCGATGTCCCCAATCAGATCCGGCGTCGTCGTAGATCATTGCGTTGGTTAAATATTCTATGCTCGCTTTCGGATTAACTTTCTTTGCGAAAGACGTGCGCTCAAAAAATCCGGACCACGCGGCATTTTGCGACATCCCGTATAATCCGTTATTGTCGGTGTATTGCATATATGGTTTCCTTCCGTAACTGTCCCAATGCGACAGGTAATAATATTTTATCATGTCTTCTGCGTGTTCTTGAGCTGCGTTGTTATCCGACAACGCAACTGAGCTGAGGTTGCGTTTAGCGCGCTCGTCGTTGATTATCGATAAAGCGTACAGCTTTAGTTCGTAATATCCCGCAGTTTCATTTTCGAGTTGAAGAGTGGTTGTCGTGGTCGATGCTGTGATTGTTGTTATCGATGCCGTTGTTGTGGATGTTGTTTCAATATTATTTGCGTTTCCTATCATGCCGACAATTTCGGCGCGTAAATTTGAATCAGTTATATAGATTACGAATAACGCGAACAAGCCGACGAGAATTATTACATTTATTATAGATGCCTGTTCTCCAACCAGTTTTTTGCGCTTTGCCATAATAGAAAATATGATCGGCGGTATAAAACTCCGGTATATTTACCTGTTCACCTGAAATATCAGACATTTCTGGTTTTGCGTTACATTGGTTATTAATTTCGTGCAAGACGAGGTTTGGTTAATGAATGCAGATTCCAACGGCTGATACCAGCCCGCAGAATAATAAACAGTATAGTTAACACCGCTGTTAATTAAATTTGAACAGGAAAAATCTTTCGCGTCCCACGGTAATTGTTCAAAGAACCGTTTTGTGAAATAGGAAAAGTAAGGCGACATTGTGGCGGACATTTTTTCAGCAGGCAATTTATTAATCTCATCCGTGCATTTGTAAAACAAATCCTCGTATTGGCGCGGTAACGAAACGAAAAATGCGAAGCTGACTGAGAATAAAATTGCTATTACAACAGTAATAATCCTGCCGTAATCGCTTTTGTGGAATATTTTTTTTATAATTCCTTTCTTTCTGCGACTGTCGATCATGTTCGCCAGGTTCATCAGTCCGACTGCTTCGAGGATTGTTATGGAATAGGTAAAGACCATCAAAAAACGATCCTCTTTGTGCGCGACAGCATGAAGCACGATCAAACCAACTATTATCGCAAGTATGTTCAACCGCAAAAATTCGCTGTGCTTGGATTTTTTCAGGCCGATGAATGCGAACGGTATCAACAAGCCAGAAAAACCTAAAAACTGGGGCAGCAATTTCGCGTAGTATAACAAATCTTCCGGAGGCGACAAGCCTATGTTAGCTAACTGGGGCCAGAACGGGTTGCCGTATTCTATGTAATTGTCTATCAGCCACGGCGACATTACAACTAGGCTGGATATCAAAATTATGTAGAAGCGGCTGTCCTTAAACGTGTTTGCGCGGCGCTTCAGCAGGAAAAAAATAAATATCGTTAATGGAAGATAAGACATCAGATGCTTTGACATCATGGCCAAAGCCATCGACGCGCCGCTCACGGTTAACCAGCTTTTCGAATTCTTTTTGTATCCGATGTAAAACGCAGCGACGCTCATGATGTTAAATAATACGGCGTGCGATTCGCTCAGCACGCGGGCAGAATACAAGACAGAATAAATATCAAACGCTAGGAATGACGTTGTTAACAAAGCCGCGTCCTCATCCATTACCCGCTTAGTTAGGATGTATGCCACGGGCAACGATAAAATGCTGATTAACAATATGAACATGCGCGAAGATTGCAAAGAATAATCGAACGTTGAATTCCAAAGGAACAACGAAAAAGGCAACAAAGGCGGGCGGAAAGGCTCGAAATAATAATTATTTCCCCCGTACGCTTCGGACATTGACATGTATACGGTCTCGTCCCACCAAACCGACCACTGTTTCGAAAAATACAAATAACGCAGAGCTGCACCGAGAACTAAAACCAGCACGAATAACGCGAGATATTTTCTTTTGCTCATTTGTATCCGCCGCAGAACTCATAATCCCCATAATATTTCGGGCATATTTCCGTGAGGATTTCGGGCATCGACATATAATTTGGGTATGTCTTCCCGTCTATTACGAGTGAAGGGAAGCCATAAATTTTGTATTGGGCCCGCAATATATCCGTGACAGGCTCGTCGATTGACGCGTCTATCGGAAATATCAAAAGGCTGTCGCCTAAACGCTGTTTTAATTGCTCAAGTATGTAGCTTTCGTCGCCGCACTGCGAACATCCCTTCCCGTAGAAATACAGGATGCTTACCTCATCCGTACCGCACATCAACTTGCTTTTTTCAGCCAGCAGCCAATAGCGAAGGTTGGCTACGGTGTATTTCCTTTTTAGAAGTATGTAGTCGAGATTTTTTGTGTCCCCGCTGGCCTCATAGCCTTCAATCTTTTTCAGGGAAGGCCCGAGGGTTTTCAAATTGCTTTCCAGAGTTCTCGATAAAACAACGCAACTCTGTTCAGGCGGGACGTTTTCAAGATATGAAAATTGGAATTGCAAGCTGCTAAAATCCGCGTCCTGCTGCCTGCTCAACTGTTCCAGCTCGAGTATCTTCCGCTCGCTAGTGGCTGAACCCAGTATGAAACCAAGCACAAACACCACAACTGTTACCAAGAATGCCGCGACATACCTGTTCTTGGTTAATTTTCGCGCCAAATTACCACCCCTGGATGTCTTTTCGTATAAGATCCGCAGTGGACACGACGTTGACGAAGCTTATGAACATGTAATAAACGAAGAGGAATGCGGCGACGGACGCGGTCTCGGAAAGACCAATTTTCTGCCCGAGGGTTTTGTGGGAACGTATAACTGTGAATGTTGTTATCGCCGCGAACGTCCACAATATGAAAATTTTGTAGAAGTCTGTGAAGAAAATAAAATTGGATAACATGTCCCCGATGTTTATGTAACCGCCCAAGTTTATGTAAAGGCCGGCCATGTAGATGTGGCGCAGGATTTCAAACACCGGGCTTAATACATAAGCAGCGAAAAACACCAGCATGAAAAAACATGACAACAAACCGAACAATGTGTTTGGCATTAGGAAGAAACCAAAATCACCGTATTTCCTGTCTAACATTATATTCCGGTATTTGTTGAATGTGAGCCAAGATCCTTTGTACCATCTTTTTCTCTGCCTGTACAAGGCGCGTAAACTTTTCGGCGCGGTTGTGTAAACGTCGCCGCGGTCGCTCTGCACAATCGTATAATTATTTTCCTGTATGCGGTATGCTATTTCCTGGTCCTCTACGATGGAATGTTCGTCGAATTTTCCTATCTTCCTGAGTATGTCGGTGCGGTAAAGGCTAAACGGGCCCGGTGTGACGTTTATGGAGTTCATGTGGCTCAGCGGCTTTTTCAGGTATACGGCAAGCAGGTATTCGATGTTTTGAACTTTCTCCAGCAATGTTTTGGGATTATGCACGTGCATTATCGGCGTGACGGCCGCTATTTTATCCGATGAAAAGTTGACTACCATTTCCTTCAATGAATAACGAGACACATAGGAGTCCGCGTCCAAACATGCCATGACGGCGCCTTTCGCATTATCGAGACCCAGGTTAAGGGCGGCGCCCTTGCCTTTTTTTTCCTGCCGAATGATTTTTATTCTGCTATTGTGCAGTTTTTTTACTATAGAAGACGTGTTATCCGTCGAACCGTCGTCGACGACAATTATTTCCAGCTTGTTTTCAGGATAATCCATATCAAGCGCGGATTTAACCACGCGGCCTATGGTCGCGGATTCGTTGAATGCTGGTATGATGATAGAAACTAAAGGCCATTCTTTTGGGACGCTTGAACGCCCGCTGCTTTCCCCATCGTTAAATATGGTTATCAAAAGGAAAATGCTCATGTAAAGAAGGACGAAATAGAAAACGCCGAACAATATGTCAAACATACGCAACCCGATATAATATATTAGGTGACCGAGCGTATTTTAATCTTACCTGATACCTTGAAAATTATCAAACCCGCCAACTGCCTTAGATAATTGGCATATTCCTTCAAGTTTAACTTTGTTTTACCCACTTTCCTGTTTACGAAAACATACGGAACTTCAACGACTTTTTTGTACTTCCCCTTGACGATGACTTCGAGACCTATCTTGTAGCCTATCGGGCTTAATTCGATCCCGCCTATGACGGAACTACGAAACATGAACAAACCCGAGACCGGGTCCTTTAACCTCGTAAATGGCAGTGCGAGAGTTGTTGCGCCCCAAGAAGTTATTTTTCTCGTAAATGGCCAGCCTTTTATGCCGCCACCGCTCGTGTAGCGGCTACCTATCACAAGGTCGGCTCCATTGTTAATTTCAGCGAACATCTTCGCGATAATTTCCACGGGATGGCTGAAATCCGCGTCCATCACGCCGATAACATCGCCTTTAGCCTTGCGGAAACCGTCTATTACTGCTGAAGATAAACCAAGCTTGCCCGGCCTTTGGATGACAATGATGTTTTTTTGTTTTTTCGATAACCGCTTGCACATCTCTCCCGTGCCGTCGGGCGAGTTGTCGTCAACAATTATTATTTCAGCGCTTATTTTATTTTCCTTAAAGGACCTGTTCAATTCGGCCAGAAGCCGATTAATGTTGTTTCCTTCGTTGTATGTTGGTATTACCAAACTCAACATAATATCACCTAAACAAACCCCAGCGCATCGTCCGCGCGAACGATCTCGTGGATGGTCGTCAATTGCGACGTGACTAGGCCATAACTGTTACAAACTGCGATAGCGCCGACCCATGGAGAGCCGAAGCCCAGGCTGCCTGTCATCGCACGCACTTTCAAAACGCGTTCAATCGTCTCTTTTTCTTTGTCGTTTATGTCGCGGTGCAACAGAGCGCCGTTGTTGTTTGTTAGACATCCTGATCCTGCTAAAGGCGTTTCGTCTATTGTTACTTTGTACGCCTCCACACCCAGAGCGTCGGAAATAATTTTTTTCTGCTTTTCAGTGAACAATGAAGATATTACCGCGCCTTTATCGTTTGTTGCTATCAGATTTCCTACGGTGTTGAATCTGGAATCAAGCGCGCAAACATTGATCCCCAACAATTTTTCCAGATGTTTTTTTTCGTCATCCTCGATAGTGTTAGATACAACGATTCCGTTTTTATTCGCAACTGCGAATGCGCCGATAAAATTTGTATAACCGATTGAAGCTGTGTGGACTGGGACGTTAAGCGTTTTTTCAATTTCAGAAACCTGTTTTTCCGTGACTGTTTTTGGGACTAAACAAAATTTTTCCGTTGCTACACAAAAAAGACCTATATTTGAATCGCCCAGAATTTTCATGCGGAGCGTGTGACCGTCTTGCACGGCTCTACGCCTTACCATTCTGTTCTTTTTTATCGTTCTGCGGAAGAGGTTGTTTAACGTCTTCTTTTTTAATTTCAGCTTCCTTTTTCGGTTCAACCGGCGTAACAGATATGAGCTCTGCAAAAACCTTTTCCCCGTCTTTCCTCACCTTGACGCGTATCTTCGCCGGAGGATGTGAGACGCCGCGAGCCCAGATCAACTCATTGATTCCAGTGCTCAAAACAACGTCATTGGAACGTGTCTTTTTTGACAATAATTCCCGCAAGCCTTTAACTGCGTGCGGCGCTTTTTGCCGCCTTCCCGATTCTGTGAAAAATTTCCTGAGAGGGATATCGTAGATTTTTTCTTCCGTCATAGTTTCAACCTGCTTCTTCTCCATTTCTTGATCTTATCAACGCGTATACGCCTTGAACGGGCCCTCTTCAAACCGAATTTGCGTATGTCCGCCCAGCGCGGCGCGTCGGATATACGGCCTATGCGGGCCAATCTCCTCTTTTTACTGATTCGGTTAACGTTCGACATATTATGCCCTTCTGATATTGAATTGTTTTTTCTGCGATACTTTGTCCAATATTTGTTTCAACTGGTCATCCGTAATCTCGGTTTTTATCTGGCCTGATTGGAACAACGAAACCATGTAACTTTCCAATTGTGCCGCAAACTCCGGTTTTACCGAACGGACGCGGGACAACCTTTCGTGAGCCTCTTTCGAAAGCATCCTTGAAAGGATGTTTTTCTTGATCGCAGCCTCATCGTCTGACATGTTTTTACCTATTAACGATTCAAACGGGAGGATTTATAATCATATTAAACTGTTTTTGCGAGGTTGTCAAGAAACTTCTGCCCTTTCGGGGTTATAATACGGCCCTTTTTTGGCTTATCGATTTTCTTGATCATGCCGGCGGTTTCCAGTTGTTGTAATATTGTCCTTATCACAGCGCCGGAAGCCTTGTAAAAATGCTCTCTTTTCGTTCCGCGATGTTTCCTTGAACCATAAACTACCCTTAATCGCGACGTGCCGACTGGCCCGTCAATGTAGATCCTTCTTAATATTGACGCAGCCCTAACAGACCACCAATTCTGCGAGTCCGGACTCCTCCTTTTCGACGCGCCGGTCTTTGCGAATTTGCTCCATTCCGGCGCTTTCAACTCATCCATCGAACCCAGCTTATCTGCTGTAGCGTTAACCAATTTCTGAGGATCCTTGTTTCGTGCGTCCAAATTTTTCACCCATGCCAGTTTTGGCTCTCCATATTAGTATGGTTAATAATATATATGGTTTATCGGTATCTTGAAAGCTGGAAAATAATAAAAGTAAGGGTTAAACATGGCCTAATTCCGTTTCCCGTACGGCAACCTCTTAACATTCCCGCATTTGTTGCACTTGATTATCACGGCTTTTTTCCTTGGGTTCGTGCGCACGGTCGACGTCGAACCAGGGGACAAGTACGCACCGCATTCACGGCAAAATTTTGTGCGCAACTGCTTCGGCATGCCGATTTTGTAATGCATGGCTATATCACGGGCCAATTCGACATAACGGTTTGCCATGTCTGTTTTTTCGTTGTGAGATTCTTCGGCTAACTCGAATAAACGATGAACACGCTCCATAGCGAGCTCTTTCTGCCATGTTGGTTTCGATTGTCGCATAAAATTAATTCGCGCCGTTAAGTTAAAGCTAAGCTGCGAACTCCAGAACGAGTTTTCCCTTTTCAAAATACTGCTCCACAAGAGAAAATCCCTGGGGCACGGTGACTATTTTGAAATATGTCCGGTCTCCGGCGCGTGCGCGTATTTCGAACGATTCGTCCAGTTCTGTCAGACGCACGTTATCCGGATCTACACGAGGCAAATTAATTCTGAAAAACATGCGGTTTCCCAGGTTTTTTATTGATATCTTCGGCTCCACGGTTCTTTTCGGCGCGTCCGCGTTGTTTGAATACACTTCATCATGTCCTTCGTCGGGCTCGGAATTCACTTCATAGCTGAACGGCCTTTTTGTTTCCGCGGAGAACTCCAATTCAATATCATTAGTTATTTTTTTCAGTATGTTACCCAGGCTTATGAAAATATCTTCACGTATTACTTCCACACCGCATGTCGGGCAGAAGTTCCAATTTTTTCTCAATTCGGTTTCACAATTGTCACACAGCATGTGTATCGCCTAATATTCTATAGTTATTTCAAGTTTCTGCCTTGGGTTTTTCAAATTTCTAACCAATTCACGGTCAAGGCTGTTCGACGATTTGGTCGCATGGACTGCGAGTGTGCGGTCATCGACGAAACCGGATTTTCTTATCACGATATCTTTCCGATCCTTCAACGTAAGCAGCGGATGACCGTAAGCTATGAGCGTGTCTGAAGCTTCGCCGGATTTTAATTTGATTGTTATCCTCTTACCGGCCATTATAGCCTTCTTCAAACCGTCAGACAGATCGTAACAGGATTTATCCGATTTAACCCCGACTATGCAATGGCCTTCCCATGTCATGTTTTTGTCCTTTGTCAATTCCAAAGTTGTATCGTGTTTTGAAGTGACGCAGTTGTGTCCGTAGGCTGTTATGCGCTCAATCATAATTAGTATTGTCGTAAAGTACTATTAATTTTAGTTGGTTATGCGTCAAACTTTGCGCGCGAATGTCATGTAACCTGTGTGGGCCAACATGGTCGTATTGGGCCGGGAGAAATCGCGGGTTATCTTGTAATCACGAACCAGACATTCCAATGTCCGGACTTCCGTAAACGATTCCATTTCAATTTCGTTGCACACTGCCTTGACTTGCTCTATGTACGGGCTATAGACTACTAAAAACCCGCCTGACTTTATTGCCTTATAGGCTTTCGGAACAATTTTCTCCGCGCCTATCATATCCAACACAACAAGGTCCACGTCCTTTTCCTTGAATCCTTTGGATATGTCCCTGTTTTTCGCATCCACGAACGCCGACAAACCGGAATCGTCAATGTTTTTTTTGGCGGACTTGAAAAAATCGCTGCGCAATTCATAAGTAAAAATTTTACCGTTTGGCTTTACAAGGTTTGCCATGAAAACCGTGAGGAATGCGGAGCCTGTGCCTGCTTCGATGACATTATAACCGGACGACAAACCTGTAAGGCCTGCGATCAGTGAGCAATCTTTCAGCGAAATTATCTGCGGCAATCTTGCGAGGCGTTTGTCCAGAAAATCGTTTATGTTTGGGCGCAATACAGAAAAGGATTCGCCTTTCGAAGATTTGATAATTGTCCCGAATTTTTTGCCCACAAGTTTTGAAAGGTTTATTGTTCCGTGGTTGGTGTGGAACATTCCTTTAGCAACGTCGACTAAAAAATCGCTTTTTCCAAGAAGCAAAACTTTATCGGACGCTGTTATTTTTTCCATGATCTATATCAGCCGCGCTATACTTAAGAAGTTTGTGAGCATTTGGCGGCCGGCTTTTTCATATTCTTTCTTAACACCGCTGTAATCTTTTCTTAATTTAGCCGTGTCCATAGCGACTAAATCAGGATCCTGCGCTATCCAGTCTTCCAGCATTTGCGGGGTTAGTTCCAAATGTCCCTGTATTCCGTACGCGGGTTTTCCTTTAACACGAACAACCTGATTTTCGCACCATTTTCCTCTGCCAAGCAATTCCATGCTTGAAGGAAGTTTAACAGTCTCTCCGTGAAGATGGAAGATTTTATATTTCGTGTTCATATCCTGGAAAATGGGATCTTTGTTTACGGCGCAAACTTCGAAATAATTCCCTTCCGGGTCGCGCCAGCCTATTTCACGTACAGGATTTCTGTAGACTTCACCGCCCTGCGATTTTACCAGAGTTTGCATGCCTAAACAAACTCCGATGTAGGGTATGCCCGATTGCACAGTTTCTTTTATTCGCGCAAGTTCGGTTTTCATTTTATCCGTATCGTCGTTTGCGCTGTCCGGGCCGCCAAAAACTGCGACCGCGGAATATCCGGCCGGATCGGGAAATTTATCTCCGGCGTCCAAGTCGCGAATTTCGTAACCTAAACCGCGCTCGGATAAAATTTCCTGGAATAACCCCGGGCCTTCGCGCGCAATGTTTTTTACAACAAGAACCTTTTGCATAACCATCTTTATCAGAACTTAAGCTTTTATGCGCCGAACCGTCTTTTCCTTTGGTTAAAATCGTTTATGGCTGCGATAAAATCGTCTTTCGAAAATTCCGGCCACGATGTGTCGGTGAAAAATAATTCTGAATACGCTGATTGGAATAATAAAAAGTTGCTTAAACGCTTCTCACCGCCTGTGCGTATTATCAAATCAGGATCATTCATGCCGGGGCAATAAAGGTTTTCTTTTATCGTGAGTTCGTTTATGCTGGACACATTCAATTTTCCGTTTTTTACTTTGTTAACTATCTTCTTGACAGCGTCGATGATTTCCACGCGGCTGCTGTAAGCGATTGCAAAGTTGGCCTGGTAATTTTTATAATTCTTTGTAATGCGTTCAACTTTATCGAAAAGCTTTCGCAGGCCCGCAGGCAGGGAAGTTTTCCTGCCTATCACACGGAACCTGACTTTTTTCACGTGGATCAGGTGTTTTTTGTTTTTGATGACGTCCGATGCGACCTTTTCCATAAGGCGATAAATGTAGTCAAGCTCGATTTTGGGCCGGCCAGCAATGTTTTCCAGGGAAAGCGTGTAGAACGTGAAGCATTTTATCCCAAATTCCGTGCACCAATTGATGACGTCTTCGACTTTCCTGTTGCCCCATTCGTGGCCTTTCCAAGGCTCCATCATGAGGCGGCGGGCGAAACGCCTGTTGCCGTCCATTATTATGCCCACATGGTTTACTGTAGAACCGTCGGAAGAATAATCCACCCTTTTAGCGCTGCGTAATGACTGCATTTCAAACACACTTCATAATATTCAAGTTAAATCGTATTAAATATTATATTGGGCTTATTTGCTGGTAAATATATGCCTAAGAACTAGTATTCCTGCCATCGCCAAAATGATGCCTATTACGACGGTCTGCCTTTGGCCGTCCGAAACGGGCATTGTCGTGGTTGTAGTGGCGTTTGCGGACTTTAACGTGGTTGTGGGGGACGAAACCACGCTTGTGGTCAATTGTATATTAGAAGCTACACCCTTCTCGGATAATGCGATTACGGTCGTATTGTAATTTCCTAGCGTCGTGCCGAATGGCGGAGCTATGAACAGGTAAACTTTGTTTGTTTCATTTGGTTCAAGTGTTATGTTGCTAACCCCGATAGATACCCAGGACGGGCCTGCGGCCTGCAATATGTAATTAAGCGTCTTTATTCCGGTGTTGCGTATCTGAAGCTCCTGCAAACTTTTGTCGGAAGGTTTGACGTCCTTCTTGCCTGTGGATGTCAAAGAACCGCCGTAACACGACTGATAATCCTTTACGACTAAAGCGCCGGTTGATTTTATGTTCAGGTTTTCCGAGACCGCCTGGCCGTCGATCCTGTAAATGCCGGTTTCATTGCTATAATTGGCCACAAATTCGAGAGTTTTTGTGGCGTTCTCGGGGATCAGCAGGTTTTCCGCAATTTTATTTCCAACAGCGGACACAGTGAAAACCTCGGGCCTGCGGCCGGTATTTCTTATTTCAAGTTTGAAAGAGGCCCTGTCGGGAGAACATACGGTGAGCGATTCCGGAACAACCTTAATGGTCGCATTGTGGCACACGCCTACATTGAGTTGAAGTTTTGTGCTTTCCTCCAGAGATCCCGCGAACGCGGTGAAAATTATTTCGTTGGTTTTGTTTTCCACAAGCTCGGTTGAATTAACTTTCAATTTTACTGTTCCTGATTTACCCGGCTCTATGATAACCTTACTCACGTCTAATACGCCTTTCGTGGCGTTCATGCTGAAAAGGTCCGCAACCGCGCCGATATTTTTTACGTCGATTGAATATGTGAATTCTTCGTTCTTACAAATTGACCCGCTTGAAACCTGGGGCAACAATGAAATCGATCCGCACTCTTTCGCTTCAGCTTCTGGATATAATGTTTTGACTGCATTACTTCCGCCGGACTTTACCGATATGTTCAGCTTGAATTTCCCTTCTTTGTCAGGGTTGTATACGGCTTTTATCGTCGCGTTTGAAGATCCATTCAGCGATATTTGCCTTTGGCTTAACTCGGCTTCAGATATTATTTCAAAAACGTCTGCCTTGCTTCCGGTGTTCAATATGTTCACGTTGAATGTAACCGGTTTCCTCAGGCAAATCGGGCCGGAAGGCTGTGAAACCGAAGCCGCAAAATTAAAGCATTCCCTGACATTCACTTCCAATAATCCGCCTGTGTCGGCCTTCTCCGATTTTAAATTGAATTTTATCTTGTTAACTGAAGCCTTTTCATAAGAGCTTTCGAAGTTGACTATTCCAGACTGGTTGGGTTCAAGCTTTATCAAAGTCTTGTCAAATTTGCCTGCGGCATCCGCGGATATATTAAACGTGTCAACGTATTTTCCCGTGTTCTTAATAATAATAGACGTCGAGAATTTGTCGCGCGCGCATACTTCCAGGCTGCCTTGTGTTGTCAAAGATGCGGAATTGCAGTTAATCACGTCGACGTTTATTTTTGTTGATGCCAAATCCGCAGAAGATTCAGAATTTGCAGACAGAGTTATAGGATATTTCTGGGCTGTCGCGTTGTCGGACGGGCCGATGAAGATAGAACAATATGTCGATTCGCCCGATGCCAAAACAACTTCATTGTTGCTTACGCTTCCCGAAGTACAACCGGCAAATGTTACCAGGTTTGAATCGGAATTCAATTTGTATGTGTCCGTTGTTGCTCCGACATTTGTCAACTTCACCAATTGGTTTGTGAAAGAACCTGTGCAAATGCTCATGTCGGATATGGTCGATGCCATATCCACCTTGCTCGCGGATGCAGAGTTAGAAAGCATTGCGAAAAGCGCAATGGATAAAATGAAAACCTGTGTTTTTCCCAACATCATCGCCTATCCATTACGAAGATACGAAAGCTTAAATACCTATTCGCCGGAAGGGGCCGGAGGATGCCTGAATCCTGATTTTACAGTTGATTTCAAATAATTAAAAAAAGCCTGCGGAGCATAGGAAATTATTAAATTTTCCATGCACGGAAACTTTCCAGTTTCCGTTGTTTTCTATTTCATTTTTCACATCATCCAGATACCCGCTTTTTTTATTTTCGCTTTTGCCGGTGCGTTTTGAGCGATACAAGAAGAACGCTCCCGCCAACAAAACAAAAAAGCCCACGATATCATTATTCTCCACCTGTTTAACACGATTTTCCTCTGCAACGAAAAGATTGACATAAACTTCTTCGGATCCGCTGCTGATTTTTATCATATAGCTTCCCGGGTTTTTCGGATACACATAAACGAATTTTATCCCGCGCCCCGCCGAGAATTCCGGCGGTTCAACCCAATCCGACGGGACGCCGGACAATGAAACTGTGATGTTCACGTCACCGTTGTTTTGTATAGCAAGCAGCGCACTGCTTCCGATTTCAACGTCCAAATTTTTAGGATAGACCGATAATGTGTAGTTAAACGGCTTTTCTTCGGCAGAGAGAACCTGCACAGACGATTTTGATTCACGCCCGCAGCTTTCGGAAACCGCGGAAATTTCATACAAACCGGGCGCATCCACTTCAATCGGCGCGCGCCAATAACCGAAATCGTTGGAGTTTGTGTTTGTTTTGTATTTGCCGATACTGATCACAATTGGCGACGGCATGCCTTCTCCGCCGATCACCGAGAAATATCCCTCTGCTATCACACGATCTCCGGCATAATATATCTTCGGCGTTTTCATAGAAACCGTAACCTGGTCGCAGAATTTTTGCGGGCATGGGACAATGTTTTTTGTGGTTATGCTGCCTTTTACGCCCTGCATCGTGTATTCCATAACTATTTCGCGCCCCGCGCACTGGTCGGCTGTTATAGTGCAAAACGTTTCTTTAGACCCAGACGGTTCCAAATACATCCGGTTTGAATAATACTTGCAAGAAAACGGCTTGCAGTCGTTTGAGCCTATCCTACAATAAGATGGTACGGAATTTATTGAAACGAAACGGGTGTTTTGGTTTTTAACGTTCACTGTGATCTGGTAAACAACATTATCCCCGGACAAAAAATAACCCAGGCTGACTTTTGACACCACCTTATCGAACGGCCGATCCGTGTAAGAATGATTAGAATAATTCAACAACTCTGGCGCGGTGGAATTTTGCCATATTGGCATGACCGAAGGGCTGATATAATCTTCCGCGCCGGCGAAAAACGGCATTGACACTAAAACAAACGATGCAAGCATGCCTGCTAATTTTCCAATGAGCATAGAACAAGAGTCTGCGGTCAGTTATTTAAATTCCGATTTTGGCCTTATACTGGTTAAATAATTTTTCCACTGATCTATGATCTATCCTTTTGCCGAAACAATTATGAGGAACTAACCCGCCGGAAAAGCCTTTGGGTATGTGCATCAACTCATGTATCAAAGTCCTGTCGCGCTCATCCAAACTGAGCTTGTCGAACCTTTCGGAAACGACTTCAATAACGTAATGCGCCTTTATTCCCATGGCTTTCTGCCATATTTTTGGCATTGACCAGATCCTTGCTATTGAACGTCCTTTAGAACCGTAACTGCGCATGCAAAAAAGCCTCTCAATATCTATTTGTCCAAGGTTCAATGCGCCCACCATTTTCGTTATAGAATCCTTTATGTCCGGCGCCTCTACGAATTTC
>JACPAF010000003.1 GCA_016180965.1 Candidatus Aenigmatarchaeota archaeon
GCCAATGGGTATCTTCTGCTAGAAACAGACACTGTTAGTATGTGTCTGTTTCGGTCTACAACCTAAGCCCATCCCGTTAGACCGCTTCGGTACCCCCGCGTGTTTTAAATATCTTAGTTTTAAGCCAGATATAGTAAACCCACGCAAGGTTAAAAATTGAGGTTGCGGAATTGAATTCACGAAAATATCGGTTGGATAGGCCGGACATTTCCGTGCTTCCTCTGCGTTACGCATATTTCGGTGATTTGTCCTATTTTGCAGCCAGTGACGTGAATATCGGCCGCGCTTTGGCTATGATGTATTCTGCGAAAACGGTTGAAGTTACCGGCAAAACCATTAAAACGGAGCGAGTAATAATTTTATCTGCCAACGTAGATGGAAGCCCAAAAAGGCTTTATGTGAAAGAAGATGCAGAACCAGCTCCGATGGAGGCGCATGCTATTGCGCTTCATAATCTGGTTGCGAAACCTATAGTTTATGCGGCCTATAACAGGGGTCATTTATTGATCGTGGAGGAAATTCCCGGACAGCGGTTTGATTACAAATTTTTGGAAGACGATGAAATTGCAAGAAATTATGGAAGGGCGGCAGCTGTCGCAGAATTTATCGGATTAAGCGACAGGCATAAAGCAAACCTGATCCTTGATGGAAACGAAGTGCGGCATGTAGATTTTGAACTTCCTTTCGAAGGGAATTTCTTCCAGAACCCGTTGATGAATGTGGACGGATCCCTTTCGTACAGGGATAAACGAAAAATATATTCCAGACGGAAAGCCATAGTGGATGGCCACGATGAAGCGGTTCAAAATATACGGTATTTTTGCGTCCAACGGAGAAATGATATTAAACGCATTATAACGTCCTTGAGGTCGTTGAACACAGATAATCAGGAATGGACGGACGCCAGGATTAAACGATTCCTGCAACAGCATGAGTATTTGGGATTGGAAGCGGAACTTTACGACGATTAACCGGAGCTTAAATTTGTGCCCTATTAACTATTTTCTATGAGCTACAAACCTTTCTGGAGGGATTTCGCCGACGGTTTTTTGTCTGCAGCGGACAGGATTTCGGTAATGAGGTACGAGCACAGCAGATTTGACCCGCGCAAATGGGAGGATTACAGGAAAAGCACTTCGCCGGGAATAAGGGCGATACAATCCTATTCTTTAAGGGATGCGCATAATCTGGGAGACAACGGGTTTGTTCCTGACAGCAAATCGGCGAGAAGCGCGCGAAGGGAGCTTGCTTATTACGGTTTCGGAAGCGGGGGTTTTGTAGCAGGCCAACATATAGGAAACGTTGCAATGGTATCCGGCATTGTCCCATTAGGTTTTTATTTATTTTCCGTGTGGGAGAGGACAAACAATGGAAGAATAGTGAGGCATTTTGAAAAACTCAAACAGGAGATAGATTCGGTTTAGTCCATTTCCATTTCATTTACGCCGGCTTTTTTGTTTGCTAGCCTTGCCAAATTAAACAGTAATTTCGACAATTTGTTCATGTAATCCATTATAATCGGATTAACGTCTTCCTTCGCGGAAAGTTCGATAATCTTTCTTTCAGCGCGCCTGCAAATTGTGCGACACACGTGCAACATTGAAGCCAATTCCGAACCGCCCTGCAAAATGAACTTATGTAATGGGGGAAGCGATGAAAATATTTCCTCGTTGATCTTGTTTATCCAGTCTAACCGGTCTTGGGTTAAAATTTTAACAACCGGGTTTTTTCTTTGTTCGGCTGTCGAGGCCAAATCAGACCCTATGATATACATGTCCTTTTGCAATGCGAGCAGGGTTTTTTTAATTTCCTCGTCTGTTGATTTTGAATACGCCAAACCCAAAAAAGAATCCAGTTCATCGATGTTGCCGTAAGCTTCTATGCGCACGTTATCTTTACGCACAATTTTCCCCCCGAAAAGCAAGGTTTCGACCGGTTTGTTCATAAAATCGCCCTAAATACAGTTAATTTTAAATACACTTCCAACATATTTATGCCTCATGGCGAACGCGTTTGTTAGGTATATGGAGAAGTGTATTTTGGCGCTTGAAACAGAACTTCCGACCTTGCCTTCATTCGATCGATATGAAATTGACGAAGCCGTTCGATTAGGCCTCGTAGGCAGGTCGCCCGCTTCCCTGTATAAACCGGAGGGCGATGTTTTCTGGTCACGGGATTTTCACAGCGAATTGGGGCTCGCGCTTCTTGCAGAAAGATGTGTCAGGGACAATTGCAGCAACGGCAAATCGGAGTTCGTGGGAACTGTAAATAATTTAATCAGGGTTGATGGTGTTCCATTGGATCGGACGATTGCAACCGCAGCTTTGGTTTATGGGCGTGACTTGGGATTGATGGAAGAACATGACATCGGCGGAGTTTCAGTTTTCGTTTTGAACGATCAATACAGGGGAATAGTAAGGCCGATGGCTAAAAATTAATTTTTTGATAAATCAGCATTTTATTTCTTCTTTTTTGAGCAGTCTCCATTCTATCAGGTCGCCGCTTTGCAATTGGAATTTGTCCACCGAAACGTCAGGTATTTTTCCATTTACTATGTACTCCCAGAAATAACCGTCCTGGCCGTTTTTGATCCCGTTTATGGATTCTATGTACATGCCACCGTCTCCCCATGCCTCGTATCTGCGGGCTTCCATTCCCAGGTTGTGGCTGGCGGCCGTTTCTAACAGGGAATGATAAACATCGGTTGGTCTCGAGTTTTCTATGATGATGCTTTGGAACGCCCTTTCCGAAGGATAACTGATGTTGTTCTGGTAGGCTATCTGCATTACTTTTTGCTCGGGTTCTGGTATTCTGTAAGCTCGCGGTTCGATAATTTCATGTTCGGTAGTTTCTTCAGGTAATTTATTTTTAACGGATTTTACGGATTTTTTCGCAACTTCTTTTATTTTTTCCTGGTCTTCGTTATTTGCTGTAGGGTATTCTTCCTCCTCATCTTCGTCGTCTTTGTAAACGTCTTCGTCATCGTCGCCGTAGAAAAAACTTTTTTGCGATTTTTCATCGTATTTTCTGCTTGTAGTTTTTTTGGCTTTGCCTATTTTTCTTTCATTATCCTCGTTCAAGCTTTCCAGTAGGGTTTGCAAAGACCGCAAAGAAATAGAAATTTCCTCTTCGGTTATGTTGAAAATTTGGTCCGGAACAAATGTTTTAGCGGTTTGTGCGTGGTTTTCAACCAACATGACAGCAGAATTAACCATTCAATAAGGATGTAAAGAAGGATATAAAAACCCTGCGCACTACAGCTGGTGTCATTCGTTTTCGCGGGTCGTGGCCTTTCTCACGCGGTTAACAGCTATTTCCATGGCTGCGTCCCGCGGTTTTACCTTGTTTTTTTTGGATTCTTCCAGTACGAGCTTTGTGTTTTTCCTTATTTTTTTTTCAACCATCTGGAACATGCGCGCCGGGTTTTCGCCCTTGTATTCTGCGTACGAGGATATTACACCGCCTGCGTTGGCGACGAAGTCTGGAACGACTAAAATCCCGTTCTTGTGCATTTTTTCTTCTATTTCCGGTGTTGTCGGTATGTTTGCGGCTTCGACTACTATTTTGCACTTTAATTTATCTACGTTGCCCTTGTTTATCACATCCGGAACCGCAGAAGGTATGATTATGTCCACGTTGAGTTCAAACAATTTTTCATTAGTAATTATCGACGCCGGTTTGTAATTAGTAACCGATCCCGTGTCTTTTTTTATTTTGGACAATTTTTCCATATCCAACCCGTCTTTGTTGTAGGCGCAGCCTTTGCTGTCGCTTACTGATATTATTTTTGCGCCGAAAGCGTCCAGATATTCTGCAGCAAACGCCCCGACGTTTCCGTAGCCTTCAATCGCTATTGTTGTTCGTTTTATGTTCATTTTTAGGTGTTCAATCGCAACTAAAGTGGAATGCGCGACCCCGAAACCCGTCGAACCGTATTCATGGGGTATTCCGCATTTAACACCGGGCGCTACGCATAATGTTGATGGTTTGCCTGTGGCGGAACGGAAAGAGCCGTTTGCGCGCACGAATTCTTCCATTTCCTTTTCCGATGTGTTTATGTCCGGCGCAGCTATGTATTTGCTGGGGCAGATCGGTTTTATTGCAGTTGAGAAAGCGTTAATAATTGCCATTTTTTGTTCCAATGAGATTTTTTTCGGATCCGCTACAATCCCGGACTTACCGCCGCCGAACGGCAGATCTGCCAATGAGCATTTCCATGTCATCGTGCGCGCAAGCTTCGCAACTTCGTCGATAGTAACGCTCGGTGTCATCCTTATGCCGCCTTTTGCCGGTCCGAGGGATGTATTGTCAATAACGGTGAAGCCGTGCATGCCAGTTTTTTGGTCGAACACCTCAAGAATTTTTTCCGGCCCGAATTCGTCGAAATTAACCATAACTATCAGAGATAATAAATTTTTTTGCGTTATATAGTTTTTTTGAAATCTTTTGCGAGGCCTGTTAAATTGGCCAAATACCTGAAAGCTATTTTTGCCAATAAATCTAGGGGTAATTTTACTTTTTCGGTTTTAGCTGTTATGAAAGCGGAGAATGCGGTGAGATATTCTGTTTTTTTGCCGATTTCCATCATGAAACTTTTGAAAAGCATCCTGTTTTCCAATATATTCATTACTGTCTGATTGGTTCGGAATTCGTCATTCATTGCTGTTTCCACAGATTTTTCATACTCTTTTGTAATACTATAAGAAAAATCATTTTTTGCGATCGCATTTGAAATGGTGTTGGCGGCAAGTTTTCCACTAACCAACGCGTTTCCTATCCCTTCTCCGGTGAAAGGAATTATCAGGGATGCTGCGTCGCCTATCAGGATGAATCCGTCGCCTGCGCGTTTCCTTTTCTGTGCGCCCGTCGGCAGGTTCCAGCCTTTTATTTCCGAAACTTGCCTTGAGTCTTTAAATTTATCCGCTACATAAGAGCTTTTGACGATCTCGTCTAGAAGGGATTTCAGGTTTATTTTTCTTTTTGGAATCTCCTCTGCAACCAGGCCCAAACCGACGTTGCACACGTTATTTCCTACGGGAAATATCCAAAAATAACCGGGCAGAACTTCGTCCATGAAATGTATCTCCAGTGAATCGTGCCGTATGTCCACGTTTTCGTAATAAGCCCTGATTGAAACGTAACATTTGTCTGTTTCGAAACTATTCAAACCGAGCTTGCGCGCGACTATTGAATTTGCCCCGTCCGCTCCTACAACAATGTTTGATGTGAATTGTTTTTCTTTTCCATCATTGCCAGTGCCTTTTATCCCCGTTACTTTGTTGCCGTCCATTAAGATATCGGTAACTGTGAAATTTTCAATCACATCAACTTTTTCTCTGGCCAGTTGGAATAATTCGTTATCGAACAAATAGCGTTTGCATGTGTAACCCGGATCTTTATCGTTGCCCATGTAAGATATTTTCACACCGCCAGATGCGGATGTGATGAAACCCATAAGCCTTTCGTGGGGCAATTTATCTATTTTGTCTTTGACTCCGAGTTCTTCGATCATATTGACGGATTTTCCGGTTACTCCATCTCCACAGGCTTTGTCGCGAGGGAAAAAAGCTTTGTCCACTAAGAGAGTTTTTATCCCCTTTTTTCCCAGAAAAATAGAACATGAAGAACCCGCGGGCCCGCCGCCCACCACAATGACGTCATAATCCATGCTGTTACCCCGTTATTTTTTCGGAATTAATTGGAAACATATGCTCAGTTGCTAACTCGATATGCTTCAGTTTACTCGATGCTCCTGCTGGGATTTGAACCCAGGTCTTCGGCGTGAAAGGCCAATGTCCTATCGGTTGGTGAAAATGCGCGTGTTTTTGGTACGCGCCTGTCGACCGCTGACCGGACTGGACGACAGGAGCCTGAACCTATGTTTATGATACGGGTTATTAAAACCTATCTCTTTGTTGTACTTTGCCAAATCCCGTTTGTTCCCGATATAAATTTCGGGCGTTCCTTTTTTGGACCATTTAGATGTTTTGTACCCCAAAATACTCATCGCCCTATCGAAAGAGTTTCTTAAATTTTCCGATGCGGATTTGAACGATATATAAGTATAATTTCTGCCGGTTATTGGATAAACTGAACCGTCGGTGTCTATCAGTCCTCTAATGCATGCTTTTATAAATTCTTTAGACGAAAATATCCAACTGGGTATACATACGTTGTTTTTAATCTTGTTCCCTACGAGCAGGCCACATCTCTGAAAAGCCAGTATCACACCTTTTTCTTGGCTATATAGCCTGATTACATTTTTGCATAATTTTATGTGGAATTTTCTTCTGAACAATTTTTCTAACATTGGTTTTACGAATTTTGAAATATATTTGCGATCGTTGACTATATGGCCTGTTATTACAAATTGGTGCACACCATGCTTTTTGTTGACGTATAGGCTTCCATCACCGAGTACGATACCTATTACTTCTGCCAGGTCTTTGGAAACTCTTTGTACTGGAGGTTTTTTGATTGATAACGTCTGTTGCATGGAGGCGATCAATAAAAATCGGGTAGCGATAATATTAAAAGCGGCGTATTACACAATACCTATACGACTTGTCTGCCAATCATCATTACTAAAATTTAGTCGGTGTTATCCTGCCTTCCTGTAAAAATATCTTTTCCTTGTTTTTTATGGTCATTTGCCGGCAGTATTTATGCATCAGAATTATCCGGCTAAGGTTAATATGGTTTAAACCAATAATTTATCTATGCCGTACGCGGTCACCCACATATTGTTGACAATCATTGCAGTCGACCTGTACAGGGATTACGCGGCTAAACACAGGAAATATTTTACGCTTAATACGGTTTTTATCGCAGGTTTGGCCGGTTTATTACCGGACGCGGACATACCTCTGACCTGGTTTTTGAATCTGATTCTACCGGGTTCAGTCCCGTTGATATTGACGCACGGAGGGATTACGCACACGCTATTTTTTGGGCTGATTTTCCTTGCTCCTGCGCTGTACTTTTGGAAAAATAAAAAACACAAATTTGCCATGTATTTTTTTGTGACAAGCTTCGGCGTGTTTTTGCACATATTTTTAGATTATCTTTTGGGCGGCGGAATGCACGGAGGGATAATGTTTTTCTGGCCATTGTCAACAGCTGGATTTAAAATACATCTGCTTAACAATCTGGGATTGAATGACGTCCCGCAGGCATTGGATGCGCTGATATTATTGGCGTGGCTTTATCATGAAGAAGTTAAGCATAAAATCAAGGATTTTTTTTGAGTTGTAGCTAGAAACATGTGCTATTTGGCATGCACATGTTTCATTCTACTATTTGGGCCCGAAGAGAATTGAACTCTTTTCTCCGCCGTGTCGAGGCGGCGTACTGCCGTTATACTACGAGCCCGTTGCAAACTGAAGCGGATTCCACGGCAAACTGACGCATACATGGTATGCGTCTAGCTGCAGAATCTGCTTCTAGCTGCCCCGCTAGAACAGAAATACAACTTGCGACTTTAAATCATTTCCTTTAACTAAAAGCATACCGTATATCGTATCGGTATGCTTTGGAGTTAATAAGCCGGTTGGACAAAAAGTGTCTAGTCATACGTCAGTTATATATTGCTTTTCGTTCAAACAGGGCTTATGGTTGGCATAGTAGGCTACGGAGTTTACGTACCAAGATTTAGGATAAAGGTTGAGGACATAGCAAGAGTCTGGAACCGCAACGCAGAATCGATAAAAAACGGGCTTGGGATCTTGGAAAAATCATTACCAGGCACGGACGAGGATACTGCGACGATATCTGTCGAGGCTGCGCGCAACGCTGTTCGGCACGCAGGAATAAATCCTGTTGATATAGGCGCTGTTTTTGTCGGGTCTGAATCGCATCCATATGCTGTGAAGCCTACGTCAACGATTGTTGCTGAAGCCATTGAAGCCACGCCGGTTATGACAGCAGCGGACACGGAATTTGCTTGCAAAGCCGGGACTGTTGCTATTCAAATGTGCATGGGGATGGCAGGCGCGAACATGATAAAATACGGTTTGGCTATCGGCGCGGACACTGCTCAAGGAAGACCTGGGGACGCATTGGAGTACACAGCAGGCGCGGGCGGGGCAGCTTTCATTATCGGCAAAGACAACGTCATCGCGGAGATTGAAGACACATTTTCATTCACTACAGACACGCCAGATTTTTGGCGTCGAGATCTGGAGCATTTTCCCCAGCATGGATCAAAGTTTACAGGTGAGCCGGCATATTTCCGCCATTTGACCGAGGCTGCGAAAGGCATGATGGAAAAGACCAAAACAACGCCAAACGATTTTGACCATGTTGTATTCCACCAGCCTAACGAAAAGTTTCCGTTGCGCGCCGCTAAAATTTTAGGAATTCCGGCTGAAAAGTTAAGGCATTCATTGGTCGTTTCCAGAATAGGCAACACATATTCGGGCGCATCGATGGTTGGCTTGGCATCGGTATTGGATTTTGCGAAAGCCGGCCAAAGGATTTTAGTGGTTTCATACGGTTCAGGAGCAGGTTCGGACGCTTTCGTAATTAAAACGACGCCCAAGATAGAAGAGAAAAGAAGCAGAATTGTCCCGTTTGAATATTATGCGAAAAACAAGGAGTATGTAGATTACGCGATCTACCTGAAGCACAGGAAAACTATTGTGGGGATGACATCAGGATGAGAAAAGTTGCGGTTATCGGCGGCGGCCTTTCCAAATTCGGCGAACACTGGGATAAAGGTTTGAAAGAATTAATCGCAGAAGCGGGCGTTAATGCGATTGAAGATGCCAAAATTACCGGGAGGGAGATACAGGCCGTTTACGGAGGCACGATGTCTGCGGGCGGATTTTCGAAACAAGAGCACATCGCCGCGCTGATAGCGGATCATATGGGATTAAATCCGCTGCCTGCTGTGCGCGTTGAAGCTGCTTGTGCATCCGGCGGTGTTGCGTTACGCCAAGCTTACATTTCTGTTGCGTCTGGTTTACACGACGTTGTAATCGTCGGCGGGGTTGAGAAGATGACTGATGTCACAATTGGGGAAGCTACAACAATTTTAGGAGGAGCCTCAGATTACGAATGGGAAGTTTTTCATGGAGCCACATTTCCTGGGATATATGCGATGATGGCAACGAGGCACATGCATGATTTCGGCACGACTGAAGAACAGATGGCCGCGGCGGCTGTTAAGAACCATGAGAACGGATCGAAAAACCCTTATGCACAATTCAGAAATAAGATAACTATCGAAGATGTGATGAAATCCGCGCCTGTTGCGCTTCCTTTGAAACTTTTAGACTGCTCTCCAATAACGGACGGGGCCGCGGCTGTTGTATTGGCGTCTGAGGAATTTGTAAAGAAGAACAAATGCAATCCTATATGGATTGCGGCTTCCGCCCAGGCAAGCGACACGCTTTCATTGCACGATAGGAAATCTCTAACAGAAATCAATTCTACCAAAGTCGCTGCAAAAGATGCGTTTACACAATCCGGGCTTGCGCCAAAGGATATTAATGTTGCCGAAGTTCACGATTGTTTCACGATAGCCGAGATAATGGCTATAGAGGATCTCGGATTTTTCAAGAAAGGCGAAGGCGGCAAGGCGACGGCTAACGGCGAGACATCATTGAATTCAAAAATTTCAGTCAATACGTCCGGCGGATTGAAAGCTTGCGGGCATCCTGTCGGAGCTACAGGAATAAAACAAGTTACAGAAATAATGTGGCAATTGCGAAACGAAGCCGGCGAGAGGCAAGTTAAGAATGCCAAATACGGATTGGCCCACAACGTCGGCGGTTCAGGCGGTACGTGCACTGTGCACATATTTTCGAGGGATAGCAAATGACAGGCATTGCAGCAACATGGAGACGAATGAAACATCGTTACAACCTTTTTGGGACCAAATGTGAGAATTGCAAAGGCGTTTATTTCCCTCCCAGGATCATTTGCCCTAATTGCAGAAGAAAGGGAAAGATGACTGATGAAAAATTAAGTGGCAAAGGCAAAATTATAACATTTTCCATCGTACATGCTCCACCGGAAGGATACTCGCTGGAAATTCCTTATGTGTTGGCAATAATCGAACTGGCCGAGGGGTCCAGATTGACCGCCCAAGTAGTTGACGTGAAACCTGATAAGGTGTCGATAGGCATGCCGGTTGAGATGGCTTTCCGCAAGTTGTTAGAACAGAATGCATATGACCTTATACATTACGGGTATAAGTTCAGGCCTGCGAAGTGAATAAAATGATTTCCAAAGAAGAGCTTCTGAAAAAACTGGAGAAAGGCGAATTGAGATTGCATGAACTTGAAAATATTATTTTTGAGAGTTTCGGTAAAAAAGATGGCAAGTGGGCTGAGTCGTGCGCGACAGCTAGTGAAATACGGTTGGCATTTGTAGAAAAAATCAAATCCAAGAAATTTTCTGGAATAAAAAATCATTTTGTTGATGCGGCTTTGAAACCGGGCGTCGTCGGAATCGAAAACCAGATCGGCGGGGCCGTGACGCCTTTGGGGATTGCAGGCCCCATTAAGATTTCAGGCGATTATGCAAAGGGAGAATTTTATCTGACTGTTGCGACGAATGAAGCGGCTTTGGTAGCCGGCTTGTCGCGCGGATGCAAAGCCATTAACGAGAGCGGCGGCGCGGTTACGATGATAACGCGTAATTGGATGACGCGGGCGCCTGTGCTTGACCTTGGTTCTGCATCGAAAGCGAGGGAGCTTGCGAATGCGGTTAACCACGACGAACAATTTTATCAAAAAATAAAGACTGCCGCAGAATCAGAGTCCACGGTCTCGAAACTTGATTTCATTGAAACGTTCCAGTTGGGAAAGAAAGTGTGGCTGCGTTTCGCATTCGAGACTGGCGACAGCATGGGAATGAACTCGGTTACGAAATATTCGGCGAATGCGGTCAAGGAAATAAAGAAAAAATTCCCGGGCGCTAAATTGATAGCGCTGTCGGGCAACATGTGCTCTGATAAGAAGTCAAACCATACAAATATTATACTGGGTCGAGGCAAAGCTGTTGAGGCGGAGGTTGTGATAAAAAAAGAAGTGCTGGAAAAGATATACAAAACCGATGCGCGCACGATCGAGAAGATAAATTTCACGAAGAATTACCAGGGATCGGCTTTGTCTGGCACGATGGGCGGTTTCAATGCGAATGCAGCGAATGCTGTGGCAGCGCTTTTCTTAGCTACGGGCCAGGACGCTGCGCAGGTTGTTGAATCTTCATCGTGTTTTGTGACTGCTGAAGACCAGAATGGGGATTTATATTTTTCCGTGTCGATGCCAAACCTTGAAGTTGCAACCGTGGGCGGCGGAACGAATTATGCTACTGCTAAAGATTGCCTTGAAATCCTGGGATGCGTGGGCGCCGGAAAAAATCCGGGTGACAATTCGAAAAAGCTGGCTGAAATAATAGCCGTTTCTGTGCTTGCGCAGGAATTGAACTTGCTGGGCGCTTTGGCAAACGAGTACGAATTGGCGGAGTCGCATATCAGGATGGCTAGGGGAAAATAATCATATTAAAACTATTTTTTTGAATATTTTTTCAGATTCTGATTTGTCGATGTTTTTTGATATCACTCTTCCGTCGTTGAATATTGTCAATTCTTTTTTGCCGTGAACCGAACGCAGAAGAAATTCATTTTTATTTTTTACCAAAAAACCTTTTGGAAGCCTCATTTTTGCGCCTTCTAGATCGAGTTTAATTTTCGAAGATGGGTGTATGTGGTAAGAGTTATCGCCGCACAATGCGGTTGTGTTTGAAATTGGCCTGTTGAGCATATCGAATTTCTTCAGCGAACAGGCTTCGCACGCAGGGTCTTTTTCAACGATAAAATTTTTTATTGACATATTTTTTAAATTAGCGTTCAATAGCCTGCCGGATAGTGGAGGTTTTTCGCCTGTTAGATACAATAACGCCTCGTTGGCCTGGATAGCTGAGATTAACGATGTTATCGTATTCGTTACGCCCGAAGTTTCGCACGTTTCGATTTCCGAAGGCGCGTTTTTGATGAAGCATTTTAGACAATTTTTAGCCGGGTCTATGAAACTTGCATAGCCTTCGTTGCGTATGGCTGAACCATAAATCCACGGCACGCCCAATTTAACACACACTTCGTTCAAAAGGAAGCGCGAAGACATGTTGTCCAAACCGTCGATGACAAGGTCAAATCCTTCGATTAAGTTTTTTGCGTTAATCGGGTTGAAATCTGTTATCTCAAATTCTATCTTAATCGATGAATTGATTTTTTTTAATTTTTCCGCAAGTTGGGCAGATTTGGGTTTGTCAATGTCATCTTCGTCGAACAATCTTTGTCGTTGTAAATTGGATAATTCAACAAAGTCGCGGTCTACGATCTTGATGCGATTAACGCCGGCGCGTGTTAACAATTCTGCGGACGACGATCCCAATGCGCCGCAGCCTATGATGCAAACACTGGATCTTCCTATTTTTTCCTGTTTTTTACTTCCCAAATGGGCGATTTGCCTCGAATAGCGATTTTCCATGAGTTAGAATGTGATTGATATGCATTTAAAAGTTTTATACCTTTTGTTTAGTTATGGTTAAATCGCGCACGTTATCGGCTACTGGAAAGGATGTTGTTCAGGTTATTGAACAGTGGCAGGTTTATTTGAAAAGAAAGGGAGAAGCGGACCCTTTAATCGGCAGACGGGGCATAGTTGGTTCAAAGCTTGCGCCCGACTATGAATTGCCTCCATTTGAAACAAGGACGGTGATGTTTTCACTTGTTGAAGGGGTTGCGCCTGAACTGGTAGAATTGGGTAAGTTGGTTGATGCAAAACGCCCGCATGTTTATGTCGAAGGCGTGAGAGAACCTGGAAACGATTCAAATGATTGTTCAGTGTTTTTTGACGAATTGTATTCGCAGGCGCCGCCTTCCATGTTGAAAAATCCAGACAAGATAATTCCTTACAATCTTATTGGCAGCGTTCATAGCGGCAGCCGTTTTGTTTTGCGTGTTTATGCGGCGAACGATCTGGACATTACCGGAAAGGTTTTTGAAGACATTGACGCTAAGGATGTTATTGTTTTCAAGGATTGGTATGGGTCACACAAATCGATGACCGTGAGAAGCGGTTGGAGGACATTGAGACATGTGCCATTCGCGGGTGTAATTCACAGCGATAAACACCCATACATAGCACCTTCAACCAGCAGTGAAATAGAAATTGTGTATAACGGTTTTGTGCACGCAGTTTCGGCATTGTCCAAATTGTGAAATTCATCATCTTAAATCAATTCGCTGGCAATTAATTTCATGGATCCGGCTCAAATTCTCAGGAAATACCAGGTTATCGCGGTAATAGGCTGTTCGCGCGATGTTACGAAGGACGCTCACACGGTTCCAGCGTACCTGAAATCGAAAGGCTACCGGGTTGTTCCGATAAACCCGTCCGGTGAAGACATATTGGGCGAGAAATCCTACAAAACGCTTGCCGAGATCCCGTACGGACTAAAGGATAAAATTGAGGTTGTTGACATATTCAGGCCTTCTTCCGAACTTTTGGGAATTATACAGTCGATAATCAAGGAGAAACGAAACCTTCCGGCACTAAAAGTAATATGGACTCAGCTGGGTATACAGGACGATGCCGTGAAATCGATAGCGGAACAAAACGGGTTTATTTTTGTCCAAAACCGATGCATGATGCGGGATTACAAGGCTAAAATTTCCTTTTCCACTTGACACCGTTTTTTGTATCTTCCAGGACTATTCCCATTTTTTCGAGTTTAACCCTTACAGCGTCCGCTTTTTTGTAATCCTTTTTTTTGCGTGCAATTTCGCGTTCGTCAATGAGTTTTTTTACATCCTCCGATATTTCCGGTGGGGCGTAATTTTTCAATATGCCGAAGATATTGCACATTTCCATTAAGGTTGTTCCCAATAAATCCTTTGAATTTTTACTTATTTTTTTCCCGGTGGACGCGAATTTGTTAACAAGATCAATGAGTTCAAAAATGGACGATATTGCGTACGGTGTGTTGAAGTCATCGTCCATGTGTTCTAAGAATGTTCTTTTTATCCGTTCGATTTCAGCCTGCAATCCGTCGTCTTCCTTCCCCTTTTCTATATTTTTCAAAACTGAGAGGGTGTTGTAAAGAGTTTCCAGCGTGTTTTTAGTTTGTTTAAGGTTGTTTTCGTCGAAGTTTATCGGACTCCGGTAATGGGACATTGCAAAGAATAGGCGAATAACCTCCGGGTCATGCTTTTTTACTGCGTCTTTTATTGTGATAAAATTACCGAGTGATTTTGACATTTTTTCGCTGTTTACCAAAAGAAACCCTGTATGTGTCCATATACGGACCATCGGTTTTTTTCCCGATACGGATTCCATCTGGGCTATCTCCGCTTCGTGGTGCGGGAATATCAAATCTATTGCGCCGCCATGAATGTCGTATTGCGTGCCTAAATATTTTTCCGATATTGCCGTGTCTTCTATGTGCCAGCCCGGCCTGCCGAAGCCAAAGGGCGAATCCCAGCCCAGTTCCGTTTTATCTTTTCTTTTCCATAATGAAAAATCGTGCGGATGTTTTTTGGTCGTATCGGGTTCGATCCTGTGTTTTTTTAATTCCTCTGTGTTCTGGTGTGATAATTTCCCGTAATCGTCGAATTTAGTTATGTCGAAATAAACCCCTGTAGCGGTTTCGTATGCGAATTTCTTTTTAACCAGCCTTTGGATTTGATCTATTATTTCGGCTATGTGTTCGGAGGCGCGCGCGAATTTGTCTATGGTGTCTATACCAAGCGTTTTCAAGTCTTCCATGAATGCCTTTTCAAATTGTGCTGCGATTTGTTTCGGGTCTTTTTTCGTTTCGATTGCCCGGCTTATTATTTTGTCGTCAACGTCGGTTATGTTCATGAGGAAAAACAAGTTGTAGTTGCGGTAACGAAGATACTTTGCAATAATATCGTAAGCTATGTATGTGCGGGCATGGCCTAGGTGGGAATTATCGTAAACTGTCGGGCCGCAGACGAACATCTTTACGTCTTTTTTTTCAAATCCTTCCTTTTCTTTTGACAGGGTGTTGAATATTTTCATAACATTCCTCGTTCTATCATGAAAGGAAGTATCTTGTGTTTTGTTATTTCCGAGATTATTTCAGATGTGGTTGTTTCCAATTCTTTTCTGGTAAACCATTTTAATTCCTCTATCTCGCCTGTTGCGACAGGATCCCTTTCTAATTCGCCTGCGTAGGCGCGTATGTGTATAATCTTTTCAGGTCCGTCGTTATAAACGAACTCGTTAAGAAATTTCAACGTGCTTTCTTTGGCCTTTGTCCCGACTTCTTCAATTAACTCCCGCTGGAGGCATTGTAGATCCGTTTCGCCGTTTTCAAATTTACCCCCAACAGTCAGGAAGCGATTTTCTCCGAATTCACGGGATAGCAGCAGTTTATTGTTCTTAACCAGCAACAACGCGCATTTGTGTATAACCCTCATTCAATCACTATTAGAATTTGAAACATAAGGAATTAAACTTATTTTCTTGGGAACAGGCGACTCCCCAATATAGCTCGGAGGGAGAGTCGAACTCCCCTTTGACGCTGTCCGCAATTTTTGATCGACCTTTTTTCTAAAAAGGTCGTCTGCAGGCGCCCACATAGCCGATCTGTCATCCGAGCTTTTGCAACCGAAATAGGCGCTTGATATGCGTCCATTTCGGTCTAACACGACCACTATCTTTTCCTTAGTAGTCAGTACGATAATAAAAACATCAGTTCACACTTTTTTTGACCGATTTTTTTGTAAAAATGTTATTTGCGGCGGCCGGGATTTGAACCCGGGTTTTGAACTTGGCAAGCTCATGTCTTACCAGGCTGGACCACCGCCGCAGTTGTAGCTAGAAACAGACGCTATTGTGTATGCGTCTGTTTCAGTTTACGATGTGTCTATTTCAGTTTACTACTATGCATCCGTTTCAGCTCACTCTTCCTATTAATAGAAAACCTATAGTTTTCTATTTATGAAAACTGACGTTTTCATAATTTACATTGTTATTATTTTAAGAAGCATACCGTATGCTTTTTTGGTATGCTTCAGTTTGTATAGCGTCGGGGGCGGGATTTGAACCCGCGCTGGCTACGTCGACTGAAACAGACGCTTTACAGCCAGAAACATACCGATGCAGTATACGGTATGTTTCAGTTTCCGATGCGTCTGTTTCTAACTCCTTTAACGCCAACAGGTTTAGCAAACCTGCGCCCTAACCTGGCTAGGCGACCCCGACTTACTACTAGAAGCATATCGTATACTGTATCGATATGCTTCAGTTTATGACGGTATGCTTCAGTTTCCGATGCACCTCTTTCAACAGCTTACTCATCCGCAAAGCTTTATATTTGTACGAATAAATATCCTTTTAGAATAATAGGATTAACAGGTGGATTAATGCCGATCAACGTAAAAGATGTTTCTGAAATTTTTGGGAAAGACGTTTTCACAGACAAAGGATCTTATTGCGGTAAAATCTCCGATTTGGAGTTTGACCTTACCAAATACAAGATCCGCGCAGTTGTTATTGAGGCTATCAAAGGCTCTTATTTGGCTCAGATTGTCGGAGGAAAGCGCGGTGTTATTGTTCCGTTCCCGATGGTCCAGGCCGTGGGCGATGTGGTTGTAATAAAACACATAACTGCGCCTACAAATGACATGACCGAAGATGTGGCTTCAACCACAGATACGGTCGCAGAATAAATTGGTAATTCTTGTTTTGGTTCCAAGTTGCTTTTAATCTAAGCTTTTTTTAAACCCCCGATAAATCATTGTTATGGATAATGTTTTGAAAGGCTCTTTGTACACAGTTATTGCAGCTGTGATATGGGGACTTACCCCGATAATTGAAAAGGCTGCGATGGGTTACGTTAATCCTGTAGTACTTGGCGCGTGGCGTTATTTTTTGTCCGGCATTATGATTTTTGTTTATCTTAGGACCAAAAAAATCGGCATGGACGTTGACAAAGTTGTAGGAAAGCGGCTTTTCTTTGCGTCAATACTTGGTTCGGCATTGCTGCCAGCCTTTTTCTACATGGGACTGTTCCTAACAGATCCAATCACGGCGTCGTCGGTGTCCAATATCGGAGTGGTGTGGGTTGCGCTTTTCGGATTAATCTTCTTGAAGGAGAAAATCAAAGTTGACGAGTTTATAGGCACCATGCTGGTTTTGGCAGGCGTTTTCGTCATGCTGAATAAAATCGGATTCGACGCATCTATTGGGGCGCTGATGCTTGCAGGCGCTTCGGTTTTCGGCGCTATTACAGCTGTAATAGAAAGAAAATCGTTGCGCTCAACAAACACTTGGGTCGTTGCGCTTTACGATCGTCTTGTCGGCGGTTCAATTTCAATGATAGTTTCGCTTTTCCTGTTTGGGGCCGGCGCTGTAGTTCTTAGTTCGCAGGCTTGGTATTATCTGTTGTTTTTAGCCTTTTTCGGTTCAATGATACCGGCCTTGTTATTCCTCCATGGGTTGAGTTTG
This sequence comes from Candidatus Aenigmatarchaeota archaeon, assembly GCA_016180965.1. GTDB lineage: Archaea > Aenigmatarchaeota > Aenigmatarchaeia > JACPZZ01 > JACPZZ01 > JACPZZ01. The sequence continues at coordinate 17,487 of JACPAF010000003.1, forward strand.
ATAGAGGCTGAGAGATCGGTTGCAATAATTTCCACCGCACCTTTATTCACTGTTTTATTCACAGCCCTATTTACGAATTCGCCTGTTACACAAGGACAGTTTATCGGCGCGGTGCTGATCGCGGGCGGGGTTCTGGTCCTGTCGGTTTCAAAGAAACTTTTTGTGGCCATGAAATATTACGTATCCGTGGTTGTAAATCGTGAAATGAGCGGGATAAGAAGAATGAAAAGCGTTTTCCTTGACATACAGAATTGGGCGAAAGCACGATAATCGGTTATACTTTATATTCTAGAATATCGAAATTTTTATAGGCTGGCTATGAACACGGAAAGATGTCCTAGTTGTAGTTCTGAACTTGTCATGTTTTCAGACGCCTTGGGCTATGTAAAGCCTGTCGCGGACAAGTGCATGAAATGCGGAATTTCAGTGGAAAAAGATCCCTGTGGGGTAAATTAAAAAACCTGATAAAATGGAACGGTTCTTAATCATCTTTTTCTGTCAACTGTGCGGCTTTCAGGCTGGGCCTGTTTAAAAACTCGTTTATCTCGGCTTCTTTGGCCTTAGTTTCCAATTCATTCAAAAATTTTTCAACTTCGCTTACCATTTTATCACCTAAGTTAGATTATCGGGACATAGTCAAGGGAGTTTCGCTTAAACGGAGTTCCGATATGAAGGAAAGAGTTCCGATAGAAGTTGAATGAAAAGAAAAACAGTCTAGAGCAAACCTTTATCCTTCAAAACTTGGCGGACGATTTTTACGGTTTCCTTTTTTGAGGTTTCTATGTCCATGTTTGTAGTGTCAATGATAGCGTCGTAGAACGATGGATCAGAACCATCCGTGCCGTAAAGTTTCATGTATTTCGCGGAGTCGCTTGTGTCGCGCACGCCGAGTTTTTGCTTTGTCTCCGCCACTCCGAGTTTTTCGCGCTTTGCGACCCTTCCGGATTTCGTTTCCATATCGCATTCGAGCATTATACGGCAATCAGCATAATCGCCGGCAACCATGCCGGACATCCGCGCGTCGATTACAACCCCGCCGCGCATTGAAAGCTCGAGGCATTTTTTTTCTATCTGGTAATCTATTTCATCCTCCCTGGTTGCGGAAAACTTCTCAAGTTCCATGCCACGCTCCCTTGCGACGCTCCTGAATATTTCCCCCATGACGATTTTTTCCAGTCCGAGGTCTTTCGCGACTGCTTCGGCCACGGTGCTTTTGCCAATTCCAGACAATCCTGAAATTGTTATGGTTAATCCGCTTTTCTTCATACGCTTTTCCATAAGTTTCTCGTGATTTTCTAGGTAAGGTAGGAAAGTTTTCATACGAAATCCCATGTTAGAAAAATATGTTTTATTTCATGTTCTCGTCTATGATTTTAATGCATTTTAGCGCGTCTATTTCCTTGCCCGGAGTGTCAACGATTATGGTGCAGGGCATTCCGCGGTTAATTAATTCTTTTGCGATGTTTTCGAATTTTAAGTTGGATTTTGACATTGTCGTAACACCGGTCTCGCCGGACGGCCCGTATGATAAGGTTGTAAAATACATGACCGGATTTTTCAGGTATTCTGAACCGAGTTTAGATTCTATTTCATCGAATATTTTTGATATGTCCAACTGCGATGTCAGCGAACCGGATCCGCGCGCGTGCAATGTTCCGAAGTTAATTAGCGGCTCGGTCTGATGGGTGTTTTTTACTATTTCAATCACATTGTTGAGGCTTCCTATGTCCGTTAACTTTCCAGTGGTTTCTATGCCTATCGGAGTGTCAACTTTAAGCGATTCTGTTATTGTGTTTAACTCCTGTACAACAGTGCGCACAGCTTCTTTTTCGTACATGCCTTTGGCTTCGCCTGGCTTGATTCCGAATAAACGGCCGTCGAGTATGTGAGACGAGTGGCAGAACACGCGGACAGCTTCCCTGTACAATTCTTTTTTATGTGCTTCATCCGAGCTAAGTATGCTCATGGTATCGGCGTGAAACGATAATTCAATACGGTATTTTTTGGCAGTGCGGTTTATCTTTAACAGGCCGGTATAAATTTCTTTATAGAGCCCAGACATGCTGACTATGCTTTTTGGGTTGTTTGGGGCGGCAAGCACGTTTTGCGGCACAACAAGCGAGCGAAAACCGTATTTGTAACAGGTTTTTAATGTCTCAACTACGCTGCCGAATTGGTCTGGAATAACCAGTTCGACCTCACGAAAGCCGTCTTTTAAACCTATGTTTATGCCCGACCTCTCCTGTATCTTAAGATTCCGTTTACGTTCCTGGTCTAGTATCATGTATATTATTAGTGGTTTTCGGATAAAAGCAGACTATTTTAGCAGCATGACGGAATAATGATCTATGAAATTGGACTTGGGAGAGCTGTCCAGAAAGGCGGTTCACATATCCGGCGTTTTGGCAGTGCCGTTGTTGTACGCACTTGGGCGAACTAAAACCGCCTTTTTGTTCTTCTTTCTGGCAGCCTTGCTTTACATTTACCCTTCAGTTGTGGAATCCACGAAAAAAACGTTTTTGGGCGGGTTTTTGCGCAGTTTCAGAAGCGCGCTGGATTTTTTTGAGCAGAGCAGGAAAAGACGCTACGCCGGTGCGATAAACTTTCTCGCGGGCATAGGCCTGACAATATTCATTTTTCCCGAAAAAATAGCTTCAATTTCCATAATCGCGCTTTGTATCGGGGATGGCGTGTCTACGCTGGTCGGAAGATACTTCGGCAAGAACAGGCTGTTCCATAACGAATCAAAATCCTGGGAAGGTTCCTTATCAGGATTAATTGCGTCTGTTATTGTTTGTTTGTCAATCACAAGCTTGCCTGTCGCTTTGTTCGGGTCCTTCGTCGGCATGTTGACGGAATCTTTGGACCTGGGCGTCGATGACAATTTATCCGTACCTTTTGCTGTTGGAGTTAGCGTTTACCTGGTTTCGTATGCCGGGTTGCTGGCAGTTTAAACATGTGCTTTTCGAGGTTGATTTTGCCGTCTTTTACGATTATGCCGTCTTTTTTCAGAAGTTTTATTTTATTTTTTACTCCGCCGCCATAACCTCCCACACGGCCGTCGCTCATTACGACTTTGTAACATGGAAATTCCCTGGGAAATTCGTTTGAGTGCATAACCGCTCCGATAACGCGCGGGTGCGTTCCGGTGGCGCGAGCCAGTTCCTTGTAGGTTGTGATCTTGCCTTTCGGTATTTTTTTCAAAAGTTCAATCGCTTTATGCATATTTTTTCATACCATCCGATATTTTTGCTATTTCACGGCCTTCCAGAGTGAAAACGCGGCGCGATTCCAACCCTGGAAATTTCAGCAGTTTCAATTCCTTTTTATTCAGTTTGAGAATTTTTGACGAATGCACCAGAGCGTTGCGGACGGTTTGTTTTTTATGCTGGAACAGCAATGCCGTGATTTTGAAGAAGAATTCCTCGTCGACCACATCGTAGGGTTTTTCCTCCTTCAATTTTAGTGATACTATTGCCGAGTCGACTTTGGGCTGCGGGTAAAAGCTTTTCCGAGGCACGTCCATCAAAATTGACGCGTCTGCGAAATAATCAGTCATAACAGACAGGCGTGAATAATCCTTGGTTCCGGGTTTCGCAGCCATCCGCTGCGCAAATTCTTTTTGGTAGCATATTACCGCTATGTCGAAATTTTTCTTTAGCAGCGAGAAAGTTATTTGGGATGATAGTTCATACGGAATGTTGGCAACGATTTTGTTGAAATTTAATTTTTCTACAAGATCAATTATGTCGCCCTCTACGATTTTCACGTTTTTCGTGGATTGAAACCTGGCTTTGAGATAATTAACCAGTTTTTTATCCAATTCCACAGCAATAACTTCGCCGGCGTGCTTGGAAAGCTTTTCAGTTAGAAAACCAAAACCAGCGCCTATGTCCAATACGACGTCCTCACGGCACAAGTTGGCGAATTTTACTTCGGATTCTATGAAATTTTCGTCTACCAGGAAATTCTGCGAAAGCTTTTTTGCCGGTTTTGCGTTTATCGAAGAAAGCAATTTTTCAACGTCGTACATTCCAAATCCCTTTTGTAAAACAACGAAAATCAATAGATTTTCGTGCACAGGAAATCCTTGATTTCCTGTGAGGTCTTTGGAAACCCCAAAATATCTTTGGTTTTTCCAGACCCAGCACTATTGCGGCCTTTGGACATTGCTGGCCACGAACAGCTTGTATTTGTCTTTGTCCTCAAGTTCGTCGAGTATCCGGTGGATTATCATTTTTCTCGGGTCAGGCAAGAATTTCACACGGTTTGATATGTCTTCGAAAGATTCGAACGGTTTTTCTTTGCGCGCTTCTATTATGTCCCACAGATGTTTTTTCCCCACGCCCGGTATTAACTCTAACTGGTGCAGCCTGTTCGTAACCGGTCCGGCCCTGGAAAAGAAATCCACGAATCTTTTTTGGTCTGCATCGACCAGCTTTTCGATGACGTTTTGCAGTTCCTGTTTCGCAGACACGGTGAGATCGAAGTATGTTATACGGCCGTGTATGTATTTCACGTTGTCCCTTTTGCCCTCGCCTATGTAGACCCGGTCGCCAACTTTGAATTCGACGCCTTCCCTCGGTATGATTTCCAGTAAAGAGAAGTATTTCTCCCCAATCGTCTGCGCGATCGGTTCAGACCTCTGCATGCCAATGCGCCCACGCGACAGGTAGTCTATAGTAATAACCCATTCATCTCTCATTTTTTCATCTTCCACCAGCGGGATATATGTACGACTCAACAATTCCCGTTTCAACGAAAAGCATTGCTTTTCGTGTATAGGAAACTTTGGTTTCCTATATCATAGACTTCTTATAAAACCGAGATTTATAAAGTTAAGACATAAATTAAAACTGTTGATTTTTGATGGATTTTCAGAAAAGACTTCCGGCGGTTGAGAAATCGATAACTGAAATTGAGGCGGAGAAAGACATACGGGTGAAAATAGTCGGTAAGATTGTAGATCTGGGGTCAGAATCTTTTGTAATTGACGACGGCAAGGGTACGGTACATGTCACGACGGATCCGGAAATAAACATGGAAAACTTGAAAGTCGGCGATAATGCCCGTGTAACCGGGCGCGTTTTTGCATCGGAGAGCGGGTTTGAGCTTCGAGCAGAAGCAGTCCAGAACGTCAATGGAATTGATACGAACCTTTTGAAAAAGGTGAGGGAACTTGAGAAGTCGAGTTACGTATCGGACATAAGTCCTTGATTATCCATACGTAACTTCGTTGTGGGTTGTAACAATGTTCGAAATAACAGTTTCAAATGCGGATATGCTCAAAAATTCGGTTAGCGTGGCTGCCGAAATTATCGACGAGGGTATTTTCAGGATTAGTAAAGAAGGATTAAGGTTTGTAGCCGCAGACCGCGCGCTGGTATCTGTCGTCGACCTGAGAATGAATGCGTCGGCTTTTGAGAAAATAGAATTAACAGAGGACACTGCAGTGGGAGTGAATATGAGCAATTTTGTTTCCGTGCTGCGCCGCGCTTCCGGAAGCGACAAGATAACCCTGAAAAAAGAGGATCATAAGAATAAATTAAAAATAATTATTGAAGGATCTTCCAAGAGAAGGTTCGAAGTTCCTATACTTGATATTTCAGAGTCCGATTTGCCGCCGACTGACAAGCTTGAATTTTCTTCATCAGTTGAAATAAAATCCGACGTTCTTGAACAGGGGATGGCGGATGCAGAAATAGCGTCCGACATAGTTATTTTTGAAGCGTCATCGGAGCTTTTTAAAATAAAATCCGAAGGCGAATCTTCGACGTCTGAATTGGAACTTGAAAAGGGTAACCCGATGCTGGTTAAACTGGAATCATCCGCAGCCACGAAATCCGGCTATCCTCTGGATTACCTGAAAAAGATGGTTAAAGCGGCCAAATTGGCTGAGACCGCGACCATAAGATTTTCTTCGGATTTCCCGATGAAAATGGAATTTGACGGGGGGGACGCATTGAAAATGTCTTTTGTGCTTGCGCCTCATATGATAGAATAATTGAAAGGGAATCTTCTAACAGAAAGCCTTTTAACGCATCTCATCGTACTAAACACAGATCCGCATGAGCTACAAGCAAATTTTTGACTATTATTCACGGGACGACGTGCAGCAGGCTCTGTTGGAGGTTTCCGTGGACAAAGAAATCGCGGGTATTTTCAAAACAGGATCGTTCGGGCAGCGTCCAAATGTTTTGGTTTATCCAACGGACATAGTGAACATGGTTAAATCCGGTACTGTGTCTTTCCATGGCTCAGTTGAACGCTGGGATAACGCGATGTCGCTGCGGTCTGGAATGTTAAAGGAGGACCTGGACAGCCTAAGGAAGGGGTTCGAGTTAATAATCGATATAGACATCAAGGATTTTGAATTTGCAAAGGTTTGCACAAAAATATTTTTTGACGAATTATCCAGACACGGGATAAAAAACATAGGCGTAAAATACACGGGCGGCAAGTCTTTTCATATAGGGGTTCCTTTTGAGGCGTTTCCCGCGAGCATAGATTATGTTCCAACAAAATCCCAATACCCGGCTGTTCCGCAGGTTATAATATCCTACCTCAAACACAAGACCGTCCCGAAAATCAGGGACGCCATATTGAGTTTGGAACCGGATATAGAGAAAATAGCTAACAGGCTTAATTTGCAGGCTACGGCACTAATAGGAACTGACGGGCTGGATGTTGACAAGATCATAGGATCTTCCAGAAAAATGTTATCTCAGGATATGGGAATTAAATCAGTCGATAAAGCAGTGACAGGATTTGTGGGCGGGGCGATAACCGAGTTCGGACTTTTCACCAGCCGCCATATGTTTCGGCTCCCGTACTCGCTGCACGAATCAAGTTTGTTGGTGAGCCTGCCAATGAAAATCTCTGACATAGATAAATTCGACAAGGCGGATGCTGCACCTGAAAATGTGGAGGTGAAAGAAAAATTCCTCGACCGTTCCGTCAGGGACAGCGCAGGAATGGAATCACTTATAACCGAAGCGATGGACTGGAATTCCTCAAGGATGAAACAGGAAGAGGTGAAGAAAAAATTTATAATTACCAACTCGGATAAGATAACGGAATCATTTTTCCCGCCTTCAATAAAGAAAATAATGGGAGGGATGGCAGACGGGCGCAAGCGCTCTGTTTTAATATTATTTAATTTCCTGCGGAATATGAATTGGGAAGACGATGAAATAGAAAATTTTATAGGATCATGGAACGAGAAAAATACACCGCCTTTGCCATTGAACTACATACGCTCCCAAATAAGATGGCTGCGCGCTTCGCGCAAAATGCTGCCACCGAATTTTGAGAATGAGAATTTTTACAAGCCCATGGGCATAAACTGCGATGTTGAGATTAATGCGGGTTCCAGGAATCCTGTTACTTATGCCATCAGGGAATTCCGGTCTTCTTCCAGGAAAATGTATAAAAAGCCGGTTAAAAAGCAATCGAAGAAGGAAAACGATGAATACGTGGATGGGTAACAGCTTCAGGTTTTCTCAATTAGAAAACCACAGGTTTTCTAATTACGGTATGCTTCAGTTTCTGGTGCGTCTGCTTCTAACTGCACAGCTTTTATCCTTACCTTACATCTAATAGTAGGTTAAAATGCCGGAGATACTAACTTTCGAAACTATAAGAAAAATACACAAGGACGAAGAGTCATCGGTGAAATTATCCAAGATACCCGAAGATTTTTTTGAGAAAGCAAAGGAATATGTGAAGTCCAAAGAGGAGGCCGGCAAAAACGACCCTTCGGTTGCGCAGGAATTCCAGAACGTTAAGCACAGGCTGATGTTCATAATGGAAGCGCGTGAGCGGAAAATATTGAATATGGCGCTATACTCGGTGCGCACGGGATTGCCCCCTGAAAATTTAACTGTGGCTGAAAAATCATTTTTTGAAAACATACTCACTTCTTTGAAAAATTTCAAGCAGTTCCGCGAAGATGTTTTGGAGCCAAAAATCAACGCGTCATTGAAGGTTGTCGCTTTGATCGAAGATATTGAAGCTTTTTTGGGGGAGGATATGATCTCCTACGGGCCGTTCAAAAAGGGCGATATAGCCTCGATACCAGGAAGGAATGCGGATATACTCATCGAGGGCAAGAAAGCCGAATTTATGAAAACAGAATAAGCTGTCAGACAGATTTCAACCCGTTTGCTATACCCTCTATCACACTTTCCGGATTTTTTGATTTTGCTATTGCGGACGCAGCCGCAACGCCGATTGCCCCCAATTTTTTCGCTATGGCCGCGTCTTCGCCGGTCGCAACACCGGCGCCGCAGATTATTCCCACGTTTGGATTAACCGATTTGACCATTTTGACCGTCCGGCTTATTATGTCAGGCTTGGTTTTTGAGATGGAAGCGGACGTGCCTATCAGTTCGGGCGATTCTATCAGAATGTAGTCCGGATTTAATTTTGCGATCGTGGCTGCAGTTTCAGACGAGTCTGCGCAGCAAATTGTTGTAAGGTTGTTTTTTCTGGCGCGTGTTATGCATCGTGAAATGTCCTCTAAATCCAGTTTTTTCTCGGAATGGTTTATCAGAGCGCCGATTGCCCCAGCGGACTTGGCGGATTCAGCTGTCATGCGGCCCGTATGCGCGCCCGGTTCCACAGGGTCGATGCTCTGCGCAATCAGAGGTATTATTCCAGACAGCAACCGGAGGTCTGCGTGGTTGGGCGCAACTACTATGTTAACGCCTGAACGATTGGCCACGCGTCTTGCAGCCTCAGCCAGATTTTTTCCGTTTTCTCCGAGCGTTTCGCTATACAATTTCAGGTTTATCAGGAAAATGGACATGATATCAGCGCTGTTTAAATAATTTTTCTATGCGGCCCATTATGTCCTTGTAACCTTCGTTGTATTCCAGCTCTTCCGGAATTAACGTGGCCGGATGTATGAAGCCTTGCGTACGCAAACCTTCAGACTTTTCAGCTGCACGCTTTCTGACTACGTCCCAGTTGGGCCCTTCGAAACCGTCTATGGGGCCGGTAAATTTCCCGTCGTGTATGCTGAACAACAATGCGGACACAAGGGGGTTGCAGAAATACGATGTTGCTGTAGTGTTTATCGTAACCGGCATTAAAGTCATGTGGTGCGATCCTCGCGTGTTGCCGGCGACGAAATGCGCGTCCTTGAATGCGTAGCAAGCCTCTTCTGTTGCGGGAAATGTTTTTTGAAGGCGCACTATCATGGCCGGATCATCTTTGCCGACATAAGTTCCTTTTATGTTGTGCAAACGGTCTGTGGTTGCGGAAACAATGGGTTCTCCGGTTTTTGTTTTTACAGATTCCACCACATAGCGTCCGGGATACATCAATATGGCTGCGATTTCCGGAACTTGCAGCCAAGTTTCCAAGTCAACGACGCGGTTTTTCATCACGTCCATCACAGTAAACACGACTCCTTTTGCCAAGGACGGATTGATCAATAATCCAGTGTTGGATTTTATGTCGCAGAACATTGTGAACAATGGATAATTAAATGCGCCAGGTTCGGTTTTATCTGCGGCAAAAACGGCGAAAGCCTCGTTGTGCCGCTCTTCAAACTCCATTTCAGCGACGCCCGGCCCCATGCCTTTTACATTCCCGGAAAAAGAATCTGCCAATAAATCTTGGCCCGCTCCATAAAGGCCTTGGTTTTTTGCGACAGTTACGCTGTTGCTAAATGCATCCCATGCCATTTTGTGTATTTCGCTGTTATTTACGCCTTTTGTGTGCGACATGACTATGTGTATATCATCTCCGGCGTAACCAACGTAACGGTCTATGATCATTCCGGAATTTTTTGCGTCATCGACAAAACCTTTGACGCTGTCCAACAGTTCTTGTGAAGGCCTCGTGTGGCCTCCGATTGAACCGATGTCGGCTTTTATCACCGTTACTGTAATTTTTGCCATTCATTTTCCCTCCATTTTTTATTTTTAATTTTTATTATACTTATCATGCAAACGCCGCTTCCAGCTTGCTTTTTATGTTTCCCATGCCCAGAATTTTTTCCGTCATCTCCATTGATTTTTCCTGGTTCATTGCGCCGGTCATGCCCATTATAGCATCCACATCTTCCGGCGTGACTATTGATTCCTGCGGAACTGTTATTGCCATTGACAATTCATTTTTATCGGACACAATTGTGTTCGTGTGCAAATTAACAAGGAATATGTCGTTCCTGTTGAACCCAAGGTCGCGCGCCTTTTCTATCACGTCCGACGTCGAGTTTGCAGTCCTTAACAGTGCGACTCTTGATTCTTTTCCGTAGATATTTTCCACGTCTTGTTTCGAAGGCGCAATCCCGTGGAATTTCATTGATATCGAGTGGACGTGCATCAATGTTTGTGGCGCCTTGAATGCGGTTGTGGTTATCGGAATCGGCCCGAGAACAGTCTGCACGTCGTGGGCGTGATGTGAATTGGCTTCCCATTCCACGGAATTCAAAGCGGAACCTTTGGAATCGTTCGGGTCTGCGCCTCGTCTGATAAGGGACACGGATATTTTTTCCAGGTCGTCGCGGTTTTCTATCATCGGCTTGATTATCCTGCACAAACCTGTCGTATTACAGCTAACAACGCGCACATAATTTTTGTTTTTTGCATTGTTGAAATTGCTGCGCGCATTGAAGCTCATTTCCGCGATGTTTTCCTTTTCCCCGCCCTGAAATATTGCCTTTTTGTTTTTTGGCATGTAAATTTCTTCCTTGTTCTTAACGCCTTTCTTGTCCGGCGACGTATCAACCACGATTTCAGACGCGTTTATCATTTCATCAATGCTGCCCGACGGCTGGACCCCGAATTTTATGAACGCTTCGTAATTTTCCTTGGGCACGAATATCCTGATGTTTTTCGAGGCCGCAATCCGTGCGTCAGCGTCGGGAGTGAATTTGGAAACTCCTATCATCCTTATTTCGGGATGTTTGTCCAACGCGTCTGCGACGCGTTTTCCTATAGTTCCGTAGCCGTTTACACAGACCGAAATCATACTTTTATCTCCTGTTTTTTTAACCATTCCAGACCGTAGTACGGGCCATAGATCACACGCTTGAAAAACGCTTTGCCAGACGAGCTGTTGATGTGCGGTTTGAAACCTAAACGGTTGAATAAAGCCATCGAATCGCCTCCGAAGCCCATGACTATGTGGCCGTGTTTCTCATCAAAAGCCTCGGAGTACACATGTGCCGCGCCGCGCATGCCCGGTTCGTTAACTGATGGTGCGGCCTCGTAAAAACCGGTTGCGCCGTTCACCAGCACGCTGGCGTTTTTTGCGGAGCCCAGCGTTTCCATATATTTTAAAATAGTATCGGGTCCGATATCAATGACTTTTCCAGTATGCAATTCTTTCACGGGCGCGCACACAAAACCCGAGCCGTTGTTTATGCAGTAATCCGTGGGCAACATTATCCGCCCGTTGAATTCTGTTATCATTGTTTTTGCGGATTCGAGAAGTTTATCTTCATCTTTCCACAATTTTTCGTTATCGCCCACGTTTTTGCCCTGCGCGCGTTCCATGTAGACCGAGAATAAACCTCCTAACATTGCTCTCATGCGCGGGAATTTTTTCAACATCTGCGGCAATATTTCCAGCTGGTCGGGAAGTTTTTTGCCGCCCAATATGGCGAATGAATCCGTTTCCTCCAAAATTTTTGAAACCTTTTCTGCGAGGTCGATGTCTTCCTGCAATACGGGGCCGGTGAAGACCTGAAAACCTTCTTCATGAAGCGTTTTTGGGATATGATAAGTTGTCAATTCTTTTCTGTGCGACGCAGGGTCGTCTTTTAGAAAAACCAAATTTGGAATTTGTTTAATCATTTTGTACATTTTCGTTTGCTTGATGTCATTGGAATTCCATTCTTCTTCGTCTGCGCGCGTGTTTTCAAGGACTATCACAGCATTTTCATCGAGCATGTTTAACACGTCATCGCCAGCCCGCACGCCGGCAAATTTTACCTTTAGGTGAGGCAAATGCAATTGCATGATCGGTACGTGGTTTTTCAAAGTTTCGTTTTTACCCTGGTCGCCTTGATGCGACGCAACTATTACGGATCGTGCGTCGTTGTCGAAAGCGAATTTTATGGTGCGCACTGCTTGTAAAATCTTTTCCACGTCCCTGAATGCGCCCGTCTTTTCGTCGAAAGACGAATTGATGTCGACCTTGGCGAAGACGTTTTTCCCATTCAAATCCATAGCAATCACGAGTAGTATACTATCCTACATTATCCTATAGTTGTATGTATTTATAGTTTGCTGTTTTTGAGCTGTTTTTTACGCAGATGATACTTGATGAGGTTGAAAAATTAAATAAATGTAGACTCGTATTAAATGGAGAGGGAAATCGTGGGCGAAATTACAATAAACGGCGTCAGAATTGAACACCTTGGCCACGCCTCGTTCAGGATATCGTTTGAAGAACAGTCGCTTTACATAGACCCGTTCGTAAAGCCTGAGGATGCAAGAAAATCCGAATTGATTTTGGCAACGCACGAGCATTTTGACCACTGCCACGAGGAAAATATCAGGGAATTGCTGGAAGACGGCGGAACAGTTGTGGTTCCGGATGGCTGTGCTAATATGCTGGAAGGACTTGAAGCGAAAATCGTAGAAGCCGGCGATGAGTTTGATATTGACAATATTGCGATTCGGGTTGTTCCTGCATACAACGTGAACAAATTCCGCGAACCCGGAAAACCGTTCCATCCGAAAGGCTTGGGTGTTGGTTATTTAATCACAATCAACAAAGTCGCAATCTATCATGCAGGCGACACGGATTTTATACCGGAAATGAAAACACTCGGAAAAATTGATGTGGCATTGTTGCCCATAGGCGGGCATTTCACTATGGACTATAAAGAAGCTGCGGCCGCCGCAAACGTTATAAAACCGAAAATAGTTGTGCCGATGCATTACAGTTCGAACGATAAAATAAAAGCCAACCCCGAAGATTTTAAAAAACTTGTAGACAAAACGATAAAGGTCGAGATAATTTAGTATAATCCCAATTCTCTGATACGATTTGCCATATATCCTATACCGTCCAAAGTTTCAAACTCGTTCATCAGTTCCGCGTTCATAGCTTTTATTGCGGGAATGCAAGCTTGCGACGCTTCGACTGCGGCGTCAATTTCTTTCGGATCCTTGATTTCAATTCCCAGGCCGAATTTCCTTATCGTTCTTGAATTGTGCAAAAATTCATCGTCGTCGCCTTTTTCATATTGCGGAAACACAACAGGTTTTCCAGCATTCCACGCGCTCCATAACATGCCGTATCCTGTCTGCCCGATAACAGCTTTTATTCGCGGGTCAGCATAGACATGAACGAATTCTGCGCGCGGCGGAACAATCTTTGTGTACCTTCCGCCTTCGACCGGGGAAAATGTTCCTGTTACTATAGGATGTGCAGTTGCGTCTGCCATCGATTTCAATGTTTCAACCTTTCTCCCAGTTCCGCTGAAAACCATTCCTATTGAATTTTCAGGCAGCCAGAGATCTGTTTGCGCGGGCGCTTCTTTCATGTGGGGCGTGAATTCTTCGTTGTTTAATTGCAGATAATTGTTGTCGTAGCTGAGAGTGTGAATCCTGGGAATAAAGCTAACGGCCCTTCTTTTTTCCATGTTAATAAGGAAATTTCCAAACCCTTTATAACCTGAATTTTTTGAACGCGCGGTTACTTCGCCGTATCTTAGCGGAAATATATAAACAACCGACGCATCCAAACCGAGATTGTCGTGCAAGCTTCCGGCATTAAGAATTAACCTGGTTTTATTGCCTTTGAATTCTTTCTTTTCGCCTTCGAGATTCGTCGCGATAAATGTCTGATAATGATCTCTTAGATCTGTTTCAACTCTATTCATGTTAGTTACATTATTGGCAATCCATGTGCGGTAGTCCATTCCGTTTTCTCTTGTGACTCCGTATGCGGAAGAAATTTTTGCTGCCTCATCATCTATGTAAACCCTTCTGCGGTCGATGTTTTTACCATCGGCTATTTCCCCGATCAAACCTGTTTTTGATTGTGATACGGGAACTACAATATCGTCGTTGAAATATGCGGCCACACCCAACGCTAAAAAATACGGTTCGTAACCGTGTGACATTCTTGTTAAAATATGATAGTCGGACATATAGATCACCACTACTAAGTGGCAATGTTATATAAATATTATATACGTTAATTGACGTATTAAATTTTATTGTGCATTGAGATGAATTTTCTATCAAATCATATATTTAAGCTGAAACCGCGAAATCAAAGCTTGATCGGTTTATGAAATACCCAAAGAAACTCAGGACATATTGTCCAGTCTGTCGCAAACACACAGAACACACGGTAGAGCGTGCGAAGAAAAGAGGGCGTTCAGCCGGACATCCGGATTCGCAATCCCAGAGGCGCTTTAAAAGAAAGCTTGCCGGTTATGGCTCGTTCCCGAGGCCAAACCCAAAAGGGCGTGCGAAACCAACTGTGAAAATTGATTTGAGATTCAAATGCACGGTATGCGGCAAAAAGCACACCTCCGGAAAGGGATTCAGGGTAAAGAAATTTGAGTTATCCAATGAGTAAACTAAAGGGGATGTTGAATCATGACAAAAGAAAAATCAAACTTTTTGCGGGTAAAATGCAGCAAGTGCAATAACGAACAATCCATTTTTTCCCGTCCTTCCACAACTGTCAAATGCCTGGTTTGCGGCGAAGTTTTGGCCGAATCAACGGGCGGGCGCGCCAAGTTAAATGCGCAAGTGCTTGAGACGCTGAAGTAATAAATCTGCTTTTTTAGAAATTTTCAGGGAGATACAATGAAAAGACGAGATGCGTTTCCGGGCGTGGGCGAGTTAATCGTAGGCACAATCACAACAGTCAATCCTTATTCTGCGGCTGTGCGTTTGGAAGAGTATGACCGTTTCGGCATGATACACATATCCGAAGTGTCTTCGCGTTGGGTCCGCGACATAAAGGAATTCGCGAAAGAAAACCAGCGCTGTGTTTGCAAGGTCATCAAAGTCGACGAAGAACAGGGACATATCAACCTTTCGTTGAAACGCGTTTCGAAAGAAGAGTATGACAGGAAGATGTCCGACTTCAAGAGCGAGGAAAAGGCCGAAAAGATCCTCGAAGACATAGGGAAGACATTCGGCAAGAATCTGGAGCAGTTTTATGACGAAGTAGGATATCCGCTACAGGATAATTTCGGTTCGCTTTTCAAGGCTTTCAAAATTTCACTGAAGGACAAAAAATTACTTGTGAAAAAGGGGCTGGATGAAAAATATGCCAATGCAATTTCAGAAGCGGCCGCAAACATTTTCCAGGATGAAGATGCGGAAATAAAATGCAGACTCACTTTGACTTCGTTGAAGCCGGACGGAATTTTATCGATAAAGAAGGTTTTGATGGACGCTGAAAGGGAAGGGGTTGAGATCAGGTATATTTCCGCGCCGATTTACATGATGAAACTGGTCGGCAAGGATCCAAAAAAGACGGAGAAAAAGATTAAATCGATTGCTGACACAATTTCAGCGAATATGGAAAAAAGCGGCGGCGAAGCAAGTTACGAATTAGTTTATTAAGAGGCTTTTATCATGGACAAAATAAAAAAATGTTCCTGCTCTTTGTATACACTGAAAGAGACTTGTCCAAATTGCGGGTCTAAAACCAGATCGGCGCATCCGATGAAATTTTCCCCCGAAGACAAGTACGGGAAATACCGCAGGATGGCCGGCGGATAAGTTATATATTTGGAAATTCAACAAACTTTTGATGGTTATGGAAACGAAGATAACAGTCCTGGACAAACCGAAGCTTAACAATCCCATACTGATTGAAGGGCTGCCCGGCATAGGCAATGTCGGCCGTGTGGCTGCGGGCTATTTGATAGACCAGACGAAAGCGGTTAAATTTGCCGAACTTTATTCAAGCCATTTTTTGCCTTTTGTGCTAGTGCATGAAAACTCTGAAATAGCATTGTTAAAAAATGAATTTTATTATATCAAGGGAAAGAAGGGCGGCAGGGACATAATAGTATTGATCGGGGACGCGCAATCCTTGGATCAGATTGGCCATTATGAGATAGCTGAAAAAATACTTGAGTTCGTTGAAAGTTTCGGCTGCAAGGAGATTTACACGCTCGGCGGGCTCGGGACAGGCCAGTTAGAAACACCAAACCCTAAAGTTTTTGGCGCACTGACCTCGCAGAAAATGAAGAAAAAACTGGAAAGTTACGGCGTCGATTTTAGCGTGGCGTCTAAATTGGGCACCATTGTCGGTGCTTCTGGTCTGTTGTTAGGACTGGGAAAATTGCGTGGAATGGACGGAGTCTGCTTAATGGGCGAGACAGCGGGATTTCCCATTGTAACAGACCCAAAATCTGCAGAAGCCGTGTTGAAAATCCTTATGAAAATACTGGGCATGAATGTTGATTTGAAAACATTGGACCAAAGGGTCAAGGAAATGGAATCGTTCATAAACAAAATTGAAAATTTACAGCGCAAAGCAGTCGAGGAGATGACCAGGGGCGTGCAGAAAGAAGGCAAAGAAGATTTGAGATATATAGGATAAAAACGGGTTTTAATTTCTAACTATTCAATCTTCGGTATGCTGTTCGAGAAATATGTCGGCTTGGAGGTTTTAACAGAAGCAAATTTCAATTATTGGGAGCCAAGCACATTTTTTCAAAAAGGACCTTATCATTGCACAGCGTACATGAGCTATCTTGAACGAAGAGGCATGAACATCGTTGTTATTGAAACGCGCAGCAATGAAACCGCGAGGGCTAGAAGAGAATTGTTTTTCGGCACATTTCAAGCATCGTCTGCCGAATTGAACGAACCGGCTTTTGAAGAAGTTAGAAACATCGCCAGCAGAAAGAACAGGATAGCGGGCAGAAAATTGGAGCAGGCTCTTTTGGGCGTTGTAAATTCTGATTACAGCGTTGTTGGTAAAGCTTAAAAGCATAGTTGTTCAGATTAATTGATTGCTGGCTAAGTGTTTTTGGCGATTTTATGGAATACACAAGATTTGAGCGGGTTAGAATCATTGGGGCAAGAGCTTTGCAGATTTCTTTGGGCGCGCCTGTTTTAGCTAAAGATGTCGAAGGCGAAACGGATCCTGTAAAAATCGCGATAAAGGAAATGGACCAAAACCTTATACCGATAACAGTTGTAAGGCCGAAGGCTTGATTCTGAGTTTTAATCGGAAATAACAAACTTTTATACACGAACAAAACCAAAAACAAATTGATGATCAAAGACCTTCGTTTTTTGAAAGTGCCTAATTCAAAAGGCACGGAATCAATTGCTATTCGCGCGATGACGGACAAGTATTACATGGCCTCGATCCCATCCGGTACTTCGAAAAGCGAATCTGAAGCCGTCGACATTCAGATGGACGCTGCTGAAAACAAATTTTTTTCCATCAAAGACAAAATTATAGGAATGGATGAAAACGATATTGAGAAAATTGACGACCTGTTGAAACAAATTGACGGCACAAATAATTTCCGCAAGATCGGCGGCAACCTAGCTCTCGGTATTTCCATGGCAGTTTTCAAAGCCGCATCGAAGGGCAATATTTGGAAATTGATAAACCAGTTTGCGACAACGTTCCCGTATCCGCTTGGTAATGTGATTGGCGGGGGCGCGCACGGCGGTAATACTTCGATACAAGAATTTTTAGTTGTGCCAAGAAAAGCGAGAACAATTGAAGAAGCGATACAAACAAACAGGGAAATCCGTGAGACAGTTAAACAACAAATGGATGCGCGCGGTTGGTTGATAGGAGAGAATGCGGAGAAAGCGTTAACAACCAGTTTAGACGACATTAAAACGCTGGAAATATTATCGTCGGTTGCTAAAAATTACGGCGCTGTTGTCGGAATAGACATGGCAGCGTCGCAATTTTATTTTGACGGCAGATATTCCTATAATTCACTGGGAAAAAGTTTGAACCCGGCGCAGCAGCTGGACTTCGCGGAAAATCTTGCGAAGACTTACAATTTATTGTACGTCGAGGATCCGTTTTTTGAAAAGGATTTTGACCATTTTGCCCAGCTCACGTCTAAAGTTAAGAATTGTATGATTACCGGCGACGACCTTTATTCCACGAATAAAGCTTTGATAGCGAAAGGCATAGAAAAAAAATCGACGAACGGCGCTATAATCAAACCTAACCAATGTGGGACCGTGACAGGCTCGATTGGTGCGGCGATGCTTGCAAAGAAAGCTGGATTTTATTTAATAGCTTCGCATCGTTCCGTCGAAACAACAGACAACTGGATTTCAGATTTCGCGGTGGGGATAGGTGCGCATCTTATTAAAACGGGCATAATTGGAAAAGAACGAGAGGCGAAATTAAACCGCTTAATTGAGATATGGAACATGATGGAAAAACCGAGAATGGCCAAGCTGGTTTAAATTGTTCCCGGCATTTCATTTGCTATATTCGGCAACGGCTAGGATTACAATCAGTATCACGGTGAGTGATGCGTAGATGAAAACGGACTTTTTTGCAAGAGCTATACGTTTGGGCAGGTTTATTTTTTCATGCCTTGCACTGGTATGCAGGCCCAATGCGTCTTTAATATCGAATTTTTTCCCGCAATAGGCACATTCGAATTTCTTTTCCATTTTAATCCGACTTTAAACGCTGCAGCTTCCGCCGCCTGCTGCGCTTGGCAATAAATTCTTTTCTTGCAGCGGCTTGTAAACGTTTGCGGCCCAACCGCTGTAACTGGAATATTTCACGCCTGCGATTTCTTTTGCGTTGCTCCAATAATCCACGCCTTGCGATTTTAACAAAACGGCTGTTGACAAATAGTTTTGCGGGAACCATAATGTGTTTACCTGCAAAGCCAATTGGTACAATTCGGTTTCATTCATACCCTGCGATGCGCCCAGTTCTAACAAGGCCAACAAAGCCGCGCCGTGGTTGCAGTCCGGGAATGCGGTCGGGTTGTCGCAACATGGCCTGTATGTGTTTTTCGCCACTTCTTCGAAAATTGCCTGTTGCTCCTCATTAAGCTTAACGATCTCAAGTTTGTTGAAATATGCCATTGAATCGTTTTTAGACAAAGTCCAGCCTCCGGTCGAGGCTAAATTACCGACGCTGTCATATTTTGACATTTCATCGAGAATCGGGTTTTTATTGGATATGCCCAGCGCCCACATTATGTTTAGCAGAAAGTTTACGTTTGACGGTTTGATAACGAGTTGTTCATTGGAAGGTTCAATTAAAAGTTGTAATTCCTCGTCGGCAAGGCCGCCTCTGGCAGAATAAATTTGCTTGAACTTTTCCAGGTCTATAGCTCCGTTTTCGACAAGTTTCGGGATTGTGCCTCCCAATACGATTTTTGTATTAAAACCTGACTCTGAAAAAAGTTCGGCTTTCAGTTCGGAATAATCCACAGTATTTTGGGTAGCGTTCGTATCGGCCTTCATGTTTTTAGAAATTGCGGGGGCAAACAACGCCAAAACCATTACCAGAGAAATAATCCCCAAAGATGCAACAGGCCCTACAAATCCCTTAAATTTCAATTTCAAAAGCCTCCCTCTATGTCCATATTTTGATGAGTGTGACCTTCGCCACCGCAACCATCTTCCAGATCCCATATTTCTGCGATTTGCGCAGCGCTGAAATTGTATTCCGTTATCAGATGTTTGGCAAGGCCTTCAAACGCATCCCATCTCCAGCATTTGCAGCAGCATGGCCCGCCCTCGTGCGACATTTTCATTGCCTCATCATATATTTCCTGCTGTTCCGAAGTCAATATAATGTTTTTCTGGTATTCCAAAAGTTCTTTTGCCAGTGACACAGGGATGTCGTAGGGGTCGGAAGGAATTTTTTCTATATGCGAATATTTTTTCAACCCTTCAACCTGTTCCACATACCTGTGAAAATCCATCGCCGAACAGCACGAGCCTTGGATACGTTCATTGTTATTTTTATAATCTATAAAACCGGGGGCTGCACAAAGGTTAGTGTTTGCGGCGCTTAAGACGGCAAATTTGGATTCCATGTCATTTGGAGTTTTACCTGCGTTAATAACAGCCAAGAACAGCGCACCTGACACAATAATAGCAAGAAGGGCAGGAAAAAGGCGGTTGTGTTTTGGGCGATTTTTCATAACATTTATTTGATATCACCATTTAAAAACCTATTTAAATGCCACCAGCTTATCTCTATGGATGCAAGAGGATCTATTGATACCGCGCGCCGATTACCTGTCCGCAGGCGTACACATAGGAATGCGACAGCGCACAGAGGACATGAAAGAGTTCATATTCAAAATTCGTTCAGACGGCATGGCTGTTTTAGACATCAAAAAACTGGACGAAAGAATACGCGTTGCGGCCAAATTCCTTTCTACCAGAAATAGCATACTTGTGGTTTCAAGGCGCGGCGTCGGGGCGAAAGCTGCTGAAAAATTCGCCGAACTTGCGGGCGGGCGCGCGATAACCGGACGTTTTTATCCTGGCACACTCACGAACCCTGCTTATGAGAGGTTTTTCCAGCCGGATATAGTCGTTGTAATGGATCCGTTGGTTGATGCGCAAGCGGTTACAGAAGCAGTTGATGAAAGGATACCTGTCATAGCTTTATGCGACACTTTCAATGAAACCAAGAATCTTGATTTGGTCTTACCTACAAACAACAAGGGCAAAAGATCGATAGCGCTTATATTCTGGCTATTGACGCGTGAGACCATGAAGCTAAAAGGCCTGATAAAATCGGACGAGGAATACACTGCCAAAATAGAGGATTTCGAAGGGATTGAAACCTACGAAGACCGCGCACAGGAAGAGAAGAAAAACGAAAGAAAGGAAAAGCCTAAAAGGAAGCAGACGCGCAGATAAACGATAGTATTTTATTCTGAAGTTTCATTTCTTGGTTAGTGGAAGTTATGGACAAAGACCTTTTGAGGGAATTGGCGAGGAAATATGCTTTACAAAATGCAGTTTTTTTTAACGGTAAAGCAAACGCAGGCGCAGTGCTAGGAAAAATAATAGCCGACAACCCGGATTCAAAAAACATGGTTAGAGAGGTTCAATTAATTGCGCGGGAAGAGACTGAAAAAATAAACAATCTCACTCCCAGTGAACAGCGTGAAATGCTAACTTCTATCGATCCGTCGCTTCTTGAGAAGAAGGAAAAGGAACAGCGCAAAGGATTGCCGGAATTGGTTAATGCTATCAATGGCAAAGTCGTGACACGCTTCCCGCCAGAGCCGAATGGTTATCCCCATTTGGGCCATGCAAAAGCAGCGATAATAGACGAAGGCTATGCAAGGATGTATGACGGAAAATTCGTTTTGCGTTTCGACGACACCAATCCTACGAAAGAAAAGAAGGAGTATTATGAGGCGATTTTAAACGGGTTAAAGTGGCTCGGAATACGGCCGGATAAAATAAAAAACACGTCCGACGACATGGAGAAAATTTACAAATATGCGGAAAAATTGATTGACGACGGCAACGCTTACGTATGTTTTTGTAAAATTGAGGAAATGAGAAGGAACCGCGCTGCAGGGGTTGAATGTAAATGCAGAGAGGCTGATGCAATGACAAACAAAGAGAACTGGAAGCTAATGTTTTCTAAATTGATGCCGAGTGAAGCCATTCTTAGGTTAAAGACGAACATGCAGAACGTCAACACGGCCGTGCGCGATCCAACGCTGTTCAGGATCATAGCGGGCGAACACCCGATCCAGGGGAAAAAATACCGCGTTTGGCCTACGTACGATTTTTCCGTTTCCATAGAAGACCATATTGACGGCGTGACGCACTCGATGCGTACGAAAGAATATGAGTTGCGTGACGAGTTGTACTTCCTTTTGATAAAATTATTGAACCTGAACAAAACGGAATTGATAGAATTTTCGCGATTGGACATGGAAAATGCACCGCTTTCCAAACGTAAAATAAATCCGTTAATAGAGCAGAAACTAGTTGGCGGTTGGGATGACCCGCGATTACCTACTTTAGCAGGATTGCGAAGACGTGGTATACTTCCGGAGGCGATCCGCGAATTCATAATGGGTCTGGGTGTTGCCAAATCCGAAGCTGTCGTTAAGATGGAGGCTTTGGAAAGCATAAACAAGAAAATCCTTGACCCGATTGCGAACAGGTATTATTTCGTCGTAGATCCTATTCGCGTTGAAGTGAAAGGCGCGCCCGATAAAATTATTACTGACGCCAAAATACATCCGGATAAGGATGAAGTAAAGAGTTATGAATTAAATGGAAAAGATTTGTACGTTTACATAGCGGGCGACGATGCGAAAGATTTGCGCAAAGATGACAATGTACGGTTAATGCATTTGTTCAATATCAAAATAACGAAAATAGGCGAAAAATATATGGAAGCGGATTACGCGGGCAATGACAAGGCCGCTAAAAAATTGCATTGGACGCCTGCGAATTCGGTGAGGGCGAAAATACACATTTTTGGGCCAGTTTTCCTTAACGAAGAGTTTAACAAAAACAGCTTAACAGTTAAAGAAGGTTTGTTGGAGCCTTACGGCAATAACATCAAAGAGGGCGAACGCATCCAATTTGAAAGAGTCGGATATGCCATTTTAGAGGATAAAAAAATTATGAAGTTTAATTTGATTCATGGGTGACAGGTATCTTTTTATACCTATCTTGTCGAATTAAAGACTGGTTGAATACTAACATACACTCGGTGTATGTCCAGTTATCACGACTAATGAGAAAATGTGGGTTGTAAACTGACTCATACAAAGTATGAGTCTAGCTACAACTTGAATGGAGGTTGTTGAAATGGCGATTGAAAAGAAGTTTGAAGTTTCGAAGGATCTTGTAAACAAAGTCTATGAAGCGATTGAAATAGCGAAGAATTCTGGTAAAATACGCAAAGGCACTAACGAAGCGACCAAGTCCATCGAACGCGGCGAAGCTAAGCTTGTCGCGATTGCCGAGGACGTGGATCCTGCGGAAATAGTCATGCACATTCCCGTAATTTGCGGGGAGAAGAAAATTCCTTTTGTGTATGTCCCGAACAAGGTTGAATTGGGCAAGGCATCAGGCGTTGATGTCGGAACCGCAGCTGTAGCGATTGCAGAAGAAGGCGATGCTGCTGCCGTTGTGAAGGATATTATTAGCAAGCTTTCCAGCATCAAGAAGTAAGCCTTTCTTCCAAACAAACTTTAAAAAAGTTTGATCAAAAAGGGAAAGAAATTAAATTGAAAATACGGTGATATCGAATGGCAAATGAACCAACAGCTGCAGAGGTTGTTCAGTTACTCGGGCGTACAGGTGTGCGCGGAGTCACCCAAATCCGCTGCAAATTAATTGAAGGCAAAGACACAGGAAAGATACTTGTACGCAATGTTACGGGACCAGTGAGACTAGGCGACATAATCATGCTGAGAGAGACGGAAATGGAATTTGCCGGTGAAATGAGGGGAAGAAGGTAAAATGAAATGCACATTCTGCGGAAATAATATTGAAGCGGGCACGGGTAAAGCCATAGTAAGAAAAGACGGTTCTATGATAACTTTCTGCGGGACGAAATGCGAGCGCAACCATAAGATCAGGAACCCTTTGAAAATCAAGTGGACGGAAGGGCATAGAAAAGCGTCTAACAAAGTGTGATTTGCGTGCTGATGAAAAGAGGCGCCGAGGCAATTGTTAGTTCTGTGTTTTTTGACGGCATTGATTCCGTTTTAAAAGAACGTGTCAGGAAAAATTACAGGGTTGAAGAGCTGGATAAAAAATTACGTTCGCAGAGAACAAGATCCGAGGCGAGAATAACCGGTGAAGCGAGGCGCGCGGGCGTTAAAACAGCGGCCATCTATTCAACGGACGAAAAAAATTTCAGGATATATTTCGAACTTTTGGACGGAGTTTTGCTCAAAAATGTTTTTAACTCCTCGGATGAACGTAAAATGGAAATCGCGAAAAAATGGGGTTTGTCTGTTGCGAAACTTCATGCTGCGGGGATAATACACGGAGATTTGACTACGTCTAATATGATCGTAATGAACGATGAATTGTATTTCATCGATTTTGGTCTTGCCTTTTTTTCCAAAAGGGAAGAGGATAAGGCGGAAGACATTAATTTATTACGCCAGTCCATAGAAGCGACGCACAGCGAATTTGCGGAGTTGATATGGAAGCATTTCCTTGCCGGATATTCGACATATTCAAACAACACCAATACGGTAAAACGGGCAGCGGAGATAGGTTCGAGAGGACGTTATTCGAAACGAACTTTTCCAAAAAGTTCGATCAAAAGAGAATGACAAAAACACCGGGCAAGCCTTTAAAAATAATGGACGCGTGATATTTCTGTGAAAAACCTCAAAAAGCTGATTAAAGGCGAAAAGCCTGGATTTTATGATTTGGCGGAAGAGGTTGCCATTCTCGGTTTGATAATAGGCGCATTGTTATTGGTTGCCGGCATAATCTTGTCTGCATTCGCCCCGGCCGGTTTCGCTGCATTATCGGCCATGTTGGGGGCTTTATTAAGCTTCCTGTCATTAATTTTTATGGCCATTCTTTGGTTCGCCAAAGACGGTTTTAGGTGAACGACAAAGCTTAAGTTAACACAACTGTTATAATAGGAAGATAAAAATGGAAGAAAAGGCCAAGGAAATTCTGGACAAAGAGAAGATTGAAAGCGTGGCCGCGGTTGAACAGGCTGTGGATGCGGTTGTAGAACCTGTTGCGCCTGTCGATGCTGTCAAAGAGGAGATAGTTCCGGAAGATGTCAAAAATTTACACCCTTCTTTGGATAAATGGAAGCCAAAAACTAAACTTGGAAAGGAAGTGATGGAAGGCAAATGGGACATACGAACTGTTTTACAAAACGGCATAAAGATCAAGGAATTCCAAATTGTGGATAAATTGCTGCCGGAACTGGGCCATGAAATTATTTACATCGGCGGTTCGCCCGGAAAGGGAGGAGGCAGCCAAAGGACAATTACTAAAAAAACCGCGAGAATGCACAAATCCGGACGACGTTTCAGGATATCATCCCTTGTTGTAGTTGGAACTGGAGACGGCATTATTGGGGTCGGGCAAGGCACCGGCAAAGAACACCGCAATGCGATTGAAAAAGCAGTTGAGCACGCCAAACTCAATTTAATGCTGATAAAAAGAGGCTGTGGTTCTTGGCAATGCAGTTGCGGACAGCCGCATTCATTACCTTTGCGCGGTTTCGGAAGGGCCGGCTCAGTAACAGTGGAATTAAAACCCGCGCCAAGAGGAACAGGCCTTGCTATGAGCGACGACTTAAAAAAGATCATGAAAGCTGCCGGAGTAAAGGATGCGTGGAGCCGTACTAGCGGAAACACGTCGGCGAGAACAAATTTGATCAAGGCGGGTTTTAATGCGTTAAAAAGCATGAACAACATGAAACAACCTTTTTTGGAAAAAAAGGTTGAACAAAAAAGAGAATGATTTTTATGTATATTGCAGTACGATTGCGCGGGCATGCGGGAGTAAAAGGCGACATTGAAGAGACTATGTTGCTGCTTGGTTTGAAGACTCCTAATACGTGCGTTATAATCCCCGAAAATGTGGTTAACCGGGGGATGCTGAATAAGGTTAAGGATTATGTGGCCTGGGGAGAGGTTGACGAAAAAACCGCTGTCACATTCGGAGTGAAGGAAAAAGATGCAAAAACAATACTTCATTTTAGCCCGCCTTCCAAGGGTTTCAGAAGCCTAAAATTACATTATCCAAAAGGCGATTTGGGATACCGCGGAAAAGCGATCGGCGAATTCGTAAGGACTTTTGGAAAATTTGATCATAAGAATGGTGTATAAATAATGGCAAGAAAAGAAAAGAAAACAAAATTCATGCGCGGTTTGCATACTCACGGGCACGGCAATAAGAAGAAATGGAGAGGCGCCGGTTCACGGGGAGGCCGCGGTGAAGCGGGCAAATACCATCATAAAAAAACATGGGCAATGAGATGGGGCAAGGTCAACATCAAGAAAGGTTTCACTTCGATAGGCAGGAAAGAAAAGAGCGTCATAAACGTGGGTGAAATCGAAGATCTCGCAAAAAATAATTCAATAAATCTTATAGAACTTGGCTATGATAAAGTCCTTGGTTCCGGCGAAATAAAGCGCGCTATCAAGGTGGAGGCCGTTGAATTTTCCAAGATTGCCAAAGAAAAGATAGAAAAAGCGGGCGGCCAGGCGATCCAGAAATGATTCTTGAGCCTTTATTCAAATTTTTACCTTCTGTAAAAAAGCCGACGGAAAAACAGTCGTTGAGCAAAAAATTAAAGTGGACAGGCATAATGCTGCTGCTTTATTTTGCAATGTCGCACGTGACGGTTTACGGCGTTTCTGAAACTGCTTTGCAGCGTTTCGCTTTCCTCGAGCTGATATTGGGATCGAGATTCGGGTCATTGATGACACTCGGTATCGGGCCCATAGTAACTGCGTCAATAATTTTGCAGCTTATGGTCGGTTCGAAGATAATAAACTGGGACCTTTCCAAGCGCGACCAAAAATTAAAATTTGAATCCACGCAAAAACTTTTGGCAATAGTTATCACAGTCATCGAAGCGGTTGCATACGTTTCTTTCGGAGCGGTTCCGGCGAAAGCGGGAGCTTCTGCAATGCTTGTCATACTTTTGATATTGCAGCTTTCGCTGGGCGGTTGGTTAGTCATATTGATGGATGAAATCGTTACGAAATGGGGTTTCGGTTCCGGAATAAGCTTGTTCATCGCAGCAGGCGTTTCGAGCCAGATAATCATACACATGATAAACCCGCTGGCGCCGTGCGTCGACAACCCGCTGAAATTGTGCATACCCGACGAGACGAATAAGCCTGCCGGACTTCTGCCAAACGCATTGTTAAGTTTGTTGTCGGGAAATGTTGCGGATGCATCGGCGAACCTTATACCTATATTTTCCACGTTGATTGTTTTCTTAATCGTAATCTATGCGCAAGCGATTCGCGTTGAAATACCATTAGCTTTCGGCTATTTCCGCGGTTTCGGAAGAAGCTGGCCTTTGAAATTCATTTACACCAGCAACATTCCGGTGATATTAACAGCCGCGCTGATCGCGAACGTCCAGGTCATGGGCGCGTTAATGGCAGCTAAGGGTTTACCGATACTCGGGACGTTTGATGCCAACAACTCACCAACGGGCGGGCTTGTATTTTTGCTTTCCGTGCCCAGAGAGCTTCCAATACAGACTGTGATGCTGACTGTGGGGATTTTCGCGGTTTTGGGCGCGCTGTTTTCCGTTTACTACCTTAAAAAATATCTTTTGGAAACCACGTTGCTTTCGGCTTTGTTGGGTGTAATAGCCTGGCATTTCGGGTTCCAGGCGCTCGGCTTTACTGCGGCGACGGCGTTAACCGCGCAAAGCGTGCTAAGGTTATTCACTTACACTTTGTTCCTAACAGCAGGCTCGGTGTTATTTTCAATATTCTGGGTTAACACGGCTAATATGAATTCGGAGAGCGTGGCAAAACAGATACAATCCATAGGCATGCAAATTCCTGGATTCCGCCGCGACCCGCGCATCATAGAATCGGTTCTGGACAAATACATACCAAACCTTGCTGTGTTGGGAGGAGTGTTTATAGGAATTTTGGCTGCGTTCGCAGACTCGGTTAACGCATTAGGAACAGGCACAGGTATCCTATTAACTGTAATGATAATATACAGCATGTACGAACAGCTCGGCGCGCAACAGATGGAGGATATGCACCCGGCGATAAGGAAGATGTTCGGTAAGGAATAGTATTTAACCCTTTTCTTTTGAAAAAGAAAAGCTTTAATGGAAAAGAAAATATGTGATCTTATGCCATTGGTAATTCTTGCGGGCGCTCCGGGCGTTGGAAAAACAACAGTCCAGAATGTGGCTTTGGAACAATTGCAGACTGTTAAACCGGTTAAAGTCGCGACATTCGGGGATTACATGTTTGAGATAGCTAGTCGTGATCGACTGGTTACGAACAGGGACGAAATGCGCACTAAAATACCGCGCGAAAAATACAAAGACCTGCAGAGAAAAGCGGCGGAACAGATAGCGCGCGATGCGAAAGACCGAAATATTATTGTTAACACGCATTTGTCCATGGTTACGTCGTTTGGTTTGATTCCAGGATTGCCGTTGGAGATTTTGAAACTCCTTGACCCGAAGATCATAATTATCGTTGAAGCGGATCCTTCGGAAATATCATTGAGGCAAAAGGAGGATAAGGATCGCGAAAGATCGGATTTCGGTGACGCCAGCAAGCTTGAAGCTTTCCAGAATTATTCCCGTTCATGCGCGGCGGCCTATTCGGTTGTGCAGAACATACCCGTGAAAATCATAATCAACAAGCAGGGAAAAATACGCGACTCTTCCAACGAATTGATAGAGGTTTTGAAAAATGTTTTTTGAGAGCCAGATGAACATCATTTTCGCCCCATTGATAGCCGGCGGCATGTTTTTCGCACTTACCGCCATTTCTGTTTTGATGTCTTCAATTACGACGGTTTTTTACAGGATTTTTGTGGACCAGTCTTCGATGAAAGAGGTCAGGAAAAACATGGAAACTTACCGCGAAGCCGCAAACAAGTACCAAAAAGAAAATGACATTGCGAAAATGAACGAAAATGTCTCCAAAATGATGGAATTAAACAAGAAATATTTTTCATTGTCTACGAAGCCGTTGTTATTTTCTTTAATAATTTTTGCCGTGGTTTTTCCTTGGATGGGTAAAGAATTTATCGGTGTGACAGTTAATCTCCCTATTTCTGTGCCGTTTATCGGAAATAACGTCGGCTGGTTCGGCTGGTATTTCCTGCTTGCTGTGCCGTCGAGCGTGATAATGCGCAAGCTTCTGGACGTGCAATAATAAAAATTGGTTTTAAAAACCTCCCCGCTTAATAAATTTTGTGATAAAGGCTGTAATTTTTGATCTTGGCGGGGTTTGTTTTTTTGATGCGACTCAGCGGGTTATTGATATGTTGAAATCGGACTACGGAGTGGATGAGGTTAAAGCCTATTCTGTATTATCCCCTAAATCAGAGATGGGAAAACTTTACCGCAGGGGAATGATAACTGCGAAAGAGTTTTGGACAGCCGCTTTGAAAGAGCTGAGCGTTAAAGAAAATTATGACAAATTCCTAAAATTGTGGGTTGATTCGCCGGAAATGGAAGGTACGGTTGAGATAGTGCGTAAACTTAAACAAAACGGATTGAAATTGTTTTTCCTTTCCGACAATATCAAGGAGCGGGCGGACATACTGGATAAAAAATTTGGAGTGATGAAATATTTTGACGGCGGAATATTCTCGAATTTAGTCGGTAAAATAAAACCAGACGGTGAGGATGTTTTTTTGATGGCGCTGGATAAGACTGGAGAAGTTGCGGCTGATGTCGTTTTTGTGGACGATAAAGAGAAAAATGTCGACACTGCCAGAGGCGTCGGGATGAAGGTTATACATTTTAAGAATCCGGCCCAACTAGAAAAAGAGTTGAAATTGTTGGGAGTCAAATTTTAGCTGATTTTATGATAACGAAAGAAGACTCAGTC
This sequence comes from Candidatus Aenigmatarchaeota archaeon, assembly GCA_016180965.1. Taxonomy (GTDB): domain Archaea; phylum Aenigmatarchaeota; class Aenigmatarchaeia; order JACPZZ01; family JACPZZ01; genus JACPZZ01. Next base: position 46,990 of record JACPAF010000003.1, read on the forward strand.
ACGAATGATAAATACGGCACCCGCGCCGAAAAAAGAACCATCGAACAATTGATGGAGTACGGCGTAATTAATTTGAATAAACCGCAAGGGCCGACGAGCCACCAAACTGTTGCGTGGATAAGGGATATGTTGAAATTAAAAAAAGTCTCTCACACAGGCACTATAGACCCGATGGTGAGCGGTGTTTTAGTTGTAATGTTAAATGAGTCGGTTAAAGCTACGGAATTGATAGGCCACGAAGAGAAGGAATATGCCGCTTTGATGCATGTGCACCAGCAGCTTCCGAAGGAAGTTGTGGAAAAATCCATAAAAAAATTCATTGGCAAGATAAAACAATTACCGCCGTTGAAATCCGCTGTCGCGCGCCGCGAGCGCATACGCGAAATAATGGATATACAGGTATTGGAAATAAACGGCAAGGACGTATTGTTCAAGGTCAAATGCGAAGCGGGCACATACATACGGCGCTTAGTCGACGATATCGGCAAGGATTTGAAATGCGGCGCGCACATGGCCGAGCTGCGAAGAACGCGCGCGGGCATTTTCCGTGAAAACTATTCTTTTACGATGCACGAATTGAAGGATGCGTGGGAGATTTACAAGGAAAACGGAGATGACACAAGATTAAGGAAAATAATAAAGCCGTTGGAAGATATTCTATATGCGTTAAAGATTAAAAAAGTAATTGTTAAAGATTCTGCTGTAAATAAGATTTGCAACGGCGCTGCTGTCGGGGTTAACGGAATCGCGAGCTTGGATGAAGGAATATCGAAGGGCGATAGAATTGTTATTTTATCGCTGAAAGGCGAGGTTGTTGCGATTGCGACGTCGCTAATGAGTTCCAATGAAATGGCCAAAGCCGATCGTGGCTTGGCAGCGAAAACAGACCGCGTTTTGATGAAATTGAATACGTATCCGTATATGTAAAACCTTTTTGATAAAAAGGTTTATCAAAAAAAATCAGGCGCCGAGGAAGGGATTTGAACCCTTACGGAGCAAACGTCGACTGAAGCATACCGTATACTGCATCGGTATGCTTCTAGCTGTTTACGCCCCACCGGATTTCTAAGGCTCCAAACTTAAAGGATTCCTCATTTCGCCGCCATGATCAGAATCAAGCCTTGATGTCATAGCCTCTCAAGTATCGCCTATGCGCCAATCATCTCTGGCATCAGCATATCCGGCGCATTTAACCTGGTTCTGCCATCGATCAGACCGAAGCACATTTCCGGCTGAAGCATGTCCTATGGCACGCTTCGGTTTACGTTGTGCTTCCGATGGCCCGCACCTCGGCTTTCCTCGGCATATTTTAATTGCGACGGAAGGTTAATAAACTTCTTATTTATAACATGCCGCTTAATTTTGTTCTATGAAATTGCAGTCCATCAACCCGTACACTGAAGAGGTTATGAAAGAGTTCGATTACTCGAAAACGGATGATGTCCTAACCACATTAAAACGTTTGAAGGAGAACAAAGGCTGGGCTAATTTGGACATAAAAGATCGTGCGGGTGCGGTTAAGAAAGTTGCGCGCATACTTGAACGGGACAAGAAGGAAAATGCAAAGCTTATTTCGATGGAGATGGGCAAGCCTATCAAAGAATCAATTTCGGAGATAGAGCGTTCCGTACAGGTGTGCGATTATTTCGCTGAAATCGCGGAGAAATTCCTACAAGACGAGATTTTGGGGACGGAATATTCGAAAAGTTACATTGCTATGCAGCCTTTGGGAATGATTCTGGGCGTGATGCCTTGGAATTTCCCTTTCCACCAGGTGATAAGGTTTGCCATACCGACAATTCTTGCGGGTAACACGATCGCGGTTAAACACTCAAGCAATGTCCCTCAGTGCGCGTTGAAAATCGAGGACGCGTTTAATGAAGGGTTGCCGGAAAATGTTTATTCAAATTTGTTCATCGAATCAACCGATGTAGGGAAGTTAATAGAATCCGATTATGTTGATGGCGTCTCGCTAACAGGCAGTGTGGCTGCTGGAGCAAGCGCTGCTAAGGTTGCTGGAGAAAACGTGAAGAAAACTGTTTTGGAACTGGGCGGCAGCGACCCGTTCATTGTGTTGGACGATGCTGATTTAAACAAGTGCTGCGATTCCGCGACGTTCGCGAGATTCCGAAATTGCGGGCAGGCGTGCGCGGCTTCGAAAAGATTCATAGTGCAAAAAGGCGTTTACAATGATTTTCTCGAGTCTTTTGTTGATAATATTAAAAAATTGCGCTTGGGAAATCCGTTGGACGAAGCGACGGACATAGGTCCTTTGGCCAGAGGCGATTTGAGAGATAATTTAGATAAAGCTGTCAAAAAATCCGTTGGTATGGGAGCGAAAATTTTAGTCGGTGGTAAAACTAAGCAGGGCAAAGGTTTTTTCTACGAGCCGACTGTGATTACAAATATCAACGAAAGTATGCCCGTTTTTAGGGAAGAAATGTTCGGGCCCGTTGCAATTGTCATTCCGGTTGAGGCTGAGGACGATGCAATACGGATGGCCAATAATACAGAATACGGGCTTGGATCGAGTTTGTGGACGCGCGACTTGGTTAAAGCTGAGAAGTTGGCGAAACGCATCGATTCGGGAATGGTTTTCATAAACACAAATTTGCGTTCGGAGCCGAAACTTCCTTTTGGCGGGGTCAAAAAATCCGGTTACGGGCGCGAGTTGTCTTATTTGGCATTGCGGGAATTTGTCAATATGAAAACGGTAGTAGTAAGATAATTATGTAAGATTCCAGATTAATCACCATACCCTTCAATTGATCGAGAATTTGTATTTTGGCGCAAAATTGCTGACCCAATGTTTCCTTTCCAACGAATAATATTCGTTTTTTGGTTCCACCTCACCGCTGATCAGTTTACAGGCAGTTTCTATGAGATTGGGCATGTACATTATCCATTCTTCCAGTTTCTGGACAGTTGCCACGAATTCATTTTTTACGTCTTCGCTGCCCGGGTATTTTATAATTATCTTGGCGTCTAAAATATCGCAGTGTTTGAATACCGGATGATTTTTTAGGCAAAACGCATATGTGGCGAGCTGAATTTTATAATCGTCAAAAAATTTTGGGTTACCGGTACTTGGCATTTTGTTGTGAGAAAACGAGATTTGTTTATTTCCATACTCTCCTGTACCCACGAATTCCAGCCTATTCAGTTTGCCTACAAAGTTGTTGTTCATGTCGCCTAGCCTAATATTTAATAAGGAAAATTTGTGATTTTCTTCCATCCAACCGTTTATTTTGTTTATATCCAGATCATAACCCGTTTGGTCGGGTTGTTGCCTCGAAAAGTTGTTTGTTGAGACGTCTTTGAATTCCGATAGGAATGATGCTTGAGATACGCCCAATCTGGCGAATGTTGAAATATTCATCGGTTGTTGGAATTTCCTTGGGAAATAATCTTCTAACATTATTAAAAATTGTCCGCCGATAGTTAAAAATACTTTAATGTGTTAAATGTGATATGATTGAAGCATATGGTTTGATTATGTCCGCCCCATTCAAAGCGTATTGGACACAGGTACATCCGATATTCATGGTTGCGGTCTATTTGTGCTTCTATTTCGGATTTGGGGCAAAAAAATCTTTTTTAATACAATTTACGAAATTAAGTTATGCAGTCGGACGAGGAAGGCTTTCATTTGGGTGGTTACGTAATAAATAAAAAAATATTTCCTATTTTGCTGGTTATCTTGGGTGTAATACTTCTTGTATCGGGCCTGTTAAAATGATTTATTAAGCCCGTCTATGTGATAATATTATGCCGTTGCTGCCTAGAAGGATAAATGAAAGATGGGAAGCCGTTATGCGCATACCGGTCGCATTGATTTCCGGCATAATACTAGGTCTGTGGAAAATGGTTGTTGAATTTGTTTTGATCATACACTGGTTTGTCGTAATTATCACCGGCAAACGAAATGCAGATTTAGCCAGTTTTGCAAACGCGTGGATAACGGAATATTATAAATTTGTCAGGTATATCAATTTCACAACCAACGAGAGGCCGTTCCCGTTCACGCCCATGCATAAGCCCGTTGAACCTGTCAAGAAGTAAATTTTTTGAGGTTACTTTTCCGTACTTCGGTTTTTTATTCAGCTTCGGCTAATGATATTTATGAATTTCTCTGGTAAAGTCGCTTTAGTCACAGGTTCGAGCAGGGGTATTGGAAGGGCTATAGCGCTGAAATTGGCAGAGCTTGGCGCGGACGTTATAGTCAATAGCACCAAACTTGAGTCAGCTAAAACCGTTTCCAAGGAAATAGAATCCATGGGGCGTGATTCGTTTGCCGTGCAGGCGGATGTGTCTAACGGCAGACAAGTGAGAGACATGCTAGATTCCGCGATCAAAAAATTTGATAAGGTCGACATACTTGTCAACAATGCGGGCATAGTCAACCAAGGATCATTATTGAATTTGGAGGAAAAACAATGGGATAAACTTATTTCCGTTGACCTGAAAGGCGTTTTCCTTTGCTCGAAGGGCGCCGCAAAGTATATGGCAGAACAAAAATACGGTAAAATTGTCAACATAGCTTCCGTTGCCGGTTTGATGTCGTTCCAGGGACTTGCGCATTATTGTTCGGCGAAGGCGGCTGTGATAAGTTTCACAAAAGAAATCGCACTGGAACTTGCGCCTTTGGGGATAAACGTCAATGCTATTGCGCCGGGTGCCATAGAAACGGATATGACAAAAGACATCAAAAACAATCCGGACGCGTTGAATGCCGTACTTTCCAGAATACCAATGGGACGGCTGGGCAAACCTGAGGAGATAGCATCAGCAGCTGCGTTCCTTGTTTCGGATGAGGCCAGTTACATAACCGGCGCGACTTTGGTCGTGGACGGCGGATGGACAACTGGGTAGCTATTTAGCAAATTTTTCCGGATTATTTGAAAAATTCTGCTCGCAATTTTTACTGCAAAAAAAATAAAATTTGCCTTTGTGTTCTTTTTTGATGGCGCTTTTTTCATCGACGTCCATACCGCATACGGGGTCTCGAACAAGCATGGCATCACTTCATGTTTTTCAATGTCCAATTGTACACGACCGCGAACAACCAGCCGTAGAACGCGCCTATCAGCAGGCCGCCAAGCAACGAGACGGGATAACTCATCATGCTACCCCAGAAATTGGGATACATCATGTTCATTATCGAAGGCTGTCCCATCATACCGTGCCAAACAACTCCTGTCGCAGCCACGGCTGCTCCGAATAAACCGGATGCAGTTGCAACAATTTTTTCGTCAAGTTCATGCATAACTTTTGCCTTTATTTTTGCCAATTCATACACCCCGATAAAATATTTGAAGCTGCAGTTAATAAGTTAATCCGTATAGGATAAACATATTTCTAATATGATATATCATAGATAAGATATATATACTTTATTTACCATAATGGGATTATGAAATCCAACCTCCTGATGCATGGACTCAAGCTAAGCGCGCTGCTTCTTTTGAATGCTAAACCGCGCCACGGTTATGAATTAATCAAAAACCTGGGAGTCATCTCTGGGCGGCGTGTGAGCCCCGGACAGGTTTACCCGCTGTTAAAACAATTGCAAGACAGCGGCCTTGTACAAATTAAATCCCGCGGTGAACGTGATAAAAAAATTTATTCCCTGACGAAAGTCGGCAGGCGCGCCGTAATAGAATCCGTGCAAAAGATAGGCGGCTTGTTGGATTTTTTCGTTAGGTCTAAGCTCACGGTTTGTGCACATTGCAACTGCGAAGTTTATAGCGGGGGCTATAAAATTTCCTTGAAATCAAAGACTTTGCATTTTTGTTGCAAAAATTGCGCAAACGCCTATGGAGCGGCCGGCTGAGGTGTTCATGTGAAACTGTTCAAAAAAAATACATTTATTTTCTTCGTAATGCCAGCATTGATAATTTTAATAGGAATTTTCTGGTTTTCGGGAGCTGACAGTAAAACCGCGCAGAAGGTTTCTTTCGATAGCGCTATTGGGAAACAGGCACCGGATTTTGAGCTGCAAAGCATCGATGGGAATTTTGTGAAATTGAGCGATTACCGGGGAAAATTTGTCGTTTTATTCTTTAATGAGGGGGCGATGTGCTATCCAGGTTGCTGGAACCAAATTGCCGAGTTGGGCAAAGATGACAGGTTAAATAATGCGGACGTGGCTTCGTTTTCCGTTGTGATTGATAAAAAAAGCACATGGGATGAAATACTCCAGAAAGTTACCCAGATGAAAGAATCCAAGTTATTATTTGATGCTGACAGGAAGGTTTCTTTATCTTATGATGTTTTATCCGTCGAGTCTTCGATGCATCCAGGTTACTATCCGGGCCATACATATTTTATCATAGGCCGCGACGGCTCTATAAAATTCGTTCTTGACGACCCTTCCATGGGCATACGAAATGACGAACTTGTGGAGATCATATCTAAATTGTGATTACGATGAGCGACGTACTGATAACAGCATCAATGATAACGGCTTTTGTCGCAGGCATAGCGGCTCTTTTTGCGCCTTGTTGCATAACAGTTTTGTTGCCTGCATATTTGGGTTCGATATTCAGGCAAAAGCGCACGATATTCTTGATGACATTCATCTTTTTCCTCGGACTCTTGGCTGTTTTCCTCCCGTTAGGACTTGGAATGGCGGGAATCGGAAAATTTTTCAAAGATTATCACAATGGTTTGTTTTTGGCAGGATCGGCGTTCTTTCTGGTTCTCGGTTTGTCAATACTTTTGGGCAGACATTTTTCATTCCCCTTTTCAATTAACATGAACTTTAAAGTCAAAGACGCAGGATCTGTGTTTGTACTTGGAATATTTTCGGCATTTGCTACGCTATGCTGCGCGCCCGTGCTTGCAGGTGTTATGGCCTTATCGGTTTTACCGGGATCATTATTTTGGGGAAGCGTTTATTCGCTCATGTACGTTTTGGGCATGACCATACCGCTTTTTGTACTTGCGTACTTCTTCGACAAGTCGGAGATATCCGAAAGAATGTCGATTTTCAGAAAGAAAATTTCTTACAATTTACTGGGTAGGAAGGTGAGTATCACAGTTTCTGAAGCGCTCTCCGGCGGCATGTTCGTTTTCATGGGAATAGTACTGGTTTACCTGACTTACACAAATCAGCTTGCCATGGGCGGCGACTACCAAACATCGATAAACATGCAGGTGGCGAATATTGCCGAATTCTTAAAAAACTTTATCGGTTCTATACCTTCAATAACCTGGATAATCCTGGTTATTGTTGCGCTTTATGCGATAGTCAAAATTGCGATGAAAGAGAACAAGAAGAGCCGCACCAACTTGGATAAATTTTTTGATTATTTTAGGACATGAATTAATTTTATATGTAAGAGAGGGCGTTTTAATGGCTACGGATCCTGTATGCGGAATGCATGTAGATGAGAAGAACGCGGTTTACAAAAAGGAAAAAGACGGCCAGATATTTTATTTTTGCAGCGAGAAATGTTTGAAAGAATTTGAACAGCCGGAAGTTGAATATAAAAAGCTCAAACAAATGACCGTTTTCAGCGCGGTTTTTTCTTTTATAGCACTTTTCCTTACGTATTTTCCCGTTTTGCCCGTTCTTCCCAATAACATCTGGCTGTTCATTTTTGCGACGCCAGTTCAATTCATTGCAGGCCGGACATTTTACAAAGGCGCCTGGGATGCGATAAAAGCCAAAACAGCGAATATGGACACATTGATAGCTTTGGGCACGTCAGCAGCGTGGTTGTACAGTACCCTGTTAATTTTTTTGCCTCAAACATTCAAAGGCGAAGTTTATTTCGATACTTCCGCAGTTATAATTTCTTTGATATTGATCGGAAAGCTCCTCGAAGAAATTGCGAAAGGCAAGGCTTCCGAGTCTTTGCGAAAACTACTTGACCTGATGCCGAAAATTGCGACAGTTGTAAGAGACGGCAAAGAAACTACGATATCCACTGATGAAATAAAAGTCGGCGATATTATGATTGTGAAGCCTGGAGAATCCATACCAACGGACGGAGTTATCGTTGAAGGCCATACAGAAATCAATGAATCAATGATAACCGGTGAAAGCCTTCCTGTAAGCAGAAAGGAAGGAGACAAGGTAATAGGTTCTACGATAAACAAATCCGGATTGTTGAAAATAAAAGCGGCTAATGTGGGAGCGGATACGACTCTTGCCCAGATTATTGATTTGGTGGGAAAGGCACAATTGTCAAAAGTTCCGATACAGCGTTTGGCCGATAAAGTTTCCGCTTATTTCGTGCCGATTGTCATACTAATCGCGCTCATTTCCTCAGTTGCGTGGTACGCGGTTACTTCGGATTTCATTTTTTCATTGACTGTAGCGATTATGGTTTTAATTATAGCATGCCCGTGCGCGTTGGGGCTTGCGACGCCTACGGCTATTCTTGTGGGAACAGGAAAAGCGGCTGAAAACGGGATATTAATCAGAAACGGCGAATCGCTTGAAACTGCGCACAAAATTAATGTTATTGTATTCGACAAAACAGGCACGCTCACAAAAGGCGAGCCTTCGGTGACCGATATAATGTCATTGACCGGCAACACGGAAGAGCTTTTGAAAATAGCCGCAATAACGGAGAAAGGATCCGAACATCCGATAGGCGAAGCGATATTAAGGAAATCGGAAGAGCAAAAAATTAAAGTTGATTACGCGAAATTTTACGAAACAATTTCCGGAAAGGGAATAAAGGCCCAATATCTGGGTAAGACGGCTCTTGTAGGCAACTTGGAATTTGCAAAAGAATCGGGCGTGGACGCCAGCCAATTACAAACAGGTATGGAAAAACTCGAAAAGGACGGCAAGACAGTTGTAGTTGTCGCGTACAATAGCAAACCTTTGGGGGTCATAGGTATAGCGGACACACTGCAGGATTATTCCGCCGAAGCCGTAAAAGCGCTGAAAAGCAAAGGCGTTGAAGTGATTATGATCACAGGAGACAACGAGCGGACTGCGAGAGCGATAGCGTCTTTGGCAGGAATAGAAAAAGTGTTTGCGCGTGTGTTGCCGCAGAACAAGGCTGATAAAATTAAAGAGTTGCAATCGGAAGGAAAGATAGTTGCATTCGTGGGCGACGGAATAAATGATGCCCCAGCGCTTGCACAGGCCGACGTTGGCATCGCAATCGGGTCCGGCACTGATGTCGCGAAAGAAACGGGCGGCGTAATCCTAATTAAACACGATTTGCGCGATGTTTTTACTGCAATCGATATTAGCAGATACACAATGAAAAAAATAAAACAGAACCTTTTCTGGGCTTTTTTTTACAATACCGCGGGGATACCAATTGCCGCCGGTTTGTTATACCCCTATTTCGGTTTGCTGCTGACCCCGATAATTGCAGCTGCGGCGATGGCATTTAGCTCTTTCTTTGTTGTAGGCAATTCGGTTTTGATGAAAAGATACAAACCTAAATTTTAATTTTTATCGGCTGCCATATTTTTTGCCGTGCATAGTGCAGTAGTGTTTTATATTCTTTGCGGCTGATAAAAGTTCTTCAGAAGATTACTATGTCTAATCCTGTAAAAATCATTGCTACCATAGGCCCGGCCAGCAATAAGCGGGATATTATCGAAAAATTGATTAATAACGGCGTCGATGTTTTCCGTTTTAATTTCAAGCACAACGAGTCGGAATGGCACGCGGAAACGATAGGACTGGTTCGCGAAGTGGCCAAACAAATCGGTTCGAATGTTGCTATACTCCTTGATTTGCCGGGACCGAGGGTAAGGCTTGATCTGGGCAAAGAAAAAATTGATGTTAAAAAAGACCAACTCTTTTCTGTGGAAGGCGAGTTAGCGGACGGAAATTTTATACGCATTTCCCATCCCGAAGTAATAAACAAGCTGCAGAGCGGACACAAGGTCATGGCGGATGACGGGGCTTTCGACTTCCGCGTAGAAGTTATAAAAGGTAAGAAATTCCTTCGCTCGGAGAGTTCGGGCGTTTTGAAGAACAATAAATCAGTCAACTTTGTTGATGTTGACATAGACCTTCCGATCATAGAGGAACGCGATATTGAAGGTTTGCGTCTCGCAGGCGCGGTCGGCATAGATTTTATAGCGTTATCTTCGGTGAAGGATGAAAATGACATAAAATACCTGAGAGGTGAGATGAAGAAAGCCGGCATGGACGCGGACATAATATCCAAAATAGAAACGAGGGGAGCCATAGATAACATAGATAAAATCATAGAATTCTCGGACGGTATAATGGTTGCACGCGGGGATTTGGGCGTCGAGATTCCGATAGAACAAGTCCCTTATTACCAGAAAATAGTGGTTAGGAAATGCATAGAACGGGGGGTTCCGGTGATAATCGCCACGCAAATGTTGCATTCAATGGTTGACAACTCCTATCCGACACGCGCCGAAGTTTCCGATGTTGCCAATGCAGCTTACGAGTTAGCGGATGCGGTCATGTTATCTGCGGAAACGGCTTTCGGTAATTATCCTGCCGAGGCCGTTTCTATGATGCGAAATATTTCCGAATTTAATTCGAGAAAATTCGACGTGGATACCAGGAAAAAATTTAATTTTAAACTCGATAACCAGGCGTCTGCGCTTTGCGATGCGGCTTACAATTTGTATTTACAATCCCGGCAAAAGGATGACAAGATCGAAGGTTTTGTTGTGCTTACCCAAAGCGGGAAAACCGCAAAACTGTTATCCAGATACAGGCCGGCAGCTCC
>JACPAF010000007.1 GCA_016180965.1 Candidatus Aenigmatarchaeota archaeon
TGATGATATGGTCCGACTCTTACAGCAATGTAAGTCAGGTGCTTAAGGTAGCGTAATCCCTTGTCGATTAATTATCGACCCGCATGAAAGGCTCAACTACTTTCGCGCTGTCCCGGGTAGAGACTCAGTGAAATTGTTATTCAGGTGAATAAACCTGAGACCAACAATGGGAAGAGAAGACCCCGTAGAGCTTTACTGCAGTCTGGTGCTGCGGTACGATTGGAATTTCATAGTGTAGTCTGGAGCTGTTCGAAGGCGCGACTCTCGGGTCGCGCTTAGGCGATAATGTAACACAGACATCTTTTGATTGTACTGCTTATTGGATCTCAAAGATCCATGACACCACTTGATGGGCAGTTTGACTGGGGCGGTACGTTCCTGACAGGAGATCAGGAGTGCTCTATGGTTAGCTCATCTCCGTCAGAAATGGAGAGTAGAGTGTAAAAGCAAAAGCTAGCCTGACTGGATTCTGAAAAGCAAGGATTCCAGCCGCGAAAGCGTGATTTAGCGATCCCCAATGCCTCCTGAATGGGGGCTTGGTGTATCAGAAAAGCTACCTCGGGGATAATGGGTTCGTGGCGGGCGAGAGTTCCTTTCGCCTGCACTCATTAGTGATATCTTCCTAAAACGATTAGATCACAATCTGGTCTAAACCTAATAGATTAGAAAGATGACGCAACTCGATACGCATGAAAATACGTATCGGTTCGCATAAGAATGGAGTGCTGGGCGAGAATAAATCGACCCCGCGCGTTGAGGCGTCGCTGTCGGCTACCCCCCTCCTGGCTGTGCAGCAGCAGCCAAGGGTACAGGTGTTCACTGGTCAAAGGGGGACTTTAGCTGGGTTTAGAACGTCGTGAGAGGAAGGCAGAATTAGTACGAAAGGAACATCCTGCCGCAGCCACTAGTCTACCAGTTGTCTGAAGAGGCACCGCTGGGCAGCCACGCTGTATGCAGTTAAGGACTGAAAGCATAAGGGAATAGTTTAATTTTCCCGATGGTCAGGCCGTTGAGTTAGCTATTGCTTCACTATGAAAACGGTTGTTACATTCGGGTAAGATAGGTCAGTAGGCTATTCGTAGGAAATTATCAAACATAGGAAATTATTAAATTTCCTATGCACGAAAACCTTCGGGTTTTATTTGTTTCCTGCGCACGGAAACCTTCGGGTTTCCGATGTCCTGCTTAACTAAGTCCGAAACTGTCCTCAAATAATAGGCGACTATTTCCAAACTGGTGTAGCAATACATCGGCGCGGATAAAAAGGTCTCATAGACGATGAGATTAATGGAATCGGGGTGTACGCACCAAGGCAACGAGGTGTTCAGCCCGCGATCCCCAAGAACCTGAATGTCAAGACAAACCGGTACCCAATGGAAGCATACCGATATTGAGAAAATCTGTCGATTTTCTCAAATAGTTTGCTTTAGCAAACTATTCAGTATACGGTATGCTTCAGTCGGATTTTATTGCCAATCGTTTTGTAAAACTAGAAACCGATGAATGCAAAATATCATCGGTTTCAGTTTAAGTTGAACTCAGTCCTAAAAATCGCTGAGTGTGTGAAAAATTCGCATTCGCGGTAAAAGTAACTCGAAACCGATGTATAACAGCTAGAAGCATACCGATACAGCATACGGTATGCTTCAGTTTACGAAACATCGGTTTCAGTCTGTGTGCCTGCCTGTGATTTTATTTTTATTTATAAAAAAAATTTTAGTTTCTAAGAATTACAGAAGCTACTGATAAACTTTGTGCAATGCCATTCTTACCACAGCTTCTACCGTTTTAAATCTTTTACCTTCCACACCGGTTAAATAAATTTGAATCCCGTCGATATCCCCTACATCCGCTAGAACCAATTCATCGCCCAATCCCAAATCCGGCAATCGCCAACCTGCTAATCTCCATTTTTCATGATATTCAAATTTGTGTCCTCCCATTCTAGGCGCAAGCACAACGCTTACCGGATCGTCAGTTGCAATGACACCAAGTCCATGTCGTAGATCATCCACCACATTTTGTCTATAATTCAATCCTTTGCCGTTGTATGTGCAACCGACATCTTCCAATAGGCTGTATAACTCAGTTAATGCTTTAGGCAGACTTCCAGCAGTTATGTCATAAGGCCCAAGCATATTTCCAGCAACGCGTACATTAGCGCCTCGCATTCGTGCAATGTTTATAGTTTCTACAATGCCCACAAACCAACAAAGAAACTCAAACTTATAAGATCATCTCTTAATTTGAACACATTCGCTTTTGACGCATTTTATCTCCAAATTTCCCGCAAACCCGCTGCAAAAGTCCGGGCATTGCTTCGCACCAACGTAATTTTTATTTCCGTAGAAGCATTGCTGCGTACGAACATTAGTTCCGCAAGCGCAATCCGCATCCACGGAGCAGTATTTTTCATCTACCAAAACTTTTTGCCCGTATATTATAACTGCAAAAGAAACAACCGAAAAAATAACCAAAATTGCAAAGCTCATGCTCCTCTTTCCCTTCATATTCTGATTTGGTTAGGACTCTATAAAAGCGCGAGTGGTTTAAAAGTTTATCTATACTCTAACTTTTTCATGTTAACCTTCACCTCGGAGCAAGCTGTAGAGATACGCCAGATTATGAAAGAAGCGGAAATTCTGATGGGTCTGGAATATGTTGCTAGAAGAATAGATCCTCACAAACCCGATACAAAAGATCTGGATAATTTTATTTCTTCCGCCTCATCGGATATCTCACCATACCACAGAAGATTACTACTGAGGATGGGCAGAAAATTAAAAGAAAGAGTAGACTCGTTAAATAAACTGGATGCGGATAATGCGGGGATTTTCAGGTCAACTTTTGGTCAAGAGCCCCCGCAAACGCTTCGTGTAAAACGCAGGCCTTACAGCATTCAATTTGAAATGGACGATATTGATTACGAAACAATGTGCAGATCGCTTGGATTGCAGGAAGGTCACACCAAAACGCAAGGCGTCTGTCTGAACCCCCAAGACGTCAGAAAAAAAGTTCGCGAAACTGTTGGCGGTTCGGTAATATTGACAAGAGCCAATTATTCACCACATATAGACGAGGAAACAAAGAAGCAGCTTGGTAGCGTGGCATTTCCCATAATGGACACCGAAGGAACGTTTTATGTACCCGGTGCGAAAGGATTGAAAAAATTTTCTGTAACGTGGGAGCGTGAAGAAGACCCTGTTCTAGACAGGCACGAAGAGGTCCACGCATTCCAGAACATCATATTAGCAGCCGGTTATCCTTATCTCAATGGAGATCTGGAACAAAGCCTTTTCGACGAAGAACAAGCCCAACATTTGGCAGAAACGGACAACAATGTTCACAGAAAAAGACAACTTCTTTTACACACAGGCTACTACGCAGAATTGAATGTTCCCGAGGGGGAATTTGGAAATGTGGCGCATAAATATTACAAACCAGACCGAGTCCCGGGCATGGCCTCACGAATAATCAAACAAAGAGATAAGAACGAAATCGCGCTCAAAGAGCTTCAAAAAACTGCCAACGCAAAATTAAAATACCTTGTTGATTGGGCAATGTCATCGATTAATTTCTACGAAGCCGACAGGACGCTGCAAATCATGCCTATAGTTTACCAGAATTTGTAAATTAAGTAAAATTCAACCTCAAAAGGGTTTAAAAGTTTACGGGATTTCTTATTTCCATGGTAAAATCTGACATATTGATTGCACAATACACACACGAACTGCTTGAAGAAGCGGACGTGTTGATGAGGCTGGATGCTTCATTTAATCGGTTTCAGCAAAGTCCCGGAAATTCTTTCGGTGGCGAAAAAAGTCTACGAAGCTTCTTAACGGCTCGGCAGCATTTTCGATATTCTCATATCGTAAAATATTATCATCACCATCGAATATGCCATGTTAATGGTAACTAAAGACAGCCACAGATAAGGACCTATCACGCCGATTTGCATATATTTCATCCCTATTTGCGGTAAGAAGCCGGAAACCAGTGAAAAGTTGAGTATGGACATCAGAAGGAAATCCGGTAAAGTTTTTTTCAGCAAATATATGTAGAAACAATAAATCCCCGTAAGAACAAGGACCGAGGATAACAAAGCCAACGCGGAAACTCCGTAAGAAAGAAGCCCGACGGAAAGTGTAAAGAAGGTTATTATTGCTATCGAAACCACAAAAGTGGCCCATGAATGGAATTGCTCCAACCTGTCCATACTAAGATCTTCTAAAAACCAGCAATTAAAGATTTCTTTTATAAATCAAACAGGATTTTTAATATCATGATCAAGGCTGTAATCTTCGATTTGGATAATACATTGATGGATTTTATGTCCACAAAAAAGGCCAGCTGCGACGCTGCGATAGACGCAATGATTAAGGCCGGGCTGAAAACCCCGAAAAACCGAGCCAGCAAGATATTGTTTTCCCTTTATTGGAAAAAAGGAATCGAACACCAGACAATATTCCAGATATTCTTGAAAAAAATTCTCGGGAAAATAGATTACAAAATAATGGCCGCCGGCATAATCGCATACAGAAGAACAAAAAACAGCATACTGAAGACTTATCCCAACGTAAAAAATGTACTTGGAAAATTGCACAGGAACTATAAACTTGCGATATTATCCGATGCGCCCGCATTACAGGCGTGGACCCGCCTGGTCGAAATGGGGCTGGAAGATTTTTTCGATGTGGTTGTAACATATGACGACACAAAAAAGCACAAGCCGCACCCGAAACCGTTTATGGCCGTATTAAAAAAACTCGGTGTTAAAAATTCTGAAGTTATTATGATCGGCGACAACGTCATGCGCGACGTTAAGGGTGCAAACCGGCTGGGCATTAAGTCCGTATTGGCATCCTATGGCAATGTCAACCCCCAAAAACCGGATATCAAGCCGGGCGCTGAAATCGACGACATAAACGAACTGCCGGCTGTTATCAAAAAATTCCAGAAAAACGCTTATTAATCAATTTGTTCATTTGATGAGAATGGACAACATCAAGGAACGCTCGCTTAGGATTCACATGGAAAACAAAGGAAAGCTTTCTATAATTAACAAAATTGACGTGAGGACCAAGGACGACCTGGCTTTATTGTACACCCCGGGCGTCGCAGAAGTCTCGCGCGTTATAGCAGAAGACAAAAACAAAGTTTACGACTACACTATCAAAGGTAACACTGTAGCGGTCGTTTCAGACGGTACTCGCGTCCTTGGTTTGGGCGACATCGGGCCTGAGGCCGCGCTTCCGGTAATGGAAGGCAAATGCTTATTGTTCAAAAAATTGGCCAACGTCGACGCGTTCCCGATTTGCCTTAACACAAAAAACGAAGACGAAATAGTACAAATCGTCAAAAACATCGCGCCCGTGTTCGGCGGAATTAATTTAGAAGACATAAGCTCTCCGAAAGTTTTCAACATCGAACAAAGATTAAAAAAGGAACTCGATATTCCCGTATTCCATGACGACAACCACGGCACGGGCATAGTCATCATGGGCGCTTTTCTAAACGCAATAAAACTTGTTGGTAAAAATATTTCACAAATAAAACTGGTTTTAAACGGCGCTGGCTCTGCGGGAATATCCGTCGCACGCATGGCCGCGCGCATGGGCGTCGGTGAAATAATAGTGTGCGACTCAAAAGGCGCAATCTTCGAAAGCCGCGAAGATATTAAAAACACCTACAAGGAAGAGATCGCAAAAACGACGAACAAGAAAAAACTTTCCGGCCCATTGTCAGAAGTTGTAAAAGGCGCGGACGTCTTAATCGGTGTTTCCGCGGCAAACGCATTCAACCAAGAAATAATAAAATCGATGGCTCGCGATGCCATTGTGTTTGCGTTGGCAAACCCGACTCCGGAAATAATGCCCGCTGATGCGAAAAGAGCGGGAGCCAGAATAATTGCGACAGGTAGGTCGGATTTCCCAAACCAAGTTAACAACTCATTGGCATTTCCTGGTGTATTTCGTGGCACGTTAGACGTTCGGGCGAGTGAAATCAACGAAGAGATGAAATCCGCCGCCGCTGATGCGATAGCCAACATAATCAAAGATCCGACTTACGACAAAATACTGCCGGACGCATTGGATTGTCGAATTGCGCCTGCTGTCGCAAAAGCCGTAGCTTACGCAGCCATAAAATCCGGCGTAGCCCGCAAGGAAATGGACCCCGAAGAGATAGAAAAACAGGCCATAAAGATGGTGTGTTAGCTAGAATCATGCCGATACACAATACGGTAGGATTTAGTTTAGTTATAATACGTCTTCTGTCGATTTTTTGCATGCATTGCGATCAACGATCATGATAAAACCACTTTTAAATAGGTTTCCACCGAAACTTATGGATAACGTTTGAAGACGAAATATGAGTTCGTCAAAAAGCGTAATGTGATAAAATATGACAACCTCAAAACCCTACACTTCTACCTTAACTCCTTTTGTGGGAACCAACAACTTTCGTGATTTCCAGACGTTTGCAGACCAGCAAGGGCTGGGGGAAATTTACGCAGAAATCGCTCCTTACGGGGACAAACTCCAACATTGGCTCGGCATCAGGGACGGTAAAAAAATTCTCGCTATAACACCTTACCAAGACGACAGCGCAGACTTCGGCAAAGGCAATCGCAGAGTCAAACCATCCAGTGAAATAACACCATTCGCAGTCGATCCCGAAGCGGCTGATGCTTTAGTAAAAACGTGGGAAGACGCGTTTCCCAATGCGACTCGTTACGGAAACGTCAGGGTTCCGGTTGCAAGCGGGCCCGGACAAAAAAAATTGGCTATCGCCGGTGTTGCAGACGCCTTGAGAAAACATGGCTACCTCGTAGAAGCTGATAACGACTCCATGTTTTTCATAGCAGGCCATTATTTTGATGTAAAGGATCTTGCAAAAGTTTCACCTGAAAGACTGGCGCTATTTCCCGAAAGGGACGAAGAATGGTTTACAAAATTGCAACATCAAGTCGCGTCAATTGAAAGCGAATTCAACCCGGCATTGGCAAAAAAAGCATTGGAAAGGATTAAAGAAAGCCATTACCTGAGGCAAGCTGAACTAAGAGACGTGCCTGGTTTACTCCACGTTCTAAAAGAAACCTTTCCGTTCTACGGAACTTACGATCTGGCAGAGGTCATGCCCAAACTCGTTGACGCACAATTCAACGGCTCATCTGTTCCTTCCCTTGTGTACGTAGCTGAAAGAAAAAGCGACGGCGCGATCGACGCAACCGTGACTGTGGAACGCAGCCCGTTTCGTTTCGGTGAATTAACAGACGTTGCCGCATTGAACCCGGATACGGGCCGTGTTAAAACCAACGGCGTCGGGTTCGCATTGTCTTACGAAGCATTACGCCATGCAGGCAGGATGGGAATGAAAACCTGGTGGACAGACGCTGTTCCCGCGCCTGAAATGAACAGCCTGGCAAAAAAATTGGGCGGCAGTTACGCAGGTACCCATGTGGCAACAGTTAAACTTCTGACAAGACAGATCAAAGCCCGCCATTTTCCCAACCACGACCCGTTAGTCATGGATTTATTCATTCACAATGGGCCCGTCGAACAATTGGACTGGATTTAAAAAAGCAACTCTAGTTTTTTATATTATATATCCGAATTGGTTTCTATGGACACAATAGAACTCACAAAAAAACTCGTTGAAATAGAATCCGTGAGCGGTAATGAGGAAAAAATTGCGAAATTTATTTACGGCTTTCTTAAAAAAAACGGGTTAAAGCCAGAATTAATTTACACCGAAAAAAACCGTCCGAACCTGGTTTGTTCAGTCGGATCTGGCAAACCTAAGCTGCTGTTGAACGGCCATATAGACACAGTACCTTCCGCCGAGGGCTGGACTAAAAATCCGATTAAACCTGTTGTCGAAGACGGTAAACTTTTCGGGCTGGGAGCATTAGACCAGAAATCAGGAATCGCAATAATGTTGATGCAGTTATTGAGGTTAAAGAACAAAAAATTCAACGGAACTATTACGTTTACGGGCGTTGTTGACGAAGAACTGCAATCATTAGGTACATACGATCTGATACAGAAAAAAATAATAAGCAGGGATTTTGACGCAGCTTTATTTTCAGAGCCAAGCGTCATCGCAGGCGACGGTTTGTTTATCGTTAATTCAATAAAAGGCCGTTACGCCTTCAACGTAAAAGTTCACGGTAAATCCGGCCACGGTTCACAGAGAAAAGGAATTAACGCGATCGTAGATGCCGCAAAGATCATAGAAGCTGTGGACAAATTAAAAACAAAAAAACATCCAATAATGGGTTCCGGTGTCACGTGCGTCTCGAAAGTCGGCGGCGGCACGGATTTCTTTTTTATTCCAGACTATTGCGAATTCATGCTGCATCGCAGCGCCGTCATCGGAGAAAACAAGGAATATTGTTTCACCCAGCTAAAAGATCTGGTTAAATCTTTGAAATTAAAATCGCGCGTGGAAATTGAATTTTACAAAAGGCCAAACCCTTTCCTGGACGCGTGCATGGTCGACGAAAACGAGAAAATAATTAAACTGGCCAAAAACGCCTTCAAAAAATTCGGGGTCAAGCCTGAAATGAAAAATTCCGATTCCGTGTTTGACATGAATTACACAGTAGCATTATGCAACATCCCGTCAATAAACATCGGGCCCAACGGGAACAACATCCACACAGCCGACGAATACGTCAATATTGATGAAATAATAAATGTAGAAAAAATTTACACGGAAATAATTGACAATTTTTTCGGAATCTAATCTTCCAGCGTCGATGTGTCGCCGACTGGCAAACCCAATTCTTTCGCCTTCAAAACGCGCCGCATTATTTTTCCGCTGCGTGTTTTTGGCAGCCACGCCACAAACTCAATTTCCGACGGAATAGCAATAGGGCCTATCTCACTGCGCACATGTTTTTTCAATGCCTCTTTCAATTCGTCAGAAGGCGATTGCCCTTCCCGCAGGATTACGAAAACTTTTATCGCTTCACCGCGGACATCGTCCGGTTTACCTATAACCGCAGCTTCCGCAACCGAAGGATGGCTGACTAAAGCGCTTTCTATTTCCGCAGAACCAAGACGATAACCGGAAACTTTAATCACGTCGTCGCTTCGCCCCATTATCCAGTAATACCCGTCTTTATCGCGATGCGCAACATCGCCGGCCATGTAAACGTTCGGTATCGTGTTCCAATATTTCAAATATCTTTCCGGATCATTGTGAACCGTGCGCATCATCGAGGGCCATGGATTTCTGATAACCAAGTAACCGCCTTTGTTAATAGGAACCGCATTACCTTTCTCATCTACAATATCCGCGACTATCCCCGGAAACGGCTTTGTCGCAGAGCCCGGTTTCAACGGAACGCAAGGCATAGGCGTTATCATAGTCATTCCCGTTTCCGTTTGCCACCAAGTGTCCATTATCGGTTTGTTGTTCGTGACTTTGCGGTACCATGACCAAGCCTCTGGATTAATCGGTTCGCCTACTGTTCCAAGCAAACGCAAAGATGATAAATCATATTTCTCCGGCCATTTGTCCCCGCTCTTCATCAATAATCTTATCGCCGTAGGAGCGGTGTAGAAAATCGTGACTTTCAAATCTTCGATAATAGACCATAAACGCCCAGGGTCTGGTGTGGTAGGCGCGCCCTCGTAAATTACGCTCGTCAATCCGTTCAATAATGGGCCATAGACGATGTAACTGTGTCCCGTTATCCATCCTGCATCGGCAGTACACCAGTAAACATCATTCGGCTTCGCGTCAAAAACCCATTTCACTGTTGTGTACACGCCCACTGCATAACCCGCTTGAACGTGCAAAACGCCTTTCGGTTTTCCTGTGGTACCGGAAGTGTAAAGTATGAAAAGCGGATCCTCGGAATCCATAACTTCAGCTTCACAATCATCGCTTGCGCCGTCCATCAATTCGTCCCATTCCAAATCGCCTTTAGTAAATTCGATATTGGAATTCGTATGGCGAACAACCACAACATGTTTGACAGAAGGGCACTCATCTTTTATTTCGTCAACGATTTTTTTCAGCTCAACAACTTTGCCTTTGTAAAAACCGCCGTCCGCTGTTACAATTATCTTCGAGCCGGCAGAAACTACACGCTCTTTTAATGCACCCGAGCTAAACCCGGAATAAACTACGCTATGGACTGCGCCTATTCGCGCGCACGCTAACAAGGTTATCATCTGCTGGAATATTCGCGGCATGTAAACTGTAACTTTATCGCCTTTAACCACGCCCAGTTTCTTCAAAACATTGGAAAATTTTTTCACATCAGCCAAAAGTTCGGAGTATGTGATCTGTTTTTTGTCTCCCTGCTCGCCGACCCAATAAAACGCAACCTTGCTTCCCAGCCCGCTTTTAACATGCCTATCAAGAGCATTGTAGCATATGTTAAACTTTCCTCCAACAAACCATTTGGCCCATGGAAAATTCCAGTCCAGAATCTTATCCCAAGCCTTGAACCAGTGCAACTCCCGTGCGCGCGCCGCCCAGAAATTCTGCGGGTCCTTGATGGAATCTCGATAAACCGACTCGTAATCCTTTACAGTCGCAGCGCTGACTGTCGCACTGTCGGGTTTGTAGACTTCATCTCCCGAAGACAGCCGTTCTAGCAACTCAGCCATGAAAACTATCTAAAACGCAATCGTTATAAGCGTTTACAGATAGAAGCTTAGACAAAACGCAGACCATCCGGTTCGTTGTTGCCCACCGGTTATTTAAAGGGAACTGGTCATGTAATTAATTATTAAGAATTCTCGTGGCTATTATGGTAAAAAATAAAAAAATTACGGCTAAAAAGGCCTCGAAAAACCGCAACAACAAAGCAAGTTCTACATTTCCGAAAATGCTGAAAGACGCCAAAACGCTCGCAGAGATATTTGAATTGGTAAAAGACGGCGTCTATGACACCATAGGGCACAAAAGGCCTGGGCTCATGCTCGGCCTCACAGAAATACAGACAGACCAGAAAAAACTCATCGGTGGTTTTCATCCATTGGGCTCAAATTTCATAATCATCAATAAAGCCCCGTTAAGGAAGATAATGGAAAAAAACAAAAAACTGTACCAGCCTTACGTATTTCACATGCTTTTGAGGGAGTACATGCATTCATTCGGGATAATGGACGAAACCGTACTTAAACAAAGCGTAAAAAATATTAGTGAAAAATTGTTCGGTAAACAGCACATGGTCACCGCATTGTCCACAAGGTTCAACAAATATTTTCCCAACGTGATTTATTCCAGTCCCGAAGATTACGTCAAACAGGAAAATTCTGGCATAGAAATGGTCGACAATTTCGACAGTTCCAGCACGTATTACCTGCGTTAACCGCTTGTAAAGTAACCGGGTATGATATCACCTTGATTTTCATTTAATTGTTATCGTCAGAATTTTATCTACTGGGAATGGCGTCTAAAGTATGATAAGCTTTTTGAAAATCCAACAAAAGAAAAGCCCAACCCACCAACTTGGCCCTTCGAATGCTGACTCTATTGTAAATTGAGCTCACCGCATACGCATTTTTTCTTCTGAGATCTACAAGCTCCGCCGCAGTCGATTCATCGCCTCCGGTAATCTTACTTGCAAGCGCATCAAAATCTTGGTAAGGAACTTTGTGGTCAAAATAAAGTCCGCTATGCAGCAGAGGCCGGTGTAGGCTCGCCAAACGCCTTTCACTCAGCGAAATGCAGGTGGCGGATTCTTCCTTGAGAAAGCTGCGGGCAAGAGGGGATTGAAACGTCATATAGCCCGCGCCTAGCATTAAATTCTGGAAAGCATGTACCTCTTCATGCCTTTCTGTTATTTCATTTAATTCCCACCATTCTTGTTTGGCATGATCCCGCGCTGACAAAGGTACATCAGTATATGCCCTGACCAAAGTTACGGTTCCTCCGATACTATCATGCGCTTTCGGCGAAACGTTGTCTGGTGAAAAACAAAGGCCGTCGCTGGAATTATAGCCACCATCGAGTTTCAACACACTGCAGACATATTCGCAACCGCGTCTATCCGTTTCAAACTGAATGCTGTAAGGCCTGCGTTTTACACGGAGTTTCTCAGGAGGTTCTACTCCAAATGCAAACTTGAATAAATATTTGGCATCCCCCTCAATCCTTGCAAGAGTTTCTATTCTACGCCTCAGAGCAGTGCCGAGCATGCCGAAACGTGTACCCGAATCATAACCCCTGCCGTCAAGAACCTGGTATAACTCGGAGAAATCCTGCAGTTTCGGATCAACGCGTGTAGCCGCGCTTTCGAGATTCATCAAAGCCTCGGCTTCCTCCAAAATTTTTCTAGCTTCCGACGTCTCCGTTTTCACTCCTACTAATCCAATTCCATTTGAGCCTCTGTTACCAGGTCTTTCCATAAGCACAAGCTATTGGGGCACAAACTTTTAAACGTGCGTTTTTCCATCAGATAGTATGCCAGAGATGCGAATAAACATTTTTATCCTGCCCCAGAAATCCGTTTTACCCCAGATGAACTACACCGAATCGGATATGGAAAAAGATCCGGCTTATCAAAGGATTCTTCGGATTATAGAAAAAACCCTGCAGGACGCCTCAAGAAGGAAATTAAAAAAATGCGACATCTCCGTGGACGTGGAAACCCATAAAATACCCGCAATGAAAAGGCTGCTGGAAAAAAAGGGCCATAACGTTTTTGTGCAGGGAGTCTATGTCTGAAAGCCGGATTTACCAGGTAAAAGTCAATTTCGGCCGCGAAGACCTGGTTGTAGACGGAAATGAAATAAAAATTTCCGTGGACTCAAAACCTGAAAAAAATAAGGCCAACCTGGAAATCATAAAGCGGCTAGCAAAGCATTTCAACGTGGATCAAAAAAGCGTTAAAATACTCCGAGGCGCAGCATCTAGAAAAAAAATCATTGAAATAATGAAATAATAAAAAACTTTAATTTGGGTCTATGCTTCTTAAAAAATTAAGCGCATATCGCAGACGAGTCGACAACGCCGTTTCTCGTACCGACTTTAACGCTAACTTTTCCTGTGCAAAGCGTACCTGTTCCGCAAGCAGCTGCGCATCCCTGCGCGTTGATTATCACGCCGGCCTGTCCGGGAGTTATGCTTAACACAGATTTGGTGCATTCTACGCCGTTG
>JACPAF010000004.1 GCA_016180965.1 Candidatus Aenigmatarchaeota archaeon
GGCGGATGCGTAATCTTCCCTTTCGAACGCAGCCAATGCAAGGTTAAGCAGGTTTTTTGTTTCGTCCACGCGAAGCCCGTTATTTTCCGCGATTTTAATGCTGTTCATGATTTCCTGTATAAGGTCTTTAGTGTTGAATGCAGCATTTCTTGTAAGCAATATCATGCCGGTTATTTCGTTGACTTTTTCATAATCCTTTTCTTTAAACGTGTTTTCCGCCTGATCAAGAAGTTTTTTAATAGTGGCAGCCGGGAATCCTGCGTTTACCATGTCCTGGTAATCTTTTGTTGCTTCTTCCAAAATTGAACCGGCTTCCGACCTGCTGACTTCGTGAACGGACAGCGTTACAAGCCTTTGCTCTATTATGTTCCTTTCCGAGGCTCCTTCGACAAGCCTCCCTGTTATTGTGAAGTTTAAAGGGTGGTTGCCCTTTGTCAGGTATGTCGGCGCAGTTATTGTTACTTCGAATTCACCGGTTCCATTATAATTAATTTCCGTTATTTTATCCGGAGCTATTTGAATATATTGGGCTAGGAAACCTTGCACAGCAAGGGTCACGTTTTTCATAACAGAATTTTTGAAAGGGTTGGTCACTTTTATCATGAATGTGCCGTTGAAACCCCTCAGCAGTTCCAATTCTTCGCTTGTTTGAAGCAACAGAGCTTTTTGTTCTTTTGTGGCCTCTTTTGTTGAGGCTGTTCCAGTGACGCTGCCGCTGCTTGAACTAGACGATCCCGAGGATGTTGGCGTCAATGAATTGACATTGACGGATTTGGAATCGCTTCCGCTTGCATCGCTGCTTGAACCGGCGGTGGCGATTATTGTCTGTGCGCCGGTCAATGATGACGTGCCCACGGAAATTGTTATGTTGTTTACGGCCTTTGAACCTACACCAAGGAATCCTACGAAATTTTCCGCGATGCCGGATACGTTGGTCCATCCCGACGGCAGGCTCCAGTTAAACCACGTGTTCGTCGCTTCGGATGTTCCCAGATTTGAAAGGGTTGCAGTTAAAACAACGCCTGCGTCGCCCTGGGCTACGGTGGCGTCGTAATTGGTTATCGTAACGGAAAAGAATGGTCCGGCAACATTCTGTATTACGACAGTACCGTTTAACGATTGTGAAGAGATTAATGTGGAGCCCTGGGCGTATGCGTTGATTGTTATGCCGTATGTGTATGTTCCTACAGCAAATCCGGTCGTGTTTGCAGTTATGTTAAACGTCGTTATATTGCCGGCTGGCGCGATTCCCAGATAAAATGATGTGTTGGTCCTGTTGAATAAGATCCAGGTGCTGTTTGAAGTTATTGTGAAGTTGAGATCAAAATCGCCGGTGTTGTTCAAAGTTATGTTTCCCAATTGTAGTTCTCTTTGTTCGGTTTGGACTATAACTTTTGTTGTTTGGATTGATGTGACATTGATCCACGCGTAATCTAATCCTATTGAAACATTTATTATCGCGCTGTAGTTTATGTTGCTGGACGTATCGTTTGCGTATATCCTGAAGCTCCAGTTGCCGATTGTGGGAGTGAAGTTACCTGAATACATCGTTGAAGTAATCGGTGTCATCAAGGCGCCTGTCCAGTCGGACGATGTGTTTAATTTGTATTGTAGTAATACAGTCCCTACGGAAACGTTGTCACGAACAAATGCCGTGACGTTTACCATTACGCCCGGATCCAGGTCTCTTGTGGTGTTAGGCAGATAACTAACATTCTCGATTGCAGGCGCTGTGATATCCGATATGGTTATTGACCACGTTGTTGTGTTGACCAAGCCGGCCTTGTCAAACGCGTAAGCTTTGCATTGTATTATGCCCGGAGTCGTATTGACAGAATTTATCGTGTAATTTATCCAATCGTTTCCGATTAATGAACGAATAGCAAACTATATCAACTGCGTCATTAGGCGAAGCAGGCGTGTTGTTTTTCAAAACATTTTGCGGCCTTGTTGTGTCGATGAAGAAATAAATTGTTGAAGAATTGCCGGTGTTCTTGTTTGCCGATGTGTCGTTTGCGTAAAACCTGAGGCTGTACGGGCCATCTTGCTGCGATATTGTTGCGTTCCAGCTGACCAATGAGATGTTGCTCATGCTTGTGTTTGCTGTCGCGTTTAACGAATACGAAGCCGAGATTCCTGATTCGCTAAGCGTTATATTCGCAAGCACGCTAGACGACGAATGGTAAGTTCCGTTCGAAGGCGACCATACTGTTATTGTCGGAGGCGTTGTGTCTGTCAGTGTCGTGTCAACGGAGAATATTTTTTCGTTTGCGCCCATGTTGCCGTAGGAGTCGTTTGCGTAAAACCTGATTGTGTGTCCGCCGTTGGACAGACTTGATATTGTGGAGCTCCAAAATGTTGTTGTCGAGTTAACCATGGTCAAGTTTGCCGCGCCGTCCAGTGAATAGCCGGCCCAATTTGTCGTTTCACTAATACTCAACTGCGCGGACACGGAATTTTCCGAATACGTGTTATTTTCCGGATTTATGATTGTGATAATTGGTGATGTCGAATCTGTCAAGTAAGTTCCGGACATGTTTGTTATTGCAGATTCGTTTAAACTGTCGTAAAGGAAAGCGTACCAGTTGTGAGTTGTGTCGTCATTTTCTGAATTGAAAGAGCAAGTTGAATTGACAGTTCCGGTCGCGTTTGAACAATATGTGTAACTGCATCCAGCAGACGACACGGATGTTGTGTTACATACGAACAAGCTCAGGGTTTGGCTTGAGTCGGCGTCCGATGAGATTGTGGTTATTGTTATACCGGAGTTTCCTTTGATAGTTGCCGTATTGTCGATTGCGGAAGTTAAGACTGGAAGATTGTTGATGTTTATCGTTTTGTTTTGGATCGCCTGTATGTTGCCTGCGGGGTCCGATGAATTGTATCTTAACAAGTTGATGCCTCTGTTCGAAGATGTGAATGTAACTATTTCGTCGGAATCTATACCTGTCGAAGGCGTGCATGAGCCGGATGTGTCTGTGCAATAAGATGTTTTTATGCTGGCAGTCCCGTACGCTAAGTTGTCGTTCTCTGTTATTTTTATCGAGTACGGAGGGACGTGAATGTCTGTTGACGAATTGTCAGAAGTTGTGGGCGCGATCCAGTCGTGGATCAGGGAAATTATGTCCAAGTTCTGTGTTACGTTTTGCGAATTCAACAGTGAGTCTTGGCAGCTTACATAGAAGTTGTACGAGTCTAAACCTTGCGCTGTTGTAATTGTCGGACATGATGCCTGGCTGCCGGAAATTGTGCAGTCGTTGGTCATAGAAGAATATACTATATCAGAAGTTCCCCACCTGCACACCATACTTGTTTCGCCGTTAATTGTTATGTTGGTCCAGCCGTCATTCGTGTTATCGTAATATGTGATGTCCAGGTCGCCGGCTACGCTAGCCACTGAGGTGGATGGAGGCGTGGAATCGGTTATGAAACTTGTGTTTACGACGTTGGAATAGAAATCACCGTCGAAAGCCCGGCAGTAAGGAGTGTGGGTAATATCATCAGTGTTTGTGGTGTATGTGCAAGTCATAGCGTACGGGCTTGTAGTATCGACGGTAGTTCCGCCGGTGCATATTGTGTTTGTCGCGTTCGGAGCGGTTGAGGATTCAGAGCAATACATGTTTAGCGTCTGGCTGTTCGGATCGTCGATGTTGTTGCCGGTTATTGTTATTACATTGCCGCCTTTTATCGGGCTTGTTGAAGTTGAGACGGATAACATTAACGGGGTTGAATTCTCTACTAGAATTGATATTAGTCTTGACCTGTTTACGTCGAAATTGGTTAACGTACCGCCGGTTGCGCTGTGTTCCAACCTGTCAACCTGTGAAGCTGCGGTTAAATTGGAAATTGTCATAAACATTGATGTGGTCCAATCGGTTACTGCGCTTGCTTCAACGGAAATATTATTTACGGGTGTGGTGCCGTTATAAAATCTGATCCTGTTTGAATTGGCTGTGCTTGATTGATGCTCTATCGAACCGATAATCAAATGCCGTCCGGGCGTACTTGTATAGACGTTGATAGTTTTGTTGTACCAGGTGTTTGCGGCTGCAGGCGTTGACGCAGACTCAGTTTCGTTATAGTACGATTTGTTGAATGCATCCAGCCTGACCGCGACCAGATGTGCGTTTCTTATTGTTGCAGTGTCTGCTGTGTTCTCTACGTTGAGCGTGATGTTCATTGTCGCCTGGTTTGCGGGAAGATTAATTTTTTTCATGGCAGCACACCCGTAGAGGTTTCCCAGATCCCTCTGGTCATAAATACATTTCATCTGTTCCGTGCCGTTTACGTAGAGTTTTGCGACGGCCGCCCTTCCTGTTGCGGAGTTTTGTATGTTGGCGGAAGCTATGATTAAGTAATCTCCGGCAGACGGTGGGGTGAAATTCAATTTAACTTTCTCAACCGGTGTTGTGCTGCTCGTTGTCGATGCGGTTTCGCTTTCATTATACTGTGCGTCCACCTGCATCACGAATATCCTTGCGTTTCTTATGAACCCTTTGGAAGTGGCGTTCCATTCTATGATTACTTTGTGCTGGTTTGTGTTGAGGTGGATTAATTTGACGGCGGAGAAAGGATACCAATCGGTTATGTCCTTGGGCCTGTATAAAATTTCCTGATATACGGTATTATCAACGGTTAAGGCTGCTCCCACATATTCGCCCGCCCCCGCGCTTGAGTGATTGAGTTCTGCGGTTACAATGATGGTGTAGTTAGCCTTCGCGAGAGGCGTGAAAGTCAATATTGTTTTGTTTGTGTAATTGCTTGCGGTTATTGATTCTTCGCCCGAGCTTTCGTTGAAATAGAACTCAATTGCGCCGGCGTAACCGATCAGCATGTTTACGACAAACGCCAAGGCCACGAAACATGATAATTTATTATTCATTTTTTTCTTTCTCCGTTAAAAGCTCTATAGCAGTTTCTATGGCATGAGAAGCGTTCCTGTACTTCTTTTTTTTAACCATGTATTTCAGGAATTCGATCTTGTCCTTGTCCACGGTCGCGGATATCCTGCATTTCATAAGTAATACTCTGTAATATTTAGTATATTTAGTAATACTTAATGCTTATGTCCGGGCCTGTTAAGAGTTGTGGATAAAAATACTATGCTTTTTCTCCCATTCCGCCGAAGACTTCCTGTTCCGGATAGACGACTAAACCTTTGTCGGTAATCTGGAAAGCGACGACCTTTTTCTGGTGTTTTGTCCCCCTCATTTTCAAAATTTCGATTGCATTTTCCCTTATTGTGCCTCTTCTAATGTTGTAAAGCACTATGACGCCGTCGGCCAGGAATTCTTCTATACCATTTTCGCTGAATTTTGTCGGCAGCTGCTCGGTTTCAGATATCAAAAATGACAGCACGCCCTTTTTCTCGAAATACCTGAACAACTGCTCTATGTAAATTCGGTACGTTTCCTCTTTGTCCGTGAATGCGGCGGCGAGCGCGGATAAAGAATCAAGCACAATCCTGTCCGGTTTGAAGCCTTCGGGTATCAAGCCCGGAATTTCATCCAGCTCGATAAGCAATTCACCCTTAGCTTTGGCCAATAACGCCTCGACAGATGTTGATATGTCAAACGCGTTCGCTTGTTTGATCTTTAAAAAACCTTTTTTTTCCAACGCTTCCGGATTCCAGCCAAAGTCTTTCATGTGCTTTTTTAGGTTTTTTTCAGACTCTTCAAATGAGATGTAAAGGCATTTTTCCCCCTTGGATGCTGCGTAATTCAGGATCTGGAGCGCGAATATGGTCTTTCCGGATCCCGCACCTCCGGACAATAGAATTGCCGAGCCTGCGGGTATGCCCTTTTCAAGCAGGTCGTCAAAGCCTTGTATACCGGTTTTCATCCATTTTTCGACTGGAGCCGTTTTAACAGCCGCCTTTTTTATATTTTTTATCGAATTGCGTTTTTTTCTTATTTCGTCCGGCGTAGGATAATGCTTCAATTTATGCTTTTCGGCAATTTTCCTCTCCTTTTTTTTTCTTCCGATAAAATCCTTGTACCGTCCACTTGGCGGGTTATCCTGTTTTTTAAATAAATGGGTCAATGTGTTTGCGTCGTTTTCGACGGTTTTTAAAAGTTTGTTAAATGCGCTTTTTCCTTTTTTAATCCTTTTTTTAGGCGCCATAATTAATGTTAGCCCGCTTGAGTTATAAATTGCTCACTTGTCTGCCGGTTTATCGAATTTTATTTTCGAATTATACGACCGCAGAAGCTGAAAAACAGACACGAACACGAGAAGATACCCGACGAATCTTACACCCGATAAAAGTACTTTCTGGTCAGCGAACTGGGCGGTGGCTTGCAGGATTCCATTAGCAGCCACGAAAACGAACCCGAACATGAGATAAATCCAGAACGGCGGCTTCTCCATACCTTTGAAATATGTAACGAGTATGTACAGAAATCCCGCTGTTATCCCTATCAACAGGGCTATCGATAATCCGTCTAAGATAAGTTCTATTGCCATGATATCAACCAATGATTATTTTATTGTCCTTTATTGAATAGTTTATGTTTTTCTCCAAACCGAGGCCGTCAGTCTCAATGGTCCAGCCGGACCCGCGTTTTTTCATGTGTATGAGTGAGTCTAATATGGAATTCAACGCAGTCACGTCTTTTTCGTCGTGCATGCCCTCTTCTACGATGAACATGCTGCTGGCGCCGCCGGCTTTCATCTTGCCGTTTATCTGTTGCACAAAAATTTCTATTGTACGCGGGTTGTTGTAAAGCAACAGCGTGGAAACGGAATCAAAGACTACCCTAATGTTATTTTTTTCCGGTATCTTTTTCATGACTTCTGAAAAGGCGATTCCTATTTCCGTTAACGCGGTCGGGCCGCCCACCCTGATAATGAATGCGGTGTTATCTTTGTGGATGCCCGCGTGAACGGAGTAACAATCCACAAACCGAAGCAGCCCGTTCTCCAAAATCTTGTCTATGCTGACTATGCCTTCCATTTTTTTCACTATGTCTTCCGGAAAATTGTTCGTGACTATGTAGACTCCGGACTCGTTGCTTTTCAGGCCTTCCAGAAGGAAATGCAAGCCGAACAATGTTTTTCCAGCCTTGGGCGGCCCCAATAACATTACGGAGGATTTGTTCGGTATCCCGCCCTTTAACAGGGAATCAAACTTGCCCAATCCTGTTTTAATCGTCATATACAGTTATTTGTTCAAGTTGTAAAAATATATATGTGATAACATGGTTACCGAAGTTCGCGCGAGCCACATTCTGGTAAAAACGGAAAACGACGCGAAAGTAATTCTCCAACGGACACTAAATGGCGAGAGCTTTGCCAAATTAGCTGAGGAATTTTCAATGGACTCTTCTAGGTTATTTTGGCCGCGGGCGGATGGTGCGCGAGTTTGAAAACGCGGCTTTTGCGCTTGAGAAAGGTCAGGTTTCGCAGCCTGTCAAAACCCAGTTCGGCTGGCACCTGATAAAAGTTACGGATAAGAAATAATTTTTATTTGAAAATTTTTTCGATGGGTTGAATCAATAAATTACAAATTAATAGCCCACCGGTGACAGCGTATTTGGGTATTGTCAAACCCAGAACAAAAATTATCACCGCGCTGATTATTCCGTAAGCTATCCTTGCGTTTTTCGTAATCGGCGTAGTTTTAGGTTCAAGCAGCATGAAGAACGCTAAAAAATATATTAACCCGCCGAATAAGTCGTGATAAACCGGGTGGATGTTGTAATATAATTTGTGTATCACGGAAAGCGACATATGAGTAAAAACAAACGGAACGATTAGATGTAGGCGCCTGTATTTTTGTGCAATCGGTATGCCTAAAATTAAAACCAGCAGAAGGCTTGATGCTCCAACCCAGGCGTCGCTTGAGTTCGTCAATAATATGGCAAAAAACACGCCGGACATGGCCGGGTTTAGTAAATGTCTCCCATTTAATTTTATGCGTTTAGACAGCACAGCAGCTAAAGATGCCAGTACAATGGCGTAAGGCGTATCAGGCAGCAATATCAATCCGATCAGGAGCCCTGTTATGGCCACGGATTCGTATGATATCTCTTCCTTTTTTCTTAGTTTGCTGACTATGAAGTGAAATAAAAAAATGCTGGAGATGGAAATTGCCGTGTTGGTTATTAGCTGCAACCCGACACCCAGCGAACTTATGATTACGAGCAAAAATAGGGTTGCGATCATCTGCTTGTAAATTGTGATCCGGTTGTAGCGGACTTTGATATAGTTTAACATGTTTTCTTTTTTTATGTTTGCATCTTGGATATGGTCCATAATACTATTTGTTTCCTTTATTATTTCAGATGCACAAAATCTCAATAATGGGCCTGAAAAAGGATTTGTCCTATTTCGATCTGACAAATATCGTGGTAGGTTCGATAATAGGAAGCGACATTTACATAGCATCCGCGATTACGGCCGGCCTGGTTGGACCGTTTTCACTTGTCGTGTGGTTTATCGCAGCAATAGCCGCTGTCATACTTGCTTCTGTTTTCGCTTATTGCAGTTTCTATGTCCCGCGTGTCGGCGGATCTTTTGCATTCGTTTCGGAAGCGTTTGACGATTTTTACGGGTTTCTCACAGGTTGGAGCCTTTGGATCGCTGAATTATTAGCGTTGCCCGTGTTTGCCATAACTTTTACGAATTATCTGCATTATTTTATCCAGCTCGATTTTTGGGGCGATACAGCTGTTAAAGCTTTGTTTTTGTTCGGCCTTACATTTGTGAATATCGTGGGAGTAAAAGCAGCCGGAAAACTGAACGATTTCCTTACAATTGTCAAATTATTCCCGCTTTTGTTAATAATTGTTTTTGGGTTCGCCCTGTTTGCCGGTAATCCAGCAAGCTTCGCGGAAAATTACACACCATTGATGCCTTTCGGCCTTGATAATTTCGGCACGGCTCTGGTTCTGATATTTTGGGCATATGTAGGTTTTGAATTGGGCACATTGCCCGCGGGCGAGGTGAAAAACCCGAGGAAAACAATACCCAAGGCAATCATCACTGGAATATCCATAGTTACTGTGTTCTACATGCTTACTAATTTTGTAGTTTTCGGCACGGTTGGATGGCAGACTTTGACAAGCACGACAACACCGTTAATACTGGTCGGTTCAATTTTGCTCGGGACAATGGGTGCGGCGCTGATGAGCACGGGTGCGATGGTTTCCGTTTCCGGTTCCGACGCTTCGGGAATTTTAGGAACCTCTCGATTGTCTTATGCCATGGCTATAGATGGATTATTCCCGAAAATATTTTCCAAAATACACAGGAAATACAAGACGCCTTACATGGCGCTAATCATACAATGCATAATAGCATTCATGCTGTCGCTTTTCGCAGGCGTAGCAAACCTGATATCATTCTCAGTTTTTAATCTGGGATTTTCGTTCCTTTTGACATGCCTTGCTTTGGTTGTCCTTAAAAAAGAAGGCGAGAAAAAACTTTACGGGCAGGACGTTATCCCATTGCTTGGCATTATTGTCTGCCTTTACCTTATTTATTCCACGTCTATGTTCGACAAAATTGTCGGGTCGGCGGTGATCGCTCTGGGCATTCCATTGTATGTGTTTTTCTCGCCCAAGACCGACATTCATCATCTGAAAAAACTTTTCACATCCGAAGAGGCGATACTGGAAAGAAGGCTGGAAAGGAAAGAAAGGTTTTTGGCGAATTTCATGCGTATCGTGCACAGGATATTTGTAAAACTAAGGCGTTGATCTTTTTTTGGCGGTTATTTAAGCCTGTTAATGACTAATTAGTTTTTGGTAAATTTTATGCTGATTCCTGCCAAAGAGAACAAAGCGCTAATAATGTTTTCCGTTCTTAGCGGTTTGTTTTTAGCTGCGCTTGATCAAACAATCGTGTCTACAGCATTGCCGAAGATCGCAGCATCATTGGGCGGTGTTGACATACTGAGCTGGGTCGTTTCAGCTTATTTGTTATCTTCGACAGCTACTGTGATAATATACGGCAAACTTTCGGACATATACGGGCGCAAGAAACTTTTCATACTCGGCATATTGATATTTTTGGCCGGCTCCGTGTTATGCGGTTTGTCAAACAGCATAATTTATCTTATCATTTTCCGTTTCATCCAAGGCGTGGGGGGCGGCGCGATATTTGCGAATTCCATGGCGATAATAGGCGATTTGTTCCCGCCCGTTGAAAGAGGCAAGTGGCAGGGCGCAATCGGCGCGACATTCGGGTTGGCTTCTATTCTAGGCCCGTTGATGGGAGGTTTTTTAACCGATTCGATCAGCTGGCATTGGGTGTTTTTCATTAACGTGCCGATAGGCATAATTTCTATTTTAATATTGCAGAAATTCCTGCCTTTTTCACATGCGCATGCGAACAGGACGATAGATTACAAAGGTTCGTTCCTGCTTGTCCTATCGATATTATCTTTTATGCTGGGATTGTTAACTGACGGAGCTGGCAATCATTTAAGGACTGCATCCTTGTTCGTGTTTTCCTCAAGTTTGATTTATTTTTTCATTAGAACCGAGAAAAGAGCCAAGGAGCCGATCATGCCTTTGGATATTTTCCACAACAAAATATTCCTGGTTTCAGTTTTCATAGTGTTCATAACGGCGATGGGATTTTTCGGAGCTGTCACTTACATACCGCTTTTCGTCCAGGGCGTTTTAGCCAAAACGGCCACTAACTCAGGATTGATAATGACTCCGATGGTTATTGCAATGGTCATGTCGAATATAATTTCGGGGCAGATAGTTTCGCGCACCGGAAAATATAAAGCGGTTACGGTTTTCGGAATGTTTATGATGACAGCCGGGATAATTATGCTGTCTTCTATAGGATTATCAACAACAGACGATGAACTTTTCAGAGACCTTTTCTTGATTGGAGTTGGTTTAGGCACGACATTTCCCACGTTAATGGTTGCGGCCCAGAATGCATTTGACCATTCCAGGATGGGGGTTGTTACTGCATCGCTGCAATTTTTCAGGAGCATAGGCGGTTTGGTTGGCGTTACAGTGTTCGGAACAATAATGGTTTTGTCTTTGAACGCGCATTTGGCCGGGCAGAAAATCACGGATCCAAGCGTTCTGGTTGACGGGAATTTATCGCAGTTGAGCGCTGAGCAGACTTTGCAGTTAAGGGCGGCTCTGGCGTCTTCGATAAGCAGCCTTTACTCCATAGCTTCGGCAATAACTGTCATTGGATTTTTGATATCTCTTTTCCTGAAAGAAATTCCATTACGGAAAACCCATAATCCGGTTTTAGAAGAGGCTGGTGTAGAGTTGGCAGAAGAGGAAGGCCTGTTCGATGCGAAGAACGAACCAAAGCGTTAGTTTTTTGGTTTAAACTCTTTTTATTTTCTTTTTGTCAGCCAATATTTCCATTTTCAATATTTTCGAAATAAATTTGGTCGTAATGTATATCAGCTCTCCTCCAATAAGAATTTTAACTATAGCAACCAGAGTGAAAAATAAGGGATAGTTTTTAATCAGCAAAACTTCTTCCAAAAAGCCGTAGCGCAGGGATTTTACCCCCAAAATCAAACCGAATATGTAAACTATTACTGTGATTATGGAGAACGCTATTAATCCAGCAATACCGAGTATCGTGGATTCTAGGAACTGCTTCTTTTCAAATTTTATTCCTGTTTTTTTCTCCGCCATTAGAATGGTTAATCTGATCACAGATAAATACAAATGACCGCTTAATTATGGCATGGCGAACGAAAACGCGGGTTTCAAATCCTGCGGCAAATGCGGGGCAATAATAAAACCCAATGACATACGATGCCCGGGCTGCGGCAAATGAAACAATTTTATCGTTTCTAACTTTATCGTTGATGGGTAAACCGCGTTACAGTCTCATTCAAACCCGTTTTTAGGGGCTGGTATAAATAACCGGATTTTGTTAGGAAGTTTTCTAGCGTTCGTAATCTGTATACGAAGAGTAGAATGACCATGGTCCGCTGCCGCAATTTTTTGAGGACAATTTTTCAATACGTAAAGAGGCTGAGTTTGTCAATTGCATTATTATCGAATATGATAAATTGTCGCCACGATTTACTTCGTAACAGTAAATATTTCCATCGGCTGTCACATATTCAGGATCCCGGTTGAAGATACCGGAAGGTAAAGGTTTGAAATTGTACTTTCCCGATTGAATATCGGAAAGAGTGTTTCCCACGGAAATAACTTTTACATTCGGATTTGTGTTGTCGGGACCTATGTAAATGCCGTCCGATTCGCCTATGGTCATAGGAGATGAACCTTTTTTAAACCAATAGCCTTGCAAAGAATCCTTCACATCTGTGAATAAAGTGCCACAAGAAAGATTTGTTATCAAACCATCTTGACCGTCCATTGAATACTTTATCTGGCTTTTAACTTCGTCTGTGAAGTAGTCGAAGGGGCAGACCGCGTAGCAACGGTCAAATGGATTTGTGTAACCATTTTTGCAGAATCTATCCGGGTTTAATAGGGCAGTTTTGCCTGTAGGTAATCTGTAATCGCGCGCACCTAAATCGAACCCGTAAACGCCCCCTTTCAGGTCACCTGCAGTTGCGATTTGTTGGCCGGCTTCAACGGGTATGTTTACGACCCCACTGCAATAGTCTTCATTGCGATCTTTGCTGAAGCTGCAGGTTTGGAGTATCTTATTAGCAGCATCAATAAACGGCTGGTATGTTAAGGTGCGTAAGTGATGGAAGTACAAATCGAATTCCGCACATGGCGAAAACACCAAAGTGTAATCAATATAGTTATAGTATTGTCCAATGTGGTTGTAGTGCCTTAGTCCTATTTGCTTTAAAACCATATTACCGGACGCGTAAACTGGAACTTCCGAATCTTTCTGGTTTTTCCAGTCTATGACATAGAAGTACATGTGGGGTGCAGGTAAAACGTGGTCCGGCGGGCTCATAGCCCCAACGGGCGTCAGAGTAAGCACTTTGTCCAATGGCGCAGGCGATACAGAAAATAAAATATTATCAGAGCCGCATGAAGGTTGGATTGCAAATTTATTAGGTTCATTTTGTGGAAAAGTTTCATTTTCATTTTGTGTTTGTTGGTACGGTTTTTTAATAGAGTCTGCCGAAACGCAGCCGCTGATAAGTACAACAGCGATTATCAGCAATGCAGAAAGGTTGTAATGTTTTTTGATCATATTTGTCGTTGTATTTTGATTGTTATATTCCTGAAATTTATTGGGGAAACCACGTGGGAATTCCATTATAACCCGTTTTATTTATTTGATGAGCAACTAAAGTGATCTTATGGTTTACAATATTGAAACAACAGATACCTTTGAAAGAGAGTTCGAAAAGAAACATAGGGACAAAGTGGCATGGCTGAAAAAGATAAAAGATAGGTTAAAGGAAAATCCGGAATACGGAAAGCCGTTGAGAAGCAGATTGCATGGCATATGGCAAATAAGGATAGGACCTTTTAGGGTGTGGTATGAAATCAATCATGTCGAGAAGAAAGTTATACTAAAGGCGATACTTCACAAAGACGAAGCGATAGAGTATTACTGACCTTTTTTTAATTCCTTGATAAATTTGTCTATATTTCTGGTTCTTCCTTCCTTTATGTCCCGCTCGCTTTTTTCCAACTGCTCCATTACTGTTTTATTCTGCAGGGTTTCCACGGTAGATTCCAGACTTTCCAGATCCGATTTCGG
This sequence comes from Candidatus Aenigmatarchaeota archaeon, assembly GCA_016180965.1. GTDB lineage: Archaea > Aenigmatarchaeota > Aenigmatarchaeia > JACPZZ01 > JACPZZ01 > JACPZZ01. Next base: position 13,642 of record JACPAF010000004.1, read on the forward strand.
CACGCTTACCAACCTTTGCATTTCTATCACTTAACAAATATCTTCTTTCTTGCCATATTTATAGATTAAAGTTTCATCTATCCACTTAAGAAGTTTTTCATTGCCCTCAAATTTGGTAAACCAGACCATTGGAACTTCTTCTGCCGATGTTTTCTTAACATCGTCAATTATAGCTTGTTTGTGTTTTTCTTTTGTAAATGTAGAAATATTGTAGTAATTCATGTCAATAATTTTACCCTTCCACCAAAATCTTGCTGGGGCACTAAGTAATAGACCTCCTGAAACTAGTTTTTTCTTTAAAAGTGAGTTAAGAATTTTATCTGCCTGTTTCTTATTTTCTGCACTAATAAAAACTTGTAAATAGCCGTCGTTCATATAATCCCAGTTTATTCTACCTACGCCTGATTTATAAGACCTTATCTACTACCCTGAAGTCCATTGGGGAAACCGTGATTTGAACACGGGTCACCGACTTATTCTGACCTCAAGGAAACCTAAGGTTTCCTTACAGGCCTATCCTTCCTAAATAGGCTTGCCTCTTTCAAATTTCTTTTAATTGACTTTTTCTTTTGAAAGAAAAAGTCACCCGAAGCCGGTATCTTAGACCAGGCTGGACCATTTCCCCCCTTGCCGATAGACGCATACCAATAGTATGTGTCAATCGCCTTTTCTTTATTATGAACCTTATCTTTTAAAATACGCTTTTATTACGATTTCTAAGTAAGTTAAATTATGATAATCCACAGGGATAGAGTCTTGGCTGCGGTTCTTTTATCTGCTCTGTTTTTAATTTCGATCTCTGATCTTTCGGCGGGTTACAGTGTGCGGAAAGCTGATATCTCTGTTGATCTGAGCGCGGATAGTTCGGCCCGCCAAATTATAAAATTTTATTTTGCCGAACCGGTTGCTGACAAGTCTATAAACTACACATTGAGCGAACCGGCCAAAAATATAGAAGTTTACGGCGACGATAAGAAACTTACCTATACTACGATCGCGGAAGGCGATGACTATAACCTACAATTATTTCCCGATTCGCCTGTGAGCGTCCTGTTGATAAGTTATACCGTAGATGACATAGTTTTCCATAGCGGGCCGGTCAATTACTTTTTTACTGACTTTTTTTTCGGGGATACTTTGCTGGAGGTGAATTCCGAATTAAAGCTTCCGGCGGGTTATGAGATCTACCAAAATTCTTACAGGCCCGCAGACGGGGCGATAATATCTGACGGCAAGCGGATAATACTGGAATGGAATGAGACAAACGTAAATGGTTCGATATCATTCTCGGTAAAATATGCCAACACGGACAATGGTTTTGTAATTTGGTTGTTCGTTTCGATCATATTGGCTGTTGCGTTTGTCTTTATTTATTCCATTTCCAAGAAAAAGACTGCCGAAGCCTTTTTGAAGGGATTCCGTGAAGACGAGAAGAAAACTATAGCATATCTTCAGGGCAAAAAAGTTGGGTTGCAGAGCGATTTGCAGGCCGAATTCGGTTTTTCTAGAGCCAAATCAACTAGGATAGTTTACGAACTGGAGAAGAAAGGCCTTTTGAGAAAACAAAGGCACGGTAGGACCAACAAGCTGTTCTGGCTTGGCGAGTGACTGTTTCACGACTGTTTCAACACTCAAATTAGGACGTGAAACGGACAACACACATTGTCAAGAATGGCGCGCGAAGACGCTTTTCTGACGGAGGTGGGAACATGAAATCGTGGATTTCAGGAATGTTAATGGCGCTGGTATTATCAGCGCCATTAACAGTAGGCCAACAGGTTTCGACAAATACGGATATACAAACCGTAAGTACAGTCGGCCTGGGATTTAGGCAAATAGGCGAAGCCTTCGGGGATTTTGTATTCCGCATCAGGGCCGCTTTAACTTTTGACGGCGATGCGAAGCTGGATTTGCTGAAGGCAAGAAACGATGAAATGAAAACAAGGCAGCGGGTTTGGTTGGAAATAAAAAATAATCTGACCGAACAATTAAAATCGGATAACATGACGGCTGAGGAAAAACGACAGGTTATAAAATACCTGATAGCCGAGCATGAGGCGATAATAAGAGAGCATCTCAGGCTGACAGCCGACATGTGGAACGTCCAGTTGAAAGCAAGGGCCGATAAACACAATGAAATTGAGAGATCGGCTAGGATAGAGGCGGAGTACGCGGAGCGTTCCAGCCTTTCATCCGGCTTGAACATCAGCGGCGAGGTTGAGCTTAACATAGGAGTTAATGGAGACCTCACTGCAGGGCAGGCGAAAGCCCTTGCCCAGGAAAGGCTCGGGTTCCATGCAACGGACATAAGAACAGAGACGAGAAATGGTGCCACATTTTACGTGGTGTCTGGCTCAGAAAACAGCACTGCGGGAAATTACACCTTGAAAAAGGGTTTTGAGATGTGGGTCAGAACAAACACCGGCACCATAGAATCGTTGGACCTGAATGCCAGATTGGACAGCAGGTCGGAGGTCAGCGTCTGAAAGTAGGACATGACACCCCAGAAAAGGGCCGGACGGGCTAGCCAGCCATGCCAGTTAAATTTCCGTCCGGCCTATTACTTATACAAGTTTAAATCGAAGAGGTCTATGGAGATAAAAAAATGAAAATAAATCTGTTGTTGTTTGTGCAGTTGGCTGTGTTCGTTGTTTTAACTAATCCTGTTTCTGCACAGCTTGCATCCCAATCGTTTGAACGGATAAATTTTAGCGAGGATGATCTGACCGTTGCGAAGTTGGAGGTTGTTCAAACGACATTTTCATCTCCCGGAATCCTTCCCAACCATCCTTTGTATTTTTTGAAAAGAGGATTTGAAAACGTCCAGGTATTTTTTGAGTTTGACAAGGAAAAGAAGGCTAAATTGCACCAGGAGTTTGCAAAATCCAGGCTGGCTGAAGCGAAAAAACTTTTTGACGATAACAATACGGATTATGCCAGGGTGGCGTTGGAAGATTTTGATGCCGAGCTGAACATATCCGCGGATTTGTACAACTCGATTGGAAATAATGTTTCCGATTCAACAAGGAATAGAGAAGATTTCGCTGCACAAAGCGGGATTGCACTTGAAATCATGCTGAATAAAATGCCGGAGCACGATAAGCCTGCCATAGAAAGGATTTTGGACAAATCTTTTGTGCGTAAAGCCGGGTCTAATGATATCAGAAAAAATAAAACCGAGCAGATCGATGAAGATACCAAGAAGAAAGATTCCGAAAAAGGAAAAATTAGACCGGATAATTCCGCAGTTCATATAACCGCGGATTCCGGCGACGAATTCCAGTCTAAGATAATAGTTAACGAAAATTCAAAAACACTCGCCCGTGAAGTTGTAGGCTCCATGGACAACGGCATGCCAATTTCCACTTCAAACGTTCCGGTTGTGAATGTGGGCAACAATGATAAAGTTGATGCAGTAAAAATTAAAGCTTTGTGAATCGTTTAAAATTTAAGTTCTGCGTGCTGCATCTTTAACGAGTCCGCGACTTCTTTATTCACGAGCGTCCCTTTATGCGTGTTGATGCCTTTTTTTATCGGTTCGTTTTTTGTTGCTGCAGATTCGATTCCGTGTTTAGCTATGGTGAGCAGGTAAGGCAGAGTTGCGTTGGTTAAGGCCATAGTCGACGTGTTTGGAACAGCGCCGGGCATGTTTGTCACGCAGTAATGTATCACGCCTTCGTCTATGTAAATTGGGTTCTGATGTGATGTCGGCCGGGAGGTTTCGATGCAACCGCCTTGGTCTATCGCAACGTCAACGATGACAGATCCGGGTTTCATTTTACTTACCATGCCTCTTGTTACAAGTTTCGGCGCGCTTAGTCCTGTTATGTAAACACAGCCGATTAAAAGGTCTGTTTCAGCTACGGCTTTTTCTATGTTGTATGAATTTGAAAATAACGTCTTGATCCTTCCCGTAAACGTGTCGTCTATCATCCTTAATTGGGCCGGATTCCTGCCAATGATTGTAACATCAGCGCCCGCGCCCATTGCGATTTTTGCGGCGTTTATACCGACAACACCGGTTCCTATAATTGTAACTTTTGCGGGTAATACACCGGGCACTCCGGATAATAATTTGCCGAATCCGCCGTTTGTTTTTTCCAGGTAATGCATTCCTATTTGTACGGACATGCGTCCGGCGACTTCGCTCATTGGAGCAAGCAACGGGGTTGAACCGTCGGCAAGTTCAATTGTTTCGTAAGCTACTCCCGTAACTTTCCGCTCGAGAAGCATTTTAACCACTTCAGGCTCCGCTGCCAGATGTAAGTATGTAAATAAAACCTGGTTTTCTTTTAGGAGGCCGAACTCGGATTTTTGCGGCTCCTTAACCTTGATAATAATATCGGTTTTTGAGTAAACTTCAGATGCGTTGTCTAAAATTTCCGCGCCTTGTTTTTCGTATTCGCTGTCCGGGAAACCGGAATTATTGCCGGCATTCTTTTCCACAAAAACTGTGTGGCCGTCCTTTACCAGTGCGTTAACGCCTTGCGGAGTCAATCCAACACGGTTCTCGCCGATTTTTATTTCCTTGACAGTCCCAATGATCATTTTTTCACTCAGATGATTTGAATGTTTAGTTTTAAATAAACTGTTTTTTTGTTCAGGAAACGTCCAAGTGGGTTTCGTACATGAATGCGGCCGGTTTATGGACTTTCCTGAGTTGGGAAATGACTTTTCTGGAAATCTCCTTTGAAGTAACGCGTTTACGCTTGCGAACCCATTTTTTAATTTCCTTGCTGACGTTTGAAGCGATTATTTCGCAGCCGTTTTCATGCAAACCGCATGTCATACATGCTGCGTAGCATGAAGCATAGATTTTACGCTCATCAAATTTTTCCACGTGACCTTTCCTTTTAACTACGTACATATTCTCTCCTTTATGCGAAATTTATTGTGCCGTTTGCTATCAGCATAAGCAGCCAGCCCAGCGAAACGAGCAACAGGCCCATGGCCAATCTCATGTATGCGCGGTTTTTATGCTTCCATTCTTTTATGGCGTGCAGGCTTGTGCCGAAGTAAACCATTGTAAGTATGACAAGCAGCGGAAACACGAATATGAGATTGTACAATACGAGGAGCAAGAACGCGGTGAAATTGAAATTTTGCGATAACAATAAAGTGACAGCAAGATAAGGTCCGCCGGTGCACGGAAGCTCAACAGCCGCGACGAAGGCGCCAAGCATTATTATGCCGGGCGTGCTCATATTTTTCGTGTATTCATGTATCTGTTTTACGCGTTTTTCTGGGATCGCCAGGGATATGCCGCGCCCGTACCAGAAGAAATCCTTTATTTCCACGATCCCTGCCAACACGATCAATGTCCCAACTGCAATGGAGATGTATTCGGCAATTGAAATGGGTATGCGCTGCAGAAATGCGATCAAGCCAAGGCCAGCCAACAGGTAAGTGACAAATATTGCGGTTATGTAGAGCAGCCCTATCCTGAACATCCTGCTTTTTTTTGTGACTGTAACAGACATCAGCAGAATAAAAACGCCAATCGCGCAAGGATTTATGGAATCGATTACGGCTGCGCCTAATACTGTTCCTATCGCAGGCAGGGAAGCTTCGACAGCCATTAAGGCGCCTCCGAGAATTTTGGATTTATCTTGTCAAGAGGTTTTTCAGAAAAAACTATTTTTATAGTGTCGCCGGGCGGGATGTTGAAATAGGGGCTTATTATGTACTCGTCCATCGTTTTCTCAAGCTTACCGTTCACGAACATGTACAGCCATCCCATTTTACCGTTGCAATCGTAACCGTTGAACCATTTCTTGACGCCTTCTGTTGTCGGCATTGTTATTGAATCCGAGTTAAACTCGCCGCCAACCGAGTGGAAGAATTCACCCAGTTCTATGTCTTTCATATCCATCACAACGCCTTCGATATGCATGCGGTCGTCGTCGTGAAGGTGCATCAAAGATTCGCCCACTTTGTTGTCCCAGCCGGTTGAATGAACGAAATGGTATTTGTTGCCGCAGGCCCACACCTCCATGTCGGCGTGCCAGTGAACCGGTCCCTTCGTCGCGGATGCTGTGTTAAGCGCCAGCGTAACACCGACCAGATACAGGGTCGCGAAGATTATCGGAACAGTTATTAGGATAAATATTATTTTTTTGTGCTTATTCTGGAAACTTTTTTTGAATATGAGAGAAAGCGTTACGAAAAACGCAACAACCGCCGAGGATAACAGAACGATTTTTACAGGGTCTGGTATGCCTAGGGCGGATTCTATCGCAGTCTGTCCCGAGCCTGCAGCCGGCTCAATTGTGTGGGCCAATGAGACCGCGGATAGCAATATTACTACAAATATTGCGGTTGCAGGTGTCGTTAGTTTCATCCGGGACATCCTTAGCAGAATTCGCAAGCGTTCTTGCTCCTGAAGACTTTTCCCTTGTGCTTGTGAGGGTTCGCGGCCATAATTTATACCTTATTTATTATTTGTTCAATATCACTTTTATTGTTATGCCAGTAAATGCCGGATATGATTACTTTGCTGCACAGAAGAAATACCAAGAAGCCAAAACATTGGACGAGAAAATACGCGCTCTAGAAGAGCTTATCAAAGTATCGCCTGGCCATAAGGGGGCTGAGAATGTGTTGGCCCAGCTAAAAACCAAGCTTTCCAAATTGAAGTCTCAGAAAGTAGCGGCAAAAAAGAAATCGGGCGGGCGCGTTACCGCAGTGCCTAAAACGGGCGCTGCACAGGTCTGCATTGTCGGCTTTGCGAATGCGGGCAAGTCTGAACTTCTGAAGGCGCTGACAGGAGTCGGAGAGCCGTCGCCTATGCCGTACTCGACAAAATCGCCGCGCGTCGGCATGATGCTATTCGAGGATGTCCAGATACAGGCTGTTGAGATACCGTCGAGCATGGAACCGGAATTTTTGTCGATCGCGCACAATTCTGAATTGGTCATTTTTTTGTACGATGCTTCAAGACCCGAGGATGTTGACGGGTTGATGGAGATGGCGGAGAAAGAGGAATTAAAAAATATTTTGTGGGTGGCTAACACGATTTCTGCGAAAAGGGCTGTCGGGTTTGCGGTTAATGCGTCGACCGGCGATAATATCGACGAATTAAAAAGAATGATATGGCAGCGGTTAAAGCTTGTGCGCATCTATACAAAAATAGCCGGCAAGAAGGCTGAGACGAAACCTATGACGATGCCCAAAGGATCTATGGTACGCGACGTCGCGAGGGATGTGCACAAAGACTTTTTAAAAAATTTCAAGTTCGCCAGGGTTTGGGGCTCTGCGAAATTTCCTGGCGCCCGGGTCGGGTTGGACCATGTTGTCAAGGACAAGGACATAATAGAAATCCATGTGGGCTGATAAGTTGAAGCGCGGGTTTTTGATAGTTGCGGCATTGGTTTTACTGTTATTCGTGGCTGGCATAAAACCGTCGAATGAGAAAATTATTTATTTTTCGTCTGGCGGAAAAAACGTGACGCTTCTGGTTACGGTCGCCGATATCGAAGAGACACGCGCGAAGGGGCTGATGTTTGTTAAAACACTGGGCGAAAACGAGGGCATGCTGTTTGTTTTCCCGGATGAATCTGTTCATACGTTCTGGATGAAAAACACGCCGATATCGTTGGATATGGTTTTCGTAGCATCTAATGGAACTGTGGTGGGGTTAATTGAAGGCGCAACACCTTGCGAAAAGGATCCTTGCGAAACCTATTCAGTCGACGCGGATTCGAAATACGTAGTCGAAGTTAATGCGGGTTTCGTGAAGAAAAATGAAATTTCTTTAGGTGCGATTCTATACCAGTGAATGTTCGGGTTTGTTGCGTTGCCTGTACTTTGCCATCAGGTCTTCGACGTTGGTTTTTTCGCCCATGTCGCAAAGTTCGAGATAGCAGGCGTATATAGAACGGCTCAGCATTTTCCTGTCGGCGGAAGGTTTGAATCCCATGACCTGGGGCGGGTGCATATCCTTGATGTCCCTTTCATACTGCAGCAGCCTTTCCATGGAGTTCAGATAAATTTCTTTCATACTCTTGCGCATTCTGATGTCCTATTCATCAACCATATTTTTAATCTGGCTTTATCGTATTTAACGGGATTGGTTGAATCAAAAGAATTTAAACCTGCCGATCCACGGGAAATTATGCGCAACGACTACAATAAACTCGACGATTTGCCCAGTGATGTTATCGGAGATTACATCAATAGCGTTGCTATTCTGGCCTTTTTAGAGGAGCGAAATGCGCCTACATTTCTGATTGACGGTCGTAGAAAGATGGTTGAATACAGGCGCGAAAGACTTTTGGAAGAAGTAAGTAGAAAGGAAATTGTACTGGAGCCTAATTTGTTGTACAGATATTTGTTGGATAAGGGAATCAAAAGATACCGCGAAGAGCAGGAGAAATACAAAAAGACAGTTCATAATGTCGAGTATCCGGAAGACCCTATTGAGGCGGTCAATATAGACGACGCTATTTTTGACGAGGAGCGCTTTCGTTTGATGGTTGAGAAAGGTTTGACGGGGCAGTTGGACCTGTAATTATTATTTAAGACAGTGTGCGGAAAAGGATTCATGGAAAATATTACAGTGCGAAACATAATGTCTACCAGGGTCGCTACCATAGGGATCGACCAAAGCGTTATGGAAGCATCACAAATAATGGACCGTGATAAGGTTAATTGCCTTGTCGTAATGGGCGGGCGAAGCGCAGTCGGGATTATATCGGATTCCGATATAACTAGATATGTTGTGAGCAAGGGGTTGGACCCGAAGCAAACCAAGGTTATCGAAATAATGTCCTCGCCCCTGGTTTTCGTCAATCCCAATGATGGCGTTGAGAAAGCTTCGGAAATTCTTATCAATCATAAAATAAACAAACTGGTAGTTATTGAAAATGGAAATCTTGTGGGAATAATAACGGATTCGGACATTTCCAATATCAAGCCCGCGGTTAAACAAGTTAAACCGGCTTCCCCCGGCATGGACATTTCATTCATGGAAGGCATGAACAAACGACCGGACTGGGACCGCGGATCGGGTTTCTGTGACAATTGCGGACATCACGAAGATGATTTGGTAAATTCTGGTGAAGAGAAATTGTGCAGGAGTTGTCTTGATAAAAAAAGGCAGGCCGGTCCGTATTGGGTTAGTAAAAAAAGACCGGGAAGTTCGTTTACCGGTTGATTGCCGCCTTGTTGAAGGCCATGTCGGGTTTATATAATTTTTTCAAGGATAGGTTTTATGCTATTGTCAAGCGAGCGTGATCTTGGTTTTTTTGTTTTCCGTGGGTTGCATTCCATTTCTGGGCCGCTGCAACTTGTAAGAGGCGGTGAAACTTACAGAATAAGAAAAGTTTTAGGATACCGCGGAATAAGGGCTGATGTAAGGAGCAATTTGCCTGCCGTAATAGAATACAGGGTAGAGAGCGGTTTTTCCGGACAGGGTTATGACGGCCTTGAATCGAGGACAAGGCGGTTTTTGGATGCGTGGCACCAAAGATACAGAAACGCTTCAAGTCATTCCAACAAAGACGCGCAGGAGGACGCGGAATACAGCGCACTTGCTTCGGGTTTTTTATATAGCGGTATTCTTGGCAGTTCGGTAGCAGTGCCTTTAGACATGGTTGCGAATGCGAGGGACAATGCGGTAGCTGACGGAATCACGCGATTCGCAGTCGCGACCGGGGAATTTGTTTCTTATGCCGTGCCTTTTATCACCAGAAGAGACAAAGCATCAGCGTCAAGGGCGCTTGAATTTATCAAAGATTCCGGTATCGGCCTTTTCGCAGGGCCGGCGATGCAGATTGCAGGTTATTTCGCCGGGTTGAATGATGTTGATTGGTACAGGGGCCTTACTGTTTCTATGTACAGCAACGGCAACAATTGGGCTGCGATAACCGGGAGGTTTGCGAGGGATATCAGGCACGAAGGCCTGGTGAAAGGAGTTAAAACTTATTTCAATGACGCATTTCCCGTGGCGAATCTTGCGGTGATGGCAGGCGACACATTGTGGGGCGGTGTTATCAGGCCTGGGATCGGGTTCGAAACAACGTCCAATACGGCTGCGATGGGCGAGTCCATGATACTCAGCAGCGATTGCACGCGGGCAGCGGGCCTGGCAATGGTAATTAAACGCATCGCGGACAGGAAACTTAATACACTTGTGAGCAGAAAGTTTCTCGACAAGCTTTATGCGGATACAGAATGATTTTAACTTAACGAAGGCACGAGCGTTTTGCCTTGCCTGTATTTTGTTATCGTTGCGTCTGCTTCTTTCCTTTCTCCTATTGAACAAAGATCTTCGTAAAGGCCGAATATGCCGCGGCTCAGTACCTTTGTTTGTATAGCGCTTTTGTAGTCCATGATTTGAGGAGCGTTTGATCGTTTGATATCCTGCTCTTATTTCAACAGCCTGTCAAGAGAACTAACATACACGGCTTTCATGCACGGGCGCATTTTTTCGTCAACGTTTTCCATAATAATTTCTATTAGTTGGAATTGTATTTAATTCGCGTGGTCAAATTTTACAAACACGTCACTTTAGCTACAAAACGCAGACTTTAGCTACAAAATCGACTTTTTCTACAAGCCCGGGGGGGGGGGCGTAACTTTATATACAAGGTATGATATAGTAGGATATAGTGAGATAATGTCGTATAATGATGCGATGCAATTGCCGAAAGCTGAACGAAACGGATTGTCCGCTCCGTTTGGCAAGGCGGAAACGTCTGTTAACCCAGGCAGGCTCGGAACCTGCGCGAGTCAGAAACCGTTTCCGTCCTCCTACTCGCAAGCCAGCGGGATAAAAGATGCGCCTGGCCTCGTTGTGGAAAACAGGTTTAACCTGTTTAGTTCTATTGCCAGCCAGCAGACGGGCCGGGCGCGTTCGTAATTAGAAACAGGTGTTATTTTGTATACACCTGTTTCAGTTGACAAAGAGGGTGAAGGACATGTAAGATTTAGTTGACAAAATAAAGCCGTTAAACCGGGAGGGCGGTTGTGGGAATTGGAGTTTTCCAATCGTCCTCCAAAAACCCGAATAAAATCATTTTTCGTTGCGCATTTTGGCCGCGTTGAATTTCGCCTTTTCGATGTCTATTCCGGAAGCTTTTAATTTTCCCATCGAATCTTTTTTGACCATTTCATTGAACATTTTTATCGCTTTGTCGAATTCGCAATACTTGTCAGAAGACATTAGATTGTATGAATGTTCGATTTCGTTCCATGTTTTTATGTCCGCTTCGTTGTGCTGTATCAATACCTCTATCCTATCGAGCGCTTTTACGAATTTTGATTCAATTGTCTGCGAATTTTCGAATTCGCTCCATAAATCGTGGATTTCGTCTCCGGTTTTATTTCCAAGCATTTTTTTGATGTTTTCAATCGCTTTTTGTTCGTTTTTTATTTTTTCTTCTTTTCTGTTTTTCTCGAATGCAGGTATATCGCCGGCCTGGGCCTCTACGATATCATGAATGATGACCATTTTCAAAACCTTTTCCAAGTTAACCGGGTTTTCCAGATGCGGTTCCAGCAGGATAGCCATCAGCGCAGTTCTCCATGTGTGTTCTGCGACGCTTTCTTGTGTATTGTTGGATAACCAGCTGTGGCGAAGTTCAATTTTCAATTTTTCGGCTAGGTGCAAGAATGCCAGTATTTTTGAGAATTCTTTTTCCATATTTTACCTAGAAAAATAAGTGTTATAAGCTTATTTTTTCCTTTCCGTGGATAATTTGTATGAAGCTGCGATGATTATTGTGGCGCCAAGCAATTGGATTTCGTTTATTGACTCGCCTAGCCAGAGAAAAGAAAGCGCGCCGCCTGCTATCGGCGTTATTGATAGCAAAGCTGCGACTTTCCAGGCTTCAATTTTTTTCAGCGCTTCGAACCATAACGATAGGCCTATAACGTAAAAAGTTATTACGCTGCCCATTGTGAGCATTAACGCGCTTGCGGGCATAACCAGGTTTTTGACTGTGATTGCAGACACTGTCAAGAGGATAAGCCCGCCAAACAAGTTGCTGTAGGCGGTAAGGATTAACGGGTCTGTTTTTTGCATCATCCTTCTTGATGGGATGTAGGAATAGCCGAGGAAAAGCAGGGATGAAAGGACCAATAGGTCGCCGATTTGCGTGCCACTCAGCGACAGTTTACCGGATGTCGAGACTAAAATTGCGCCGATAATTGTGAGCGATACGAACAGAATTTCCTTTTGCTTTAATTTTTCTCTCAGGAGAAAATAACCAAACAGTATGACGAAGGCCGGTTCAAGGCGCAGGATAACTAACGAGTTTATTGATGTTGTTAAACTCATTCCGTAAAGCAGAAAAATTGTTCCGAAGACGTTGCGCGACAGGGTTATTTTCCAAAAATCTTTGTCGTGTTGGAGCCGTTTGATATCCGACAACTTTTTGTTCATGATGCGGGCTAAGACTAGAAGTATGAACGAAGAAATTAGCAGCGCATAGGTTGCGATTAAAATTGGTTCCGCAAGTTTTGATGCTTGGTTTTGGAAAACTATTGAAAAACCTATCAAAACCGCCGAGGATAAAGCTAATTTTGATCCTTGGTTCATACACTCACACCAAGTCTTTTCAATTTTTTTGATACCTGTATTGTTGAGACGAATTTGACCGTTTTTATACCCAGTTTGCGCGCGCCTTTTAGGTAACCGGCATTGTCGTCGATAAATATTATTTCATCAGGCTTTGCGCCGATTTTTTTCAGCAATAATTTGAATATTTTCGCTTTTGGCTTGCGGGTTTTTACGTTGTGCGAATATATCCCGAAATCGAATAATTTTGATATTTTGTATTTTTTCTCCAGATATTGTACGATTTCACGCACGCTGTTTGACAAAAATCCGGTTTTGTAACCGTTTTTCCTGAGTTTTTTTATCAGGTTTTTTGTTTGGACGTTAATTTTGTAGTAATTGTTCAGCCTTTTTTCAAGAATTTTTGGATTAGTTTTGACACTGAATTCTTTGTCGAATTTTTTCCAGAATGAAAGCTCGCTGTAACGGCCCTCGAACATTTGTTTGAACCCGTTTATGGTGAATTTTTTGACTTTGCTGTAATTTAGTGAGAATTTTTTTGCCAGATGCGATTGCATCGGATAAACGCCGTCGACCACTAACACGCCGCCGAGGTCGAATACGATGATTTTTTTCATCATACTTCCTTCTTTTTTCTGGGTTTTCTAGTTTTTTTTTCAACTTTAACCGGCGCGGTTGTCAGTTGTTCGCCGGCTTTAACGTCCGCGGTTTTAGCAGCTTCTGCTTTCGCAGCCTCAGCTGCAAGTTTAGCAGGGGATTTGCAGTTCATGTCTATGCAATTGCGGAATACGCGCCCTTCCCTGCGGACTACGATCATCGGCTTTCCGCAGCGCGCGCAATTTTGTTTAAGCGGTTCTATTGTGCCTGTTTGAGGCAGGGGGAAGCCGGTTTTGCAGTCTGGATACGATGAACACCCGATAAAGCGTTTGCCGGACTTCATCGATCTTATGATTTTTAATTCGCCTTTTTCGCAATTGGGGCATTTGCCTATTAATTTCGCAGCACGCCGCATTGTTATGAACGCTTCGAGTAAATTTTCCCCCACAACCTTTTCGTTGTTCTTAAAATTTGTGAGCGTTTTTTCCAATATCAATTCAGCTTCTTTGATGACGTTTTCTTTATTAATTTCGCCCGTTTCTATTTTTTCCATCTTAGCCTCGAAGCTTCGCGTGAGTTCTTCGGATAAAATTTCGGGCGAGTATTTTTCAAGCGTGTTCGCCACGGTCAGGCCTAAATCGGATACTTCAATGGATTTTCCTAAGACGTAACCGCGCGAGAATAACGTGCGCACTATGGTTGCGCGCGTTGCTTTTGTCCCTAGCGAGCGGGATTCTAATTCCTTGACTAGGGATGCTTCGTTAAAGCGTTTCGGCGGCTGAGTTTCTTTGCTTAACATTATTACGTCGCCGTCGAATGAATCGCCTTTTTTGAAATCGGGTAGCGATAAATCTTCTGCTGATATGTACGGGCTGTAGAATCGTAGCCAGCCTTCTTCGAGCGTTGTTTTTCCGGTTGCGTTGAAGTTGTTATTTCCTATCGAGAACGTGTATTTTACCGACTCGCGTGTGGCTTCTTCCGCGAACACGGCTAAGAATCTTTTGACAATGAGGTCGTACAATTTTTCCTGCTGCGCTGTCAGCCTTTGAGGCATTTCTCCGGTCGGGTATATTGACGGGTGGGCGGGATCCGATTTCTCGCCTTCGTTGGGTTTTAACTCAGTTTTGTTTAAAAGATCCTCGGCAAGCTTTGAATATGTTCTTATTTTTGCAATTTGTTCGATGATTTTGCGGTGGCCCAATTGTTCAGGTAATTTCTGAGATGATGTTCTTGGATAGGAGATTAAACCGGATTCGTACAATGATTGGGATAAATTTTGAGTTTGCACGGGCGTGTAGCCGAACCACCTGTACGCTTCGCTTTGCAATGTGGTTAAATCAAAAGGAACGGGAGGTTTTTGCTTGTATTTTTTCTTTTCTATGTCAGTCACGATTGCCTTTTCTTTTTGGCAGTCGCCAACGATTTTTTCAGCTTCTTTCTTTTCCCAGAATCTTTCAGTTTCATGCTGCGCTACGATGTCCATGGCTTCAACTTTCAGGCGGAGTTCAATTTCCCAGAACGGAACCGGCACGAAGGCGCGGATTTCTTTTTCGCGTTCCGCCAATAAATGCAATGACGGACCTTGGACGCGGCCCGTCGACAATACGAAGAAACGGCCGGCTGCTTTCATGGCCAAGCTTAAAGCGCGACTTGTGTTTATGCCGTAGTACCAGTCCAAGACATGGCGAGCTAAGCCTGCGTTAACTTGGCCTGCGTCCATGCTTTCTGATGCTTTGTCGTAAGATTCTTCCAGTTCCGATTTAACCAAAGTGGAGAATTTCATCCTTTTTGCGTCATGCACGTTGCAGATGTATTCCAGGATGTTTTTAGCTATAACGTCGCCTTCGGTGTCGTAGTCCGTCGCAACAATGAAGTCGGATGCGTTTTTCGCGAGCATTGCGATGTTGTCAAAGTATTTCTTGGTGTAAGCGCTTTTTTTGTTTTCATAGATTGGCTTCCAGACTATGTCGAAGACGGGATAGCGCCAGCCTTTTGATGCCTGCTTTAGCCCGAACAAGTGACCTACTGCCGGCACGACAACCAGCTTTTTGCCGTTGCGCGACAGTTCGTAATAACTTGCGCCCGCGTCGTTTTTTTGCGTTTCTACACGGCCCTCGGCTAGGGATTGGGCAATGCGGAAAGCGGCTTTCGGCTTTTCAGAAATAATGAGAGTGTAGGACATGAGTCTCAACGGGATGTCGTGTTAGAAGCATACCGGAAAGCTGGAAGCATTGAGGAAACTGAAACATACCGATATTGAGAAAATCAAACGGATTTTCTCAAATAGTTTGCTAAAGCAAACTATTCAGTATACGGTATGTTTCTAGCGACCAGTGCTTCAGTTCACGGCGGTATTCTTCAGTCTACAAGTGGATCGACTTCGGTAACCATATATAATATATATAATTTAAATAGGTTTTCAGAAAAGTTGGATTTTAGCAATGTAATTTATGCATCTAATATTCATTATTTTTAATTATACGTATTTTTTAAAAAATAAATCTAATTTTAACGAAAATATCATTCTTTTAATGCTTTTTTATGCGATTTTAATGCGTTTTTTAAGTCAACGTTTTTATAGCTGGTGTGCGATGTATGCACCTGGTTAATATGAAGATTTGCGGTTATTGCGGGATTGAATACCATGATTCACGGGCGGATTGTTTGCGCTGCGGAAATAGGCTTAGGAATGTTGATCCGAAAGGGCCGATTGAGATAGGTTCAGGCGGTTCGACGGGAAAACACGCAACTTATCGTGACTGGTAATTATTTTTGAACAATGATCCTTTCTCCGAACGGGATTTTTTTCGGTTCGAAGCCCAGGCGTTTAGCTTTTTCCCAGAAAGCTTTGAAAACATCCTCGGAGACGCGGTTGTATTCTATGCCTTTTGCGCTTTTTGTCTTAATTATGAAGCTTTTGATGTCGTTGATCCTTGTGTACGAGAACTCAGTAACAGGCGAGCCGAGATAATTTAAGATATCTTCGACGCGTTCCTTGATTATGCCTTTCCTTTTCAGCAGGTCGGTCCACATTTTACGGCCGGAAACGTTGAGCGATTTTAAAAAGCATTTTACGCAGGTGACTTCGTCGCTTTTTGAAACTGTGCATTTGTCGCACGAGAATTCGTGGCATATTGAGCATGCCACGGGCCTAGTTGCGATTTCGCCGCAATTGATGCAATTTACAGGCATAAGATTAATTGTGCTATGAAGTTAAAATCTATTCTATGAAAGCGATAACGCCCGTTATTGCGTTAGTTATCTTAATGTTAATCACCGTGAGTATTGTTGGCATTGCTTACACATGGTTTTCCGGGTTATTTTCTTCGCAGATAAAGAAGTGAGTTTTTGCGCAATAGAATTATTTTAATTCAAATTGCTATGATGATATACATGGATTTTTCAACATTCGGTAAGGCTGTGGGGGGGGGGGAGTGGAAAAGCGTATTAAGAACGCGAGCGGCTATCTTAATTCCGGAAGTCTCGACGGACCGGATATAGAGTCTGCGGCGGTCGAGTACGGCAAAGCACGTTCCGAATTAACTTTGGCAGGATCTTACGCCAAAACGCCCGAACAAAGACAGCGATATGATAAGGCTGCGGAAAGTTTGCATGGAATGGCAAAGGCGATAATTAACAAAGGTTTGGAAACTGTCAGAGAGGACATGGGGGCTTCAGAGCTATACATGCAACTTGCGGGGGACAAAGGCGACATTTATCATGCTAAACTTGTGAAAGCGCCGTCGACTTTTCCTTTTACACCAACTTTTGACAGGGATCCTCTGATGGGCAATGCTAACACGGTATATGATGGCGTCAATGCTACGATAACGCGTGCAGAAAAAAGGTTGGATTATACTAGACAAATAGCCGAGGCTGAAAACAATCCAGCTGCGAGCACGGATATAGAATCTTTAGGGAAGAGCGTGGCTGGATTGCGTCAGAAGCTTGAAGCGCGCGCCCGCGGAAATTAAATTTCTTTGACCAATGAGCGGATTGTTTCCGTTATCGTTTGCTCGGACGTGTGAGTCGGGTTCCAGCCCAGGCTGTTTGCTAATGTTATATCCGGCTGGAAGATTTTGACGTCGCCTTTCCATCCCTTGGCCTCGTTTGATGTGAATTTTATCTTCGCATTCGTTCCCATTTCATTTATGACTATTTCAGCGATCTTTTTGATGCTGATCACGTCTTTGGAGCCCAGATTAACAATGTTCACAGATTCGTCCGTGTTTTCCATGACTTTGATAATGCCGTTGACGCAATCATCCACATGGAGATAACATCTTTGCTGGGTCCCGTCGCCTAAAACTTCCAGTTCGGAAGCGTTTTTTCTCAATTTGGCTATGAAATCGTAGGCCGGACCATGTCTTAGGCGAGGCCCGCCCACATTGGCGAAGCGGAAGATCCAGGATTTCATGTTGAAGGTGTGGCAATAAGCGGATATTAGAGATTCGCAGGCCAGTTTTGAAGCTGCGTAGAGCGAATTGGGTTTTAACGGGCCATAAGTTTCTTTAGTCGGCACAGGAGCGTTGCCGTAGATTATAGCCGAGGATGCGAATGCGAGGTTTTTGATGTCGTTTTCTTTCATAGCCTCGAGTATGTTGTGTGTCATAGTTATGTTGCCGATCATCTCCGGCGAGGCGGTTACGCTGGCCAGCGGGTTTGCGGCTAAATGGATAACCAGGTCGGCGCCTTTGATTGCTGATAAAACAGAATTTTTGTCCAAAAGGTTGACGTTGACGTAATTTGCTTTGCTGTTCAGAGTTTTTCTCTTATCAGGCGTTATGTTGTCGGCTACCGTGATCTTGTTATTTTTCACCAGAGAATCCACCAGGTGAGAGCCTATGAAGCCGGCGCCACCCGTGATTAGTATGTGTTTCCCTTCAAGCTTCATGAAAACAAGTTATGGATTTACCGTTAAATAATCAACTGCTGCTTTGCCCGGCAGGCGTTACGGAATCAGATTCAATCATGGTTGCCAATGTCTGGGCATTGTACAAATCGCCTTCGAAACTAACATTAATATCGTACAATTTTTTCCAGTCCGCCCTTGTTTGTAAATCGCTTCTTGCATAGGCTATGCCAACAACAGGCCTGAACCTTCTTTGTACCATGCTATCCATTATTTCGCTTAAGTGGGCCGGCAGCATGTTTTGTTCTGCGGGTTCGATGATCTCCGCAACCGCGGCGGAGCCTTCCATCCTTGTGATGACAGTGAGGTCTTTGTCCGCAGGTGTGCTCCCGTTTTTGTAATGGGCGAGTGATTCGGATGCGTATGGAAACATCGTGGCTTTTCCGGCCAGTTCCGGGTGGTCCGGTATTGTGAGCGAAACTGTCAGTGTGTTGACGGGCCTGCCTTCGTAAACACTTCTGTTTACGGGTCCGATTTTTATGTAAACTTTAATCGGATCGGGCGGGTTGTATGCGTTGTTGAAATTCTTTACAGCTTCTAAAGTTTTTGGGTCCAAATTTAGAGGACCTATGTCTGTTGAAATTTCCACACCATTCAATTTCATTTTATCTACCTTCTTCTAGGAGGAAAAGTTCTCTCCTTGCGGAGCAAAAAGACCCACCACTAATTCGCTTAACAATGATTTATACTTTAGTTTTCAAATTTAGAATTTGTTCTTTGGCCGAAATTCTGCGAAATAAAAAGGAAAAAGTATTTATATCAGAAACATAAAATAAAAGTACTACTATAATCAAACTTCTGGACAAAGTTTGATTGGAATCGAATCTGTCTGGACAACAGATTTTAGTTTCGTATGGACTTATCGGAATTTTATCAGACTTGTTAGTGCAAAACCTTTCAACAGTTGGACTTCTGCTAAAAAATTTCTAAGAAAGATTGGTGAAACTTATATAAAAAGTTTTAGGCCATTAAAAGTCATTTTTTGGCCAATCGGAGCGCATAATGTGCGTGACGAAAGTAATGGGGGTGCGGAAGTTGAGTTTACTTCAAAACGCTTTTGAAAAGGCGTATGCGTATAAGGAAACCGGATCGACGGAAAAATTCGACATGAAAACATTGGAAGAAAAAATTGCGACTGAATTCGGCATAGAAGTCAAGAAAGCAAAGATAATGGTTTTCGGATGCGGGGGCGGCGGGTGCAATACTATATCTCGACTAACGGAGATGGGAATTGACGGCGCAGCTACTGTGGCCGTTAATACCGATGCGAAGGCATTGGCGATGACAAAAGCCGATAAGAAGATTTTGATCGGCAGAGACATAACGCGCGGTTTGGGAGCAGGCGGTTACCCTGAAATTGGGCGAAAGTCGGCCGAAGAAAGCAGACAGCAGATTAGAGAATCTATACAAGGCTGCGACATGCTTTTCGTCGTGGGCGGCATGGGCGGCGGGACCGGAACTGGTTCCGCACCGGTTGTGGCGCAGATCGCCAAAGATATGGGTTCGATGGTAATCGGAACAGTTACGATGCCTTTCAAGATTGAAGGGGCGCGTATTGTGAAGGCTGAAGACGGGTTGAGCCGTTTGCGCGAGAACTGCGACAGTGTTATTGTCATTGAGAATGACAAGCTGTTGGAGTTTGCGGGCGATTTGCCATTGCAGCAGGCGTTTGCTTTGGCTGACGAGCTTGTGGCTACAATGATCAAGGGCATTTCAGAAACAATCAGCCAGCCATCGTTGGTCAATTTAGACTATGCCGACGTGAAAGCGATAATGCATTCCGGTGGCGTTGCGGCGATCGGGTTCGCGGAATCGACCAGTTCGAACCGTGCTGAGGATGCGATACAGAAGGCTTTATCCAACCCGCTGATCGAGGTTGAGTATGCCGGCGCTACAGGCGCGTTGGTGCACATAACCGGCGGGGCTGATTTGAGGCTGGACGAAGTGAACGTCATAGGCGAATACGTTTCGAAACAATTGGATCCGTCGGCCCAGGTAATCTGGGGCGCGCGCGTTGTGCCGAACTTTGGTAACAAGGTCCAGGTAATAACGATCGTGACCGGAGTCAAAAGCCCGTACATATTGGGACAGGCGTCTGTTGAAAGATTACAAACAGGCGAAGTCTCGAATGAACTCGGGATTGAGATATTGAGATAAGACAATGATTGAGGCAGGTAGGTTAGCCTACCTGCCAATTATTATTTTTTTTGAAAATTTCTAGTTTTTTAAGTGCAAATTACGGAAGTTTCGGCGACGCTGCTGGATGTTCCTATTCTGATATTGTGCCGTCCTGTTGTCCCGGGATAATTTATCACCAATCCAGATGCACCGCTTGGAATGTTTACATTCCCCGCCACCTTATTGTAAACCTTTACATCGTCTATGGAACCTTTGAAGAACCTTCCACTTCCATAGCGTACATCTTTACCGATTTCTATGCCGGAGGATGAGGCATCGTTTATCTCTGTGAGCGCGGTCGGGTTGCTATTTTTGGAAACCCCGTTGAGATACATTCGAAGGCTGTTGCCTGAATAGACGGCTGTCACATGCGTCCATACATTATCTGCAATCGGGTCAGTCATGGGGCTGGAAGACGTTGATGCGCCGTCAGAGATCAATAAATAGAATTTGTCGTTGTCGCCATGAACCAGCCAACCATAGTTTGGAGGTGAATCAACACCCTTTCCATAGCCGATGCCGCTTCCTATTGTGATAGGCCCGTCCCGTCTTACCCAAAATGTGATTGTCAGCGCGTTTGAAAACGTCGGCGGGTTCGGGGCTTTTACAAATTCATCAACGCCGTCAAAATTCAGGGCATTTCTGATCTTTCCGTTGACCCAATCGGCCGGTTCCATGTTATTCAAATTTCCGTTATTTCCATTTCCGGAAGAATCGGAAGCTGCGAGTCCAGAGGTTTCATCAAGCATCCAATAACCGATTAAACCAGAATTCATATCGCCAAAAAACGGCGTGTTCGAAACATCAACGCCGTCGACTTGAGCAACCAATATGTCCGAACCGGCCAAAGTTGTATCGCCGTTGTTTAGGGCGTAAACTTTTATTTCACTATTGGAGCAATACGCACCTCCCGATGGTATGGATATGGCCTTTTTAGTTTGTGAAGAAAGCAGCCCGCTGAACCAGGAATAAGCTGTCCCAACGATGCCGACGGTGATCAACACGAGCATTACCAATGCAATGACAGGTGTTATGCCTTTCATGAAAATAACTTTCTATTCAGTTGAAATAAAGAACATGTTATTCCACGGAATTCCAGACGAAATTGAAATAGTTGCCTAAAACATTTGTGGATGCATGTTCGGATTTGGTCCAGAATGCCAAATCTTGCGATTGGTGTTCTGCGTCGTCTGTTAATCCTACTAATGATTGTTTGTTGTCGATAATGAGAACGCGCCCGGCCGGGTTTGGCAATTTCTTTAATTCGGCTATGTTGCTTAACGCCTTGAAAGCTTCCATTGAATCTTCGTTGTTGTGAGCCGCTATTCTTATTGAAATTCCGTTGTCTTTTGCGGCCTTCAGGGAGTCGTAATGGTTGATATGTAAATCCTTTAAGCCTTGTCCGGTTGTTATGATTTGGATGTTGTTTTTTGCGCCTTTGATCATTGTGCCCACATGTTGGAAAACGGAATGGCGGCCGCGTACGGAGCCGGTTATTTCCGACGGCTCGACGAGCTTAACGCCGTGATTGTACAATTCAGACATTTCCTTCAACACGTCGGAATTCTTTAATTGGTCTATCTTTTTCATAGTCAATTCCATGTCTTCCTTTAGTTTTTGCGATGCGCGGTTTAGTGCTTCCTGCGGGTCTATCGCAACGTAACGCAAGGGTTTGGAGTTTTGTGAGACCAGGAAGCCTTTTGCAGCCAATGACTCCAGTACATCGTAACTTCTGGACCGCGGGACGTTTGCTATTTCAGCCAATTCGCCTGCCGTAGACGTGCCACGGGCTAAAAGGGCTGCGAATAACTTTCTTTCGTACAAATTAAGGCCTATGTCACGCAGTGCGTCAAGAACTTTTTGTGAAACTACCATATTTTTTACCAGCCTAGATTAAATCGGATAAGCTTATAAAGATTTATCCAATTTTGATGTCACTATCTAGTGACATACACTGTTTATTAACAAAGAGATGGCTTGTGGCATTTAAATAGTTTTCTTGTAATAGCTGGTTATGCCTATTAACAAGATTCCTGAAGCGCTGAAATTTTTTGATTCAATTATTCAGGATCATGGCGCAGATCCGGAGGATGTTGCGTCCGTACTTGCAGTTCTCAATAATATGACTTCCATGCAGGATGTTTCCCTGAGAATAGATGCGAGATCTAACGGTATCCCATACACGGCTCTTGAAATCCACGGTGTTGATACAGACGAGCGATACAAGCCGCGAAGGATGACAAATGCGCTTGGACAGGCTGCGAAAAGGGACGGTGTTGCAGTCGATTACATGAGAGTGCTTTCAAGAAAAATAGGTTATGAGTCAACGTTACCGCATGGTTATGTGGGTAGCAGGGAAGGACATGCTCACATGGGCAGCGATTATTTCGTTGCCGAAAGCGGTTTACTGTTACCGCGCGGAGGCTCGATAGGATTGTCTATAACTATTCCGTTTGCCGAAACTGTTCGATCCAATAAATTGCCGGCTGCTGCAAACTGAATATTATTTTTTCTGCATTTCGTACAATGTGTTTAAACGCTCCATCGTTTCGCTTTCGCGTTCAGACTTTTCATTTCTAATGCGGATGAACCGCGGGAATCGCAAGCCGAAGCCTGATGAATAGGTGCGGCTTTTTTGTATCTCCTCGCAAGCGACTTCAATTACGATTTTAGGTTTTATCCTGACAATGCCGCCGGCCTCCTTTTCTATCAACGGTTTCAACATCTTGGTCATGCTGTTGTATGTCACATCCGTTTCGTCTTCCTTTTTTTCTTTTATCCCCGTGGACATCATCCCGCATTCCAAAAATTTGTTTGTGTCCGGATCGCGGACCGCGAGTACGAAAGAAGTTAACCAGCCGGAACGTTTCCCGTTTCCCCATGTTGCGCCCACAATGACGAGATCAAGATTTTCCATCGTTGGTTTGACCTTTAACCAGCCACCGGCCACGTTGCGGCCGGGTATGTAGATCGCATCCAGATTTTTAACCATCAAGCCTTCCTGGTTCGCGTTAAGCGCATCTTTGTAGAATTTTTCCGCCTTTTTCAGGTCTTTTGTCACCAATTGTTCGATGATGCGGAAATTTTCATCAGGTTTTATTATTTTTTCCAGAATCTTCCTTCTTTCATGCAGCGGTTTCTCAAAAAGCTGTTCACCGTCCACGTAGACGACGTCGAACAAATTAACCTGCACGGGTATCTCGCTGACCATGCGCTCTATTTCGTGTTTCCTTTGTATCCTTTGGGATAAAACCTGGAACGGCAGCGGGCGCCGTGTTTTTTTATCCACGGCTATCGTTTCGCCCTCTATGATGCACTCTTTTGTTTTAACGCATTTTTTCACCATCTTAACCATGTCCGGGAATTGGTGCGTTACGTTCTCCAAACGACGGGTGAAGATTAATACCTTGTCGCCCTGTTTGTGAATTTGGCAGCGCATCCCGTCCATTTTCCATTCTATCGCTGCGTTTTCGAAACTTTCCAATGCGGTTTTCAAATCCGGGGATTTTTCCGCTAGAAGAACTTGTACGGATTTTCCTATTTCAAGTTTTATTTTTTCCAGGCCTTTCTCGCCCTGTTTTTTCGCGATTAAAGCGATTTCGCTGAAATCGGATTTCATGTTCCACGCACGTTCCACACTTTGTGGGTTCACATCAAAAGCTTTGGCTATCGCGTTGCGTATCACGCCTTCTGCTATGCCGACGCGAAGCTGCTGCAATAATGTGCGAATAATATATCTTGCTTCTTTTGGCTTTGCGGCTGTTATCAAAGAAGATATCAATGACATTTTCCTGTCCTGCGAACCTTTGCCTGTTTGTCTTGCGAGTTCCTGGATAACAGTAAAAACTTTTTCCACTGTTAAAATTTCGTTTCCAAGTGTGGATTGTTTTTTCCGGGATACGAAATGTTCCACCACAATTCCAAGGTCGCCTGAGGTTGTGAACTTTTTTTCGACCTCTTTTTGCGGTATGCCTGTGGCTTTTGATATGGATTTTATTACCAGCTGGTTGGCTATGCCTAATTCAATCTGTTCATAATCCGGAAATACGCGGCCGTTTGACAGCATGACGACCTGCTGCAAAGATTCCCCTGCGGCATTGAACAAATTTGCCACTATATCGGTCTTCGCCAATTTGGACGGGGTGGACTCCAAAAGTTCGTACGCGTCGGAGAGTTCGGAATATTTCATACAAATTTACTTCCTATGCGGTCAATTTAAGCTATCTAGCACAAAAAAATCTTCATGGTTGATGATTACGAAACGCTTTTGAACCGCGGGCTGGCTAAAATAAAAGATTCCAACCCTTCGGGCAGGTTTGAGATGCCGGTTGCGGAAGTGGAAACGCATGGCCAGCGTACAATTGTGCGCAATTTCGCCCAGATAGCGGATAAATTTCGGCGTGAGACGCAGCATCTTTTGAAGTTTTTCCAGAAAGAACTCGCTACTTCAGGATCGATTGAGAATGGACAGGCGATTTTCCTTGGCAATATAACCAGCAGCCTGATTACACGCAAATTAACGGATTATGCGAATGAATTTGTGTTTTGCAAGGCTTGCGGACAGCCGGACACAAAGATGGCCACGGAAGATAAAAATGAGATGCTGGTTTGCTGGGCTTGCGGGGCGAAGCGCCAGATAAGAAACCTTAGATGAATTTGCACCGAAACGTCTTATTAACTTTATATACCAGAAATCGATAATTCTATTATGGTCAAGGGCATAACACCCGTAATCGCGTTGGTTATGTTAATTCTCATAACCGTAGGCGTCGTCGGCTTGTTCTACGGCTGGTCTTCGGGACTGTTTAGCACTCAAACAGAAAAAGCGGTTTCAATCCCG